>NZ_JBFAMS010000044.1:0-1122 GCF_040656575.1 Micromonospora sp. NPDC049801 | reverse complement strand
TGTGCTGTCCAGGGAGGTTGGTCAACCTGGTGATGGGTGGTAGGCCGCCGGTGGCGGTGTGGGGTCGGTGGTGATTGTAGTGATGCAGGAAGGCCGGTAAGGCCTTCCTGCGGGCTTGCTCGGAGTTGTAGAAGCGGGCTAGGGCCCAGCCGTCGGTCAGGGTGCGGTGGAAACGCTCGACCTTGCCGTTGGTCTGGGGTCGGTAGGGGCGGGTCTTCTTCATGGTGATGCCCATCTCGTGGCAGGCGTCGCGCCAGGCGAAGGATTTGTAGGCTGAGCCGTTGTCCGACAGCACCCGCTCGATGGTGACGCCACGTGCGGTGAACCAGGCGACGGCGTTGCGGAGCACGTCGACGGCGGTGGCGCCCTTCTCGTCGTCGCGGATCTCGGCGTAGGCGACGCGGGAATGGTCGTCGATGACGGTGTGCACGAACGCCGTTCCGACTTTCGGTGCCCAGTTCTTGCCGCGGTTTCCGGTACGCACGGCGGTGGCGTTGCGGTGGCGGCGGCCCTGGAACCGGCCGACGTAGCGCCAGCCGCCACCGTCGGGGATGTTGCCGTATTTGGTGACGTCGACATGCAGCATCGCGCCTGGATGCGGGTGTTCGTAGCGGCGCACGGGTTCACCGGTGACCCGGTCGATATGACTGAGTCGGTTGAGGCGACAGCGCACCAGCACGGCGTGCACGGTCGAGGCCGGCATGGTCAGGCGCCCGCCGATCTGGACCGGGCCCAGGCGCTGCTTGAAGCGCAGGTGCACGACCTTGCGGACCAAGGGCTGCGGTGTGCGGGTCGGGCTGTGGTGCGGGCGTGACGAGCGGTCCTGCATACCGTCAGCGCCCTGCTCGCGGTAGCGATCTGCCCAGCGTTTCGCGGTGCGCCAGGAGACGTCATAACGCCGTGCCGCCTGGGCGACCGGCCAGCCCTCGTCCACGACCAAACGCGCCAGACGCAGACGTGCGCGTGGGGTCAGAGCAGCATTACGGTGGAGCATGAAGGCCTCCTGGTTGCCGGAGCGGTTCCTAGACAGCTCCACTCCACAACCGGAGGCCTTCACCTACCTACGACATCAGATCGTGTCGTCACACAACCTCGACCAACCTCCCTGGACAGCACACCTAG
>NZ_JBFAMS010000043.1:0-4547 GCF_040656575.1 Micromonospora sp. NPDC049801 | reverse complement strand
CACCGGTCCGGCGCGGGGGGGTTTTGGGGGGGGCCTGCCCGGCGGGGGGGGGGGGGCGCCCCTCGCGAGCCTCGGCGGCGTCAGCTCAGAAGCATTCCTTGGCCTCAGCGCCGACGTTGACCTTCAACTTGAGTCCGGTCAGCGTGAAGGTGCCGGCGGTGGTATAGCGGGCAACCTGCTCAAGGTCCTTGATGTTCACGTGCGTGGCGTCCTGGCCGAACGAGCCGGCCGGAGCCGGGCCGAGGTCACTGGCGTCCTTACCGATGTTGATGTCGGTGAACTCGGCGTCACCCTCGAGCGACTCCATCGCGATCAGCAGGTTCTTGGCCACGGCCTCCTTGCCGGGGGCGTCGCCGGCGTTGATGGTCAGCACGATCTTGGGCAGGCCAGGAATGGAGGCGTCGACCGACTGGCACAGCTTGGTCAGGTGGGCCTCGCCGATCTCCGACATGGCCACCGGGACGATCTTGCCGTCCTTGGTGGTCACGATGCCGCCGTACTGCTTGAAGCCCTTCCCGTCGAGCTCGGAGGCGGAGATCTTGAACGGCTTGCCGGCGACGGTGATGTTGGCGGCGATGGCGCCGTTGGCCATACCGAAGACGATGCCGCCGACGGCGACCGCAGCGGGAACCATCATGGCGGCGAAGCGACGCCAGCGGGTGCCACCCTGCGCCTGACGGGTTTCCGAATCCTTCACGGGTCCTCCTCGAACCGGGGGTCACCGATCGCAGTCGCGACTCGGGACTACGGGAAAGCACGTGGCCGCTGCGTCCCGCTCCGGGGGATGGGTCGGCGGATCGCGCAGTGTGCGGATTGGATGCTCTCGCGAAGCGACGTACCTCACAAGGGCGCTGCTACTGGCCGGTAACCCGCGCTCGGCGTCAAGATTTCTGACCGTCACCGTCAGTCAGGTCTACGCCGACCCGCTCCCGCGACAAACCATCGAAATTGGGGCGGATGACTCCAGAATCTTCACCAGCGGTAGTTGCTGCACAGCATTGTTACATTTACGTAACGCCGGGCTGAAAAGCCGCTGAAGACGACCCCGAACTCATCCGTACGGCTGAGCCCGCAAGGTCAGCGCGCCTCGGCGAGCCAGTCCGTCAGCAGCCGGTGGTCGATCGAGTCCACCCGGCCGAGCCGGCGACCTGCCGCGACCCGCTCCCGTAGCTCCTCCCGGGTGAACCAGCGCGCCTGGAGCAACTCCACGCCGTCCACGCGTACCTCGTCGGACGTCGCCGTGGCCCGGAAGCCCACCATCAGCCCGGCGGGGAACGGCCACGCCTGCGACCCCTGGTAGGTCACGTCGGTGACGGTGATCCCGGCCTCCTCGGCCATCTCCCGGCGGACCGCGTCCTCCAGGCTCTCACCCACCTCCACGAAGCCCGCCAACGTCGAGTAGGAGTCCTCGGCCGCCCCCGCGTGCCGGGCGAGCAGGCAACGGCCGGCCGAGCCGGGCGCCTCGACCAGCACGATGATCGCCGGTTCGATGCGGGGGAACAGCAACCGACCGCACTCCGCGCCGGAACAGGTCCGCACGTGGCCGCCACCACCGGCGACGGCCACCGCGCCGCACGTGCCGCAGTGACGCTGCTGCCGGTGCCAGTGCAGCAACCCCCGCGCGTACGCCTGGGTCGCCGCGCCCGCCGGGTCGAGTCGCCCGACCAGCGCCCGTACGTCGACGGCCCGCGCCGCCCCCGCCATCTCGACGGCGGCGGCCTCACCGAGACCGGAGAGGTCCACGGCGAACACCGCGACGTCCCCGTCGAGCCCCAGGAACACGGTCTCCGCGGCAGCCGACCGGACGAGTGACGCGCGGTCGGCCGTCAGCCGGACCGGACCGTCTCCGTCGACGAGACAACGGTCCCGCCACAGCGGCAGCACCACCGTCGCCGGGTCGTCGAGCAACGCGTCCAGCCGAGCCGGGTCGGTGCGTAACGCGCCCGCCCGGTCCAACCAACCCCCGCCGTACGCCAACACCCGCTCCGCAGCGTCCACCCCGCCACCGTGCCACGCCTGTCCCCCGGCGCGGGCACCGACCCCACGCCCCCGCGACACGCCGGGCGACACGCGGTGGCAGCACCGAACGGGCACAGCCCGCGCGGACGGCCGGCCATTGGTTACCGTGGTGTCCTCCGGGAGGGGGGACCTCCCGCGGCACCTGGCGATCGAGGTTGCAGTGACGCTGTACGGCGACAATCGTCCACCCGTCGACGACCGGCCGACCGTGCAGGTCACGGCAGTCACCTGGCCGGACGACGAGCCGGACGTTGTCACACCGGCGACGGCCACCGCCACGGGCGAGCCGGACAACAGCGGCCGCCGTCCACGCCGCGTACGGATGCTGCTCGGCGCGGGCATCACCGGCGGCGTCCTCGCCGCCGTCGCGGGTGCCGGCGCCTGGGCGTACGCCGGTGACGTGCCCCGGGGCACCAGCGTGCTCGGCACCGAGCTGGGCGGTCGGAGCCGCAGCGCGGCCGACCGGGAGTTGCGGGCAGAGCTGGAGCGGCGGGCCGCAGCCCTCGCCGCGCCCCTGCGGATCACGGTCGGGGAGCGCACCGCCGAGATCAATCCGGCCGACGTGGGACTGGCGGTCGATGTGGCGGCCACGGTTGCGGCAGCGGCCGAGGCCCAAGCGCACCCGGTCAGTCGGCTGGTCGGCTCCCGTACCGTCGAACCGGTCGTCACCGTCGACGCGCCCCGCCTGGACGCGGCCCTGCGCACGGCGCTCGGCGACCAGGTCCGTCCGATGACGATGCCGGCCATCTCCTACCAGGGGACCACACCCAAGGTCGTACGCCCCAAGCCCGGTCTCGCCTTCGACCCGCAGCGCTCGGTCGACGCCGTCCGGGCCGGCTGGCTCGCCGGCACGCCGGTCACCGTGCCACTGGTGGAGAGCCAGCCGGCGACCACCGCCGAGGAGGTGGACCGGCTGGTCGCCGAACTGGCCAAGCCGGCCGTCTCCGCACCGGTCACCCTGCGCACCGACCGGGGCTCGGTGCAGGTGCCACCGGCGGTCATCGCGAAGAGCCTCCGCTTCACCGCCGACAAGACCGGCAAGCTCACTCCGGCGGTGGACGTCAAGCGACTGCGGACGGCCCTCGGCGACAAGCTGAACGCGATCGAGGTGCCGCCGAAGGACGCCACGATGACCATCGCCGACGGCCGTCCCACGGTCGTGGACGGGCGCGCCGGGCAGCAGCTCGACACCGCCACACTGAGCCGCGACCTGTTGGCGGTGCTACCGAAGCCCGACGGACGCGAGGTGACCGGAGAGCTGAGGGAGACGCCGCCGGAGGTGACCACGGAGAAGCTGGCCGCTCTGGGCATCAAGGAACGGGTGTCCACCTTCACCACGCGCTTCACCGGCGGAATGGCGTCGCCGCGCAGCCAGAACATCGCCACCATCGCCAAGAAGGTGGACGGCACGGTCGTGCTGCCCGGCAAGATGTTCTCCCTCAACGGGCACACCGGCGAGCGGGGTTACGCCCAGGGCTACCAGGACGCGCCGGTCATCCTGGACGGCAAGCTGGTGCCCGGCGTCGGGGGTGGCACTTCGCAGTTCACGACCACCCTCTTCAACGCCACCTACTACGCCGGCCTCCAGGACGTGGAGCACAAACCCCACTCGTACTGGTTCGACAGGTACCCGGCCGTCATCGAGTCGACAATCTTCTGGCCGAACCTGGACTTCAAGTTCCGCAACAACACCGAGTACGGCCTGCTCATCGACACGTCGTACACGTCGAGCTCGGTGACCGTCTCCATCTGGAGCACGAAGATCTACGACAGCGTCAAGACGGAGTACGGCCCGCGCCGCAACACCACCACGCCGAAGCTCATCCACCTCGAGCCCGGCCCGAAGTGCATTCCCAGCAACGGCATCAACGGCTTCACCCAGGACGCCTTCCGGGTCATCAAGAAGGACGGCGTGGTGGTCAAGCGGGAGAAGTTCACCTGGCGCTACGACGCCGAGCCGCGCTACGTCTGCGGCCCCAAGCCCTCCTGAGCCCGCCCGTCGGAGTCGTCGGCAGCCGACCTCGGCGTCATACGCTGCTCCTGTACGCGGATCTCCGCGCGGTAGCGCGTCGCCGCCGGATGCCACATCTCCTCGAACGGCCCCATGACCTCGCCACCGACACCGCGGCGGCGACCGCGTACGCCCAGCCACCACAGCCCGGCCAGCACGACAGCCACGCAACAGCCAAAGACGAGAAGAATCAGCACGTCCCCCACAGACCGACCCTAAGTCCAGTAGCCACCCACCGAAGCCCCGCCGACCCCTCCACGTGCCCCGGCGCCCCTCCCCGGGCGCGTTGATCATGAAGTTGTTGCCACTGTCACCGGCGTGTCCTGGCAGTAACTTCATGATCACCGGCGCTGAACAGAGCCCGGGGGCGCGGGACAAGGGGTGGGGTTCTTCTTGGGGGGAATGCAGGAATGGCCACCCCGATAGGGGTGGCCATTCCTGAAAGATTGTCCGGCGGTGTCCTACTCTCCCACACCCTCACGAGTGCAGTACCATCGGCGCTGGAGGGCTTAGCTTC
>NZ_JBFAMS010000042.1:1826-5203 GCF_040656575.1 Micromonospora sp. NPDC049801 | reverse complement strand
CTGAAAGATTGTCCGGCGGTGTCCTACTCTCCCACACCCTCACGAGTGCAGTACCATCGGCGCTGGAGGGCTTAGCTTCCGGGTTCGGAATGTGACCGGGCGTTTCCCCTCCGCCATGACCGCCGTAACTCTATGAACATATCAACCATCACCAACACGGGTGGGTGTTTGTTCAGAGTTGCACAGTGGACGCGTAGCAGCTTAGTAGTCAAGTCCTCGGCCTATTAGTACCGGTCAACTGAACCCGTTACCGGGCTTACATTTCCGGCCTATCAACCCAGTCGTCTAGCTGGGGGCCTTACCCCACCAAAGGTGGGTGGGATACCTCATCTTGAAGCAGGCTTCCCGCTTAGATGCTTTCAGCGGTTATCCCTTCCGAACGTAGCTAACCAGCCGTGCCCTTGGCAGGACAACTGGCACACCAGAGGTTCGTCCGTCCCGGTCCTCTCGTACTAGGGACAGCCCTTCTCAAGTATCCTACGCGCACGGCGGATAGGGACCGAACTGTCTCACGACGTTCTAAACCCAGCTCGCGTACCGCTTTAATGGGCGAACAGCCCAACCCTTGGGACCTGCTACAGCCCCAGGATGCGACGAGCCGACATCGAGGTGCCAAACCATCCCGTCGATATGGACTCTTGGGGAAGATCAGCCTGTTATCCCCGGGGTACCTTTTATCCGTTGAGCGACACCGCTTCCACTCGCAAGTGCCGGATCACTAGTCCCGACTTTCGTCCCTGCTCGACCTGTCAGTCTCACAGTCAAGCTCCCTTGTGTACTTGCACTCAACACCTGATTGCCAACCAGGCTGAGGGAACCTTTGGGCGCCTCCGTTACCTTTTAGGAGGCAACCGCCCCAGTTAAACTACCCACCAGACACTGTCCCTGAACCGGATAACGGTCCGAAGTTAGATACCCAAATCAACCAGAGTGGTATTTCAAGATTGCCTCCACCCATACTGGCGTATGGACTTCACCGGCTCCCACCTATCCTACACAAGCTAACTCAAGTACCAATGTCAAGCTATAGTAAAGGTCCCGGGGTCTTTCCGTCCTGCCGCGCGTAACGAGCATCTTTACTCGTACTGCAATTTCGCCGGGCCTGTGGTTGAGACAGTGGGGAAGTCGTTACGCCATTCGTGCAGGTCGGAACTTACCCGACAAGGAATTTCGCTACCTTAGGATGGTTATAGTTACCACCGCCGTTTACTGGCGCTTAAGTTCTCCGCTTCGCCCCGAAGAGCTAACAGGTCCCCTTAACGTTCCAGCACCGGGCAGGCGTCAGTCCATATACATCGAATTACTTCTTCGCATGGACCTGTGTTTTTAGTAAACAGTCGCTTCCCCCTGCTCTCTGCGGCCATACAACGCTCCACCCGCGCGGGGCTTCACGTCTCCGGCCCCCCTTCTCCCTAAGTTACGGGGGCAATTTGCCGAGTTCCTTAACCACAGTTCGCCCGATCGCCTCGGTATTCTCTACCTGACCACCTGTGTCGGTTTGGGGTACGGGCCGCTAAGAACTCGCTAGAGGCTTTTCTCGGCAGCATAGGATCACTGACTTCACCTGAATCGGCTCGGCATCACGTCTCAGCCTTCATGCGTCGCGGATTTGCCTACGACACGGCCTACACGCTTACCCCGGCACAACCACCGGCCGGGCTCAGCTACCTTCCTGCGTCACCCCATCGCTTGACTACTACCCGCCAGGTTCCCACGCTCCCTCAGATCAGTCCGAAGACCTCACCAAGTTCGGGTGGTTAGCACAACGAGGTTCATCAGGGACGCTCTTTCGCGGGTACGGGAATATCAACCCGTTGTCCATCGACTACGCCTCTCGGCCTCGCCTTAGGTCCCGACTCACCCAGGGCGGATTAGCCTGGCCCTGGAACCCTTGGTCATCCGGCGGAAGGGTTTCTCACCCTTCTTTCGCTACTCATGCCTGCATTCTCACTCGTGCCGCGTCCACAACTGGGTCACCCCGCTGCTTCACTCGCGGCACGACGCTCCCCTACCCATCCACACACCTGCACAAGGAATCAAGTCCAAGCGAGGTTAAAATGTGAATGCCACAGCTTCGGCGGTGTGCTTGAGCCCCGCTACATTGTCGGCGCGGAACCACTTGACCAGTGAGCTATTACGCACTCTTTAAAGGGTGGCTGCTTCTAAGCCAACCTCCTGGTTGTCTATGCGACCCCACATCCTTTTCCACTTAGCACACGCTTAGGGGCCTTAGCTGGTGATCTGGGCTGTTTCCCTCTCGACTACGAAGCTTATCCCCCGCAGTCTCACTGCCGCGCTCTCACTTACCGGCATTCGGAGTTTGGCTGATTTCGGTAAGCTTGTGGGCCCCCTAGACCATCCAGTGCTCTACCTCCGGCAAGAAACACGCGACGCTGCACCTAAATGCATTTCGGGGAGAACCAGCTATCACGGAGTTTGATTGGCCTTTCACCCCTAACCACAGGTCATCCCCCAACTTTTCAACGTTGGTGGGTTCGGCCCTCCACGCGGTCTTACCCGCGCTTCAGCCTGCCCATGGCTAGATCACTCCGCTTCGGGTCTAGAGCATGCGACTAAAGCGCCCTATTCAGACTCGCTTTCGCTACGGCTCCCCCACACGGGTTAACCTCGCCACATGCCACTAACTCGCAGGCTCATTCTTCAAAAGGCACGCCGTCACCCCGCAAGGCTCCGACGGATTGTAGGCGAACGGTTTCAGGTACTATTTCACTCCCCTCCCGGGGTACTTTTCACCATTCCCTCACGGTACTCGTCCGCTATCGGTCACCAGGAAGTATTTAGGCTTACCAGGTGGTCCTGGCAGATTCACGGCAGATTTCAGGGGTCCGCCGCTACTCGGGAACACCCACAGAAGGTCAACAGCTTTCACCTACCGGACTCTCACCGTCTACGGTCAGCCATTCCAGACTGTTCGACTAGCCATCAACTTTGTAACTTCTCCAACAGATGTCAGTCTGTTGAGCAGGGTCCCACAACCCCGACCACGCAACCCCTGACAGGTATCACACGCAGCCGGTTTAGCCTCAATCCGCTTTCGCTCGCCACTACTCACGGAATCACTAAATTGTTTTCTCTTCCTACGGGTACTGAGATGTTTCACTTCCCCGCGTTCCCTCCACACACCCTATGTGTTCAGGTGTGGGTGACACCACATGACTGGTGCCAGGTTTCCCCATTCGGACACCCTGGGATCACAGCTTGGTTGACAGCTCCCCCAGGCCTATCGCGGCCTCCCACGTCCTTCATCGGCTCCTGGTGCCAAGGCATTCACCGTTCGCCCTTGACAACTTGACCACAAAGATGCTCGCGTCCACTGTGCAATTCTCAACAAACAACCAACCCACAACCCGAAACAC
>NZ_JBFAMS010000041.1:0-6440 GCF_040656575.1 Micromonospora sp. NPDC049801 | reverse complement strand
GGGGCGCGGGGCGCGGGGCGCGGGGCGCGGGGCGCGGGGCGCGGGGCGCGGGGCGCGGGGCGCGGGGCGCGGGGCGCGGGGCGTGTCCCGTGGGGGCGGTGGGGAGGGTGGGGGTTAGGGTGTCGAACACACGTACTGGGGGAGGGGGCGGCGTGCGGGTGCTGGGGGTCGATCCGGGGTTGACGCGCTGTGGGGTGGGCGTCGTCGAGGGCGTGCCCGGCCGGCCCTGCACGCTGGTCGCCTACTACGTGGTCTACACCGATCCGGCCGACGACCTGGCGTTGCGGCTGCTGCACCTGGACCGGTCGCTGACCGAGTTGGTGACCAAGCACGAACCGGAGAGTGTCGCCGTCGAGCGGGTGTTCAGTCAGCACAACGTCCGTACGGTGATGGGCACCGCCCAGGCCAGCGGCATCGCGGTGCTGGCCGGGGCGCGGGCCGGGTTGCCGGTGCAGACGTACACCCCGAGCGAGGTGAAGGCGGCGGTGACCGGTTCCGGTCAGGCCGACAAGGCGCAGATGACCGCGATGGTGACCCGGCTGCTGCGGTTGGCCGAGCCGCCGAAACCGGCGGACGCCGCCGACGCGCTCGCCCTGGCCATCTGTCACGTGTGGCGCGGCGGCACCCGGTCCAAGCTGGCCGCGGCGGCCGACCGGGCACGACGAGGAGGAGCACGATGATCGCCAGCGTGCGCGGCACGGTGACCGCGACGGGTCCGGATCTGGCCGTGATCGAGGTCGGCGGGGTCGGCCTGGCCGTGCACTGCGCTCCCGGGACGCTCGCCGAGCTGCGGGTGGGACAGTCGGCGCGGCTGGCGACCAGCCTGGTGGTCCGGGAGGATTCGCTGACCCTGTACGGGTTCGCCGACGACGACGCCAGGGCGCTGTTCGAGCTGTTGCAGACCGCCAGCGGGGTCGGCCCGCGGCTGGCCCAGGCCGTGCTGGCGGTGCACACGCCGGACGCGGTGCGCAAGGCCATCGCCAACGCCGACACCGCCGCGCTGACCCGGGTGCCCGGGATCGGCAAGAAGGGCGCCGAGCGGCTGGTGCTGGAGTTGCGTGACCGCATCGGCCCGGTCTCGATCGGCGCCGACGGGGCCGGTGGCGTGACCGGTGGCGCGTGGCCCGACCAGGTCCGGCAGGCGCTTGTCGGGCTGGGCTGGACGGCCGGGCAGGCGGACCAGGCGGTGGCCGCCGTGGCGGAGACGATCGACGGGCCCACCCCGCCCGTGCCGGTCCTGCTCAAGCAGGCCATCCGGCTGCTGGGCCGGACCCGATGAGCGAGACCGACGGGCTCGTCTCGGCGTACGTCAGCGATGCCGAGCGCGACGCGGAGGCGACCGTACGGCCTCGGCGGCTGGCGGAGTTCATCGCCCAGGACCGGGTGCGTGACCAGCTCGACCTGCTGTTGCAGGGCGCCATGCGGCGGGGGTCGCCCCCGGACCACATCCTGCTCTCCGGGCCACCCGGGCTGGGCAAGACGAGCCTCGCCAACATCGTCGCCGCCGAGCTGGGCGCGGGCATCCGAGTGACCAGCGGTCCGGCGATCGAACGGTCGGGTGACCTGGCGGCGATCCTGACCAGCCTCGCCGAGGGCGACGTGCTCTTCATCGACGAGATCCACCGGATCGCCCGACCGGCGGAGGAGCTGCTCTACAGCGCGATGGAGGACTTCCGGGTCGACGTGGTGGTCGGCAAGGGGCCGGGCGCGACCGCGATCCCGCTGGACGTCGAGCCGTTCACCCTGGTCGGCGCGACCACCCGCTCGGGTCTGCTGACCGGACCCATGCGGGACCGGTTCGGTTTCGTCGCGCACCTCGACTTCTACGCCCCGGCGGATCTGGAGACGCTGCTGCACCGTTCGGCGCGCATCCTCGGGGTGCCGATCACCCCGGACGGCGCGGCCGAGATCGCGGGCCGCTCCCGGGGCACGCCCCGGATCGCCAACCGGTTGTTGCGCCGGGTCCGTGACTACGCGGAGGTCCGCGCCGACGGTGTGGTCACCCTCGGCACGGCCCGCAAGGCGCTGACGGTGTACGACGTCGACGCGCTGGGCCTGGACCGGTTGGACCGGGCGGTGCTGACCGCCCTGGTGGACTCGTTCCGGGGTGGCCCGGTCGGGCTGTCCACCCTCGCCGTGGCGGTGGGGGAGCAGCCGGACACGGTCGAGGAGGTCTGCGAGCCGTTCCTGGTGCGTGCCGGCCTGTTGGCGCGCACGCCCCGGGGGCGGGTGGCGACGGAGGCCGCCTGGCTGCATCTGGGGCGTACGCCACCGAATGGTACATTTGGGGCGGATATCCCGCCGACACCCGATCTGTTCTCCGTAGATACCGATCAGCCGTAATGTGAACGTGATCTGTGCCGCATTCGGTGTTCTCAGGTGCAGGGATTAGACTTCGCCGCGGTCTGTACAGGTTGTGAGAATCCGCCTCCGCTCCGGCACCCCCCGTGCCGGCGTGGAGGCCAATGGGAAGGCAGTAACCGTGCAATACCTTGCAGCGGGTGGTGGAGCCGGCGGCTTCACGCCGGTCCTGATGGTCGTCCTGCTCGGCGGCGTCATGTACTTCATGATGATCCGTCCCCAGCAGAAGCGTCGTCGCGACGCCGAGGCCATGCAGTCCGGGCTCGGCCCGGGCGACGAGGTCGTCACCATCGGCGGGCTCTACGGCACGGTCACCGGCGTCGAGGACGACGCCGTCCTGCTCGAGATCGCTCCGGGCGTCCAGACCCGCTACGCCCGCCCGGCCATCGCCCGGGTGGTCACCCGCGCGGAGCTGCCGAGCGAGCCGGTCACCGAGGACGCGGACACCGTCAAGGAGTGACCTCCCGCGAGGGGTCGACGGTTCCGGCGGCAAGGCCGGCCGACCGACTCCCCGGGGCACCGCGCCCGACGGGGCAGCGGACGTGACGTGAAAACTGGATAGTTGGGTCGACGCCGGGCGTCGGCACGTTCCCGTGGCCGTCGGCGTCCCCGTGCCGGCGTGTCCGGTCACTGTGTCGGCACCCCGCCGACCCAGGTCAGATCGTTGGCCGGAACCCCCGGCTCGACACTCGCCGCCGCCGCGCGCAGCGGCGCGACCGTACAGGGAGACAGGACAACCGTGGCACCACCTCAGGGACAGATGCGCCCCGGCCGGCAACTCGCCGTGCTCGGGCTCATCTTCGTCGTCCTCTACCTTCTGGTGTTCTTCGCGGGCGGTGCCAGCGGCAGCTTCAAGGACCGGCTGGAGCCACGGCTCGGCCTGGACCTGATCGGCGGCACCCGGGTCACGCTGGAGGCGACCAACTCCGTCGACGGTAAGCCCCCGACGGCGGAGAACCTCGAGGAGGCCCGCCAGATCATCGAGAGCCGGGTCAACGCGTTCGGCGTGGCCGAGGCCGAGGTGGTCACCGAGGGCAACCGGAACATCGTCATCTCCCTGCCCGGTGAGAACCGGGACCTCACCGACGTGGGCAGCGCCGCCGAGCTGCGCTTCCGCAAGGTGCTCAAGGCCGCCGACGGCAGCGGGACGGCCGTCGCGCCGCCGGCCGCTGCGCCGACCCCGAGCGCCGCGCCGCCGTCCGGCGCCCCGTCGGCCAGCGCCGCGCCGAAGGTGACCCCGTCGGCGACCGGCGCGGCGAAGGTGAGCCCGTCGGCCAGCGGTGGACAGGGCGGGATGGCGCCCGCGCCGTCCGCCAGCGCCACGCCGACCCCGTCGGCCTCCGCGAGTGCCGCGCCCTCGGCGAGCGCCAGCGCCGAGCCGGTGCCGGCGAGCATCGAGGAGCAGCGCAAGGCAGTCGAGCAGAAGGTCGGAGCCGCCGCCTGGCAGGCCGCGAGTGGCCTGCAGGCCCCCGCCGACCTGAGCGCCGACCCGTCGCTGGGCGACAAGCTCAAGCCGTTCAGCACGCTGACCCCGCAAGAGGTCGCCGTCCTGCCGGCGCAGATGCAGTTCAACGTGCCGACGATCGGTTGCGCGCAGCTCGACAAGCGCCCGCCGGCGTCGATCTCCGACCCGAAGCAGCAGGTCGTGTCCTGCGAGGACGGCGCGTCGAAGTACCTGCTCGACCAGGCCAAGGTGCTGGGTACCGACGTGGACGACGCCGACGCGGTGCTCGACCAGGCCAACTCCTGGGTGGTCAGCCTCGACTTCACGGGCGACGGCCAGGGCAAGTGGACGGCGCTGACCCGCGAGGCGTTCGGCAACGAGGGCCAGGCCTGTGACGCCACCGCCCTCGGCCAGGACGGCAAGTGCCGGGTGGCCGTGGTGCTGGACAACGAGATCGTCTCCTCGCCGGAGATCCAGGGTGTGCTGACCGGCAACTCGCAGATCACCGGCCAGTTCACCCAGAAGGACGCCAGCACCCTCGCCGGTCAGCTCCGCTACGGCGCGCTGCCGGTGACGTTCGAGCAGCAGGAGGCGCAGAACGTCACGGCGACCCTGGGCGCCAGCCACCTGCGGGCCGGTCTGCTCGCGGCCGGCATCGGCATGCTGCTGGTCATCATCTACGCGTTCTTCTACTACCGGCTGCTCGGCTCGGTCATCTTCCTGAGCCTCATCCTCTCCGCGCTGCTGGTCTTCGGCGCGCTGGTGGTGCTCGGCCGGCAGATCGGCTTCACGCTCACCCTCGCCGGCATCGCCGGCATGATCGTCTCGCTCGGTGTGGCGGCGGACTCGTTCGTCATCTACTTCGAACGACTCAAGGACGAGATCAGAGAGGGTCGCAGCCCACGCAGCGCGGTGCCCCGCGCCTGGATCCGGGCCCGCCGGACGATCATCTCGGCCAACGCGATCACGTTGCTCTCCGCGGTGGTGCTCTACGTGGTCTCGGTCGGCACGGTCAAGGGCTTCGCGTTCGCGCTCGGCCTGGCCACGGTGCTGGACCTGGTCGTGGTCTTCCTCTTCCGGCACCCGATCATGACGATGTTCGCCCGGACCCGGGCGTTCCTGTCCCCGCGGGTCAGCGGCCTGGGCCGGGCTCTTCCGGCCCGCAGCCAGCAGACTCAGCCCCGCAACCCGCGCGCCAAGGAGGCCTGAGATGGCTCAAAACGGTTTGGCGAGCCGCCTCTACAACGGCGAGGCCGGTCTCAACATCGTCGGCCGCCGCAAGCTGTGGTTCGGTGTCGCCGGTGTCCTGATCCTGGTCGCGATCCTCAGCTTCGCGCTCCGCGGTTTCAGCCTCGGCATCGAGTTCGCCGGCGGTAACTCGTTCCAGGTGCCGGCCAGCGTCGGCACCCTGGACGACGCCGAGCGCGAGGTCAACTCGGCCCTCGCGACCGAGAACACCGGCGTCAAGGTCGCCACCACGCAGAAGGTCGGCGGCCCGGGTGGCGACTCGTACGAGCTGCGGACGCCGCAGCTCACCGTCGAGCAGGCCAACGCGGTCAAGGCCCAGATCGCCGAAGACCTCAACATCAACGCCAACGAGATCAGCAGCAACCAGGTCAGCGAGGCGTGGGGCAGCCAGGTGACCGAGCGGGCGGTGCTCGGCCTGGTCATCTTCATCGCGCTGGTGATGGTCTACCTGATCCTGCGCTTCGAGTGGCGGATGGCCGTCGCGGCGGTCTCGTCGCTGTTCATGAACCTGATCCTGACCGCCGGCATCTATTCGCTGGTCGGCTTCGAGGTCACCCCGTCGACGATCATCGGCTTCCTCACGATCCTGGGCTTCGCGCTCTACGACGTGGTGGTGGTCTTCGACAAGGTGCAGGAGAACACGCGGGGCATCACCGCCAACAACAACATGACGTACAGCGAGGCGGCCAACCTGGCCGTCAACCAGAGCCTCATGCGGTCGCTGAACACCTCCGTGGTGGCGCTCCTGCCGGTCGGCGGTCTGCTCTTCATCGGTGCCGGCCTGCTCGGCGCGGGCACCCTGAAGGACCTCGGCCTGGTGCTGTTCGTCGGTATGGCGGTGGCGTTCCTGACCTCCATCCTGGTGGCGACGCCGCTGCTGGCGCTGCTGAAGAACTACGACCCGCGTATCCAGGCGCACAACAAGCGGGTGCAGACCCGCCGGGGTGCGTTGGGTCGTGGTGAGGCCACCGGCAAGGTCACGCCGACGCCGGTCGACGGCGACGCGGCCGACGTGATCGACCCGGACTCGGCGGCGCTGGCCGGCGCGGCCCCCAAGGTGGGTTCGCGGCCGGCGGGCAAGCGGCCGACCGGCGCGCGGGGCGGCCGCCCCGGCGGCGGCGGTAACCGGCCCGGCGGCGCGAAGCGTCGCTGACCGGCCGGCGCGCTCACCAGCGCGAGGCGAGGGCGAAAGGAAGGGCCCCTTGTTATGCACCAGGCGATAACAAGGGGCCCTTCCTTTCGCAGCACCTGAATGGGCCGGGGCTGACCCGGGAGGAAACGCCCGAACGGCGTGGGGGGGGGGGGGGGGGGGGGGCGGCCGCGGGGGGGGGGGGGGGGGGGGGTGTGGAGGAACCCCGAGGGGCGCGACCCACACCCCCCCCCCCGG
>NZ_JBFAMS010000040.1:0-6740 GCF_040656575.1 Micromonospora sp. NPDC049801 | reverse complement strand
CCACAGCCCCTGCCCACCCGGCCCCCCGGCGGGGGGCGCGCGGGGGGGGCGGCCCCCCCCCCCCCCCCGCCACTCACACGTTCCGGGTCAGGCAGCCAACACCTCGGCCAGCGTCGTGATGGCCTGGTCGATCTCCTCTTCGGTGATCACCAGGGGCGGGGCTAGCCGGATCGTGGAGCCGTGGGTGTCCTTGGCGAGGATGCCGCGCTCCATCAGGCGCTCGCACGCCTCGCGTCCGCTCATCAGCGCCGGGTCGATGTCCAGCCCAGCCCAGAGGCCCCGGACGCGTACGCCGACGAGGCCCTTGCCGACCAGCCCGTCCAGGCCGGCCCGCAGCCGCTCGCCCAGCTCGGCCGAGCGGCGCTGGAACTCGCCCGTCGCCAGCAGCCGTACGACCTCGGTGGCCACCGCGCAGGCCAGCGGGTTGCCGCCGAAGGTGGAGCCGTGCTGACCGGGCTTGAGCACGCCCAGCACGTCGGTGTTCGCGGCCACCGCGGAGACCGGCACGATGCCGCCGCCGAGCGCCTTGCCCAGCAGGTACATGTCCGGCACCACGCCCTCGTGGTCACAGGCGAAGGTCCGGCCGGTACGCCCCAGACCCGACTGGATCTCGTCGGCGATGAACAGCACGTTCCGCTCGGTGCAGACCCGGCGTACGCCCGGCAGGTAACCCTCCGGCGGCACCACCACGCCCTGCTCGCCCTGGATCGGCTCGAGCAGCACGGCGACGGTGTTCTCGTCGATCGCGGCGGTGAGGGCGTCCAGGTCGCCGTACGGCACGACCGTGAACCCCGGGGTGTACGGCCCGAAGTCGGCGCGGGCGTCCTCGTCGGTGGAGAAGCTGACGATGGTGGTCGTCCGGCCGTGGAAGTTGCCCTCGGCCACCACGATGTTCGCCTGACCGGCCGGTACGCCCTTGACCTGGTAGCCCCACTTGCGGGCCACCTTGATCCCGGTCTCCACGGCCTCGGCGCCGGTGTTCATCGGCAGCACCAGGTCCTTGTCGCACAGCTCGGCCAGCTCCCGGCAGAAGTCGGCGAACTGGTCGTGGATGAACGCTCGGCTGGTCAGCGTCAGCCGGTCGAGTTGGGCGTGCGCGGCGGCGATGAGCTGCGGGTGCCGGTGGCCGAAGTTCAGCGCCGAGTAGCCGGCCAGGCAGTCCAGGTAGCGCTTGCCGTCCACGTCGGTGAGCCACGCGCCCTCGGCCGACGAGATGACCACCGGCAGCGGGTGGTAGTTGTGCGCCGTCCAGCGCTCGGCGTCCCGGACCGCTCCCGGCGTACGCAGCTTGTCGTCCACGATCACTTGGTTGCCTTTCCCTGACGGAGTCGCAGCGTGCAGCACTTCGGTCCGCCGCCGGCCTTACGCAGCTCGGACAGGTCGACACCGATGGTCTCGTAACCCCGGTCGCGCAGCTTGGCGGCCAGGTCGGTGGCCTGCGCGGGCAGCACGACGTGCCGTCCGTCGCTGACCGCGTTCAGGCCCAGCACCTCGGCGTCGGCCATGGTGGCGTGCACGGCGTCGGGGAAGAGCCGGCGCAGCACGGCCTGGCTGCCGGGGGAGAAGGCCTCCGGCAGGTACGCCACGGTCCGCTCGTCGAGGACGGTCAGCGCGGTGTCCAGGTGGTAGAAGCGCGGGTCGACGAGCTGCATGGTGATCACCGGGTAGCCGAAGACCTCCTGCAACTGGGCGTGCGCGGCGTGGGCGGTCCGGAAGCCGGTGCCGGCCAGCAGGTGGTCGCCGGCCAGCAGGACGTCGCCCTCACCCTCGTTGACGTGCTTCGGGTCGTACATCTCGAACCCGGCGGCCTCGAACCAGGCCCGGTAGGCCGGCGCCTCGTCGGCGCGCTGCGGGTCGCGGAACTGCACGGCCATCGCCTTGTCGTCGATCACGGTGCCGCCGTTGGCGGCGAAGACCATGTCGGGCAGGCCGGGCACCGGAGTGATCTCCTCGACGGTGTGGCCCAGGTCAAGGTACGTCTGGCGAAGCTGCTCCCACTGCCGGACGGCCAGCGCGGGGTCGACCGGCGCGCTCGGGTCCATCCAGGGGTTGATGGCGTAGTCGACGGCGAAGTACGTCGGCCGGCACATCAAGAGGCGCTGGCTGGTGGCGTCCATCGTCATTGTCCTGCTCCCAGGGGTCGGGCGCGCCCGGCCACCGTGGCCCACGGGCTGGCGCCGTTGCTCAACGTTATGCGGCGTCAGCGGAAGGATCCACCACCGAGACTTGCGCAGACCGTAGATCCGTTGCGTGTAACGCACAGCAACCAACGATCCGTTGCGCAGGAAGGCCAGCTCACCCCTCCAACAGTGATCAAGAGGTTTGCGTCACCAGACCGGCTTCTGGTGACGCAAACCTCTTGATCAACTGTTCTGGGGGGTGGGGGTGGGGTGGGGTGGGGGGTCTGGATGCACTTCAGGGGCGGCGAATCGCCGCCCCTGAAAGGGTGTCGCCCTGCTGGTGAACCACCGTCGGGCTGCCGGCGAACCGCCGGCTCTTCGCCGGTGCACCACCGGCGAGCGGAACAGTGCCCGCTAGAAACGATCCACAAACTGTGAGTCAAGCCACTCCCGGAGACGCTGCACCCAGTCGCCGTCCGTGGTCGGCCAGACGAACTGACCGGTCATCGCGAGCACGCCGACCACCACCGCCGCCAGGCCGATGAGGATGCCGAACAGCGCGTCGGTCTTGCCGGCGACGTGCCGGCGGCGGGTCGCCATCAGGCCGAGCACCGACAGCACCGCGCCGACCGCGCCGAGCCCGATGCCGTACCCGGCCAGGGTGCCGCTCAGCACGAACAGCGCGCCGACGACGGAGACGATCAGGCCGAGGGTGGCGAGCAGGCTGGCCCGCGGCTTCGGGCCGCGCGTCACCGGCTCCGGCTCGGTGTCGCGAGCGGGGGTCGTGTCGACCGGACGGTCGGTCACGTCGGGCCGGCGGGTCGTCGTCCGGTCGAGGTCCGGGTCGCGCTCCGGCCGTCGGGTCGTACCGTCGAGGTCGTTGTCGCGCTCGATGGTCGGGACGGCGGCCGTGCCCGTCTTGGCGGCGAGCGGCCGGGCCTCGCCCTCCGTCGGGCGGGCGGTGTCGGTCTCCACCGGCCGGGCGGTGGCGGCGCGGGCCACGGCCGCGCGCTCCGCGGCCCGTCGCTCGGCCTCGCCGGTGCGCCCGGTCGTCGCGGTGGCGTCGCCGGTCGCCGTGGCGCTGCGGTACGTCGTCTGGTCGGCGTCCCGGTCGGTGACAACCGGTCGGCCGTCGTCGGTCCGGCCCGTCTCGGTGACCGGGGTATCGGGACCGTCAAGGTTCTCGTCCCGCGTCGGCGTCTGCTCGGACCGCCGGGACAGCGAAGGAATCCTGACCACTACACACCTCCTGTTGAATGCGTGGTGGCCGACGTTCAGGGGTGGCACCCACGCGCTACGACCCCGAAATACCCACCTCGGCGTTTCCTGACACCGATTCCGGGTATGGCCCGCGGATCAGGGGCGGATCCACCCGGCGTTCGGCGTGAAGGAGCAGCGTCACCCGGTGGCCCCGGTGCGACTGGCTATCCTTGGCACCCGTGCCAGAGGGACACACGATCCACCGCCTGGCGGCCCGGCACGCCGAGCTGTTCGCCGGTGACAAGCTGCACGCCGACAGCCCGCAGGGCCGCTTCGCCGATGGCGCCGCGCGGCTCTCCGGGACCGTCCTGGACGGCACCGAGGCGTACGGAAAGCACCTGCTGCACCACTTCGCCGACGAGGTGACCCTGCACGTGCACCTCGGGCTGTACGGCAAATTCACCGACGGATCAGGGACGCCCCCCGAGCCCGTCGGCCAGGTGCGGCTGCGGCTGACCAGTGACCGGCACTGGTTGGATCTGCGCGGTCCGACCGCCTGCGAACTGCTCACCCCGCCCGAGGTCGACGCCCTGCGGGCCCGCCTCGGCCCGGATCCGCTGCGCGCCGACGCCGACCCCGAGCGGGCGTACGCCCGGATCTCCCGCAGCCCGACGCCCCTCGCGGCCCTGCTGCTGGACCAGTCGGTGGTGGCCGGCACCGGCCTGATCTTCGTGACCGAGGCGCTGTTCCGGGCCGGGCTGCCGCCCACGATGCCCGGTCGGGCGCTGACCCGGGCCGGGTGGGACGCCCTCTGGTTCGACCTGGTCGCGTTGATGCGGCTCGCCCTGGAACACGGTCGGATCGACACCGTCCGCGACGCCCACCTGCCCGAGGCGATGGGTCGACCGGCGCGCGTCGACCGGCACGGCGGCGAGGTGTACGTCTACCGCCGCGCCGGCGCCCCCTGCCACATCTGCGGCACCGAGGTCAGTCGCGGCGAGCTGGTCGGCCGCAACCTCTACTGGTGCCGTACCTGCCAGGCCCGCTGACCCTCGGCGTCAGTCGGTGCCGAGCAGCCAGCGGACCACCTCGACCTGGTGCGTGAAGACGACCTGGTCGGCGATGCTCCAGGCCAGGCAGTGGCCGATCGCCCAGCCCCGGACCCGCTCGACGTCCAGCCCGAGGTCGGTGCTGAGCCGGTCGAGTCGGTGCCGGACGGCCGCCGGCGAGTGACCCAGCTCCGGACCGCGTACGAGTGGCACCACCGAGAACTCCCGCTCGCCGATCAGCGGCTTGGGGTCGATCGCCAGCCAGGGGGCGCGCTCGGCGGCGAGCACGTTGCCGGCGTGCAGGTCCTGGTTGACGAGCACCTGCTCGCCCTGGCTCGCCGACAGGTCGACCAGCAGGGCGCGCGCCGCGTCGAGGAGCCGCCGCTCGTACGGCCGGCCGGCCCGTTCCCAACTGCGCGGCATCCGGTCGAGCCAGCCGGCGGCCTCCTCGGCGAGCGGGGTGAACGGCGCGCCGGCCGGTCGCCAGAGCCGGGGCAGCAGGTCGACCGCCGCGTCCAGCGCCTGGTCCATCGGTAGTTCGTGCAGGGACGTACCGGGTCGGCAGCGCTCCACCAGCAGCGCGCGCCGTTCGGGGTCGTGAGCGAGCAGCCGGATCGCGCCGTCGCCGGCCCAGTGGCCGAGCGCGTGGGCCTCGTACCGGCTGTCCTCATCCGGGAACTGGACCTTGAGCACCGCCGCCGTACCGTCGGGCAGATCAGCGGGGAGCGCCAGCGAGGCGTACGCGTACCGGAACGGCGGACCGAGCCGCAGCGACCACCGCTCGGCACACTCCGCCACCAGCGTCGGCAGCGCGGTCAGCCAGGCCCGGCCCACCGCTGACGCTCGTACCCAACCAAGCCCCTCGGGCAGTTCCATCCCGCCATCCTGCCCGCGCCGGGGCGGGTGGCATACCGGGTGGACAGCGGATCGGACATCCGGGAGCCTGTCGTGATGCGACCGGGGCCGTTCTTACGGGAAAGCCTGCTGCGCGCCGGGATGCGTGATGTCGTCGCCGTCGAACCGGCGGCGGGCGGGCTCGCGGCGCTCGCGGGTATCGCCACCCGCCGGGACGCGCCGTCGGTGTTCGTCAAGGCGTTCGCCGAGACGCCGGCCGACGACGTCTTCCCCGCCGAGGCAGACGGGTTGGCCGCGCTGCGCGACCTGGGCGGCGTGCCGACGCCCGAGGTGATCCTCGCGGACCGGGACGTGCTGGTGCTGTCGCTGCTGCGGCCGCGGCCGAGCAGTGCGGCGTTCTGGGAGCGGTTCGCGCAACAGTTGGCCCACCTGCACCTGAGCACGACCCATCCGCGCTTCGGTTGGCACCGGGACAACTGGCTGGGGCGTCGCCGACAGGTCAACACCTGGAACGACGACGGGTTCGCGTTCTTCGCGCAGCACCGGCTGCTCCGCTGGCTCGGCGAGCCCCGTGTCGACGCCGCGCTCGACCGGCAGGACCGGGCGGCACTGGAACGGCTCTGTTCGCGGCTGCCCGAGTTGCTGCCGGAACGGCCCGCGTGCCTCACGCACGGCGACCTGTGGGCGCAGAACATCCTGGCCACACCGGACGGGGAGCCGGCGCTGATCGACCCGGCGGTGTCCTACCTGTGGGCCGAGGTCGACCTCGCCCACGTCTGGACGACGTCGCCCCCGCCTGAGGCGCGGCGGTTCTTCGACGTCTACGCCGAGCTGACGTCGCTCGACGATGATTGGCGGGCCCGGATGCCGATCGTCCAATTGCGACAGCACCTCGCGGTGCTGGCCCAGTTCGACGACGATTGGGGCGCGGGCGACCAGATCCGGGCCACGCTCGCCCCGTTCCGCAGCAGGACGTGACCAGGAGGCCGTGTGATACCCGACGACGAGAAGTTCCTCCGCCGCGCCGTGGAGATCGCCAGCCAGGCGGGGGCGTCCGGCGAACGGCCGTTCGGCTCGTTGCTGGTCGACGCGGACGGTGTCGTCCTGGTCGAGGACCACAACACCGTGGTCTCGGATTCGGACATCACCGCCCATCCGGAGTTGAAGTTGGCCCGCTGGGCCGCCCGGGAGCTGTCCGCCGAGGTGGCCGCCGGCACCACCATGTTCACGAGTTGCCAGCCCTGCCCGATGTGCGCGACGGCGATCGACCGCTCCGGCCTCGGCCGGGTGGTGTACGCGCTCTCCAGCGAGCAGTTCGAGGAGGTCAAGCCGGCCACCCCGGCGCTGCCTCCGGTGCGCTACGAGGGGCCGGCGCTGTTCGAGGAGGCGCGTCGGCCGATCGACGAGCACTACTAGGGCCTGTTTCATAAGAACTGGCCGGCCTGCGGCGGGCCCGGACGACGACCGGCGGCGTTGCGGTTTCGTCCGGATACCGGTGTTGTATCCGGACGAAACC
>NZ_JBFAMS010000039.1:0-8884 GCF_040656575.1 Micromonospora sp. NPDC049801 | reverse complement strand
GCCGTGCCCGGCTCCGGGCGGTCAGGCTTGATCCCTGCGCCGGGCACGGCAGGCCCCCGCCCCCGCCGGGGTCTTGGTCCGCCGGTCGGGTCGCGGTCTGCCGGCGGGTTGTTCGACCTTCAGTGGCTCTTGGTCAGCGTTTGGTGGCCCGGGTTGGGGGCCCGGGTGGGTGGCATCTCGGGCCCGGGTGGGTGCCTCTGGGTGTGGCCTGGTGGGGGTTGCGCGGGCCGGTGGCTTCGCCCTGGGGCTGACGGGTGGGTGGGTTACCAGCCTCGGGTTCGCCACTGGGGGAGGGCCGGGCGTTCGGCGCCCAGGGTGCTGTCCTTGCCGTGGCCCGGGTAGAACCAGGTGTCGTCCGGCAGTTGGCCGAACAGCTTGTGCTCGACGTCGTCGATCAACGCGGCGAAGCGCTGCGGGTCCTTGTCCGTGTTGCCCACACCGCCGGGAAAGAGACTGTCGCCGGTGAACAGGTGGGCGGTGCCGGCCGGATCGCGGTAGAGCAGCGCAATCGACCCGGGCGTGTGCCCCTTGATGTGGATGACCTCCAGCGCGCAGTCACCCACCGCGACGGTGTCGCCCTCGGCCAGGTGTTCCGCCTCGATCGGCAGCCCGGACGCGTCGTCGGCGTGCACCAGCGCCCGCGCGCCGGTCTTGGCGACCACCTCCTCCAACGCCACCCAGTGGTCCATGTGCTGGTGGGTGGTGACCACGGCGGTCAGGCCGTCGTCACCGATCAGCTCCAGCAGCCGGGGCGCCTCGTTGGCGGCGTCGATCAACACCTGGTCGCCGGTGCCGGAGCACCGCAGCAGGTAGGCGTTGTTGTCCATCGGGCCGACCGACAGCTTGCTGATCGTGAGCCCGGACAACTCGCGGACCGCCGGCGGGCCGCCGTGGGTGACATCTCCGCTGTAGGTCATGACGTGTCGACATCCATTCCGGTGGAGGAGGCGCTCGGCGGCTGTGCGGTGGCGTCGCGCGGGCGGCGCGGCGGTGCGCACGCGTCGACCCTAGCGGGCGGGCGCCGCACCGTCGTCGCGGAAATCGCTTTCGGCACGGCGCGTCGCGCCCTACCGTCGGCGTCACAAGCGGCACTCGGACGTCGGACGGAGGTGGAGTTCATGCCGGACGTGGCACGCGTGTTCCGCCATCACCAGCTCGACACCGATGAGGATGCTATGACCATCGATCTGACCGCCCTCGGCTGGGACGCCGACCGGGCGTCGTACGCCGCCCGACGTGGCGAGCGCCACCCGGGCCGGGTGGCCCGGGTGGACCGGGGAGTCTGCACGGTGCTCACCGTCGACGGCCCGGTCCGCGCCAGCCTCGGCCCGTCCGTGCTGGCCGCCGCCGTCCAGGACCCCTCCGCGCTGCCCTGCGCGGGAGACTGGGTACTGCTCACACACTGGCCGGACCGCCGGATCACGGTGGGGGCCGTGCTGCCCCGGCGAGCCGCGCTGATCCGCCGTACCGCCGGCAAGGACGCCAGCGGCCAGGTGCTGGCCGCGAACCTCGACACGGCCGCCGTGGTGGAGCCGGTGCACCCGGAGCCGGACGTGGCCCGCATCGAGCGGCTGCTGTCCCTGGTCCACGAGTCCGGGGCCCGGCCGCTCGTGGTGCTGACCAAGTCCGACCTCGCGGCCGACCCGGCCGCGCTGGCCCGCCAACTCGCCGCCGTCGCACCCGGTGTGCCGGTGCTGCCGGTCAGCGCCGAGCACGGCACCGGGCTGGCGCCGCTGCGCGCCGAGGTCGCGCCGGGTCGCACGCTGGGGCTGCTCGGGCCGTCCGGCGCGGGCAAGTCGAGCCTGGTCAACGCGCTCGCCGGCGCGGTGATGATGCCGACCCAGGCGATCCGCCGGGTTGACGGCAAGGGCCGGCACACCACCACCTGGCGGGCCCTGGTGCCCATCCCGGGCGGCGGCGCGGTGATCGACACGCCTGGCGTACGCGCGGTCGGTCTCCTCGACGGCGTGGCCGGGTTGGACCGGGCGTTCGCCGACATCGCGGGGCTGGCCGAGGGTTGCCGGTACGCCGACTGCCGGCACGACGGCGAGCCGGCCTGCGCGGTCCGGGACGCGCTGCGGACCGGTGAGCTGTCCGCCCGCCGTTGGGAGAGCTGGCGGCGGCTGCAGGGCGAGGTGGCGCACGAGAGCGGGCGGCGTGCCGCCCGCCTCGCCGCCGAGCGACGCGGCGGCTGGCGCTCGGCGCGACGCCGGGCGGCACGCCCGCCGTCGCCCGGGGGTTACTGACCGGGGCTTTGCCGTCGGGGTACGTGCCCGGCGGCAACGGCCGGTGCCAAAGGCTCGCGGCCGGCGCGGCCGACCGGGCTGAGCTGGGGGAATGTGCGGGCGGGGGAAACTGTCGTACCTCGGGGCTAGAGTTGCCGAGGCGTGTTTTCCGCGCCCGTACCGACCGCTCATGAGCAGCTACGACCGCTCGGAAACAGCACAGAGCGGGACAGACCCTCCGCTTCACCTTCACCCGGGAGTACACGTACCGTGGCCGACCGACTCATCATCCGTGGCGCGCGCGAGCACAACCTGCGTGACGTCAGTCTCGACCTGCCCCGGGACGCTCTCATCGTGTTCACCGGGCTGTCCGGGTCGGGCAAGTCGAGCCTGGCCTTCGACACGATCTTCGCCGAGGGGCAGCGGCGCTACGTGGAGTCGCTGTCGTCGTACGCCCGGCAGTTCCTCGGTCAGATGGACAAGCCCGACGTCGACTTCATCGAGGGGCTGAGCCCGGCCGTCTCGATCGACCAGAAGTCCACCTCGCGCAACCCGCGCTCCACCGTCGGCACCATCACCGAGGTCTACGACTACCTGCGGCTGCTCTTCGCCCGCATCGGCGAGCCGCACTGCCCGGTCTGTGGCGAGCGGATCTCCAAGCAGAGCCCGCAGCAGATCGTCGACCGGGTCCTCGCGATGGCCGAGGGCACCAAGTTCATGGTGCTCGCCCCGGTCATCCGGGGCCGCAAGGGCGAGTACGTCGACCTCTTCGCCGAGCTGCAGGCCAAGGGTTACGCCCGGGCCCGCGTCGACGGCGTGGTGCACCCGCTGACCGAGCCGCCCAAGCTCAAGAAGCAGGAGAAGCACACCATCGAGGTGGTGATCGACCGGCTCACCGTCAAGCCGAGCGCCAAGCAGCGACTGACCGACTCGGTCGAGGCCGCGCTGGGGCTGTCCAGCGGCCTGGTGCTGCTCGACTTCGTCGACCTGCCGGAGGACGACCCGGAGCGGGAGCGCCGCTACTCGGAGCACCTGGCCTGCCCCAACGACCACCCGCTGGCTATCGAGGATCTCGAGCCCCGGGTGTTCTCCTTCAACGCGCCCTACGGCGCCTGCCCGGAGTGCACCGGCCTGGGCACCAAGAAGGAGGTCGACCCGGAGCTGCTGGTTCCCGACCCGGAGCGCAGCCTGCGCGAGGGCGCCATCCAGCCCTGGTCCACCGGGCACAACCTGGAATACTTCCTGCGTCTGCTGGAGGCCCTCGGCGAGGCCCAGCACTTCGACATCGACACCCCGTGGCGGGCGTTGCCGGCACGGGCGCAGAAGACGATCCTGCACGGCTCCGACGACCAGGTGCACGTGCGCTACCGCAACAAGTACGGCCGTGAGCGCTCCTACTACACCGGCTTCGAGGGCGTGGTGCAGTGGATCGAGCGCCGGCACTCCGACACCGAGTCCGAGTGGTCCCGCGACAAGTACGAGGGCTACATGCGGGACGTGCCGTGTGCGGCCTGCGGGGGCGCCCGGCTCAAGCCCGAGGTGCTCGCCGTCACCCTGGCGGGCAAGAGCATCGCCGAGGTCTGCAACCTGTCCGTGGGGGAGTGCGCCGACCTGCTCGCCGGCGTCGAGCTGACCGACCGGCAGAAGCTGATCGCCGAGCGCGTCCTCAAGGAGATCAACGCCCGGCTGCGGTTCCTGCTCGACGTCGGCCTGGACTACCTCTCCCTCGACCGGCCGGCCGGCACGCTCTCCGGCGGTGAGGCGCAGCGCATCCGGCTCGCCACCCAGATCGGCTCGGGCCTGGTCGGGGTGCTCTACGTGCTCGACGAGCCGTCGATCGGGCTGCACCAGCGGGACAACCACCGGCTCATCGAGACGCTGATCCGGCTGCGCGGGCTGGGCAACACGCTGATCGTGGTGGAGCACGACGAGGACACCATCCGGGTCGCCGACTGGATCGTCGACATCGGCCCCGGCGCGGGCGAGCACGGTGGCAAGATCGTGCACAGCGGCTCGGTGCCGGCGCTGCTGAAGAACAAGGAGTCGATCACCGGGGCTTACCTCTCCGGTCGGCGGTCGATCCCGACGCCGACCGGCCGCCGTCCGCAGACCAAGGACCGTGAGCTGGTGGTGCACGGCGCGCGGGAGCACAACCTGCGCAACCTGACCGTCTCGTTCCCGCTGGGCCAGCTCATCGCGGTCACCGGCGTCAGCGGCTCGGGCAAGTCGACGCTGGTCAACGACATCCTGTACGCGGTGCTGGCCAACCAGATCAACGGCGCCCGCCTGGTGCCCGGCCGGCACACCCGGGTCTCCGGGCTGGAGCACGTCGACAAGGTCGTCGGCGTGGACCAGTCGCCGATCGGCCGTACGCCCCGCTCCAACCCCGCCACCTACACGGGTGTCTGGGACCACGTCCGCAAGCTCTTCGCCGAGACCACCGAGGCCAAGGTCCGGGGGTACGGGCCGGGTCGGTTCTCGTTCAACGTCAAGGGTGGCCGCTGCGAGGCGTGCTCCGGCGACGGCACCATCAAGATCGAGATGAACTTCCTGCCCGACGTGTACGTCCCCTGCGAGGTCTGCAAGGGCGCCCGGTACAACCGGGAGACCCTGGAGGTGCACTACAAGGGCAAGACCGTCTCGGACGTGCTGGAGATGCCGATCGAGGAGGCCGCCGAGTTCTTCTCCGCCATCCCCGCCATCCACCGGCACCTCAAGACCCTCGTCGACGTCGGCCTGGGCTACG
Organism: Micromonospora sp. NPDC049801; assembly: GCF_040656575.1. Classification (NCBI taxonomy): domain Bacteria; kingdom Bacillati; phylum Actinomycetota; class Actinomycetes; order Micromonosporales; family Micromonosporaceae; genus Micromonospora; species Micromonospora sp. NPDC049801. Next base: position 3,913 of record NZ_JBFAMS010000039.1, on the reverse strand, counting down.
TCCGCCTCGGGCAGCCCGCGCCGACGCTCTCCGGCGGTGAGGCGCAGCGGGTCAAGCTCGCGTCCGAGCTGCAGAAGCGCTCCACCGGGCGCACGGTCTACGTGCTCGACGAGCCGACCACCGGTCTGCACTTCGAGGACATCCGCAAGCTGCTGATGGTGCTCGAAGGCCTGGTCGACAAGGGCAACACCGTGATCACCATCGAGCACAACCTCGACGTGATCAAGACGGCCGACTGGCTCATCGACATGGGCCCCGAGGGCGGTCACCGGGGCGGCACCGTGCTCGCCACCGGCACCCCGGAGGAGGTCGCCGAGGTCGCCGAGAGCCACACCGGCGAGTTCCTGCGCCAGGTGCTCAAGCTCGACGGCGAGGCCAAGGGCGCGGCGGCGGCAACCACCCGGGCCGCCAAGGCCAACGGCGCGACCAAGACGCGGGCGACCCGCAAGGTGCCGGCCGGCGCGCGCTGACTTTCCCGCATCTCTTCGGGGCGGGTCGGCTGACGACCCGCCCCTTTTGCCGGGGTCGCCCGGATGCCGGGGTGAACTATCCGGCACAGTTGCGCGTGGAAGGAAGTGTGGCCGGCTTTCGGACCGGCGCACTGGGCGAGAGAGAGGCGAGGCATGAGCGACGATCAGGCGCTGACCGGACCGGGTACGCAGACCCGTCGTACCCTGCTCACCGGCGTCGGGGCGGTCGGCGCGGCCGTCGTCCTGGCTGCCTGCGGCAGTGACGACGGCAGCGGCAGCGACGGACCCACCAGTGGCGGCCCCGCCGTGCCCAGCACCGGGGACGCCGGCGGCGGCAACCGGCAGAACGCCCAGTCGCTGGCCACCACCGCCGACATCCCGGTCGGCGGCGGCAAGATCCTCGCCGCCGAGGGCGTGGTGATCACCCAGCCCGCGGCCGGCCAGTTCAAGGGCTTCAGCCCGATCTGTACGCACCAGAACTGCCCCGTGTCGAACGTCGATGGCGGCACCATCAACTGCACCTGCCACGGCAGCAAGTTCTCGATCGAGGACGGCTCGGTGAAGGCCGGTCCGGCGAAGAAGCCGCTGCCGCCGAAGGACATCAAGGTCACCGGCGACCAGATCTCGCTGGCCTGACCCACCTGGGCGCGCCGGTCGCGCCGGTCGGCCATTGATCAACTCGCGTTTCCGGAAGTCGGGGTGTCTGCGGCTCTCCGACACCCCGGCTTCCGGGAAGCCGGGGTGGATCACGCGCCTGCGGTGGGGTGTCGGGGGTGCGGACTAGGCTTGGCGGTGTGGCTGACCCCTCGACCTACCGTCCCGCACCCGGCACCATCCCGGAGTCACCGGGGGTCTACCGCTTCCGCGACGGCACCGGCCGGGTGATCTACGTCGGCAAGGCGAAAAACCTGCGCAGCCGGCTCAACTCCTACTTCGGCGACGTCTGGAACCTGCACGAGCGCACCCGCCAGATGGTCACCACCGCCGAGTCGGTGGACTGGATCACCGTCGGCACCGAGGTCGAGGCGCTCCAGCAGGAGTTCACCTGGATCAAGCAGTACGACCCCCGGTTCAACGTCCGTTACCGCGACGACAAGTCGTACCCCTATCTGGCCGTCACCCTCGACGAGGAGTACCCGCGCCTCCAGGTGATGCGCGGCGCGAAACGCAAGGGTGTGCGCTACTTCGGGCCGTACTCGCACGCCTGGGCCATCCGCGAGACCCTCGACCTGCTGCTGCGGGTCTTCCCCGCGCGGACCTGCTCGGCCGGCGTGTTCAAGCGGGCCGGCCAGGTCGGCCGCCCCTGCCTGCTGGGCTACATCGGCAAATGCTCGGCCCCGTGCGTCGGCACCGTCTCGACCGACGAGCACCGTGCCATCGTCGACGGGTTCTGCGACTTCATGGCCGGCCGCACCGACACCATGGTCCGCAAGATCGAACGCGAGATGACCGAGGCCAGCGAGGCGTTGGAGTTCGAACGGGCCGCCCGCCTGCGCGACGACGTGGCCGCCCTGCGCCGGGCCATGGAGAAGCAGACCGTCGTGCTCGGCGACGGCACCGACGCCGACGTGGTCGCGTTCGCCGACGACCCGCTCGAGGCGGCCGTGCAGGTCTTCCACGTCCGCGACGGCCGGGTCCGCGGCCAGCGCGGCTGGGTGGTGGAGAAGACCGAGGACCTGACCACCGGCGACCTGGTGCACCACTTCTGCACCCAGGTGTACGGCGGCGAGCACGGCGAGGCGGACGTACCCCGTGAGCTTCTGGTGCCCGAGCTGCCGGCGGACGCGGACGCGCTCGCCGACTGGCTCACCAGCCACCGCGGCAGCCGGGTGTCGTTGCGCGTGCCGCAGCGCGGCGACAAGCGCACCCTGCTGGAGACGGTCGAGCGCAACGCCAAGGACGCGCTGGCCCGGCACAAGCTCAAACGCTCCGGCGACCTGACCACCCGCGGCAAGGCCCTCGACGAGATCAGCGAGGCGCTGGGCATGCGCACCTCGCCATTGCGCATCGAGTGCTTCGACATCTCCCAGATCCAGGGCACCGATGTGGTGGCCAGCATGGTGGTCTTCGAGGACGGGTTGCCCCGCAAGAGCGAGTACCGGCGGTTCATCGTCCGGGGCGCCACCGACGACCTGTCCGCGATGTCCGAGGTGCTGCGTCGCCGCTTTGCCCGCTACCTCGACGCGCGGGCCGAGACGGGCGAGGTGGGTGTGGAGTCGGCCGACGACCCGTCCACCCCGGTCGACCCCGTCGATCCGCAGGTCGGTGTCCTGATCGACCCGACCACCGGCCGGCCGCGAAAGTTCGCGTACCCGCCGCAGCTGGTGGTCGTCGACGGCGGCGCCCCGCAGGTCGCGGCCGCCGCGCAGGCCCTCGCCGACCTGGGCATCGACGACGTCGCGCTCTGCGGCCTCGCGAAGCGGCTGGAGGAGGTCTGGCTCCCGGACGACGAGTTCCCGGTCATCCTGCCGCGCACCTCCGAGGGCCTCTACCTGCTGCAACGCGTCCGCGACGAGGCGCACCGCTTCGCCATCACGTTCCACCGCCAGCGCCGCTCCAAGCGGATGACCGAGTCGGCGCTGGACAATGTCCCCGGCCTGGGCGAGGTACGCCGCAAGGCGCTGCTACGCCACTTCGGCTCGCTCAAGCGGCTCTCCACGGCAACCGTCGACGAGATCACCGAGGTACCCGGGGTCGGTCGTCGTACCGCCGAGGCGATCCTGGCCGCCCTCGACCCGGGCACTCGAACCGACGACAGCGCTCAAGCGACCGCCGACGCGGCCGGCCCACCCGACGCGGTGGCGACTCCCGACGCGAAGCAAGCCCTCGACCGCTGACCCAGCGGCAGAAATCGCCCCCGCATCGGCGGTCGCCTCCGCCTCGAAGGTCGCCCGTTGCCATGATCGACTCGACTTCGCCGATATCGGGCTATCAACCGGGCTTGGGCTAGCGCGATATGGCTGAAGTCGAGGCGATCGCCACCTTGCCCAGGGCGCGCATGCTCCTACCCGCGTGGCATACGGGCGACCTGCCCGAAATGAGCGTCGATTCAGGCTCGTCCCGCCAGGGCTCCGCTCTGGTGTCATCGGGCGTAACCGGCACTGTTCCGGCCCTGGGCGCTGCTCCGCACGCCTGCCCCGGTGGTCACCCCTGGGCAGTTGCTGTCCACCCACCTGGATGCGGGACGCGCCGCCACCACACGCCCATGATCGCGCTCGATCCTGGTTGTAGTGGCCTCGGCCGCGCGGCGAGGGGCCTCTTTCCTGGATCGAGCACGATCTTGCCCGTATGCGCCGCCTCGGAACTTCGGCGCGGCGGTCGCTTCGAGCGGTAGGCAGCACTTTCGGGGATGTTGCTGCCTCAGAACCCGCTGAGGCAGCAACAAACCCCAAACATCGGCGGTTTACCGGCGGGGGGTCGCGGTTTTTTTGGGGTTTGGGTGG
>NZ_JBFAMS010000038.1:0-9582 GCF_040656575.1 Micromonospora sp. NPDC049801 | reverse complement strand
CAGCTCCACTCCACAACCGGAGGCCTTCACCTACCTACGACATCAGATCGTGTCGTCACACAACCTCGACCAACCTCCCTGGACAGCACACCTAGAAGGTGTGCTCGGCGGCCGGGAACTCGCCGCCCCGGACCTCCTCAGCGAAGCGCCGGGTGGCGTCGGTGAGGACGTCCGCGAGGTCCGCGTACCGCTTCACGAAGCGTGGCGCCTTGCCGGTGCGCAGGCCGGCCATGTCCTGCCAGACGAGCACCTGGGCGTCGGTGTCCGGGCCGGCGCCGATGCCGACGGTGGGGATGGACAGCTCGTGGGTGATCTGCTTGGCCACCACGCCCGGCACCATCTCCAGCACCACCGCGAACGCGCCGGCCTCGGCCACCGCCCGCGCGTCCGCGAGCACCTCGTCGGCCGTGTCGCCCCGCCCCTGCACCCGGTAGCCGCCCAGGGTGTGTTCGCTCTGCGGGGTGAAGCCGATGTGCGCCATCACGGGGATGCCGGCGCCGACGATCGCGGCGATCTGCGCGGCACAGCGCCGGCCGCCCTCCAGCTTCACCGCGTGGCAGCCGCCCTCCTTCATGAACCGGACGGCGGTGCGCAGCGCCTGGGCCGGGCCCTCCTCGTACGAGCCGAACGGCAGGTCACCGACGACCAGGGTCTGCCGGGTCGAGCGCACCACGGCCCGTACCAGCGGCAACAGGTCGTCGGCGGTGATCGGCAGGGTCGTCTCGTAGCCGAAGACGTTGTTCGCCGCCGAATCACCGACCAGCAGCACCGGTACGCCGGCCCGGTCGAAGATCCCCGCCGTGTACTGGTCGTACGAGGTGAGCATCGGCCACCGTTCGCCGCGCTCCTTCGCGGCGATCAGGTCGCGGGTGCGGACCCGACGGGTGGCCGGTCCGCCGTACAGCGCGGTCACCTCGTGCGGAGTGGACTCGATCATGACTGTCTCCCTTCCTCGAGGCCGCCTGCGCGGTCCCCGGGCTTCGCCGATCGTCGCACCGCGCGACAGCCTGGCGGCAGGGCCCAGTGGAAGATGTCACTCCGGAGGCGCGGGACATCAGCCGTGCTCGCGCCACCGGTTCGTGATCGGCAGTCGACGGTCCCGGCCGAACGCCTTCATGGAGATCTTCGTGCCCGGCGCGGACTGGCGTCGCTTGTACTCGGCGGTATCCACCAGTCGCAGCACCTTGTCGACCACGGCCGGGTCGTGGCCCGACTCGACCAGCCCGTCGCGGCCCAGGTCGCCGTCGACGTAGCCGATGAGGATCGGGTCCAGCACGTCGTAGTCGGGCAGGGAGTCGCTGTCGAGCTGGCCCGGGCTCAACTCGGCACTCGGCGGCTTGCCGATCGAGTTCTCCGGGATGGGGGCGGTCTCGCCGCGACGGGCCGCGTCCGCGTTGCGCCACTTCGCCAGACGCCACACCAGCGTCTTCCAGACGTCCTTGATCGGGTTGAAGCCGCCGACCGAGTCGCCGTACAGGGTGGAGTAGCCGACCGCCAGCTCGCTCTTGTTGCCGGTGGTCAACACCAGGTGGCCCTCCTGGTTCGACAGCGCCATCAGGATGACCCCGCGTACCCGGGCCTGGAGGTTCTCCACGGCGATCCCGGACAGCGACAGGTTCGCCAGGAAGGCGTCCACCATCGGCTGGATCGGCTCGACGCGGTAGTCGAGCCCGGTGCGCTTGGCCAGGTCGGCGGCGTCCTCCCGAGAGTGCTCGGAGGAGTGCTGGCTGGGCAGTGACACGCCGACCACCCGGTCCGGGCCGAGCGCGTCGACGGCGATGGCGGCCACCACCGCTGAGTCGATGCCACCGGAGAGTCCGAGCACCACCGAGGCGAACCGGTTCTTGTTGACGTAGTCGCGCAGGCCCAGCACCAGCGCGTGCCAGACCTCGGCCTCGTCGGCGACCGGCTCGATCAGCCCGCCGGTGACGGCCGGGCCGGACGGCGCGGGCGGGGCCGCCTCCACCGCGTGGTACGACACCCGCATGCCGTCGGCGACGCTCTCGCCGCCCGGGGTCGTCGTGGCGGCCGGCAGCTCGACGTCGTGCACGAGCAGGTGCTCGACGAACTGTGGGGCGCGGGTAAGCAGGTCGCCGTTGGCGGCGACGATCATCGAGTCGCCCTCGAAGACCAGCTCGTCCTGGCCGCCGATCATGTTGACGTACGCGATGGTGGCGTTCGCCTCGGCCGCCCGGCGGCGGACCAGCGGCAGCCGGATGTCGTCCTTGTTCAACTCGTACGGCGAGCCGTTGATGTTGACCACGAGGCCGACGCCGGCCTGCCGGGCGGCGGCGAACGGCCCGCCGGCCTGCCACAGGTCCTCGCAGATGGTCAGCGCGACGTCCACCCCGCCGATCCGCACGACGGTCAGCTCCTCGCCGGAGACGAAGTAGCGGTCCTCGTCGAAGACGCCGTAGTTGGGCAGGTGGTGCTTGAAGTAGCGGGCGACCACCTCGCCGCGGTGCAGCAGCGCGGCGGCGTTGCGCGCGCCCCGCCCCGGCTCGGCGTCCCCACTGACCTGCGGCGGGCCGTCGGCGTCCAGGTAGCCGACGACGACCGGCAGGTCACCGAGACCGTCCCCGGCGAGGTCGGCCGCGAGCTGCCGCAGGGCGGCCTGGGACGCGGCGACGAAGGACCGCCGGAAGACCAGGTCCTCGACCGGGTAGCCGGTCAACATCATCTCCGGGAAGAGCACCAACTGGGCGCCGGCGTTGGCGGCCTGGCGGGTCCAGTTGCGGACCAGGTCGGCGTTGCCGGCGAGGTCGCCGACGCTCGGGTTGACCTGTGACAGGGCGAGACGCAGGGTGGGCATGTCCTCATCTTGCCTCAGCTTCGGCCGAGCAATCCGTACCCTCGGACGAGACGGCGGCCACGTGCGGACGCCGCGCGGCCGGCGTGCCGCATCGGTACCGCTCGCCGGGCGGGACGCGAGGGGACGGGCGGCGGCGGTTCGCGTAACGTCTGCGTAACCAGGCCCGGGAACACTGGGCGGTCAGGTCGGGCGCAGCCCGGCCAAGGCGGACAAAGAGTGTCGCGAGGGGTTGGGGAAGTGGACCGTCAGCAGGAGTTCGTCCTCCGTACGCTGGAAGAGCGGGACATCCGGTTCGTCCGGCTGTGGTTCACGGACGTGCTGGGCACGCTCAAGAGCGTCTCGGTGGCGCCCGCGGAGTTGGAAGCGGCCTTCGAGGAGGGCATCGGCTTCGACGGCTCGGCGATCGAGGGCTTCGCGCGCGTCTTCGAATCGGACATGGTCGCGATGCCCGACCCGACCACCTTCCAGGTCTTCCCGTTCGAGGGTGGGGTCAGCGGCGAGAGCGCCCGGATGTTCTGCGACATCCTGCTGCCCGACGGCGGGCCGTCCTGGGCCGACCCGCGGCACGTGCTGCGCCGCGCGCTGTCCAAGGCTGCCGAGAAGGGCTTCACCTTCTACACCCACCCCGAGATCGAGTTCTTCCTGCTGGAGAACGGCCCGCAGGACGGCTCGGTGCCCACCCCGGTGGACACCGGCGGCTACTTCGAGCACACCACCCACGCCGTGGCCCGCGACTTCCGTCGCCAGGGCGTGCTGGCGCTGGAGCGGATCGGCATCTCGGTGGAGTTCAGCCACCACGAGGTCGCGCCCGGCCAGCAGGAGATCGATCTGCGCTACGCCGACGCGCTGACCACCGCCGACAACATCATGACCTTCCGGCACGTGGTCAAGGAGGTCGCGCTCTCCACCGGCGTGCAGGCCAGCTTCATGCCGAAGCCGTTCACCGACCAGCCCGGCAGCGGCATGCACACCCACCTGTCGCTGTTCGAGGGCGAGCGCAACGCCTTCCACGACGGTGGCGACCCGATGAAGCTCTCCAAGGTGGCGAAGTCCTTCATCGCCGGCCTGCTGATGCACGCCCGGGAGTACACGGCGGTCACCAACCAGTGGGTCAACTCGTACAAGCGGCTCTTCCCGCAGGCGCTGCCGGACCGGATCACCGAGAGCCCGGCGTACGTCTGCTGGGGTCACCTGAACCGCTCCGCGCTGGTCCGGGTGCCCGCGTACGGCAAGCCGAACTCGGCCCGGGTCGAGGTCCGCTCGCTGGACTCGGCCACCAACCCGTACCTCGCCTTCGCGGTGCTGCTCGGCGCGGGCCTCAAGGGCATCGAGGAGGGCTACGAGCTGCCGCCGGGCGCCGAGGACGACGTCTGGTCGCTGAGCAGCGCCGAGCGCCGCGCCATGGGGTACGAGGCGCTGCCGGAGAACCTGGCCGAGGCGATCGACGTGATGGCCGAGTCCGAACTGGTCGCCGAGGTGCTGGGCGAGCACGTCTTCGACTTCTTCCTGCGCAACAAGCGGGCCGAGTGGGAGCAGTACCGCCGCGAGGTCACCCCGTACGAGCGGCAGCGTTACCTGGCGCTCTAGGGCAGGGCATCGGCGCGGGGCTGACGCGCTTGCCCGCTGCGGCTATCGTCTCGATCACCGCGCCGGTACCCCTTCCGGGCGGAGAGTCGGGAGGCAGTCGGTGCTGGAGGACCTGCTCAGCGGTGCCTGGCAGAGCGTCGTGTTCGGGATCGTGGGCGTCGGGCTCATGGCGGCCGGGTTCGGGCTCGTCGACCTGCTGACCCCGGGGCGGTTGCGCGAGCTGATCTGGGTCGAGCGCAACACCAACGCGGGTCTGCTGCTCGCCGCCAACCAGCTCGGCATCGCCGGCATCGTCTTCACCGCGATCCTGACCAGCTACAGCGACTTCGCCAAGGGGCTCGCCTCGACCGTGGTCTTCGGACTGGTCGGGCTGGCCATCATGGCGCTGGCCTTCTTCGTGCTGGACCTGCTCACCCCGGGCAAGCTCGGTGAGGTCATCTGCTCGTCCGAGCCGCACCCGGCGGCCCGGGTCAGCGCCGCCACGCACTTCGGTGCCGCGCTGATCGTCTGCGCCTGCATCGCCTGAGCCCGCACGGCCTGAGCCCGCACGGCCTGAGTGCGGGCGTCGTACCCCGGTCGTAGCGTGCCGGGCATGAACCGTACGGACCGCCTCTACGCCCTGGTCGAGGAGCTGCGGGCGGTGTCGCCACGGCCGCGCAGCGCGCGCTGGCTGGCCGTGCGCTTCGAGGTGAGCAGCCGGACCATCGAGCGGGACATCGGCGCGCTCCAGCAGGCCGGGGTGCCGATCTGGGCCGAGTCGGGGCGTACCGGCGGCTACGTCCTGGACCGCGCCCACACCCTGCCGCCGGTCAACCTGACCGCCGCCGAGGCGGTCGCGATGGCGGTGGCGCTGCACCGGCTCGCCGGCTCGCCGTTCGCCGGGCCGGGTGCCACCGCGCTGCGCAAGCTGCTGGCGGTGCTGCCGGCCGCCGACGCCGCCGAGGCGCACCGGCTCGCCGGCCGGGTGCACCTGGTCGGCGACGGGCCGGCCACGCCCGTCCCGGCCACCGTCGCCCACGCGGTCACCGCCCGGCGGGTGCTGCGCATCCGGTACGACGACCGCGCCGGCGTCGACTCGCTGCGGGACGTCGAGCCGCTGGGCTACCTCGGCAACTCCCACCACTGGTACCTGGTGGCCTGGTGCCGCCTGCGCGCCGAGGTGCGATGTTTCCGCACCGACCGGATCCGCGAGGTCGAGGCCCTGCCAGAGGTGGTGCTCCGGGACCTCCGTCCGGAGGACCTGGACATCCCCCACGAGCGGGTCCGCGCGCTGAGTCTGGTCTGAGCGCGCGGTCCGGGTGGCCCACCCGGCCGGGTGATCGGGAAACACCGACAGGACGGTGTCGCGGACGACGTCGAGACTCCTCCGGGAGACGGCCGGACGGCCGGAAACGCGAAGACCTGGAGGCAGTATGTCCGCGACGCCCATCACGTGGTTCGAGATCGGCACCGACCGGCCGGAGGAGGCGGAGCGCTTCTATGGCGAGCTGTTCGGCTGGACCTTCAACGAGGAGGGCTCGGCCGACGGCGGTTCCTACCGGGTGACCGGGGCCGGTGGCGACACCGGGATCGGCGGCGGAATCCGGGCGACCGGCGGCACGTCGCCGAACTACGCGATCCTCTACGCCGAGGTGGCCGACGTCGAGGAGACCTGTCGGCGGGCCGAGGCGGCCGGCGCCCAGGTGGTGGTGCCGGCCCGGACCACGCCCACCGGGCTCACGTTGGCCCAGCTGATCGACCCGGTCGGCAACCGCCTGGGCGTGTTCGCGCCCCCGCCCCGACAGAGCTGATCACTTCTCGGCTGGCCCGGACTGAAGCTCAGGTCCGGGCCGGGCTGAGGCCCTGATCGCGTAGGCCGGCGACGACGATCTGAACGAGGGCGCTGCTGCCACGGTGCCGCGCGGTCGCGGCGCAGCCGATCACGAGGGCTTGAATGTCGTCGGGAGTGACGTCCGGCCGGATGGTTCCGCGTTGCTGCGCCTCGTGCAGGAGGTCGGCGAAGGCGGCGTTGAGGGCGGCGTCCGCGTCGGCGGGTATGTGGTATCCACCGCGGTCCAGCGCGTCCGCGATGGCGCGATTGGTGCGGCAGGCCTCCACCATGACGGTGAAGAACTCGGCGAAGTCGATGCCGGAACGGGCCTTGTCGGTCAGGGCGTGGAGCCGGTCGAGCACTACGGCCTCGATGAGCGACTCCTTGGTCGGAAAGTGCCGATACACGGTGCCGGCGCCGACGCCCGCGCGACGGGCGATCTCGTCGATGGGCACGTCCAGGCCCTCGGCGGCCAGGCTCTCGTAGGCGGCGTTCAGGACGCTCTGGCGATTGCGGCGAGCATCGGCACGCATGAGGATCCTCCGGCCTGTCGACAAGCGGGGCGGCCGTTCCGTATAGTTGAAACGGGGCGACCGTTCCGATTATAGGAGACGCCGTGTGGAGTGCGCGCGACATACCCCGGCTCGACGGCACCACCGCGTTGGTGACCGGAGCTACCGCCGGAATCGGCCTGGAAACGGCAATGGCCTTGAGCGCTCAGGGAGCCCACGTGGTGATCGGCGCTCGCAACGCGGCACGCGGTGCGGACACCCTGCGCGCGTTACCCGGCAGAGGCAGCGTCCTCGCCCTCGAACTCGCCAGCCTCCAAGCCGTGCGGCAGGCGGCAAGCGACCTCCACCAGCGCTTCGAGCGACTCGACATCCTGATCAACAACGCCGGCCTGTGGTGGCAGCCCGCACGGCGTACCCAGGACGGCTTCGAGTCTCAGTTTGGCGTCAACCACCTCGGCCACTTCGCGTTGACCGGTCTCCTCCTCGACATGCTTGAGCGGTCACCGGCCGGGCGGATCGTCACGGTCAGCAGCAAGGGGGCCGCCGCCGGGTCCGTCACGCACCTCGACCCCAGGAACCTCGACGGGTACCGGCCAGCCAAGGCCTACAACGCCGCAAAACTCGCGAATCTGCTGTTCGCGTTCGAACTGCAGCATCGACTCGCCGCGTCCGACTCATCGACGATCAGCCTCGCGGCCCACCCCGGTGGAGCACGCACCAGCCTGTTTCGTGACGCATCGCCAGGCTTCCGCATCGCCAACGCGACGATTGGGTGGCTGTTCACCCAGTCTGCCCAGGCCGGTGCGCTGCCCGTACTCCGGGCGGCGACCGACCCGCGGGCCGCCGGCGGCGAGTACTACGGGCCGGGTGGCCCCGGCCAGTTCAAGGGCGCCCCGAAACCGCAGCGGGCCCCGAAAGGCGCCTACGACCCGGCCACCCGACGTCGACTGTGGGAGATGTCCGAAGTGGCGACAGGCGTCGCCTACCCCTTGCGTGCCGAAGCTGCGCACTGACGATTCCTGCGGCCCGCCCCAGGAGGCCGGACCTGGTCTGACCGGAGGACCAGGGCCGGCCGGGGGCCTACCGGGGCGGCCCTGGTTCCGCCGGGTTACTTGCCGGGCGTACCTGCCGGTGCGCCGTGGCCGCCCGGGCCGCGGTGGCCGCCCGGACCGGGGAAGACGCCGGCCTCGACGGCCTTGGTGATGGCGTCGGCCTGCTCCTGGGTGAGTTTGCCGTCCTTGACCGCCTGGTCCAGCCGCTCCTTGAGCGCGGCCTTGCGATCCTCGGCGGAGTGGCGCTGGGGCCGGTCGGCCGGCCGGTGCTGCTCGCGGATCTTCTCCAGCGCGGCGGTCACCTTGTCGGTGGGCACGCCCAGCTCCTTGGCCAGATCCTCGGCGAACTGACCCTGCCGGTCGGCCTTGGCTCCGGGCGCCGGGGCGGTGCTGGCGCTCGGCGACGGCGAATCGGCGGCGAAGGCGATCGTCGGGGCCGCGATCCCGACGCCGAGGATGCCGGCGGCGGCCAGGCCGGCCAGCATGTGCTTCCTACTGATGGTGCGGGACATGCTCTCCTCCAGAAAGCTAGGTGATACGTGATGTCGTCACCGACAGTGACGGGTGAGCCTGGGCGCGACCCGTGGCGAACCTGTCAGCGAGCTGACAATCGAAGGCGGAAATCGGTTGTGTCGTCGCTTGTCGGGCGGTCAGGGTCGGTCCACCGCCAACGAAGGGACGTACGCCGAGATGAGAGTCGAGATCCGGGAGATCGCACTCGTCGAGCCGGACGCCGGCCCGTACGGCATCACGGTCGGGCCCGACGGCGCGCTGTGGCTGACGTTGGTCCACGGCGGCGGCATCGCCCGCCTGGACCCCGACGGCTCGGTCCGAACCCATCCGCTGGAGCCAGCCGGGGGCCGTCCGTTGATCATCACGACGGGTCCGGACGGTGCGCTCTGGTTCACCCGCTCCGGTGATGACCGGATCGGTCGGATCACCGTCGACGGCGAGCAGCGCACGGTCGCCCTGCCGGCCGGTACCGGGCCGGGTGGCATCGCGGCCGGACCCGACGGGGCACTCTGGTACGCGGGGATGACCTCCGACACGATCGGCCGGGTAACCACCGACGGCACGGCGACCGCCTTTCCGCTGCCGGTCACCGGCGGGTTCCCCTCGATGATTACCGCCGGCGCGGACCACGCCCTCTGGTTCACCCTCAACCGCGCGAACGCGATCGGCCGGATCGCCCTCGACGGCACGGTGAGGCTGTACCCGTTGCCCACCGCGGACGCCGGGCCGGTCGGCATCGCCCTGGGCGCGGACGGCGCCATCTGGTTCGTGGAAATCACCGCCGGCCAGGTCGGCCGGATCGACGTTGATGGCGTGATCGTCGAGTTCCCACTGCCGGACCGGCCCGCGCGCCCGCACGCGATCGTGGCCGACCCAGCGGGTGGGGCCTGGTTCACCGAGTGGGGCGCCAACCGGATCGGCCACCTCGATCCGACTGGACGATTCGAGAGCTACGCCCTACCGACCCCGCAGTCGGAACCACACGGCGTCGTCCACACCCCGGATGGAGTGTGGGCAGCCCTGGAAACCGGCGCACTAGCCCACCTGACCCCCTGACCCATACCCCTCCGACCCCCGGCCCCCGGCCCCCCCCGGGCCCCCGGCCCCCTGGCCTCCCGGCCCCCTGGCCTCCCGGCCCCCTGGCCTCCCGGCCCCCTGGCCTCCTGGCCTCCCGGCCCCCTGGCCTCCCGGCCCCCTGGCCTCCCGGCCCCCTGGCCTCCCGGCCCCGGCCCCCTGGCTTCGTTGATCAAGAGGTTTGCGTCAGTTCCGGGCCGGATTCTGACGCAAACCTCTTGG
>NZ_JBFAMS010000037.1:10028-11506 GCF_040656575.1 Micromonospora sp. NPDC049801 | reverse complement strand
AGCCGGTCTCGTCGTCGGCCGCCGGCTCCGGCGTCGGTACGGCGTTGAGCACCGTGCCCGCCTTCGTGTTCGGCCACGATCGTGGAGCCGGCCCGGCCCGCTTTGTAACGCCCCCCGATATACCTTCGGGTCCGATATATTGTCGCCGTGGATATACCCCTGCGCGAACCCACCTTCCTGATCCTGACCGCGCTCGCCGTCGAGCCAATGCACGGCTACGGACTGATCGGCGAGGTCGCCGCCCTCTCCGACAACCGCGTGTCGCTGCGCCCCGGAACGCTCTACGGCGCGCTGGACCGGCTGGTCGACGCCGGCCTCGTCGACGTCGACCGGGAGGAGGTGGTGGACGGCCGACTACGCCGCTACTACCGCCTCTCCCCCGACGGCGACGCCACCCTCAGCGCCGAGACCGAACGGCTGCGACGCAACGTCGAGGCCGCCACCGCCCGGCTCGCCGCACGGGCCCGTGCCGCCCGACCGACCACCCCACGCCTCGCCGGAGGCCTCGCATGACCGAGATCGAGCGCCGTTACCTCCGGCTCCTCGCCGCGTACCCCGCCGACTACCGGCGGGCCCGGGGCGCCGAGATCGTCGGCACGTACCTGGACCTGGCCGAGCCGGGCCGCCGCTGGCCCACCCCGGCGGACGCCGTGGACCTCCTCCGCGGCGGGCTCCGCCAACGGGTACGCGCCACCGGCGTCACCGACCTGGTCCCCGGGGTACACCTCGCGGCCGCCCTGGCCCTGCTCACCGCCACCACGCTCGCCGGCATGTGGACCGTGCTCGAACTGCGCCCGGCTCTGCCCGGCTTCGGCGAGCCGTCCGCCGGGCCGTTCGTCTCGCTCGGCATCGTGGCGTGGGTCGGTTGGCTCCTCGCCGCGGGTGTGCAGGCGCTGGCACCCAGCCGGTGGCACCGACGCGCGGTCGCGCTCGCGCTGCTTCTCACGGTCGCGCTCGTCCCCGCCGCCGCGCTCACCGGCCTGCCCCGTCCACCGTTGTTCGTGCTGCTCCCGCAGGTCGGGTTGGGTGTGGTCGCGCTCGGCGCGTCCCGCGCGCGGCCGGTGGCGCTGCGGGTGGCGCCATTGCTCGCCGCCGTCGCCGGCCTGGCGGCGGCCGCAAGCCTGACGCCGGGAAGTTTCGCCTGGACCTATCGCGCGGTGAGGGCGATTCTGATGTTGCAGGACACCGCCGTGGCGGTGCTCGCGGTGGCCATGCTGCTCGCGGTGGGACTGGCCGTACGTGGCGACCACCGGGGCGGGTGGGCCCTGCTGATCCTGCTCACCCCCGTGGGTCTGCTGGCCCTGCTACCGCTGGCCGGGGCGGCGGACGGCATGCGGAGCGCGTTCGTCCCGAACTGGACGGCGCTCGCCGCGACGGCTGCCGTGGTCGCGCTGGTCGGCCCCGCGCTGCTACCGGTGGCCCTCGCCGTCCGCGCCCGACTGGCCCGACCCCCCGCGCCGAGCGCCAACCGCTAACCG
>NZ_JBFAMS010000037.1:0-9935 GCF_040656575.1 Micromonospora sp. NPDC049801 | reverse complement strand
CGCACCGCACCGCACCGCACCGCACCGCACCGCACCGCACCGCACCGCACCGCACCGCACCGCACCGCACCGCACCGCACCGCACCGCACCGCACCGCACCGCACCAAGATCGTGCTCGATCCTGGATCTAGTGGCCTCGAACGCGCCAGAAGCCACTACGTCCATGTTCGAGCGCGATCTTCGCGCATCCGACCGGTGGTCAGGGACGTAGCGAGCGCTCCGGTGCGTGCCGCCACATCCGGAGAAGCAGGAACAGGAGCAGGACGGTCATCGCGAGAGCGCCGGGGGCCTTCGTGAAGCGGGCCAGGTTGGTGCCGTCGGGCAGCGCCAGGAAGGCAGCCACGGCGGCCGGCAGCACGAACCACGTGGTCCGGGCGGCGCTGAGCGCGAGCAGGGCCAGCGGCCAGGTCGCGTACCAGGGGTGGAAGACCGGGGACAGAACGACGGTGGCGACCAGGGCCAGGCCGGCGCCGTGCAGTACCGCTCGGCACCGCGCCGCCCCGGCCGGCAACCCGCCCGAAATGGACGGCGACCCGCCCGAAGCGGCTGACAGCGCATCGCGGCCGACCGCCAGCCCGCCCGAGGCGTCCAGCAGCCCGCCTGAGCCAGCCGCCAGCCCGCCCGAACCGGTGGCAACTCGCCGCCACGTGCGCCACCAGAGGGCCACGAGCACGACCGCGAGCAGCACCAACGCGATGGCGCGGGTCACCGGCACGGCCTGCGGGTCCCGCCCGACCACCGCGCCGGCGTAGTCGACGACGAACCCGACGGCGGTGGGCGGCGATGTCCACTGTTCGGAGTCGCCGCTGCGGGTCAACCCACCCACCCAGCCGAATCCGAGGCCGGACAGCGCCGAGGTGACCAGCAGCGCGCCCAGGAGCCCGCCGCCCAGCCACGCGCCGCTGCGGAACACCGTCCGGCCGGACGCTCCCACCAGTGCCGCGAACGGCACCACCACGACGGCGCTGGCCTTCACGGTGACCGCCAGCCCGAGCAGCGCCCCGGCGAGCAGCAGCGCGGGGGGCCGGCCCGGCCAACGGACCGCCACCAGCAGCCCGCACAGCAACAGCCCGAGCATCACGGCGTCGTTGTGCGCGCCGCCCACCAGGTGTACGCCGACCAGTGGCACGGCCAGCGCCAGCCAGGCCGTCCGCCGGGTCGGCACTCCGGTGGCCCGGGCCAGCGGAGGCAGGCAGAGCGCGGCCAGCAGCAACCCGGCCACGGCGATGACCCGCAGCAGTACGACAGCGCCGGTGAGCCCGCCTCCGACAGTCACCGCGAGCGCCGCGAGGAGCACGAAGACCGGGCCGTACGGTGCGGGCGTGTCCCGCCAGATCGGTGCCACCGTCTCCACCCACGGGCAGCCGGCCGCCGCCACCGGAACGGCGTACGGGTCGACACCGTGCGCGTAGGTCCAGCCCTGGCAGGCGTACGAGTAGACGTCCCGGCTGCCCAGGGGCGGCGCGAGCAGCAGCGGCAGCGCCCACAGCCCGGCGGTGACGTACGCCCACCGGCTCGACGGCGCACCGGCGCGCAGTGACCACCAGGCGCCGACGAGCAGCGCGGTGCCGACCAGCCAGCAGGCCAAGGTTGCCGCGCCGCCCGGGGCTCGCCAGATCGACACGGGCGTGACGTTCAGTGGGGCGTCGGGCAGCGCCCCGCCGAGGTACCCGGCCACGGCGAGCAGGACCGCGCCGACCAGGCCGGCGTACCGGGCAAACCGGGCGGCCAGCAGGCCGGGAACCGGCGAAGGCGCGCCGGGAGTGGTCACCGGCGCACCTTCCCCCTGGTCGACCTAGTCGGCGGCGACCGGTTGGCGGGCCGCCCGAGCCGACCGTACCAACCGGATGGCCAGCACGATCACCAACAGCGTCATCAGTGGCGCCCCGACCGTCTTGGTGTAGCGGGGCAGCCCGGTGCCATCGGGCAGCACCAGGAACGACGCCACCAGCGCGACGACGATGAACCATCCGGTACGCCGGGCGGTGGCCGCCAGCACCGCGAGCGGCCAGACCCAGTACCAGGGGTGGAACAGTGGCGCGAGGGCGACCGTGGCGGTCAGCGCCACGGCGGCGTACCACAGCGGCTCCCGCGTGCGGGCCCGCCACCACAGCCACACCAGCAGCACCGCCAGCACCGCGACGCCGACCCCCCGGGTGACGGCGAGCGCGTCGACGTGCCCGCCGAAGGGCACCGCCAGGTAGCCGACGGTCTGCCCGACCGCCGTGGACGGCGACGTCCAGGCGATCACGTCACCGCCGCGGGCCAGCCCACCGACCCAGCCGAAATCGAGGCCGGCGGCGAAGGTCACCCCGACCACGACGGCGACCGCGCCGCCGACCACCCAGCCGCCGTGGCGGATCAGCGCGCGGATCGAGTACCCGCCGACGATCGCGGCCAGCGCGGCGAACGGCACCACGACCAGCGCCGTCACCTTGATGCCGGCGGCGAGACCGAGCAGCACGCCACCGGCGAGCAGCGGGCCGGGGCGTCCGGGCCGGGAGGCGATCACGGCCAGCCCGGCGACGAGCAGGCCGGCCATCAGGGCGTCGTTGTGCGCGCCGGAGACCAGGTGCACGGCGACCAGCGGGCAGGCGAGCGTCAGCCAGACCGCCCGGGAGGCCGGTACGCCCACCCGTCGGGCCAGCACCGGCAGGCTGACCGCCATCAGCGCGACCCCCGCCACGGCGATCAGCCGGAACACCACGATCGCGCCGGTCAGCGAGCCGGTGGCCTTGACCACCGCGCCGGACAGCACCACGAACAGCGGCCCGTAGGGCGCCGGGGTGTCCCGCCAGATGTACGAGATGGTGTCCAGCCAGGGGCAGGGCAGCGCGGAGACACCCTGCTCGTACGGGTTGATCCCGGCGGCGTAGCTGGCGCCCTGGCAGGCGTACGCGTAGACGTCGCGGCTGGCCAGCGGGGGCGCGATCAGCAGCGGCAGCAGCCAGAGCCCGACGGTGACCAGCGCCCAGCGGGTCGACGGCACGTCGTCGCGCAGCGACCACCAGGCGTACGCCAGCAGCCCGGTGCCGACCAGCCAGGCGATGAGCACCAGCGGTCCGTTCGCGCCCTGCCAGATGCTGACCGGGTTGCTGCGCAGGGGCGAGTCGGGCAGGGCGCCGCCCAGGAACGCGGCGACGGCGAGAAGCACCGATCCCGCCAGTCCGGTCCAGCGCGCGAGGTGGTGAGGCACGCCGGACATGCTGCCAGTACGGTTGTCGCGGTACGGAGGTGGGCATGCGGCGCAGTCGGGTGGTGGCGGTGGCCGCCGGTTGCTCCGTCGTGCTCGGCGCGCTCTGGTTGGCCCTGCCGCTGATGGGCTCGGACCTCTCCGCGCAGGTCGCCCGCGCCGACTTCTTCGCCGCCCACGGCCTCACCCCGGTGGATCTGCGCTGGTACGGCGGGGTGCAGCAGTTCGGCTACAGCCTGGTGTCGCAGCCCGTGATGGCGGTGCTCGGTGTGCGGGTGACCGGCGCGCTGGCGCTGGTGGCGTCGGCGACCGCGCTGGCCGCGCTGCTGGTCCGCAGCCTGGTGCCGCGTCCGCTGCTGGGCAGCCTGATCGGCGTGGTCACGCTGGCCGGCAACCTGGTCTCGGGCCGGGTGACGTACGCCCTCGGTGTCGCCTTCGGGCTGGCTGCGCTGGTCGCGCTGACTCGGGGCGTACCCCCGGGTCGTCGTGTCGCGTTGGCCGCGGCCGGCGCGTTGCTGGCCTCGGCGACGAGCCCGGTGGCCGGCCTGTTCGTCGGCCTGGCGGGCGCGGCGCTGCTGCTGGCCCGCCGGTACGCCGACGGGCTGGCGCTCGGCGTCGCGGCGGCCGTGCCGCTGGGCGCGACCGCGGTGCTCTTCGGCGACGGCGGCTGGATGAACATCAGCCGCACCGACACCCTGCGGGCGGTGGTGACGAGCCTGCTGGTGGCGGCGCTGGTGGCGTACCGGCCGGTGCGGTTCGGCGCGCTGCTGGCCGCCGCCGGGGTGCTGGTCGCCGCCGGAGTGCACACGCCGGTGGGGTTGAACGCGACCCGGTTGGCGACGATGTTCGCGCTGCCGGTGCTGGCCGCCGCCGCCCGCCCGCCGGCCTGGCTGTCGACCCGCCTGGCCCGCCGGCCGGCTGTCGGGCCCGTGCCGGCCCGACTGTTGGGTGGGATCGGCCTGGCCGCGCTGCTGGCGGCCGTCTGCGGGTGGCAGCCGCCGGTGGTCCCGGCGGACCTGCGGAGCATCGGCGACCCGACCAGCGCGCCCGGCTATCACGCGCCGCTGCGCGCGTTCCTGGCCGGGCAGCGGCTCACCGGCCGGGTGGAGGTGCCGCCGACCCGCAACTACTGGGAGGCGGCCCGCCTCGGTGAGGTGCCGCTGGCCCGCGGCTGGCTGCGGCAGGCCGACATCGACCGCAACCCGCTCTTCTTCACCACCGTGCCGGGCGCGACCGGCACCGGCGTGCCGCTCACCCCGGCCAGCTACCGGGCCTGGCTGGCGGAGAACGCCGTGCAGTACGTGGCGGTGCCGGACGCCCCGCTGTCCTGGGTGGGGCGGGCCGAGGCGGAACTCGTCGAGGGCGGCCTACCGTACCTGACCCCGGCCTGGTCCGGCCCGCACTGGCGGGTCTGGGCGGTGGCCGACCCGACGCCGCTGGTCGCCGCGCCCGCCGAGCTGGTCCGCGCGGACGGCGCGGCAGTCACCTTCCGGGCCCCGACCGCCGGCCCGGTGGCGGTCCGGGTGCGGCACAGCCGCTGGCTGACCGCGTCCGGCGGCGCGACCGTCCGCGCCGACGGGGACTGGACCAGCGTCACCGTCCCCCGCGCCGGCGACTACACCCTCGGCTGATCTTCCTACCCCTCCAGCACGCGCTGGGCGGCGGCGCGGGAGCGGCGGCCGGTGCGCAGGTACTCGTCGAGGAACTCCCCCGGGTCGTCGTGGCCGAGCAGCCGGACCACCCCCGCCAGCTCCACGCCGTGCCGGGGCAACTGGTCGCCGGCCCGGCCCCGGACCAGCATCAGCGCGTTGCGGACCTGCGCGGCCAGGGACCAGCCGGCGGCCATCTCCGCGGCGTCCGCCGCATCGATCAGGCCGGCCCGCTCGGCCGCCGCGAGGGCATCGAGGGTACGCGTGCCGCGCAGCTCCGGGATCGCGCCCGCGTGTCGGAGCTGGACGAGCTGGACCGCCCACTCGACGTCGGCCAGCCCGCCCCGGCCCAGCTTCGTGTGGGTGGCCGGGTCGGCCCCGCGCGGCAGCCGCTCGGTCTCCACCCGGGCCTTGATCCGACGGATCTCGACGACCTGCTCGCGGGTCAACCCGTCGGCCGGGTAGCGCACCGGCTCGATCATCGCCTCGAACTCGGCGCCCAGGTCGGCGTCACCGCAGACGAACCGGGCGCGCAGCAGCGCCTGCGCCTCCCACACCCGGGACCAGCGGGCGTAGTACTGGGCGTACGCGGCGAGGCTGCGCACCAGCGGACCCTGCCGGCCCTCGGGGCGCAGATCGGCGTCGACACCCAACGGCGGGTCGGGCGCGGGTACGCCGAGCAGTCGACGCAGCTCCTCCGCGATGGCGTGCGCGGCCGCGCTGGCGGCGCTCTCGCTGCTGCCGGCGGGCGGGTCGTAGACGAAGAGCACGTCGGCGTCGGAGAGGTAGTTCGACTCGTACCCGCCGAGGCGGCCCATTCCGATCACCGCGAACCGCAGCCCGTCCGGGGCCGGTTGGCTGGCCCGCGCGGCCCGCAGCGCTGCGGCGAGGGTGGCGTCGGTGACGTCGGCGAGCGCCGTACCGACCTCGGTGATGTCGGCCAGGCCGGGTGACGGCCGCGTCGTGCCGTCCGCCCGGGTCGGGGTGGGTGCGAGCGCGCCGGCCCGGCAGAGCACGTCCGCGCAGGCCACCCGGACCAACTCCCGGCGGCGCAACGCCCGCACCGCGCGGGTCGCCTCGACCGGGTCGGTGTGCCGGGCCGCCGCCGCGAGGAAGCCGTCACGCAGCACCGGACGCGGACGCGGCGACAACTCGTTCTCCTCGGCGAGCAGCCGCAGCGCCTCCGGATCCCGGGCGAGCAGGTCGGCGACGTACCGGGACAGGGCCAGCACCCGGGCCAGCCGGCGGGCGACGGGACCGCCGTCCCGCAGCAGGCGCAGGTACCAGGGGGTGCTGCCCAGCTTGTCGGAGACCTTGCGGTAGTTGAGCAGCCCCCGGTCCGGCTCCGGCGCGTCCGCGAACTCGCTCAGCAGCACCGGCAGCAGGGTGCGCTGGATGGCCGCCGTACGACTCACCCCGCCGGTGAGCGCCTGGAGGTGACGCAGCGCCCCGGCCGGGTCGGCGAAGCCGAGGATCTCCAACCGGTGCCGGGCCGCCTCCGGGGTGAGCCGCAGCCCGTCGGCGGGTACCCGGGCCACCGACTCCAGCAGCGGCCGGTAGAGCAGTTTGGCGTGCAGCCGTCGTACCTCGGTGGCGTGGGTGACCCAGTCGGCCCGGAAGCTCTCGACGGCGCTGCGGCCCGGCGTGGCCACGAAACCCAGCGCGGCGGCCAGCCAACGCAGCGCCCCCGGCTCGGTGGGCACGGTGTGCGTACGGCGCAGGGCCTGGAGTTGGAGCCGGTGCTCGACGGCGCGCAGGAAGCGGTAGCCGCGCAGCAGCGACTCCCCGTCGGCGCGGCCGACGTAGCCACCGGCGACGAGCGCGCGTAGCGCCGGAATGGTGCCGGGCGCCCGCAGGGTCTCGTCGCCGCGGCCGTGCACGAGTTGCAGGAGCTGAACGGCGAACTCGATGTCGCGCAGCCCGCCCGGACCGCGCTTGATCTCGCGTTCCAGCTCCTTCGGCGGGATGTTGTCGATGATCCGGCGGCGCATCGCGCGGACGTCCTCGACCGCCTCGGGGCGTTCGGCGGCGCTCCACACCAGCGGCGCGAGCTGGTCGATCCACTCTTGGGCCAGCGGCAGGTCCCCGGCGGCCGGGCGGGCCTTGAGCAGCGCCTGGAACTCCCAGGTGCGTGCCCACCGGCGGTAGTAGGCGAGGTGGCTGGCGAGGGTACGCACCAGCGGGCCACGACTGCCCTCGGGCCGCAGGGCGGCGTCCACCGGCCAGGCGACCATCCCGCAGACGGAGATCAGCCGGGTCGCCACCTGGGTCGCGGCGGGCAGGTCGGCGTCCTCGGCGGCCACGAAGATCACGTCCACGTCGGAGACGTAGTTCAGCTCGCCGCCGCCGCACTTGCCCATCGCCACCACGGCCAGCCGGGGCCGCTCGGTGCCCGCCGCCAACTCGGCGACGGCGATCTCGTACGCGGCCGCGAGGGTCGCGTCGGCCAGCGCGGACAGCGCCGCCATGGTCTGCTCCAGGGCCCGGCCGCCGGTGAGGTCGGCCGCCGCGATCCGCAGCAGGGAGAGCCGGTACGCGGCACGCAGCACCGCCACCGGGTTCCCGTCGCCGGCCGGCTCCAGCCGACCGTCGGCGATCGGCGCGAGCCCGTCCGGTGCGGTACGCAGCGTCAGACAGTGCTCGGGATTCGCCACCAGATGGTCGCC
This sequence comes from Micromonospora sp. NPDC049801, assembly GCF_040656575.1. Classification (NCBI taxonomy): domain Bacteria; kingdom Bacillati; phylum Actinomycetota; class Actinomycetes; order Micromonosporales; family Micromonosporaceae; genus Micromonospora; species Micromonospora sp. NPDC049801. The sequence goes on along the minus strand of NZ_JBFAMS010000037.1, from coordinate 2,426 downwards.
GAGCGCCGACGACGCGCCCAGCACGGCGATCAGCCGACGCCGCAGCCCGGGGTCGGCGTGCAGCTCCGCGAGCAGCGGCGAGCTGGCGCTGGTGCCGGCGGCGCTGGTGCCGCGCGGGGTGCCGGCGGCGCTGGTTCGGCTCTCCGCCTCGACGATGCGGTGCAGTTGGCGCAGCGCCAGGTCCGGGTCGGCGGCCCGGGACAGCGCGGCGAGCAGCTCCCCGGCCGCGTCGTCGACCGGCTCCTGTTCCTCCGGCTGCCAGAGACCCAGCCCGTCCGGGCCGAGCAGGTCCGCGGCGCGGGCCCCGCCGTCGCCCTCGGCGATGCCGAAGCCGTAGCGGGCGAGCCGGCCCGGGGCCCTCGTCGGCCGGCTCATCAGTGCCCGAGCAGCGGCAGGCCGCGCCGGATCGTGCTGTCGTCCAACTCGCCGAGGGCCAGCGCGGCGAACCGGGCGGCGAACGGCTGCCAGACCTCCTCGACGTCCACCATCACCGAGTCGCATGCCGCCACCACCAGCTCCGGGTCGTAGCCCAACTCGGCGAGCAGGGTCGAGTCGGTGGCCCAGTCGCCGATCATCTCGGTGTCGCACTCGATGTGGAACTGCAACCCCCAGGCCCGGTCGCCGAGCCGAAACGCCTGGTGCGGATAGCGGGTGGAGGCCGCCAGCAGGGTGGCGCCCCGGGGCAGTTCGGTGATCTCGTCGGAGTGCCACTGGAGCACGTCCGGGATCAGCGGCACGTACCGGAACAGCGGGTCCTGCTCGGCCGCGTCGCGCCGGCCCACCACACCGGGGCCGATCTCCGGCCCGGACGGGCTCCGCTCCACCAGCCCGGCATGCGCCGTGGCGAGCAGCTGCGCGCCCAGGCAGACAGCCAGGGTCGGCACGCGGTACCGGACCGCCTTGCGCAGCAGCCCCTCCACGGCCGGGAACCAGGGCGCCCCGGGGGAGCCGTCCGGCAGCGGATACGCCTGCTGGTCGCCACCCAGCACCACCAGTGCCGCGTACCCCTCAAGGTCGGCGGGAAGTTCCTCACCGGCGTGCGGGCGGACCACCCACAAATCCAGCCCTGCCTCGGTCAGCCACTCACCCAACCGGCGCGCGTCGTCCGTCGGGTCGTTCTCGATCACCAGCGCGGTTGCCACCCGTCGAGGCTAGCGGGTGCGGCGCGCTCCGCCACGCCCCGGCACGGGTCGGTGCCACCGGCTGGCGGCCGTCGTGTCGGCGCGGTGGCTAGGCTCTCCGGTTGTGATCAACGAGGACTCCACCGTCGTCCGCCCGCCCGTGCTGCGCCCGGGTGACACGGTGCTGCTCGTCTCGCCGTCCGGGCCGACCTCGCCGGAGCGGGTGGCCCGGGGCGTGGAGCTGCTCACCGGATGGGGCCTGCGCCCGATACCGGCCCCGAACGCGTACGCCCGCCACGGCTACCTCGCCGGCACCGACGACCTGCGGGCCGCCGACCTGAACAGGGCCTTCGCCGACCCCCAGATCCGTGGGGTGATCTGCACCCGGGGCGGCTACGGCGCCCAGCGGATCGTCGACGCCATCGACATGGCAGCCGTGCGCCGCGACCCGAAGGTGGTGGCCGGCTTCTCGGACATCACCGCGTTGCAGCTCGCCCTGTGGCGGGGCGCCCGACTGGCCGGGGTACACGGCCCCGGAGCGGCCTGGCGGGACGAGCGGACGCCGCTGCGCTCCGCCGAGTCCCTGCACGCGGCGCTGATGACCACCGAGCCGGTGACCGTTCAGGCGGTCCCCACCGAGGAGACCTTCGACGTACGCGTCCCCGGCCGCGCCACCGGCACCCTGCTCGGCGGCAACCTGTGCCTGCTCGTCGCGTCGATCGGCACACCGGACCTGCCCGACCTGACCGGCGCGGTGCTGTTGATCGAGGACGTGCAGGAGCCTCCGTACAAGGTCGACCGGATGCTCACCCAGCTCCGCCGGGCCGGTGCGCTGGACGGGCTGGCCGGGGTGGCGGTCGGGCAGTTCACCGACTGCGGCGACGGCTGGGACACCACGATCGTCGACGTGCTCACCGAACGCCTCGGCGACCTGGGCGTACCGGTCCTCGGCGGCCTCCCCATCGGCCACGGCCACAACCAACTGACCGTCCCGGTAGGCACCGAAGCACGATTGGACACCGAAACCAACACCCTGAAGGTCACCCCCGCAGTCCAGTAACCCCAACCCCAGCCCGACCCCGACCCGGCCCCGCGCCCGGCCCCGGCCCCGCCCGACCCCGGCCCGGCCCGGCCCCGCACCCGACCCAACCCGGCCCGGCCCGGCCCGGCCCGGCCCCGGCCCCGACCTCGTTGATCAAGAGGTTTGCGTCAGTTCCGGGCGAGCACGGTGGCCGCCTCGGCGACCGCCGCGTCCACCGATGGCCGGCTCGACACGTCGGCGGTGATGCCCGCGATGCCGTCGTC
>NZ_JBFAMS010000036.1:0-16820 GCF_040656575.1 Micromonospora sp. NPDC049801 | reverse complement strand
GGTTCGACCACCACGGCGGTGCGGCCGAGTCGGCGCATGGTTATCGCGGCGCGCCTGCCCTCCGGGCGGCTGCTCGCGCGCCTCCGGCGGCGACTGAATCCCTTGCGGAGCAAGGGAATCCACCTCGCGCGCTCGCTGAATCCCTTATGCCGCAACGGTTTTCGGGAATGTCCACTGTCGAATCCCTTACGCTGCAACGGTTCTAGCTCAATACATCGATGATGTCTTTTGACGTTGACCCACCGGCCGGAAATGCAAAGATTGGTTCCGGCAATTTCGCCAGAACCAATCTTTGCCGTTTATCGAATTCGATTACTTCCGCTTTTTAGGTGGGCCAACAATTCGTGTAATTACATCCTGGGCTGTGCGTATTTCGCGCCTAGCCTGCAATGCGTATTCTCCTTTACTGGTGGAGAATGTGTGACCGTCAAGAATGAATCCGGGTTGCCCGTGTGCTTCGCGCCATTCCGTGATTAGGCAGCCCGCAGCCCGCAGCAAAGCGGCTATTCCTTCGGAGGGATTGAGAGCGTGTGGAGAGCGCCCGATCTCTTGAATGGTGAGCGCTGCCCATTGAATGCGCCACAGTGCCGAATTCATGGCCGCTATCGCGGTTAGCGATTCCTCGCCCTCTACGAATGGCCACACTTCCGATTCAGCGGACGCGACCAGCATCCTAACCTCATCGAGACTTAGGCGATCGTGGTTGTAATCGTTGACCGTCTGATAGCAATTGACCCACGCGGCCAGCACTGCCAGCAGTGCGGTAACCTGCCGCTCGCCAGTCATCGATTCGATACCCATGTGCTTTTCGTCAAGCGGAATTTGGAGAAGCTTGCACGCCTGTCGAATTTCTTCCGCCGTGGGGAGTCCGTCTCTCACTTGGTCAGTCAAGGCGACTGCCCTCCTATTCCATGAAGTCGAGTAGCCCGGACCACTCGCCAATTTCCAGCGCCCCGGCAACCTGGCCGTTGTCACCCTTGCTCCGGCCGTATGCGTTCATGATTGCGTCACTGGCTTTCTGTGCCGCCTGGTCATCCATGCCGGATTCCAGCAACGCGGCAGCCTCGTTGAGCAGTCGCCGCGACTGTGGATCGATGGTGACCACCCCGACATTGCGTGACCCTGCCGGTTTCTGATTGCTCTTGCTGACCACCTGAACCTTGCCGACCGCAGCGACCTTGGCTGACCGCATTTGGTCGGCTGCAATCTTCCGAGCTGCCCGCTTGTCGCCCCGCACCGCGTCCCGCCGGCCGCCTCGCTCGCTCGGTGCCTGGTCGCCCTTGAGCCACTTCTGAGCGGTCCGCCGACTGACCCCGTAGGTGTCCATTAGGTATTTCGACGCCTCACCCTTGCCCTGGTGGGCGGCCTGAACCGCTCGTACCGACTCCTGCCAGCCACGGGGCCGCCCCGCGCTCTCCCGCGATTCTCCGAAGTTCACAGCCCCGCCTCCCGCGTCTCGTGAGCGTTCTTAATGGCCCTGTTGAGCATGTCCGGGCTACCCGTGGCGTGACCCTCGACAATCGCCGTGTCCACCTCGGCCCACCGGTCCAACTTCCATTTACCGAGCTTCTTAGGAATGTCGTTGTCCTTAGTCCAGACCGTGATTCCCTCCGGCAATTCCAGCCCGGAATCCGAGAGGAACCATGCGGAGTCTCGCCGCATTCCGAGCGCGGTCCGGCCATTCTGCTCGGCCTTTTCCAGCGCCACAAATGCACGCACCCACGATTCCGCGATGATGTGATCCGACCAGTCTCGCCGCATGGTCCGGGTGGTGTTCTTGTCGCTGCGCATCCACCCACCGATGAACGTGGCATACACCGACTTGAGCACCTTGAACGCCAGCACTGCCGGCTGATCGGTGCGGTCCGCCAGGGCGTACCACGCGGTCCGGAACAACTTGGCCCACATGGCCAGGTGCGGCCGGTGGTTGCCGGCCGTCCAGATCAGGGCCTCTTCTGCCTGAACCTCGGCCCCGCGCTTGATCAGGAAATCCACGTACGGCATCGGGAGCACCTGCCCGGCCCGCAGCCTGGTCGACCACGCGGGGTGCGGGTGGTCGATCGACTCGGCCAGGCGGACGTACCCCGGGGCCTTGGTGAGCGCGTCCAGCGACCGGGGTCGGTTGAGCCGCACCGGTGCCCCGGTCCCGAGCGTGATCGGGGCCGCCGCGAGGAACTGTCCGAACACGTCCAGCCCGATCAAGGTCTGCCCGACCTCGGGCACCTGGCGGCCGTCCACGTAGTCCAGGTGCAACACGAGGTCTTCCGCCAGCTCGGCCAGCTCGGGCAACTCCACCTCGGCCGCAGCCTCGCCCCGCGCTGTCGCACCCCGCCGACCGTCCAGCCAGGCCAGGGCGGACACGGCCGTGTCTCCGGCCCACCCGGTCCACCGCAGACCGCCGGTCACCTCGTGCCACACGGCCAGGCTCGCCGCCGCCAGCTCGGCCGGCAGCTCGGCCCCGTCGAGCACCTTCAACGCTGCCCGCGTCCAGTCGGCCCGTTCCTCCGGGGTGTCCAGCTCGACCGAGCTACCCCGCTTAACCGGCTGTGCGGCCCGCTGTGGCCCGATCGGCCCCCGTGGGGTACCTCCGACCACCCCGGACGCCTCCGGGGCTTCCTGGGCGCTCTCAGTCGGTCGGCACAGGTTGGTGCGTGGCGCACCGCAGGCAGAGCGGACCCGGGTCGGCTCTGCGCACACCAGGCACGGCAACCGATCCTCGGCCACCTCGCCAAACCCGCACCACTCCCCGGGCCGTTGGCACACCGAGCACGGCCCGTCCGAGCCCGGACCACCCGGCCCCCCCGGCCCCGGCCCCCCCTCGCGCACACATACGACTGAATCCCCGAAAAGGTCGTTACTGTCGTTACCGCCCTGGTCAGAGGTCGTTACCGGTGTCGTTACCGGTGTCGTTACCGGAGTCGTTACCGGCCCATCGGGTGCCGCCTCAACCTCGCTCGGGTGGACTCCGGCGAACACGTACGACCGGACCGGCTTGCCCCCGACCTTGACCAGGCGCGCGAGGTTCCGGCCATCCTTGGCCGCGAGCAACCCGCCAGCCTTGCGCAGCTCCCGCAGCGCGATTCCCGGATCATCGATCCCCGCAGGGTCGCTGATCGCGGCCAGCTTCGTAGTGATCACGGCTACGTCACCGGGCAGGGTGTCTCCGTCCAGGTCCCACCCGAGCACGCGCGGCCCCGGCCGCCCGAACTGGACAGCCTCCATGCACATCCGCTCGTACGCGGTGCGGGTCGGGAAGCTGCCCGGGTCGGCCGCCATCGCGCCCGCCACGGCCATCAACAACCGCTCCCCCGGGTCGCTACCTCGCTCGGCCAGTCCGGCCAGCTGGTCGGCCAGCACCCCGCCGGCCCCCTCGGCCGCCGCCGCCGCCAGCTCGGGCACGTCGAACAGCTCCCCGAGCAACCGCGCGCCGGCAACGCCCATGGAGATGTGCTGCCCGAGCCGTCGACCCGGACCGCCATCGGGCATGTCCAGCTTGCCGCCGGCCTGGTCGGCCCATTCGCTGAACGCGTCCGGTGCCAGCGCCCGCCCGACGATCGCCGCCAGGCCGTGACCGTGCCCGGCCGAGATCGCCGCGTCGAGCCGGTTGGCGTGCTCTGCCGAGAGGGTCAGCGCCCCTTGCAGCTCGACCACCCGGGCCGCGATCCCCTCGTTTGGTACCCGCTCCACGATCGTTTCGTTGCCGGTCGAGATCAGGGCACCGTGCCAGCTCCCGCGCGTCTCGCGTAGCCGGCCTTCCCGGTCGCTCACGTCCCGGGCGGCCCCTTCCATGGCGCGGAAGATGACCGACTCAAGATCCTGAACCCGGAACTTTGCGGCCCCGAGTTCATCCCGGAACCCGGTCAGGCACGCCATGTCCCGCAGCCAGGCACCGAGCCCGTTGGCGGTCACGTCCCACCGCTTGACGATGTGCCGGGGGTCACCGAACACGGCCGCAGCGGCCCGCGCGGTGGTGGTCTTCCCCGCGCTCGACCGGCCTGCCAGGTGCACGGTGTAGCTCTGCCGGCCCAACGGGTCGACGTAGAGCCCACCGACCGCGCACCCGACCACCAGGGCGGCCCGGGGCGACCGGGCCACCTCCCGCAGGATCGTCCGGAAGTCGGACGGCCGACCGGCGGTCACCCCGTACCCCGCCGGGAGCACGTCATCGGGCGGCAGGACCAGCACCCCGCCATCCCACCGGGGGTGCAGCGGAGTCAACGGCAGTCGGGCCGCCTGGTCGTCGACGATGTTGGTCAGCGCGTCTCGCGCCTCCCGCCCGGCCACACCGGCGGCACCGGGGAACCGGTCGGCCCACACCGAGCCGTCTGCAACATCGCGGGTGGACACGGTGGCGGTTACCCCGCCGACCTCGATGGTGACGCGCCGGCTGGTCACCTCGCCCCGGGGCGAGTAGGTCACCAGGTGCCGGGTGACGCGCGGGCACCACCGCAACAGCGGCTTGTCTTCGCGCCAGACACCTTGCCCGATGGTGTAGCGCAACGGGGCCGAGCTGCCTGGCACCCACCGGTCACCCGGTAGCGGGGCCGAGCCCGGCAGGGTCAGAACGTCGGCATTCCTGCCGTTGGCCGGTTCGGCATTCCTGCCGTTACTCGGCGTACTGGATCGCTGGCGTGGCGCGGCGGCAGTCATTCCTGCCGCCCTTGATCGCCCCTACGCGCGCAGCGTCGGTTATCGTGATGCACAGCTCTTGCCTTCCTTGCACGGTTGGTGTGGCTACACCTCGGGTCGGACGTTCCTAGGCGTCCGGCCCGAAGCTTTTTGCAGGTCACATGGCGTACCTACCGAGCCGGGCCAGACGTGACGCCAGACCCGGACCCCTGACCGGTGTTGCCACCGGCCGCGTGTCGGTCGGGTGGAGAATCCGCAGCTCGGCAACCGCAGCCATCGACCAGGCGGCCACGCACGCGGCAGCCATGGTCGCCAGCGCGGCGGCCACCGCCAGGCGGACACCGAGCCAATCCCGCCGCTGGGTCGGAACGGGGATCGAGCCCGGGGAGAACTTCGCAACGGTCGCCAGGGTGAACGCGCAGAGCCAGTGCGCCACCGTGCCGCATCCGGCCCTGACCATGACCACCCCGAACGACATGAGCCGTTGCATCTGCCACCGGTAGAGCAGCCGGGCACGGGCCGCCGGGTGACGGCGAGCGGCCCGGACGCGCGCACGCATCCGAGCTGCCCGAGCCACCCGACGACTAGTCATGCCGCGCGCACCCGCTCCCGGTAGGACAAGGCACCTCGGCCCGGGGTGGAGTCGAGCGCGGCCACGGTGTCAGCCCCGGCCAGCTCGGCCAGGGCGTACCGGACCACCGCGCCGACCGGCGCGTCAGATGGCAGCCCGGCACGCTCGCGTGCCCGCTCGACCATCACGAGATCGAGCCGGAGGGACGTGGGACGCCGAGTGTGCGCCATCACTGACCGCCTTTCGTGGTACCGATTGCCGGTGATCATTCTCCGGTGGACGGTGCCGTGTCCACCCCGCCACGCCGGGCAACCGCAGACGGCAGCCAATCGGCCGAGTCCGAGGTCAGCGGGTGCACCGCGCCCGGCTCGGTCGCCACGCAGAACAGACAGACCAGGCGGACCGGGCCGCCCTGCTCGACGTCGGCCGCATACCAGTGCCGCACGAGCTGGGTCGAGCACCCCGAGCAGTACACGACCGGCAGGGTGACCGGGCCGGCCCCGGCGGTCGGGATCAGGGGCCGCAGCGTGACCGGCGGAACCCCTGGCACCCGTCCATGAAGGATCAACTCTCCGAACAGCGGTAGTGCCCTCACTTTGCCGCCACCTCTCGAAGGGCCGAGGAGTACGGGCCTGCCCGGAGCGCGTCCAGGATGTCCGACGCGATCAGGTTTCGGATCTCATCCAAGGTCAGGGTCGACTCCCCGTACTCGGCTCGGTAGTCCCGTAGATCCAGGTCCAGAGCGATCTTGATGGTCATTCGCGCCATGTCGTTACCTCGCTTCCTGTGGCTGCCGTGCGAGAATCTTACAACAACTTACAACATTGTCCTAGACACTACAGAAATTGATCAGTAGCGTGGGACAGGTCCACCCCAACCCGAGAGAGAGGCCACCGTGGCATCCGAGTACACCGCGATCAACGTCTCGCACGGCGCACGTGACGAGCTGCGCAGCTTCGCCGCTGCCGCAACCGGCACGCTCGGCCAGCGCGTGACGATGACCGATGCGCTCCGCCTGGCCGTCCGGATCGCCACGGCTCACCTGGCCGACGATGCGACCGCCACCGCGACCGCGCTCGGGATCACCGGACCGACCCGAAAGGCGGACTGACCATGAGTCGTCCCATGATCAAGAAAGTGGGCGCCGCAATTCGGCAGCGCCCCACCATCGCGCTTTACGTCGTGGTGGTGGCCGTGTCCATCACCGGTGCCAGCACGTCCGCCGCCGAGTGGTTGCAGTGGGTGCTGCCCGCCGCCATCGCTGCGGTCGGTGCGGCCGAGCTGGGTGGCGTGGTGCTGTCGATCCACGCGGACCGCCGCCGCAACCTCGGTGAGTCCGCTCTCCCGGCCCGGTTCCTGTCCGCCGCCGTGGCGACCGGTGCCGTTGCGATCAACTGGTTCGGCCACTATGGCCCCGAGCTGCACCAGCAATACCAGGCGGCATTCTTCGCCGGATTCAGCGCGCTCGGCTACTTGGTCTACCTGATCGACTCGGCCGCTCAACGGCGCGATTCGCTGCGCAGCAAGGGCAAGTTGGCCGACACCCCGCCGGTCTACGGCATCGTCCAGTGGGTCCGGCACCCCGGGATTACCCGCCGCGCCCGCCGCCTGGCGCAGCTCAACGCCGAACAGCGGATGACCGAGATCGAGGGTCAGCCGGAAGGCACCGAGCCGACCACCGCGCGCCTCGGGATGCTCGCCAGCATCGGGGCCGCGTACGCCGAGCTGGCCGCCGAGCGGCGCACCGCCGCGATCTCGGCCGAGCTGCGCAAGAAGATCGGCAAGGCTGCCGGGTCGAACATGGCCACCATCGCGGTCAACACGTACGACCTGGGCAAGGTCGCCGCCAACCTGGCAGACAACGCCGATTACGACGGACTGACCGCCATCCTGGCCGGTGAGCTGACCGCCGACCGGATCGGCGCACACGCCACCGGCAAGCCTGCCGCCCTGGCCGCCGCCCCGACTCCGGCCCCGGCCCCGGTCGACGTGGACGACCTGGCCGACGATGACGCTCCGGTGTCCGGCGGTGCCCCGGTCGACCTGGCCACGGTCAGCAAGACGGCCGCGATCCACTACGCACACACCGCCCTTGGTGAGGTGCCCGCGTCCCGCGTGGTCGACTACCTGGCTGCCACCGGCGTCCGGGTGAGTGAGTCCCTGGTCTACAAGGCTCGCCGCCAGGTGCCCGCCCCGGTCGCCGCCCTGCCGGCCGCGAGCACCCCGCCGGCCCTGCCGGCCGCGCCGACCCCCGACCCGACCCCCGAGCCCGCACCGGCCGCGCCGGTCCGCCAGCGCCGGCCCCGCGCCATCGCGCCGACCCCGGAGGCGGCCACCGACACCCCGACCGCCGCGCCGGCCGCGCCGGCCAGCTCGGCCCCGCGCCGGCCGCGCCGGCCCCGCACGGTCCCCCCGGCCGAGCTGGCGGACACGTCCGCCGAGCTGACCACCGCCCTGTTGGCGGATCTGCCCATGACGCCGGTCAACGGCACCCGCCCCGACCTGCGCGCCGTCCCGTCCGAGTAGTCCAACCCGAAAGGAAGTCCGACCATGAACAACCTCCCGTTCACCATCACCGGCAACCTGGTCCGCGATCCCGAGCTGCGGTTCACTCCCGCCGGCGTGGCCGTGGTCAAGTTCACCGTGGCGCACACCCCCCGCAAGCTCGACCGGGAGTCGGGCAAGTGGATCGACGGTGAGCCGACCTTTCTCGACTGCACCGCGTGGCGGCAGCTCGCCGAGAACATCGCGGAGAGCGTCAGCCAGGGCGCGCGAGTCATCGTGACCGGCACCCTGCGTACCGAGCGGTGGGAGACGGACGGCCGCAACGGTGGCGCTGCCGGCGAGAAGCGCTCGCGCATGGTGCTCGACGTGGACGCCGCCGGCCCCGAACTGACGTGGGCCACCGCCAAGGTCAGCAAGGCCAGCCGCGCCAACGGCACCGGCCCGGCCGATGACCCGTGGGCCACCGCGTCCCGCACCCGCCCGACCTCCCCGGCCCCCGCCGGGGCCGCCCGCCGCCGGCACGACGACGAGGAACCGCCCTTCTAGCCAACGGCACCGGCCGCCAGGAGTTCGCAGCTCCCGGCGGCCGGCTCAGCCGCTCACGCGGCGCACAACCGGACCCCGCACCCTTCCTCAAGGAACGGAACCGATCATGAGGATTTTGGCATACCCGCCGTTCCTCCCGAGCGTTCCGGCTACGGCCGGTCGGGAGGGCTGACCCATGTGTCACGTCACCTGTGACGGGAGCTGCCGGCCCCGCCGGACTCCGGTCGGAGAGAAGATCCCCGGCCCCGGCCGCGTCCTGGTCGCCCTGGTCGTGCTCGGCTACCGGCTCGGCCGCCGCGCCCTGCCGGCCCTGGCCGCCGCCCTGGCGGTCGGCACGGTCTACGCCTGGCGCTGGCACTCCGGCACGGTCATGCGCCCGAGCCGCCAGCGTCGCGCCCGCTACGCCCGCCACGTGCGGGCCACCGCCCGATGCCTGGCCACCGCGATCGGGGCCGCCGCCCTGGCCGACTGGCGACTGACCGCCGCGTGCCTGGCGCTCGCCACGGGCGGCCTGGCGGTCGCCGCCCTGGTCGCCCACGACCGCCGCCGGCCCCGCACCGCGCCGGCCGCACTGCCCCCGCGCCGGGTCCGCGTGAAGGTCGGCGCACCCCGCCGGACCGCGCCGGCCGCCGCCGTCACCAACCACCCCGCCGCCAGCTCGGCCGCCTGGTCGACCACCCGGGCGGGTGCCCGATGACCGTCGAGCCGATCAAGGAAGGGGAGTACGTCTACCTGGTGCCGACCCTGCCGACCGCCCCGAGCGCGGCCTACCGGATGCCGCTGTGCGAGGTGGTCCGGGTGTCGGGCTACCGGATCACGGTCGCTGTGGACGGTGACCGCATCGAGACGGACGAGCGCAACATCAAGCGGAAGCGGCCCGACCTCGGCCCCCGCGACCCGCGCCCCCAAAAGCGCCCGTCCATGCCGGACGGATACGCAGAGGTCACCCTGTGGTGACAATCCGAGAGAGGATCATTTCTATGGGACGCAACTCCCGGCCCCTGGCCGACATCGAGGCAGACCTGATCGCTACCACCGACCCCGCCCGGCACGCCGAGCTGCGCAACGAGATCCGGGCCGCCGGCCTGCCGCACCTGGCCGCCGAGCTGGACCGGATCGCGGCCGAGCCCGCGCCGGTCGAGATGGACCGCGACCAGGTGATCGCCGCCCTGGTCGACCTGTTCGACCGCTCCGGCTGGATGCGGTTGGAGATCGTGCGCGCCGGCAGCCGGCACTCCGGCTACTGCATCGACAACTACGGACAGCCCGTCCACCTCGGCATCTCGGCCGAGCTGGCCAACCGCGAGAGGAACTGACCATGAGCGACAGCACCGACACCGGTTACCAGGCGTTCCGCCGTTCCGGCCAGACCGGCAAGACCCGTTCGGTCAGCCTGCCCGGCACCGCCGACCAGGCACGCGCCGCCGTGATCGCCAAGCGGCAGAAGTTGCAGCGCGGCTCCTCGGACACGTTCGAGGTCCGCAAGCCCCGGAGGTAGATCCCCCCGCGCGGGGCCGGCCTCGATTCAGCCCGGACCGGCCCCGCTCTCCCGACTCAGCGAGAGGTGCACATCATGTCCCACCGGATCAAGATCGCTCGACAGCACACCGTGCCGCGCCTGGTGTACCGGTTCCTGGCCGGCCGACCGATGGACGGCAAGCCGCGTACGGACGCCACCTACCTCCACCGGGGAACCGAGGTGCTCCCCCCGTACCGCCGCGCCCGCCGGTGGATGTACCGCCCCGGGTGGCAGCGCCAGGCGTTCCGGCTCGGCACCCCGACCGGGGCCGCCGCAGCGGCCTACAGCTACGTCACCGAGCCGACCCTGACCCAAGCCGGGGCCGGCACCGTGGCCGCCACCGTGGCCGCCAGGGCCGCCATCCGGGGCCGCCGCCAGCTCAAGACCCGCAAGTTCCGCAAGGTCTACACGCAGCCCCTGGCCGCCGCCCTGGCCCCGGTGCTGCGCATCCCCGAGCACACCCGGCCCGAGCAGTGGCTGACCGTCTCGCCCGAGCTGGCCGGCCTGGCGGCCCGCCTGGTCGGTCCGATGAGCCCGGCCGAGATCGCGCTACGCCGCTGGTACGGCGAGCACGTCGAGCCCGGCGTCCGCTACGTGCCCGACCGGCTGATGAAACTGCGGTGGTGGGCGGCCGACACCCGCCCGGCCCTGGCGGCCCGCCGCCGGCTGGACTACTTCCGCCGCCCGACCCACGCCAAGCCGGCCCGGGTCGAGATCGAGGTAGCCGGGTACGTCACGCCCGAGCTGCAAAAGATCATCCGACAGACCATCACCGCAAAGCTCCCGCTCGGTGATCTGGTCGAGTCGTGGGACCAGGTGGGCACGCACGCCGTGGGCATGTGGACGGTGCGCGAGCGCCCCCCGCGCTCGGTCGGCTTCACCGAGATCGAGCCGTACCTGGACGCGCTCAAGGACGACGAATTCCTACTCGGGCTGCGGGCCGGTGGCCGGCCGTACGTCGTCAGCCTCAACAGCGACTCCCCACACCTCGCGTGCTCGGCCGGATCGGGTGCGGGAAAGAGCGTGCTCGCCATGCTGATCGGGGTGCAGGTGCTCTCCCGTGGCGGTCGAGTGCTGATCATCGACCGCAAGGGGTCGCACCGCTGGGCACTGGGACTACCGGGAGTCACCTACTGCACCGAGGTCCAGGACATGCACTCGGCCCTGATCGGCACGAGCGGCCTGGCCGACGACCGCAACCGGGAGGCCCTGACCCAGCCGGAAGACTGGAACCCCGGGGATCGGGTGCTGGTCATTTTCGAGGAAATGAACGCGACGGTTGCGCAGCTTAAGGCGTACTGGGAAGAACTGCGCGGAAAGGAAGACCCGAAGACCTCCCCGGCTATCCAGGCGTTCCGAAACATCATGTTCATGGGCCGGTCGGCAAAGGTGCACCTGTTCGGCGTGGCACAAATGCTCACGGCGAACACGACCGGCGGCCCGGAATCGCGGGAGAACTTCGGTATCCGGGCGCTCGCCCGGTACACGGCGAACAACTGGAAAATGCTGGCTCCCGAATGCCCGATGCCCCGCCGGTCGGGGGTGCTCGGCCGGTGGCAAATCGTGGTTGCGGGCAACGCGACAGAGGTTCAGGTGGCCTATCTGGAACCGGAGGAAGCCCGCGCGATTGCCACCGTTGGCCGCCCGATCGACCTGGAAAACAGCCCAGGTGTCCCCGTGTCCCCGCTCTACGCTCGCCCCGGGGATGATCAGGTAAGTCCCGGCTCGGTCCCGGGGACCGGCCACCCGACCGGGGACACCCCGGCCGACCCGCTGAACGCCCTTCTGACGCTTCGGGAAGCGGTCAACGCGGGTATTGTTCCCGGCCAGTTCGACGCCGCTAAGAAGCGCCTACAGCGGGTGCGGAAGAACAACCCGGAATTCGCCCCGCCCACGTCCGGGAAAAAGGGTCTGGCCGACACCTACCGGGTCGGTGACCTGATCGAGTGGGTAGAGACGGAAAGCAAGCGGGCCGAATTCAAGAAGTGACGACAAGCCGACCGGAAATGGACGGCGCGCGGCCCCGGGAAACCACCCCGACCGCGCGCCGTCCCCCTCCCCCGAGAGAGGCGAGAAATGGACTGGACGAACTGGCACCGGGCGCGCGGCCTGGTCGCCGCCCTGGACGACATGACCGATCAGCAAATACGCGAGGGAATGCACGACGAAACCCCCGAGTGGTCTGATCTGAATTCGCGCGTGAATGACGCGTTGAATGCGCTTCCCTGGTGGCAGCGCCCCCGCTTTCCGATGATGATCGGCAACGCGATTCGACCCCCGCAAGCCTGACGCAGCGTAGCCGCACCGGCCCGCACCGCTCCCACACCGGGAGGTGCGGGCCGCTTGCTGTCGGCCGCCTGACACGGCAACCCCTTGTGATCTTCGTATGGAAACCCATACGCTCATTCGTACGGAAGTCAGTACGGACGAGAGGAATCACGATGGAGCTGCGCACCAACCCCGATGGCTCGCTCACCCTGAACGTGCCCGCCAGCTACGGCCGCACCCTGGGTGCGGACGGCATGATGATGCTCGATTGGTTCAGCTCGGCATTGATCGCCATGGCCCGACTTCGGGACGGCGACCAGGTGATGACCGCCAACGACTGGCACAACCTGATCAACGACACCGAGCACCGGCTTACCCCCCGGTTGCAGGGCATCCGTGACGCGCTGATCCGCGCCCACGCCGCCGCCGGTGGCTCGTACGGGGATCTGGCCCTGGCCATGGACGTTCCCAAGGGCACCGCGCAGTACCGGCGCGACAAGCTGACCGCCGCGCAGCCGTCCACCTGGGAGCGCTGGGCCGATGGCACCCTTGCCGACTTCATCCGCGCCGACTGGTCCGCCAGCGTGACCGTGCGGCACCCGGAAACCGGTGAGGACCACACGGTGCAGCTCGACCGGTTGAGCGGCGACCAGGCGGCCGAGCTGGAAACGCTGATCAGTTCCGACCCCGAGCACACGGTGACCATCCGGCAGTCCGCCGGCTCGTGCTGGACGTTCCGGGCCGCTGAGGTTCAGGTGGTGCGGGTCGAGCGCACCCGCACCGCACCGACCCGCACCACCCCCGCCGCCTGACCCGCACACGCGCGAGCGGCCCCGTCCGCCTGGCAGCAATCCGGGGCCGCTCACCACTCCCACGACAGGAGCACCCCCATCATGACCGCCGCCACGTTCGCCGCTCTGTTCGCCGCCCTGTTCGCCGCTCACACCATCGCGGACCACTGGGTGCAGACCCAGCACCAGGCCGACCACAAGGGGTGCGACTCGCTGCCCCCTGGTGCGGCACACCCGCACTGTTCGGTGTGGCGCTCGCGCTGGCACTGCACCGCCCACGTGCTCACCTACACCGCAACCGCACTCGGTGCCGTACTGGTGGTGGCGTGGCGGTGCGGCCTGGATCTCGACCCGTACCGGCTCGCGCTCGCGCTGACCGTCTCGGCCGTCTCGCACTGGATCGCTGACCGCCGCGCCCCGCTGCGCTGGCTGGCCGACCGCACCGGTTCCGGGAAGTTCTACGCACTCGGTGCGCCCCGCCCCGGCCACGACGACAACCCCTCGATCGGCACCGGCGCGTACGCCCTTGACCAGTCGTGGCACATCGGGTGGTTGCTGGTCGCCGCTCTGATCGCGGCCTGACCGCCCCCGTGGGGCACCCGCCCATCACCGGGTGCCCGCGCGGAGGCGGCCCGACCGGACCGGACCCGACCAGAGAGGTAGATCCCCATGAACTGCGAGGCGTGCGGCAAGCCCTGCGGCTCGGTCAGCGTCGACAGCACCGGTGCGCTCGGCAAGTGCACCTGCGGTCACTGGACGCTCGACCGGGGCCGCGCCACCAAGGGCGTCAAGACGGGCAACATCACCGTTCGGGGCGCGTGCGCGATCGGTGACGGCGCGGTCGCCATCGGCAAGAGCAAGAGCAAGGGCAAGAAGGACCGGCGTTAACCCGACCCCCGGAAGGAACCGCACCATGAACCGCACCCTGCCCCACACCTACACGCACCCGAGCGTCCTGGCCGGCATCGCCTCCGGCGCGAGCTGGGCCGATCCCGAGATGGACCCGACCCGCATCGACTGGGCCGAGCGCCAGGCCCGCGCCGCGATCCCGTTCGAGGTGGTCAACGGTCGCCCGGTCGCACCGACCGACCCGACCGGCATCCGGTACGGCCGGAACGAGCTGGGGCACTGGGGCGAGGCCCTGTGCGCGGACGCCGTGGTGATCGCCACCGACCCGACCGGCCGCCGCTGGGTCGCCATGGTCGAGCGCGACGACGATCACGGGTGGGCGCTGCCCGGCGGCCACGTCGACCCGGGCGAGACTCCGGCCGCCGCTGCGGTCCGCGAGTTGGGCGAGGAAACCGGCCTGTTGCTCTACCCGGAAGATGGGGTGACCTGGCAGTCCATGCCGGCTCAGGTCGTGCCCGACCCGCGCGCCAGCGATGAGGCGTGGATGGTCACCGTCCCCGCCCTGGCCTCGCTCGCCATCCGCACCCGGTCTGACCTCCCGACCCTGGTCGGTGCCGACGATGCCCGCCGCGCCGAGTGGGTGCCGGCCGACACGTACGCCGCCCTGGTCGACCACCTGGCCGCCACCTATCGGGGCGAGGTGTTCGCCGCTCACCGCTTCATCCTGTTCAACCTGTTCGGCTGACCCGCACCGCCTCGCACCCCGCCCACCGCACCCGGTGTGGCGGGGTGCACCACGTGGTGCACCGGTGCCGGAATCACCCCGCACCACTCCCGTACCTATAGATGCGGGTGGGGGATAATCATGGAATGGCGCAACGTAGACCGACCAAACCCACCAGGTGCCCCGAGTGCGGATACCGGTGGAGCACCCTGGCTATCGGCCGCTCGGCCACCTGCCGGCAGTGCGGGGTGCAGCACTACGTACCCGCCGACCCCACCACCGCCGTACCCCTGGCGGACCGCCCACACCGCGAGGTCACCTGTCGGCACTGCGGTCACACCTGGGCCACCCGCCGACCCCGGCAGAGCGCGGTGCCCTGTAGCCAGTGCGGCCGGTCGGTGTGGGTGCCGCTGACCGCCCCGGTGGTCGAGTCCCCGGCCGAGATCCGCCGCCAGGTCCGCGCCGAGCTGGCCGCCGAGGATCGGGCCGCCCGAGCTGCCGCACCCCGCCCGGCCCGAGCACCCCGCCCCCGGGTCGCCCGGCCCCGCCCGGCCCCCGCGCCGGTCGCCGGCTACCTCCCCGCGCTGTCCACCCTGGCCGGCCTGGTCGCTGACCTGACCCGTCCGAGCACCCTGCCGAGCACCCGCCCGGCCCCGGTCGCCCGACCGCCAGCGGCACCCGCAACGGCTCTTGCAGGTCTGACTACTGGCCCGCCCCCCGGCAGCCCCTACGCGATCGGCCCCGACACGATCCGCCTGTTGGCCGCCATGGGTCAGCGCGACTACGTGTCACCGGTCGACCCGGGAGACTGCCCGTTCTGGGTGGTCAACCGGTCCGGGCTGTGCGGCCTGGCCGCCCCGTACCGGGTGCTGCTCACCCCGACCGCCTACCTGCCTGCCTGCCAAGGTCACGCGCACTCGATCCGGTCACAGGCCGCGCAGCACGGGGTGCCGTTCCGGTCGTACCCACCGCTGCCCTGAATTGACGTTGTGCGTCACGCACGAATTGCCGGCAGGAATACGGAAATGGCGCGTGCAATGCACGCGCCACAACCTATAGATGCCCCTGGCCGGATCTCCGGAAAAGGAAGGGTGCGAACTCAGTTCCTCGATCGCTGCGGCGAATTCAGGTAGGAACGCAAGACCCATCCCGCGATCACCTGGCACGCTTCCGGGTCGAGCACCCGACCCAACGCGGCCACCTGGGCACGCTCGAAGTCGGTCAGCTCGACCCGGGTCAACATGAGCGCTTCCCGGATGGGCATGGCGGCCAGGTCGTGAGGCTCGACCGAGCCCGGCGGGATGCCGTGGGTGGTTGCGGCGAGCTGCGCCCGCGCCTGGTCGGGGGTGGCGAATGGCCCGTTGTCCCGCAACGGGGTCGGTTCGGTCGTCATGGCCCCGACCGTATCGAGGGGCACCGCGTCCCCGTGGCCCGTGGCACTCTCGGATCATGATGCGACCGGGGAGGGTCCGCCTTGCGATCGTGGCCGGCATCGTTGGGGCGGTTGTGCTGGCCATGGGGGCCGCTGTAGCCGCTGTGGTGGTGCGGGGCACCGTGGCGGCAGACCGAGGGGCAGGAAGCGCGATAGCGGCGGCAGACGGGTGGGTGGTGGCCCTGAGCTACGGCAACCCGCCCCCGGGCGGGTACCTCTGCCCGGACCAGTTCGACGCGCTCCGGCGGCAGGCTGCCGAGCTGCGCAAGACCATCGAGCGCCACGGGCGGGGTAACGCGGTGAAGGTCGGTTCCCGAGACTGGCGCGAGCAGGTCACCGGCGACCGGGCCGAGGTCACTGCGGAGGTCTACCTGATGTTCAGCGCCCCGGGTGACCCGCTCACCATGGTCGGCAGCGCGCACCGGTGGACCTTCCGCACAGAGCGTTACGGCGGACTCCGGGCCGGGTGGAAGCTGTGCCAGGCGGACGTACCCGAGCTGTGCGGCACACACCTACGCTGCGACTGACCGGAAACCCTTACGCCACAACGGTTTTCGAGATGACGCGTGCCTGAATCCCTTACGCCACAACGGTTTCCGTGATGATGCATCCGTGAAAGCCTTATGCCACAAGGATTTTAGGGTTGCAGCGGAGCGGAAACCCTTGCAGCGCAACAGGTTTCGAGCTTGACGATTGACCAAGAACCGCAATATCAAAGGACCCTATCAATGCCATGCTCTAGAACCGTTGCTACACAAGGGTTTCTGATGTGGACAGTCCCAAAATCCCTTATGAAATAAGGGATGCAGCAATTGCAATTGACGAAAACCGTTACGCCGCAAGGGTTTTTCGCCGCCGGAGGCGCGCGAGCAGCCGCCCGGAGGGCAGGCGCGACCACCTGGCCGCCACCTATCGGGGCGAGGTGTTCGCCGCTCACCGCTTCATCCTGTTCAACCTGTTCGGCTGACCCGCACCGCCTCGCACCC
>NZ_JBFAMS010000035.1:0-24169 GCF_040656575.1 Micromonospora sp. NPDC049801 | reverse complement strand
ACCCCTCCCGACGCCACCCCCCGCCCGGGGTCGCACAGGGAGCCGCCCCCTGCGGCGCGGTGTGGGGGGGGGGGGGGCGGCCCCGGGGGCGCCGGCCCTTCCGGGATGGGAGGGCCGGCGCTCTTGTGCTGCGTGCGTCAGTTGTTCGGCTCGTCGGCGCTGATGTCGGCCAGCACCGACTGCGGCTCACGCTCGACCGCGAGGTCGCCCATCGAGACCAGGCCGATCAGGCGGCCCTCGTCGACCACCGGCAGCCGGCGTACGGCGTAGGTACGCATCAGGTCAGCGGCGGACACCGCGTCGTCGTACTGGCTCACCGTGATCACATCGCGGCTGGTGATCTGGTTCAGCCGGGTCGAGCCCGGGTCCATGTTCTCCGCGACACCCCGGACCGTGATGTCCCGGTCCGTGACGATACCGACGACACTGTCGCCATCGGTCACCACCACGTCACCAATGGCGCTGTCGCGCATCTCCTGCGCGGCGGCGATCAGCGTGTCGTTGCCGTCCATCGTCACCAACCGGGTCGTCATGAACTCTCCGACCGTTGTCATGGTGCTCCCCTCTCGGTGTCGGCACGGCCCGTCTACCCGCCGCTCCGCAGGGGGTAACACCATCGGTCGACCGGCTATCCGGGTGGCCGACGCAGGCGGCACAGTTAGCAGAGACCACTGCTGGTCAGGGTGTAGAACATCGGCAGCAGCGGGAAGGTGCCGCGGGGCAGCGAGCCTCGGCGCCGCCGCCTACCGTGGACGAGGTGCTGACGGGTGAGCGTGAGCTGCGGGAGCTGATCGGCGGCAACGCCTGGCTGACCCGGGCACTGACCGTGGTCCGCGACTCCGGCCTACCCGACGCCTGGATCGGCGCGGGCGCCCTGCGCGACCTGGTCTGGGGCGAGCGGTACGGCGACGGGTTCGACCCGACGACCGTCCGTGACGTGGACGTGGTCTTCTTCGACCCGGCGAGGTTGTCCCGCGAGGACGACCAACGGGCCACCGACCGTCTGGTCGCCGCCTGGTCGGCTGCACCGTGGCAGGCGCGCAACCAGGCGGCGGTACACACCTGGTACGCCTCGAAGTTTGGCGGTGACCCGATCGCGCCGTACCGGAGCGTCGCCGAGGCGGTGGCCACCTGGCCGGAGTACGCCACGGCCGTGGCCGTGCGCCTGGCAGCGGGTGGTGAGCTGGAGGTCTGCGCCCCGTACGGCCTCGCGGACCTGCTCGGCGGGGTGTGGCGGCACAACCCGGCCCGGGTGGACGTCGCGCGGTCCCGACAGCGGCTGGCCCGTCACCGGCCCGCGCATCGCTGGCCCGGGGTGACCGTGGTCGAGCCGGGCTGAGCCGGCAGCCGCCGGCGATCCCTCAGGAGCGGGGCGGTATCCCGTACATCCGCTCCACGTGCAGGCGCAGCACCAGCCGCTGCTCGGCAACCATGGCGCTGCGGTATTCGGCCCAGTCCGGGTGCTCGCCGCGCAACGACCGGTAGAGCCCGACCAGTTCCTCGACCGTGGCGTCCTCGACGTCGGCCGCCGTGGCGGTCAGCTCGGCACGCCCCTCGACGACCGTGTACGCCCAGCCGTCCTCGCTGCTGACGTGGAAGCTGGCGCGCGGGTCCCGACGGAGGTTGGCGGTCTTGGCCCGGCCGTCGGTGACGGATACCCGGATCAGGCCGGCAGCGGGATCGAACGAGTAGACCACCGTGGACAGCTGCGGTCGCCCGTCACGTTTGATGGTGGCGAGGACGCCCATCGAACGACCGGCGACCAGGTCGGTCAACGCCTGCTGGTTGGGATTCTCCGGCACAACTTCCTCCAGGTGGCGCGGTCGGCTTCGTCCATCCAAACACGACCGGCGCGGTCCCGCTCCCGATGTGCCGGCGCCCATCACCGACTGCGGGCCCGGACCGTGACCGGCCGGGCCCGCAGGGGACGGTGATCCTCAGCGCCGTTCGGCGGCGACCAACTCGGCGAGCTGTACGGCGTTGAGCGCCGCGCCCTTGCGCAGGTTGTCGTTGGAGCAGAACAGCGCCAGCCCGTACTCGACGGTCTCGTCGGCGCGGATGCGACCCACGTAGGTCGGGTCCTGCCCGGCGGCCTGCAACGGCGTCGGCACGGCGGTGAGCGCGACGCCGGGCGCGTCGGCCAGCAGCTCGTGGGCCCGCTGCGGCGTGATCGGCCGCGCGAAGCGGGCGTTGATCTGCAGCGAGTGGCCGGTGAAGACCGGCACCCGGACGCAGGTGCCGGAGACCTTGAGGTCGGGGATCTCCAGGATCTTGCGACTCTCGTTGCGGAGCTTCTGCTCCTCGTCGGTCTCGAACGAGCCGTCGTCGACGATCGAGCCGGCCAGCGGCAGCACGTTGAAGGCGATCGGCTCGGCGAACGAGCGCGGCGCGGGGAACTCCACGGCCGACCCGTCGAAGGCCAGAGCCGAGGCGTGCTCGGCGACCTTGCGGACCTGCTCGTCCAGTTCGGCGACGCCGGCCAGCCCGGCGCCGGAGACCGCCTGGTACGTCGAGATGACCAGGCCGATCAGACCGGCCTCGGCGTGCAGCGGGCGCAGCACCGGCATCGCGGCCATCGTCGTGCAGTTGGGGTTAGCGATGATGCCCTTCGGGCGGTCGGCCGCGGCGTGTGGGTTGACCTCGGCGACCACCAGTGGCACCAGCGGGTCCATCCGGAACGCCGACGAGTTGTCGATCACTACGGCGCCGGCCTCGGCGACCCGGGGAGCCAGCTCCCTGGCCGTGCCCTTACCTGCCGAGAAGAGCACGATGTCCAGCCCGGAGTAGTCCGCCGTCGCGGCGTCCTCGACGGTCACCTCCCCGTCGCGCCACGGCAACGTACGCCCCGCGGAACGCGCCGAGGCGAACAATCGCACCTGCTCCGCGGGGAACTCCCGCTCCGCCAGCACCTGCCGCATCACGCCACCGACCTGGCCGGTGGCCCCCACAATGCCGATCCTCATGCCCCGGAGGCTACCCACCCCACCCCCGAAACCGGGACCCCTTTCCCACCTCCCGGGTCCCACCTCACACCGGACCGCGCCCGGCACGTTGATCAAGAGGTTTGCGTCAGGAAGCGCGTGCAATCCGACGCAAACCTCTTGATCAACGCGTCTACAGCAGGTGTAGGTCTCCTAGGGCTGCGGACTCCAGGTCTTCTCGGATCACTGCCGCGTCGCCCTCGACCACCAGGGTCAGCGCGTCGGTGTGCAGGTGGGTGGCCGCTGCCGCCGACACCTGGTCCACGTCGGCGTTGAGCAGTTCCTCGCGCAGCCGGGCGTGGTAGTCGTCCGGCAGGTCGTGCACCACGAGCGTGGTCAGCGCCGACGCGATCGCCCGCGGGCTCTGCAACTCGACCGAGAGCTGCCCGGCCCGCCAGGAACGGGCCACCGCCAGCTCGTCCTCGGTCACGCCGTCCGCCTGCGTACGGGCGATCTCGCCCACCGCCTCGACCAGGGCCGGCGTGGTGACCGCGGTCTGCACGCCCGAGCTGACCGCGAACCGGCCGAACCGGCGGGACGAGGCGAACTCGCCCCGGATGCCGTACGTGTATCCGCGCACCTCGCGGATGAGGTGGTTGAGCCGGGAGGTGAACGCCCCGCCGAGGACCGTGCCGGCGAGGGTCATCGGTACGTGGTCGGGGTGCGCCCGGTGCGGCGACGGGTGACCGAGCCGCAGCGTGGACTGCACCGAGCCCGGCCGGTCCACCAGGATGATCCGCCGGCCGGCGCGCAGCGGCACCTCGACCGGACCGCCGCGCTCGGCCGGACCGCCTCCGGTGCCGGCGAACGCCGCGGCCGCCAGCGCGTCCAGGTCGATCCGGTCCAGGTCACCGGCGACGACCAGGGTGCCGGGCCGCAGGAACCACTCGGAGTGGAAGACGGTGATGTCCTCCACGTCCAGGGCGGCCACCGAGTCCGGGTCGCCGTACATCGGTCGTCCCCACCGCGTGTCGGCGCCGAACAGGTCGGCGCGCAGCGCGGCGTCGGCGCGCGGACCGGGGTTGGCCCAGTCCATGCGCAGCGCGTTCGCCTCGTCGTCGCGGACCCGCCGCACGTCGGTCGGGTCGAGCCGGGGCGTCCGGACGGCCTCGGCGAGCAGTTCCACGGCGGCGGTCAACCGGTCCACCGGGACCTGCACGCTGACCTGGAACGAGTCCCAGTCCAGCCCGGTCACCAGTTCGGTGCCCAACGCCTCGATGGCCAGCGCGTACGCGGTGGCGTCCCGCTGCGCGGTGCCCTCCTCCATGGCCTTGGCGAGGACGCCGCCCAGGCCCTCCTTACCGGCCAGCTCGCGGCCGGCGCCCGCGTCGAGCAACAGCAGCGCGACGGCGAGGTTCTGCCCGGGCAGGTGCGCGGCGACCACCTGCCCGCCGCCTACCGCGCGGCGGACCACCGGCGGGAACCGGTACGGGCGAGCGGCACCCGGGCCGGGACGGTCGGTGATCAGCGTCATGCGGTCTCCTCGGGCACGTAGGTCAGGGTCACCCGGTCGGCGGCGCCGAGCACCTCGGCGGCCGTCTCGGCGATCTGCTCGGCGGTCACGGCGAGCCAGGCGGGCAGCCGGTCGGCGGCCCGGGCAGGGTCGCCGAACTGGGTGGCGTACCGGCCGAGCGTGTCCGCGCGGCCGTCCACCGTCGACATCTGCCGCCACCACGCGGTGCTCAGCAGCGCCTTGGCCCGGTCCAGTTCGGCGGCGGTGACCGGCACGGTGGCCAGCTCGTCGACGACCTCGGCGAGCCCTTCGGTCAGCCGTTCGGCGCTCACCCCGGGCCGGGCCGTGGCGGTGGCGATCAGCGGCGCGGGCGCGTGCGCGAGGTCCACCCCGTACGCGCCGACCAGGTCGGGTTGGGCGATCCGCTCGCCGTCGGCGAGCCGCTGGTAGAGCCGACTGCCCCGACCGCTGCCGAGGACCGTGGCGAGGACGGTGAGCACGTCGTACCCGGGGGTGCCGAACGGGTGGCCGCGGTGCGCGACGTAGACGCGCGGCGCGGGCACGTCGGCGCTCACCGTCTCCACGGCGGGCTGCCCGGTCGCCGGGACGCTGCGGCCGTCCGGGGCGGCGGGGATGTCGTCGCGGGCGGGCAACGCGCCGAAGTACTTGTCGGCCAGCGCGAACACCTCGGCGGCCGTGGCGTCGCCGACGACGGTGAGCACCGCGTTGTTCGGCGCGTAGTACATCTCGTGGAACGCCTGGAAGGTCGCGAGGTCGGCGGCGTTCAGGTCGGCCATGGAACCGATCGTCGAGTGGTGGTACGGGTGCCCCGGCGGGTAGAGCAGCGGCAGCAGCCGCAGCCAGGCGTCCCCGTACGGGACGTTCTCGTAGCGCTGCCGGCGCTCGTTCTTGACCACCTCGCGCTGGTTGTCCAGCGTCTCCTGGGTGAGCGCCGGGACGAGCCCGCCCATCCGGTCGGCCTCCAGCCAGAGCGCCAACTCCAGGTGTTCGGCCGGGACCGTCTCGAAGTAGTTCGTCCGGTCCGGGTTGGTGGTGGCGTTCAGCGAGCCGCCGGAGCCCTGGATCAGCTTCATGTGTTCGGTCTTCGCCACGTTCACCGAGCCCTCGAACATGAGGTGTTCGAAGAGATGGGCGAAGCCGGTCTGCCCGGCCGGCTCGTGCCGGGATCCGACGTCGTACCAGAGGTTGACGGCCACCGCGGGCGCGGTGCGATCCTCGCTCACCACCACACGCAGGCCGTTGTCCAGTCGGGACGTCTCGATGGGCCAGGGGTAACCACTGTCGGGCATGGCACGACGCTATCCGATCTCGCGGACGGAAAGGTGACGTGCGGTGCGTCGGCGAGCCGACCCACCCGCCCGCATCGAGTCCGCCGCTCGGGGTACCGCAGGGGGTATGACCCGACCGACCCCACGCCGCGCCGCCCGCGCCGTCGAACGCGCGAGCGCCGCGCTCGGCCGCCTGCGCCGCGGCCGGTTGCTGCATCCGGCGGGCGCGTCGTTCTCCGCCCTGGTGACGATCTGGGGTACGCCCGGACCGCCCGTCGGGGTCGGCCTCCTGGACGACCCCGGTGAGTACGCGGGCACGGTCCGGCTGTCCCGGGGGACGCCGACGCCGGGCGGGTGGCCGGACGTGCTGGGTTTGGCCCTGCGCGTGCACTCCGGCCAGGGGCGTCCGTTCGACCTGCTGGTCAGCTCCAGCGGGGCGGCTCCGGTGCTGCGGAACCTGCCACTGCCCCGCCGGGGGTTCTCCGGGACGTACAGCACGATCATGGGCTATCGCGCGGGTCGTCGCCGACTCTGGTTGGCCGCGTTGGCCGACCCGGAGGCGGTCGACCTCGGTCGTACCCTGTCCGCCGTCACGGCCGCGGCCCGGACGGACGCGCCGCGCCTGGTGCTCGCGGTCGCGTCCGCCGTGGGGCCGTGGCGGCCGGTCGGCCAGGTCGGCATCGGCGTCCCGCTGGACGCCCGCCAGGACGCCGCGCTCGCGTTCGACCCGGTGCGCAACCTGCCGGCCGGCCTGCGGGCGGCCGGTCCGCTCGGCTGGCTGCGCGAGCAGACCTACCGGGGGTCACGCCGGGCCCGCGGCGCGACGGTTCAGTCCGGCGGCTCGACGGCCACCACGGTCTGATCCGAGGTACGCCGTTCCAGCACCGTGTCGGGGGCCGCGTTCTGGTCCGCCTCGCGCAGGTCCGATTCGGCGAGGATGGCCTCCGCCTGCGCCTGCGGATCGTCACTGCCCGCGGCGACCTCCTCGGGAAGGAGGTGGTGGGCGCGGGACTCCGCCCGCTCCTGATCGCTCTGCTCGTCAGTCATGGCACCCCTGTTACCCCGGGCCCGACCTTCGCACGCGGTGTTCACGCCGCATCCTGGGACGAGGGACGGGCGAGCCCGGCCCGGTCGGGTAGGCTGGCCCGGTGATGAGGACGTATCCATGGTTTAGGCAGCCGGCTGGCACGCCGGTGACTTCACCATGATCTGACGTCACCACGGACCGAGCCGGCCGGGCAGGAGCTGTCGTTCCCGCCCCTCTGCGTACGAGCAGCCGGCTCGTCCCGGGCACCGGCCCCGGGCACGGTCGGCGAAAGGATGCCCACCGTGACGACCCCGGAGACCGATCGGGTCAGCGACCAGCGGATCGACCGCGTCGTGCCGCTGACCACAC
The DNA here is from genome assembly GCF_040656575.1 of Micromonospora sp. NPDC049801. Lineage (NCBI taxonomy): Bacteria > Bacillati > Actinomycetota > Actinomycetes > Micromonosporales > Micromonosporaceae > Micromonospora > Micromonospora sp. NPDC049801. Next base: position 17,050 of record NZ_JBFAMS010000035.1, on the reverse strand, counting down.
CCGCCCTGCTGCACCACGAGTTGCCCCTGGACGCCCCGCTCGCCGCGGCCGTGTTGAACGACCGCCGCGCGGTGAGCCGCGTTCTCGACCGCGAGGACGACCGCCTGCTGGTGGTGGTCGGCCCGTGCTCGGTGCACGACCCGGCCGCCGCGCTGGAGTACGCCGAGCGCCTGCGCGCCGCCGCCGACCGGCTCGCCGACGACCTGCTCATCGTCATGCGGGTCTACTTCGAGAAACCCCGCTCGACGGTCGGCTGGAAGGGCCTGATCAACGACCCCGGGCTGGACGGCAGCGGCGACGTCAACACCGGCCTGCGTCGAGCCCGTGCGCTGCTGCTCGACGTCCTGCGCCTCGGCCTGCCGGTGGGCTGCGAGTTCCTCGACCCGATCACCCCGCAGTACATCGCCGACACGGTGGGCTGGGGCGCGATCGGCGCCCGCACCGTGGAGAGCCAGGTGCACCGGCAGCTCGCCTCCGGCCTGTCCATGCCGATCGGCATGAAGAACCGCCCCGACGGCAGCATCGGCACGGCCGTGGACGCGATCCGCGCAGCGGGAGTGCCGCACGTGTTCCCGGGCATCGACTTCTCGGGCACCCCCGCGATCATGCACACGCGCGGGAACACCGACGGTCACCTGGTGCTCCGTGGCGGCGGCGGTCGACCCAACTACGACGCGGCGTCGGTGGCGGGGGCGCTCGACCTGCTCCGGGCCGCCGGGCTGCCCGAGCGTCTGGTGATCGACGCCAGCCACGCCAACAGCGGCAAGGACCACCGCAACCAACCACTGGTCGCCGCCGACGTGGCCGCCCAACTGGGCGCCGGCCAGCGCGGAATCACCGGCGTGATGCTGGAGTCGTTCCTCCTGCCCGGCCGGCAGGACCTCGATCCCACCCGCGAGCTGGTGTACGGCCGTTCGGTGACGGACGCCTGCCTCGGCTGGGACGACACCGCCGAGGTGCTCGCCGCACTGGCCACCGCCGTGCGCGCGCGCCGGGCCACCCTGCCCACCGCCGCCTGAGGGTGTGACGGCCGGCACTGCGGTGCGCGGAACACGAGTGGGTGCGGCCTGGTTAACTGAGGTGTCGGTGTGCTCAGTGTCCCCGGGCCTCACCTAAATAGCCCTCGCGGAATACCGTTCGGCTGGAGCCGCGTCGCGCCACTCGCCGAGAGGCGACCTACACACCGACACCAGCGCCGCCCCCGGCTCACGAGGCCGGGGGCGGCGCTGTCGGTAGGCACGGGGCAGGCGCAGGGCGTGACGTTTGACCGATTCCGGCCCGGGTAGCTGACCAACGTGACCGACGACGCATCCGTGGCCGACGAGCCGGACACCCGGGCCCTCGACGACCTGCTGGACGACATCTTCCGGGGCCAGGAGCGCATCCAGCAGGCGGAGATCTACCGCCAGGCGGTCGCCGCCGAACTCCCGCCGGACCTGCTCGCCCGCATCGACGCGTTACCCGAGGGCGAGTACGCGGTGGACGAGGCCAGCGACCTGCTGGGTGGCAGCGTCGCCTGAGCGGAACGAGCGCAGCCAGCGAGCCCAGCGACGCGAAGGGACGACACCATGACGCACCACGAGGACCACGAGGAGAAGGTCCCGGCGCTGGGCCAGCCGCCGGAGGGCACGGACACCACGCCCGAGCCGGACTTCGCCAACGAGCACGACCGCACGGCGGTGGACCGGGACATCATCACGGGCGCGGACGAGGACGAGCGCGAGCCGGAGTCGCCGCACGGCTGGTCCGGCATGCAGCGGTGACGCGTACGACAGGAGGGGGCCGGCAGATGCCGGCCCCCTCCTCGCGTCTGCTCGTCAGTCGTCGTGTCCGCCCTCGGCGGCCTGCTGGGCCGAGGCGTACGCCATCTGGAGGAAGTCGGAGGCTGCCACGGCGGTGAGCGCGGTCGCCACCAGACGCGTCAGCCGGGGGGCGAGCACCAGTCCCCCGGTGAGCCCCGTCGCCACCCAGACCGCCAGGCAGAACGGGCAGCTCAGCAACTCGCCGATGGCGTGCCGGGTGGAGCTGCCCGAGTCGCGGACCTGCTCCATCACCTCGCCGCTGCCGATCGGCCGGTCGTATCGGGTGAACGGGGCCCGCAGCGGGCTGGTCACCGCGTCCTTGGACAGCAGCCGGCTGAGCTTGTGCGTGGCGATGGAGAGGAGCACCACATCGGCGACGGCGGGACGCTCGGGTACCGGCCGCCCGGTCACCTTGACCAGGCCGGCGAGCGCTCCGGTGACGCCCGCGTAGGTGCCCATCGCCGCCAGGTAGCCGCCGAGCGGTCGATGCTCGTGCGGCGCGTACGCCCGGCGCAGCCGCGCCACCCTCTGTCGCAGGCCAGTGTCGGTCACCGGTCTCCTTCCATGTCGTCGTGGTACGAAAGTTCCGAACGGTCGGCGTGTCTCAACCGGCCTGCAGGTTGTCGGCGACCTCGCGGGCGAGGTTGGCCAGCGCCTCGTCGGCCAACTGGTCCGGGTCGGCACCGGAGCCGTCGGTCAGGTCGAGCTGGATCCGCGCGCCGCCGGAGTCGGCCGGATCCACCCGGATCTCGGCTGCCCAGTCGGCGTCACCCCAGCGGGCCCGCAGTTCCTCCCCGCTGACCTCGGCCGGAGGGCTCCCGTCGGATCGCAGTGGCGCGGGCAACCAGGCCGAGGCTCGGGCCGGGTCGGTGGCCGTGTTGAAGACCACCTCGGGCGGCGCGGACATGCCACGCACGGCTCGGGCCGCCATCAGGCGTCCCGCAGACGGCTCGGGTCGACCTCCCGGCCCGGGTGGCGCGCCAGGTACTCGGTCTCCAGATCCGCCGTGCGCCGCAGATGGTTCGCGAGCGCGGAATCCGCCGCGTGCCGCAGCGTGTCCAGCCGGGTGCGGTGCAGGCTGTGCATCTCGCGGATCAGATCGTCGTCGGTCAGCTCCGTCGGGTCGACGCCGACCGCGTCGCCGTCGAGTTCGGCGCCCCCGGGGTCGGCGAAGTGGTCGCCGTCCCACTCGGGCACCCGCTGCTCCGGGCTCATCTCCGTACCGCCGCTGGACGCAAACCCGTCCTCGCGTACCGATCCGGTCATCATCGCCCCCCTGGTCTCGTTTGGGCTGGCGCCTAGACGGATGCCCACCCCGGGTGACACCAAACCATCCCGTCCGCGCGCCAGCTACGACACCGTGTCGGAGAGCGCCGCCGTCCCCGGTACCCTCGACGCCATGAGGTGGCTCTGGACCCCGGCGTGGATCGCACGTCACGTGGCCATGGTCGTGCTGGTCGGGAGCTTCCTCGGGCTGGGCTGGTGGCAGATCAGCCGGGCCACCGCCGGCAACAACCTCAGCTGGGGGTACGCCGTCGAGTGGCCGATCTTCGCCGGCTTCGTGGTGTACGTCTGGTGGCGCGAGGTGCGGCTGGCCCGGCGCGGCGCGCAGGGCGGCACGGTGTCTCCCGGCGCTCCGGCCGACGAGCCGGCCCCGGCCGCGAGCGCCGACTCCCGACCGGCGGTACGCCGACCGGTGCGGGTGACCAGGGCGCCGGTCGACGCGACGCCCGGTGACGACGCGGCGCTGGCCGCGTACAACGACTACCTGTCATGGTTGAACGCCAATCCGGGCGCCCGGCCCGGTGACTATCCCGGCTGAGCCGGGCCTGAAGAAGGACGGACGAAGTGGGCGCAGCCCTTACTCGGTACCGCGTGATCGCCTGGATCGTGGGCGTGGTGCTGATCCTGCTGGTCGTGATCGGGATGCCGCTGAAGTACGCGTTCGACAACCCGACGGTGGTGGAGACCGTCGGCCCGGCGCACGGCTTCCTCTACATGATCTATCTGGTGGCCGCGTTCGACCTGAGTCGCCGGGCCGACTGGCCGCTGAAGCGGATGCTCCTGGTGATGCTGGCCGGCACCGTGCCGTTCGTCTCGTTCTACGCCGAGCGTCGCGTCACCGCCTGGCTCGACCGGCCGGCCACCCGTACGCCGGAGCCGGTCGCCGGCTGACCGGGGGCCCTGAGGGCTGTCCGGTCAGCGGTTCGGCCGCCAGGGGTCGGCCGAGGCGACCGGGTCGACCCAACCGCCGTACCGGTTGACCTCCCGGGCGCGCAGCAGCGCCCGGGTGACCTGACCGAACTGCCGCTCGTCGTCGGCGCTGAAGAGCAGCACCTCCGCGCCCCGGTGCCATCCCCACAGCTCGTACGGCGGTGGCCGCCAGCGGTCACCGACGAGGGCGAGGGTGGCCGGCAGCAGAAGGACCGCTCCGAGGATGAGGTACGCCCCGGCGGTCAACCGCTGTAGGCCGCCACTGAAGCCGAGGAGCAGGCCGACCACGCCGATCATGGAGGCGGTGGTCACGACGGCCCGGACGGCGATCCGGTCGTGCGGCCCTCGGGTGGTACGCAGGTTGGTCAGGTCGGGGATGCGGTAGCTGGTGCGTCCGACGGTGAACCGGTCGACGGTGACGATGATGCCGGGTCGCGCGTAGAGCAGCGTGGACCTGGCACTGGGCACCGTTCGTTGCGGTCGCGTCGTTGCGCCTTCACGATTCACGGATCCTCCCGCGGGTGCGGTCTGTCGGGTCGGATCCCGTGACCACCGGCGTGAGCCGCCGATGACGGGATTCCCGGCCCCGGGCTCCATTGTGTTGGGGCACCGCCACTGCACCTGGGCATTTACGGCAGCGGACGGCTCACCCGTCCGGGCGACATCGTCGCGAAACAGCATCCATTTCACCTTTTATCGGGTATGGCGCGCTGTTAACCGGCGGCATGCGCCGGGAACGACGAAAGTCGCATATCGGTCAAAATCGCAAGCAAAAGCGCCGCAGAAGCCTTCACCCCCGTGTCGGCGGCCCCATTGACGCTGTGGTTCCGCAGTGGCACTTCCTGCCACTTGGTCAACATTCGCCCCTGCTTCAACTGCGCAGCACAACCGTCCCGGGTTAGGTTGGGCGAGCCGGTCCGGCCCAGTGTCGTCCACCCGGACGACCCCGGCCGGTGTCGCCGAGGGCGTCAGCAGCCCCGTCGGCGGCCGTGGGAGAGGAGCCTCTCGCTCTTGTCATCCCTGAGAACCCTGCTGCGTACCGTGGCGCTGGTCGGCCTGTCGGCCGCCCTGATCGCCCCGACGGCGGCGGCGCACGCCGAGCCGTCCCCCGCCGACCTGACCCGCCGGATCGAGACGTCCTCGGCCGAGCTGGAGCGGGTCGTGGAGTCGTACAACAAGCTCACCGAGGACATCAAGGTCAACAAAGCAGCGGTGGCCCGATTACAGGCCCGCATCGGCCCGCTCGAACAGCAGGCCGAGCAGAGCCGGGCGGACGTCGCCGCACTCGCCAACACCGCGTACCGAAGCGGCGGTCTGCGTACCGCCGACGCGCTGCTCCGGCCCGGCGGCGCCGCCGCCATGCTGGACCGGCTCGGCACCCTCGACCAGCTGACCCGACAGCGTCAGGAGCGCATCTCCGGCTTCACCGACAACCAGCGGCGACTGCTCGACGAGAAGAATCGGCTGGACGCCACCCTGGCCCGGCAGGCCGCCCAGGCCCACGAGTTGGCGGCGGGCAAGACGCGCATCGAGAAGGACCTGGCCGAGTTGTACGAGCTGCGCCGACAGGCGTACGGGGCGGCCACCGAGCGGCCCGCGCCCAAGGCGACCGAGGCCGAGGCCCGAAACGTACCTGCGATCGCCGGAGATGCCGGCGCGGCGGTGCGCTACGCCTTCGGCGCGATCGGCAAGCCGTACGTCTGGGCAGGTGAGGGGCCGGGCGGCTACGACTGCTCCGGGCTCACCCTGGCCGCCTGGCGGGCGGCCGGACGATCGCTGCCACACAGCGCGCGGATGCAGTGGGGGGCGGTCGCACACATCGGCCGAGGCGATCTGCGACCCGGAGACCTCATCTTCTACAGCGGTCTGGGGCACGTCGCGCTCTACGTGGGCGACGGGCAGGTGATCGACGCGCCGAGCGCCGGTCGCAACGTGCTCAAGCGCGGCATGAACATGATGTCGATCCACGGGTACGGCAGGGTCCGCTAGACGGTGAACGGCCGGCGTCCCCCTATCGGACGCCGGCCGTTAGCCGTCATTACTACCAGGTCAGGCTGCCTGCAGCCCCTCGGCCCGAGCCAGCTCGCGGAGCCGGCCGAGGGCCTGGATCTCGAGCTGCCGGATCCGCTCGCGGGACAGCGAGAAGCGGGACGCGACCTCGGTCAGCGAGTGCTCGCGGCCGTCCTCCAGGCCGTAGCGGGCCCGCATGATGCCGGCGGACCGGTCGTCGAGGTGGTTGAGCAGCCCCTCGATGCGCTGCCGCTCGAGGCCGCTCAGGACGATGTCCTCCGGGGACGGCGCGTCGCTGTCGGCGACCAGGTCACCGAGGTTGGTGTCGCCGTCGTCGCCGACCGGGGTGTCCAGCGAAACCGTGTCCTGCGACCAGCGGCGCAGCTCGTTGACCCGCTCGACGGTGACCCCGAGCGATGCCGCGATCTGCTCCGGCTCCGGGTCGCTGCCCAGCTCACGGGTGAGTTGCCGGGTCACGTTGCGCATCCGGTTGACGTCCTCCACCAGGTGCACCGGCAGCCGGACGGTGCGCTCCTGCTGGGCGATCGCCCGGCTGATGGCCTGGCGGATCCACCACGTGGCGTAGGTGGAGAACTTGTAGCCACGCTCGTAGTCGAACTTCTCGACCGCTCGGACGAGGCCGGTGTTGCCCTCCTGGATCAGGTCCAGCATGGGCATCCCCGAGCGTACGTAACGACGCGCGATCGACACGACCAGTCGCAGGTTGGCGCGGATGAAGAGGTCCTTCGCGCGCTCACCCTCGGCGACCAGCCGATCCAGGTCGGCCCGGTCGACACCGTCGGGAACGGCATCCTCGCCGAGCAGGTGCTCGGCGTAGAGGCCCGCCTCGATCGCCTTGGAGAGATCGACCTCCTTGGCGGCGTCCAGCAGTGGCGTCCGGGAGATCTCGTGCAGGTAGACGCCGACCAGGTCACGCTCCTCGGCGACCTCGTCGGTTCGCATGCCAATGTTCTTGTCCACGTTGCCCACGGTCCCCTCGCTCGCGCCGGTTGCCCGGTTCCTTGCCATTCCCCACGTCCGGTCAGCCCTGGTAACTTCTGCTGTGCCCACCGGTGCTGACACCTACACAACAGATGAGACGTGTCGGGTGTTCCATTTCGTGAGTCGAAAGTGTCACGAATGCCTGAGTAGTTGCTGAGAGCACGGTCCATGTTTGCTGTCAGCACCCGCCGGGTGGCGCGCCGCTGGGCACCTCGGACGGGTTGGCGGATCGACGAATCGCCGATTGCCCGCACCATAGGCAACACCGCCCGCCGCGCTGACACAGCGACCCGGGTCACCACCGCGCTGCGATCCTGGTCACTGCCAGATACGCAGCGGTGGACCGGTCGGTTCATCCACGAGGTGTTATTACCCTCCGCCCCGATGAACAATCCGGAGCCCCGTTCGCTTCCCGGGTGGGGCGCGCTCAGGAGGCGAGCAGCGCGAGGGCCCCGCGTACCTGGTCGGCGGAGCGGGCGAGGGCGGCCCGCGCGGCGGTCACCTCGGCCCCGGAGACCAGGGTGACGAGCGCCGTCTTCAGGTCGCCGTCGGCCTCGCCGAGGGCCCGCCGGGAGACCTCCTCGGAACACCCGGTCGCCTCGACCAGGATCGAGATCATTCGGCCCCGGAGCTTGGCGTTGGTGGCAACCATATCGATCATGAGGTTCGAGTAGACCCGCCCCAGGCGCACCATGACGGCGGTCGAGAACGCGTTCAGCACCAACTTCTGCGCCGTGCCCGCCTTCATCCGGGTCGACCCGGTGACCACCTCGGGTCCGGTGTCCACCCCGATGAACACGTCGACCGACCGAGCGGCCTCCGCCTCCGGATTCGCGCAGAGCAGCACCGTCGAGGCGCCCGTGGAGCGGGATGCGGCGAGCGCCCCGAGGACGTACGGGGTGCGTCCGCTGGCCGCCAGACCGACCACGAGGTCACCGGCTCGCACACAGCCGGCCGCCTCGATCGCGCCGCCCCGGTCGTCGTCTTCGGCGTCCTCGACGGCGCGCAGCATGGCGTCCGGGCCGCCGGCGAGGTGGGCGCAGAACCAGTCCCGGGGCGAGTTGAAGGTGGGCGCAAGTTCGGCCGCGTCGAGCACGCCCAGCCGGCCGGAGGTGCCGGCCCCGAAGTAGTGCACCCGGTGGCCGCCGCGCAGCGCCGCGACGGCCAGGTCGACCGTCGCGGCGATCTCGTCGAGCACCGCGGCGACCGCCGCCGGCACCCGTCGGTCGGCGTCGTTGATCACGGTGAGGACGTCCCGGGTCGACATCAGGTCGAGGTCGACGCTGAGCGGGTTACGCCGTTCGGTGGGCGCGGCCACCCGGACCGTGGGGCGGGTGGGTGGTGCTGCCTTGTCCTTGTCCGGCTCGACCGAGCCGGGCGTCATCCCCGCCTCCGGCTCGCGCCCACCCGGTGCGACTGGACCGCCTCGGCGGTCGCCTCGAGGGCCTTGCGGGCCCGGGACCGGTTGCGGGCGGCCACCCCGACGAAGAGGCAGTCGACGACGGTGAGCTGCGCCAGACGGCTGGCCGTGGCACCCGAGCGGTAGGTCGTCTCGCGGGCCGCGGTGGTCAGGACGAAGTCGGCGACCTCGGTGATCGGCGAGCGCGGGAAGTTGGTCAGCGCCACGGTGCTCGCGCCACGCGTCCGGGCCTGTTCCAGCACCTCGATCACGTCCGAGGTGGTGCCGGTGTGCGAGATGCCGATCGCCACGTCGCCGCGACCGAGCAGGGCGGCCGAGGTCAGCGCGGTGTGCACGTCCGGGAAGTAGAAGGCGATCCGGCCGATGCGGTGCAGCTTCTGCTGGAAGTCCGAGGCGACGAACCCACTGGCCCCGGCGCCGTAGATGTCGATCCGGCCAGCGCCGGCGATCGCCTCGACGACCTGCTCGCAGACGGCCGGGTCGAGCTGTTCGGCGGTCTCCTCGACAGCTCGTGCGTCGTTGAACGCGATGGTGGCGATGATCTGGGCGAGATCCGCGCCGGGCGGGATGTCACCACCGACGACCCGGGCGTCCGGAGGTTCGACGCGACGGGCGGCCTCGGCGGCGAGCCGGATGCGCAGTTGCGGGTAGCCGTCCATCCCGACCGACCGGCAGAACCGGATGACGGTCGCCTCCGATGTCTCCGCTGCGGTGGCGAGGTCGGTGATGGTCCTCCGCGCGGCGGCGGCCGGGTCGGACACGACAAGTCGGGCGACCCGCTGCTCGGCGGGCGACAGCGACGGCAGGAGCCCGCTGATGTGGACGATCAGTCCACCAGGCTCGTGACTCGCAGAAATCTTCGGACTCTTCGCCACGGGTGAAACTTACTTTCACCAAGCGTGAGCGTCAACCATCACCGTACGTGGTGGGAAAGTGTCGACGATCCGGATCACGCCATTCGCACAGCGTGCCACGCACCCAGGACCGCCGCCTCATCCGCCGGGTCGAGTCCACCCTGCGGTACGTCACCCGGGTCGGCCCTCATCCAGGCGGCCGTCACCCGAACGGTGTCGGCGAGCGGACGGACGACCAACCCGGCGGCCAGCGCCGCGGAGACGTCCCGGTCCATCAGGCCGGCGAACTCCGGCAGCCGTACCCACAGGGGCAGTGCCCGCTCCCCCCACCACTCGCGTACGTCGTGCTCGCGCAGGAAGTCCTGATCCACCCAGGTGAGACGGGGATCCTCCACGCCCAGCCCGGCGGCCACCCCGGCCAGCAGCTCCGCCCGGGACATCGTCGGCCCGTTCCCGTCGTACGTGCCGCTGAGCCGGGTGTCGCCGGCGTGCAGCAGCCAGCCGGCGAGGTCCTCGACGTCCACGAACTGCACCCGGTCGGTCGGCTCCCCCGGCGCGAGAATTTCGCCGCCACGGGCCAGCCGTCGCACCCAGTACGGGAAGCGGTTACTCGAATCCTCGGCTCCGACGATCAGCCCGGCCCGGCAGATGAACGACCTGTCCACGCCCATCCGCTCGCGGACCAGCTGCTCGATGGCGACCTTGCACTCGCCGTACCAGCGGAAGTCCGGGCCCGGTCCGTCCACGTCCGACGGCGGAGGCGGCAACACCGGCGCGTTCGCCGCGGAGAGACCCGGGGTCGTGTTGTCCGCGTACACCGACATCGTCGACACGAACGACCAGTGACCGACGTGGTCGGCCAGCGCGGCGAGCGCGTACCGGGCGTGGCTGATCTGGCGCGTCACGTCCACCACGGCGTCGAAACCCTGACCGGCGAGCGGCGTCAGCGCCGCCGGGTCGTCGCGGTCCACCGACACGAACCGCGCCCCCTCCGGTACGGCGCCGGACACGCCCCGCGCCGCGCAGGTCACCTCATGCCCCCGCGCGACGGCGAGCCGAGCCACCGCCCGACCAAGAAACCGGGTACCCCCAAGAACCAGAATCCGCGCCATGCCCCGATCCTGCGCCGCCCCACCCCGAAAAACCCACCCCCTCTGCTCTCAGCAGACACACCACCCGGGGCGGGGTGGGGGTTAGCGTTTGGGGATGGTGGGGCGGAGTGTGGTGGTGACCGGTGGGGGCGGCGGGTTGGGCGGCGCGGTCGTTGCCTCCTTTGTCGAGGCGGGCTGGCGGGTGGTCGTACCACGAAGGGGTGGGCCCGCCGGGTCGGAGCCGGCGGCGGACGGGCTGGTCTCGCTCGGCGCGGACCTGACCGAGCCGGCGGACGTGGCGCGGGTGGTCGAGGCCGCCGCGGCCGATCCGGCGGCGCCGCTGCGGGCGGTGGTGAACCTGGTCGGCGGGTACGCGAGCGGCGGCCTGGTGCACGAGACACCGGTCGAGGAGTTCGAGCGGATGCTCACCGTCAACCTGCGCCCCACGTACCTGGTCACGCAGGCCGCGCTGCCGCACCTGGTGGCGGCCGGAGGCGGCGCGGTGGTGTGCGTCTCCGCCCGCGCGGCGGTCAGCCCGTTCGCCGGGGCGGCCGGTTACGTCACGGCCAAGGCCGCGGTGCTGGCCTTCGCCAACGCCGTCGCGGTGGAGTACCGCTCGCGCGGGGTCCGCTGCAACACCGTGCTGCCCAGCGTCATCGACACCCCGACGAACCGGGCCGCGCAGCCCGACGCCGACCACGCGCGGTGGGTCAGCCCGGCCGAGATCGCGCCGGTGATCCGTTTCCTCGCCTCGGCGGACTCGGCGCCGACCAGCGGGGCCACCGTTCCGGTCTACGGACGCGCCTGAACCAGCAGCGGCACGTCGCCGGGCCCGGCCTGATCCGGTGTCGGTGGCGTCCCGGTCGACGGCCGCGCCGGGTCGGGTCGGATGTCCGACGGCAGCCAGGACGACAGGTGGGCCTGGATCTGCTCGGTCACCTCCTCGGCGGGCCGGCCCGCGTCGACGAGTACGAAGCTCGGGTACTCGGGCAGGGTCCGGTAGGCGGTGTCCGCCGCGGTCAACCAGCCCATCGACTCGTGGTCGGTGCCGCGCTCCTCGATGCGCCGGTAGGCCTCCGCCGGGTCGACGGCGAGCAGGAAGGTCACCTGCGGCGTCGGGAACAGCCGGTAGCCGGCCCGCGCCAGTCGTTCCCAGCGGTGCCCGCCGTGGGCGCGGATGCTGGCGTACTGGCAGGCCGAGTAGCGGTCCATGACGGCCGTCCGACCAGTGAACAGGCAACCGAGCAGGGCCGCGGCGATGGCCAGCCAGCGCAGTACGGACTCCACCGCGAGGACGCCGTCGCGCCCGACGAGGCGTTGCGCGTCCGGTAGGCCGAGACGGTGGGCGAGCCGCCCGAGCCAGCGACGCCCGCTGGCGTTGCGGCGGTACGTCGCGGGGCGGCCGGCCGCGTTGAGCGCGTCCGCCAGTCGGTGTGCCTGAGTGGTCTTGCCCGAGCCGTCGATGCCGATCAGAGCGACGGTGCGCAACCGGGCCTTGCGGCGTCGCGTCCCCGATGGTCTGGCCACCCTCGACAGGTTATCCGACCGATGCCCGCCTCCTGCGATCTTTGTTCCCGTTTGCTCCGGTTGGCACCCGCCCGCGACCAGAGCAGGTGTGGGCGACCGGAATGCCGGGTACGGGAGTTCGAATCCAACCGCCTGTCCACCACGACACGACCGACGGGAGATCCAGATGGCTGAGCGCGGGGACGAGAGTCTGGTGCACACCCTGAAGAAGGTCGCCGCCGTGCTCAAGCAGTCCGAGATCCCGTTCGCCCTGGGCGGCAGCTTCGCCGTCTATGCCCACGGCGGCCACTCCAGCGACCACGACGTCGACTTCCTCATTCGCGAGGCCGACGTCGAACGGTCGCTGGAGGCGCTGGTCGCCGCCGGCTTCCGCGCCGAGCGACCGCCGGAGGACTGGCTCGTCAAGGTCTTCGACGAGGAGCGGATGGTGGACCTGATCCACCGGCCCATCGAGACGCCGGTGACCGAGGAGACGTTCGCCGACACCGTCGTACGGCCGGTGGACGCCATCCACATGCCGGTCCTGTCCGCCACCCAGCTCATGGTGCACAAGCTGCTCAGCTTCTCGCAGCACTACTGCGACTTCGCCCGCGGCCTGCCGCTGGCCCGGTCGCTACGGGAGCAGATCGACTGGGAACGGGTACGCAAGGAGACGCAGCACTCGCCGTACGCCGAGGCGTTCCTGGTGTTGCTGGACCGGCTGGAGGTGGTGCCGGAGCCCGGCACCCCGGCAGGAGAGGAGACACCGTGACGAACGATCAGGCCGGTGGCGCGGCGCCACCCGACGAGTACGTCGAAGCGGAGATCCAACGGTCGCTCACCGAGGATCCGGCCGTCGCCGAACAGGGGATCACCGTCATCCGACGCGATGACGTCCTGGTGCTTTACGGCGAGGTGGAGAGCCCGCACCGGCGGGAGGAGATCCTGCGTCTCGTGGCGGAGCGTTTCCCGGACGTGCCGATCACCAGCGACATCGGGGTGATCCGCGTCCAGGCGCCCACGGAGATCGAGCAACTGCCCTGAGGGAGGTTTCATGGTGATCCGGATCGCCGCCGTGGGCGACGTGCATCTGGACGAGGACGTGGTCGGCCGGTTCCGCCCGGCGCTGGAGGAGCTGCCGGAGTGCGCCGACGTGCTGCTGCTGGCCGGCGACCTGACCCGGCACGGCACCGAGGCCGAGGCGCGCTGCGTCGCGCAGGAGTTCGGTGGGCTCGCCGTACCGGTGGTCACCGTGCTGGGCAACCACGACCACCAGTGTGATCAGGTGCCGCAGGTGGTGAAGGTGCTCGAGGACGCGGGCATCACCGTACTGGAGGGCAACGGCGTCGTCCTGGACTGTGCGGGCGGTCGGCTCGGCATCGCGGGGGTCAAGGGCTTCGGCGGGGGTTTCGCCGGCCGGTGCGCGAGCGACTTCGGCGAGCCGGAGATGAAGGCGTTCGTCCGGACCACCAACGAGAGCGCGGACCGCCTGGGAGAGGCCCTGCGCTCGCTGGAGTGCGACATGCTGGTCGCGCTCACGCACTACGCCCCGGTCCCGGACACGCTGGTCGGCGAGCCGCTGGAGATCTACCCGTTCCTGGGGTCGTACCAGTTGGGGCAGGCGATCGACTCGGCGCCGACCGCCCTGGCCCTGCACGGGCACGCGCACGCCGGAACCGAGCGCGGCATGACCCCGGGCGGGGTACTCGTCCGCAACGTGGCGCACCCGGTGATCAAGCAGGCGTACAGCGTCTTTCATGTTGGGGATCAACTCGACACGGAGCAGGTTTCCCCGATCGGAGGGTCGGGTATTCAGAGGTCATGGAGCTGATTCTCTGGATTCTCGCAGTCGTACTCGTGGTCGCCGGCATCCTCGCGCTGTTCCGCCGGCAGATCCTGTGGGGCATCGTCCTCATCGTCGTCGGGCTGCTCGTCGGCCCGGGTGGTGTCAGCATCTTCAATTGACGCTCGTACCCCATAACCACATCCTCACGAACACCGGGACCCGTCGGGGTCGCCGCGACCGGAGCTTCGTCCTCCCGACAGAAGCACCGGCCGCAGCGGCCCCGGCGCTTTTTTGGGGTTTGACCGGACGCCGGGCGGAAACATCTCGATGATGGAGATATCTCGCGAGGCAGGGCCGACCTCCGGTCGGCGGTCGCGCTGGGCGCTCGCCGCCTTCGCGGCGGCGGTCTTCGTCGCGGCCGCGATCGGCGGGCTCGGTGTGCGGGGCACCACCGACGAGTACGCGAGCCTGCGCCAGCCGGACTGGGCGCCGCCGTCGTGGCTCTTCGGCCCGGTCTGGACGGTCCTCTACGCGCTGATCGCGGTCGCCGGTTGGCTGGTCTGGCGTCGGGTCGGCTTCTCCCCCGCCCTGTGGGCCTGGTCCGCCCAACTCGTGCTCAACGCCATCTGGACGCCGCTGTTCTTCGGCGCGGGTCGGTACGGGCTGGCGTTCGCCGAGATCGTGGTGATGTGGCTGGCGATCGGCCTCACCGTGGTGCTCTTCGCCCGGGTGTCCCGGGTCGCGGCCGCGCTGCTGCTGCCGTACTGGGCGTGGGTCACCTTCGCCGCCGCGCTGAATCTGTCGATCTGGCGGCTCAACGCCTGACCGCCCGACCGGTCTCCGGCGGGTCACCCCGCCGGAGACCACCAGAGGTCAGCAGCGGGGCACGTTCGGGATGTATCCGTCGTAACCGGTGTAGACGTACGCGTCGGCGATGTAGCGGCCGCTACCGATGCGGTCCCAGATCGAGCTGGTGCCGTAGGTACCGGTGACGGTGGTGCCGCTGGTCTGGCAGGAGATGGTCACCCGGGTGCCGTCGGCGACGGTGCCCACCGAGGCGTACCCGGTGCCGGGGCCGGAGCGGACGGTCAGCGGCGTGCCACTGGTGTCGACCGTGCCGTTACCGCTGCCCGACGAGCAACCGTTGTCGCTGGTGTAGGTCTTGGTCCCCCAGTACAGGCCGAGGGCGCCGTTGAACCGGACCTGCACGTCGTTGCCGTTGAGGCGCTGCTCGTAGTGCAGGTGCGGGCCGGTGGACCCGCCGGTGCTGCCGACCCAGCCGATCACCTTGCCGTACCCGACAGTCTGCCCGACCGAGACGTTGAAGCCGTTGAGGTGGGCGTAGTAGGTCGTGTAACCGCCACCGTGGTCGATCCGGACGTACTTGCCGTAACTGGTGCCGCCGAGGTCGGTGACCCGGTCGACCGTGCCGGGCGCGCTCGCCACCACCGGGTCGCCCAGGTCGTCGGTGCGATTGAAGTCCACGGCGTACGCCGGGCTGTGGTCCGACCGGGTCTGTCCCGACCAGGCTTGACCGCACGGGAACGGCACCTTGAAGCTCGGCGCGGCCAGGGCCGGGCTCGCCGGCGCGACGGCCCCTCCGACGAGCAGGCCGGTCACCAGCAGGCTGATCCACCGCTTACGCATCCAGCTCCTCCTATGTGCAAAACCTTCGATGAGGTGCCTCCAGCCTGACAGAAATCGCCAGTCTCCGGAAGAGGCCGGATCTGCGCCCGGGAACGCGCCCAGCCGGCGGACACGAGGTTTCGGGATTGTTACTCGCTCGTGTCTGACTGGGGGTGGACCAGACCTGATGCAAGCGCTTACATGTGTGCACGCCCAATCGGACCGGCGCGGGTCACCAGCGGAGACCACGCCGGCTAGGAAGGAGGACGGCATGGCGGTCTTTACCAGACCACGCCAGGCCTTCGTGATCGCCGGTGTACTCGGGCTGGCGTTCAGCGCCACCGCTTGCGGTACCGGCAATGACAAGAAGAGCGACAAGGCGGGTTCCGCCGAATGTGCCCCGTACGAGAAGTATCAGGGCAACGACGGCAAGAAGGTCTCGATCTACGCGTCCATCCGTGACGCCGAGGCCGACCTGCTCGAGCGTTCCTGGTCGCAGTTCACCGACTGCACCGGCATCGAGATCGCCTACGAGGGCAGCGGCGAGTTCGAGGCGCAGCTCCCCGTCCGGGTCGACGGCGGTAACGCCCCCGACATCGCGTTCGTGCCCCAGCCGGGCCTCGTGAAGCGGTTCGCGGACGCCGGCAAGCTGAAGTCCCTCGGCGCCGACACCAAGACCATGGCCGAGCAGAACATGCCGGCCGACTGGCTGAAGTACGGCACCGTCAACGGAACGCTCTACGGCGTGCCGCTCGGCGCGAACGTCAAGTCCTTCGTCTGGTACTCCCCCAAGACCTTCAAGGAGAAGGGCTGGGAGGTTCCGACCACCTGGGACCAGCTCATCGCGCTGAGCGACAAGATCGCCGCCAGCGGCATGAAGCCGTGGTGCGTGGGCGTCGAGTCCGGTGACGCCACCGGCTGGCCGGCCACCGACTGGATCGAGGACGTGATCCTGCGGACGCAGGGCCCCGAGGTCTACGACCAGTGGACCACCCACGCCATCCCGTTCAACGACCCGAGGATCGTCGACGCGGTCGACCGCGCCGGCAGCATCCTCAAGAACGAGAAGTACGTCAACGGCGGCTTCGGCGGCGTCAAGAGCATCACCACCACCGCCTTCCAGGAGGCGGGTCTGCCGGTGACCACCGGCAAGTGCGCGATGCACCGGCAGGCGTCGTTCTACGCCAACCAGTTCCCCGAGGGCACCAAGGTGGACGAGAACGGGGACGCGTTCGCGTTCTACTTCCCGACCATCGACCCGGCCAAGGGCAAGCCGGTCCTGGGCGCTGGCGAGTTCGTCGTCGCGTACGCCGACCGTCCCGAGGTGCAGGCGGTGCAGACCTACCTCGCCTCCGGCGAGTACGTGAACAGCCGCGCGAAGCTCGGCAACTGGGTCACGGCGAACAACAAGCTGGACATCGCCAACGTGGCCAGCCCGATCGACAAGCTGTCCGTCCAGATCCTGCAGGACAAGACGGGCACCTTCCGCTTCGACGGATCCGACCTGATGCCGGCCGCCGTCGGCGCGGGGACGTTCTGGAAGGGCATGATCGACTGGCTGAACGGCAAGCCGACCGCCCCGGTGCTCCAGGGCATCGAGAGCAGCTGGCCGAAGTGATCACGGCGGTGGGGGGGGGGGGGGGGGGGCCCCCCCGCCCCCCCCCCCCCCGCCGCCCCGCGCGGGGGGGTTTTGTGTGTGGTGGGGGGGCGCGGCCCAGCGGACGCCCCGACGGGGTGTT
>NZ_JBFAMS010000034.1:0-24366 GCF_040656575.1 Micromonospora sp. NPDC049801 | reverse complement strand
GCGGGGGGTGGGGCTGCGTTTGGGGTCTTCCCCCCCCCCCCCCCCCCGCAACGCCGCCGGTCGTCGTCCGGGCCCGCCGCAGGCCGACCAGTTCTTGTGAAACAGGACCTAGACCCGCAGGTAGAAGCGCAGGGTGATCCAGGCGGTGGCGGCGCTGACCAGGCCACCGACGAAGGCCATCAGCGGGAAGATGACCAGGATGTCGCCCCAGCTGATCGGCGACAGCAGACCCTGCAACGCCTTGAGTGACCCGTCGAAGAGCAGATATTTCGCTGCCACCAGCGCCACCAGACCGAGCAGTGCGCCGATCAGACCGGCTACCACGGCCTCCAACACGAACGGCGCCTGGATGAACCAGTTGGACGCGCCGACCAGCTTCATGACCGCCACCTCGCGCCGCTTGCTGTACGCGGCGACCTGGATGGTGTTGGCCACCAGGAGCAGCGCGGCGATCGCCATCACGACCGCGGCGGCCAGGGCGATGTTCTGGATCGCGGTGAGCACGTCGAAGATCTTGTCCAGGAGCCGGCTCTGGTCGACGATCTCGTCGACGCCCTCGGTCTCCTTGTACTGGTCGTAGATGTTCTTGTACTGCTCCGGGTTCTTCAGCTTGAGCCGGAACGACTCCGGAAGCTGATCCGGCTTGACCGCGTTCACCAGGTCCGGCGCGTCCTGGTACATCTCCTGGAACTTCTTGTACGCCTCGTCCTTGTTGACGTAGATGACGTCCTTGACCAGGGGGTCGTTCTTCAGCTTGTCGTTCAGGTCGGTGCGCTGCTGCTCGCTCACCTCCTGGGTCAGGAAGATCGAGACCTCGATGTTCTTGTAGTAGAGGTCCTTCATGTCGTCAACCTGGCGGTACATCAGACCGCTGGCACCGAGCATGGTCAGCGAGACCGCCATCGTGATGATCATCGCGACGGTCATGGTCACGTTGCGCCACAGTCCGACCAGTACCTCGGACAGGACGTATTTCACGCGCATCGGGATTTCCTCCGGGTCTCCGGCATGAGGTGTTCGTCGTCAGGCTGCGAAAGGGGTGAAGCGCCGGCTCACCCGTAGACGCCGCGGGCCTGGTCACGCACGATGCGGCCGCTCTCGATCTCGATGACGCGGCGGCGCATCTGGTTCACGATGTTGGAGTCGTGCGTGACCATCACGACGGTCGTGCCGGTGCGGTTGATCCGGTCCAGCAGACGCATGATCTCGATCGAGGTGTCCGGGTCCAGGTTTCCGGTCGGCTCGTCCGCCAGCAGGATCAGCGGACGGTTCACGAACGCCCGGGCGACGGCGACCCGCTGCTGCTCACCACCGGAGAGCTCGTGCGGATAGCGATGCTCCTTGCCACCGAGCCCGACCAGCTCCAGCACCTCCGGCACGACCCGGCGGGCGACCGCCTTGGTCTTGCCGATCACCTCGAGAGCGAACGCCACGTTCTCGTAGGCGGTGCGGTTCGGCAGCAGCCGGAAGTCCTGGAAGACGCAGCCGATCGAACGCCGGAAGTGGGGTCGCTTCCAGGAGCGCATCGACGTGACGTCCTTGCTGTTGACGATGACGCGTCCCTTGTTGGGGGTCACCTCGTGCAGCAGCATCTTGATGATGGTGGACTTGCCGGAGCCGGATGGACCGATGAAGAAGACGAACTCGCCCTTCTCGATCGAGACGGACACGTTGTCGAGCGAAGGCCGGGACGCCTTCGGGTACGTCTTCGTCACTTGCTCAAGCTGAATCACGGGTGGTGAGTCTACGCGGTGTAACAACTGAGCCAAGCCCCACGCCCCGCAGTTGGGGCGCGCGTCGTCGAATCAGGCTCTCACCTGGAGATCGATGACGCGCTCCGCCCACGCATCGTTACGCACTGTCGCTGGCGAGCTGCCGCTGCTTACGCCAACGGATACCGGCCTCGATGAAACCGTCCAGCTCGCCATCGAAGACGGCGCTCGGATTGCCGGTCTCCTGCTCGGTTCGGAGATCCTTCACCATCTGATACGGGTGCAGGACGTACGAGCGCATCTGGTCGCCCCACGAGCCGGCGGCGTTCTCCTTGAGGCCCTCCAGCTTGGCCTGTTCCTCCTGGCGCTTGCGCTCCAGCAGCCGTGCCTGGAGGACCCGCAGCGCGGAGGCCTTGTTCTGCAGCTGGGACTTCTCGTTCTGGCAGGTCACCACGATGCCGGTGGGGATGTGGGTGAGTCGGACCGCCGAGTCGGTGGTGTTGACGCTCTGCCCACCGGGGCCCGAGGAGCGGTAGACGTCGGTCCGGACCTCGTTCTCCGGGATGTCGATGTGGTCGGTCTGCTCGGTGACCGGCAGCACCTCGACGCCCGCGAAGCTGGTCTGCCGGCGGCCCTGGTTGTCGAACGGGCTGATCCGGACCAGCCGGTGGGTGCCCGACTCGACGCTGAGCGTGCCGTAGGCGTAGGGCACCTTGACGGCGAAGGTGGCCGACTTCAGGCCCGCCTCCTCGGCGTACGAGGTCTCGTAGACCTCCGTCGGGTAGCCGTGCCGCTCGGCCCAGCGCAGGTACATCCGCAGCAGCATCTCGGCGAAGTCCGCCGCGTCCACACCGCCCGCGCCGGCCCGGATGGCCACCAGCGCCTCCCGGGAGTCGTACTCGCCGGAGAGCAGGGTGCGGACCTCCATCTCCTGGATGGATTTGGTCAGCCCGGTGATCTCCGCCTCGACCTCGGTCAGCACACCGGGGTCGGACTCGGCCTCGGCCAACTCCAGCAGCACCCGGGCGTCGTCGAGCTGGGAGCGCAGACTGCCCAGCTTGCTGATCTCGCCGTTGACGTACGACAGCTGCGAGGTCACCTGCTGAGCCTTGGCCTGGTCGTCCCACAGGTCGGGGGCGGACGCCTCCTGCTCCAGGCGGGCCTTGTCCTCGTGCAGCCGGTCCAGATTGAGGACGGCCTCGATGTTGCGCAGGGTCGCGTCGAGTTCCTTGAGCTGTTCGGCGTAATCGGCAGCGGTCACGACAGACAAGCGTACTGCGCGGACGAGGAGTGAGCTTGCGAGCCCCGCAGGTCCGCGCCAAATAAACTCCGCGCGGACGAGGAGTGAGCTTGCGAGCCCCGCAGGTCCGCGCCAAATAAACTCCGCGTTCCGGAAGCCGTAGCCCGTTCCGTGTCCGTGAAACCGCCGACGGTCACCCGGCGGGGGCGGACTTCAGCCAGGACAGGGCCGCCCGGTGGTAGGCGACGGCGAACTCCAGCGCGCTGGCGTCGTACGTCTCGCCGTCCCGTTTGGCGTTCTTGACCTGCTCCCGGACCTGGGCGAGGGCCTCGGTGTGGTATTCGTTGGCCGAGGCGTACAGGCTCTTGAGCTGGCTGGACGAGTGGAGGTTGCCGAAGGCCATCCGGAGCGCGATCGGGTTGCGGATGGTGTCCCGCCCCGGGTTCTCCGCCAGCCAACGGGAGAACGTCCGTTTCCCGCTGGCGGTGAGCGCGTACGGCTGGCTCATTCGGGGGCCCGGCTTGCCGAGCCGTACGTAGCCCCGCTCGGCCAGGACCGGCAACTCGCGGTAGACCTGACTACGGGTCATCGACCAGTAGGGCGCCAGCCGGCGCTCTGCGGCGGCCATCAACTGGCCGCCTGTCATGGGACCCTCGTGGAGCAGCCCGAGAAGGGCCGCCGCCGTGGGGTTGACTCCGGATTCCGCCATGCCCGTTACGCTGCCACTTTGCGCTGCCGGCGTCCAGGATTTGGCGGTTTGCCACCCAAGAAGGACTTCCTAAGTGCACTGTCGGCGACAGACTGTCCATAGAGGACTATCGATGGACCGCCGGTGAAAGGAAGGGCCCCTTGTTATGCACCAGGCGTTAACAAGGGGCCCTTCCTTTCAGCCCATGTGGGGGTACGTGTGGTCGGTCGGCGGCACGAAGGTCTCCTTGATCGTGCGCGGCGACACCCAGCGCACCAGGTTGAGCCAGGAGCCCGCCTTGTCGTTGGTACCGCTGGCGCGGGCCCCACCGAAGGGCTGCTGCCCGACGACCGCGCCGGTCGGCTTGTCGTTGATGTAGAAGTTGCCGGCCGCGTACCGCATGCGCTCGCCGACCGCGTCGACGACCCGGCGGTCGGTGGCGAACACCGACCCGGTCAGCGCGTACGGGGCGATCGACTCGGCCTGCGCGACCACCTCGTCGAAGCGGGCGTCGTCGAACACGTGGACGCCGAGGATCGGCCCGAAGTACTCGGTGGTGAACGTCTCGTGCGCGGCGTCGGAGCACTCGAAGAGCGTCGGCCGGACGAAGTAGCCGACCGAGTCGTCCGCCGTGCCACCGGCCAGCACCCGGCAGCTGTCGTCACCGTTGATCAGCTCCAGCGCCGCAGTGTGCCGGGCGAACGCCTTGTCGTCGATCACCGCGCCACCGAAGTTGCCGAAGTCGGCCACGTCGCCGTAGGTCAGCGAGTCGGCGGTCGCGGCCAGACGGTCACGCAGGCCACCTTCCCAGATCGAGCGCGGCACGTACGCCCGCGAGGCGGCCGAGCACTTCTGACCCTGGTACTCGTACGCGCCGCGGATCAGCGCGGTGTGCAGGGCGTCCACGTCGGCGCTGGTGTGCGCGACCACGAAGTCCTTGCCGCCGGTCTCGCCGACCAACCGCGGGTAGCCCCGGTAGCGCGCGATGTTGTCGCCGACGGTCTTCCACAGGTGCTGGAACACCTTCGTCGAACCGGTGAAGTGGATACCGGCCAGGTCCGGGTCGGCGAGCACGACATCGGACACCTCCTCGCCCCGGCCGGTCACCATGTTGATCACGCCGGGCGGCAGGCCGGCGGCCT
Organism: Micromonospora sp. NPDC049801; assembly: GCF_040656575.1. Taxonomy (NCBI): domain Bacteria; kingdom Bacillati; phylum Actinomycetota; class Actinomycetes; order Micromonosporales; family Micromonosporaceae; genus Micromonospora; species Micromonospora sp. NPDC049801. Next base: position 19,584 of record NZ_JBFAMS010000034.1, on the reverse strand, counting down.
CGAAGAGCCGCATGGTGAAGTGTGCGGCGAACTGCTGGGTCGGGCCCGGCTTCCAGATCACGGTGTTACCCAGCAGCGCCGGCGCGGAAGGCAGGTTGCCGGCGATGGCGGTGAAGTTGAACGGGGTGACCGCGTAGACGAAGCCCTCCAGGGGCCGGTGGTCGAAGCGGTTCCACACGCCGGGCGACGACGCCGGCTGCTCCTCGAGCAGACGCCGTGCGAAGTGCACGTTGAAGCGCAGGAAGTCGATGAACTCGCAGGCCGAGTCGATCTCCGCCTGGATCGCGGTCTTCGACTGGCCGAGCATGGTGGCGGCGTTGAGGGTGTCCCGCCACGGGCCGGCGAGCAGTTCGGCGGCGCGCAGGAAGATCGCGGCGCGCTCCTCGAACGGCAGCGCCCGCCACATCGGCGCGGCGTCCTTGGCCGCCTTGATCGCGGCTCGGGCGTCGTCGTGCGAGGCGTGCGCGGTCACGCCCAGCACGTGCGCGTGCTTGTGCGGCTGCACCACGTTGATCGGGTCGCCCGCCGCCATCCGCTGCTGCCCGCCGATGGTCATCGGCAGGTCGATGCGCTCGGCGGCCAGCTCGGTCAGCCGCCGCCGCAGCCGCTCCCGGTCTGCGCTGCCCGGCTCGTAGTTGCGGACCGGCTCGTTGCGCGGCTCGGGAACGGAGAACACGGCATCCATCAAGGCTCCTGGCGATCTCGACAGCGGTGGCGAAACCGGACCCGCGGGCACCGACCGGATAGTCGGACACCGGACGCCGCGCGGGGTAGCCGAGCAGCGGCGGGACCTCCCGCGATTGTTTCACGCGTCGGTGCTGGCCCTGCCGCCGCCGTCACTGCCTGGCTCAGGACCGACTGGCCCTTCTCTCCTTACCGGTCGCGGCTCGCTGTGCGGCTCGCCGTGCGGCTCGCCGTGGTGGGGCTGGGGCGACCGTCCCCGGCTCCGGGCGGTCAGGCTTGATCCCTCCGCCGGGGACGCTCGCCCCAGCCCCGACGTTGGTTGCCGTCCGCGCGCCCGTCGCTGTTCTTCGGGGGTACGCCTTGACGCGCCCTGGGGTACGCCTTGACGAGCCCTGGGGTACGCCTTGACGCGCTGCCCATCCTGCGAACTCGACGCGCCGCCCGTCCTGCGGAGCTGCAGCCGTGCCCTACCCCTGGGGCGTTCGACGGCGCTCGACTTGTCCTGATGGCTCGACTGGTCCCAATGGTCGGCTGTGGCGGGCCGGCGTACCCCGGGGGGTGTGGCTCGTTCTCTGCGGGGCGTGGGGGTCCGCGTACCCTGAATGGTCGGTGACCTGGCGCCTCGAAGGGGAGACGATGACCAAGCAGCCCGGCCGCGACTCAGCCGCGGAGTCGGACCAGCCGGCGGTCGACGCGACCAGCCCGACCGGCCGGTCCCTCCCGGCGCCCGGAGCGGCGGTCCTCGCGCTGCTGGCGCTCGGCTGGCTGGCCGCCATGCTCTGGTCGACCCGGCAGGCCATCACCTCGGCGGCGGCCGGCATCACCGCGATAAGCCTGTCCGCGTTCGCCCTGCCCGGCGTGATCTCGGCCGCGCTCGTGGCCGGCGCGGCCACCGCGCTGGCCTTCGGCAACCTGCTGTCCCGCCGGTACGGCGACGGGACCACGCTGCGTTTCGTCGGCGCGATCGGGGCCGGGATGGTGGTCGGGCTGCTCGCCGCGGTGGCGATCAACCTCACCTACTTCGACACCTCGACCACGAACGTGATCGCCGGCACCACCGCGGCCGCCGCGATCATCGGCGGGGCGATCGCGGGCGCCCGGACCGCCCCGGCGGTCGGTGCGGTGGTGAGCGCCGCGCTGGGCACGCTGGTCTTCGTAGTGGCGTTCAGCCGTGCCCGGGACCCGCTGTTCGACCTCTTCGGCGCGGGCGACACCCAGCAGTCGCTCGTCGGCGCGGCCAAGTGGGTGTCCCGCACCGAGTCGCTCCTCGGCGGCCTGGTCGCCGGACTACTCGCCTTCGGTTACCTCACCTGGGCGCGGCGTCGAGCCCTGCGGCGTGATCCGCAGACACGCGCGCTGCGCTGGCCGGCGTACCTGCTCGCGGGCGCCGGACCGGGCCTGCTCCTGCTGCTCGCCGAAGTGATCATCCGGATCGGCGGCCGCTCACTGCTGGACCTGGCCAGCGCGCTCAGCGAGGCGGACGCGGTGGCGCAGACGTCGCTGGGCACCTCGCGGGTGGACAACGGCATCTGGGTGCTGTTCGTGGGGGCGCTGGCCGCGCTCGTGGCGTTCGGCCGAACGCTCGGCCCAGCACAGATCGACGACGAGCCGGCCTCGACCGGCCGACCCGGCACCGGGCCGGCGACCACCGCGAGCGCCACCGGCGACGTCGACGAGGACGAGCCGGACACGGCGGTCCGGGAGGCGGACGCCGACCCGGCCCGCTGAGACGCGTGCGGCTGCTCAGCCGGCGGCGCGCAGCAGGATGTCCAACTCCGTCACGTCGTACCACTCAAGCTCGTGATCCTCGGCGCCGTCGACGGTGAACTGCGCGTCCGGGTCACCGGCGGCGGCCTCGGTCACCACGTCGGCCGCTGCGGCGACCTCTTCGACGGCGTCCGTGCCGTCCACGTGGATCGCCGCGACAGCCCCCACCGGCACGGTGTCGGTCAACGTCACCAGGCTGGAGCCCAGCTCGCCGTCGCCACGACCGAGCGCGGCGGGCGACAGATCGACCGAGACGACCACGCGGCGGCGTGGCGCGGCCGGATCCTCCCGGAGCAGGTGCAGCGCGTCCTGGGCGGCCCGGGTGAACGCGACGTACTCCAACTCCTCCTCGTCGCCCTCGGCGTACCACTCGCGCAGCGCGGGCGTCACCGCGTGCGCGGTGTCGGCGGTCAGCCCCTCCTCGCGCAGGCGGGCCAGCATGGGTACGGTCGCCGGCACGTACACCCGGACAAGCTCGTCGGTCACCGGTCGTCTCCCCGCTCGATTCCGTGCCGGCGGTAGCCGGCACGGGCGCAGATCATGCCGCACGCCGTGACCGTCATACACCTCGCCTCCGGCCGGTGGAAGTTTCCCGCCGGTGTGTCCGCCACCGATGGCCGCGGCGATGTTGGGTGGTGAGCCCTGTCGGTGGCAAACTGAGGCAAACGACGTCAACCCCGGGAGTTCCTGTGGAGCCGAGGTTCCTGCTGCTCTCCGACGTGGCCGCCGAGCTGAACGTGTCGGACTCGCAGGTCTACCACATGGTCCGCAGCGGGGAGCTGCCGGCGATCAAGGTCGGTGGGCGCGGTCAGTGGCGGGTCGAGCGGGCCCGACTGGAGGAGTACATCGCGCAGAAGTACGCCGAGACCGCCGACTGGGTACGCGAGAACCCCCTCGTCGACCGCGACCCCGAGTAGCCACGCCCGGCCCTCCGCTCGGTGATCCACTCCAGATCACCGATGTCGCGCCGTTCGATCGGCCCGGATACCACCACCTCCGCGAACCCGAGTCGATCATGCAGATGCGCGGCCCATTCGCCGCAGGCGCCATTGACCGGGGCCACTCCATGTCCGAGAATCTAGTTAGTCGGAGGCAAACGAAGGCAAACGCAAGATCACGGGAGGCAGCGATGAGCGAGCGGCGACCCGGAGTCTCCCGACCACCCGTGCGCCTGCGTCCCGTCCCGCCCATCGACCCGCCGTACCAGGACGAGACGTACTGGCCGGGGCCGACCCACGGTCAGCTCGCCCTCGACCTCTTCGCCTCGACACGACCGGATCCCGTCCGGCCCGCGGTGCGCCGCACGGCCCCACGCCGTACGCCCGCGCATCCGGCCAACCAGCCGGGCACTCCCCTGCCCCCGACGACGGCGCCCGAGGCCACCCGGGCCGCGCACCGCTTCGTCGGCACCTGCCTTGAGGTGGTCAACGGCTACCGCTCGCCGGCACAGGTACGCCCTCTGCTCGACCCGGGCCGGGCGACCGACCTGCTCACCGAACTCGCTCGGGCCAGCGGGCGGGCCGGGCCGGCGCGGCGTCGGGCGACCCGGCCGGCACTGCGGCTCACCCGGCTGCGGGTCTGCGAACCTCGCGAGGCAGCCGTGGAGGCAGCCGCCGTGGTGAGTGGCCCTGGTGGCCGCAGCTGGGCCATGGCGGTACGCCTGGAGCACCGGCGGGGCCGCTGGCTGTGCACCGCCCTGCAGGTCCTCTGACCGCGTTGATCAGCTCGACGTCCAGGAAAGCGCGGCATCAACCGGCCGTTGACACACCGACTTCCCGGAAGCGGAGTCGATCTCACTCCCGGGCCAGACGCCGACCGGGGCCGGAGACGCCGATGGGCCCCGGCCTTGTCGGCCGGGGCCCATCGGGACGCGGTGTCGGTCAGTTGCCGCCGTTGGGTGCGCCGTGGCAGCGCTTGTACTTGCGACCCGAACCGCACGGGCACGGCGCGTTGCGGGACGGGCCGTTGCCGGCGTCGGCCTGGTTGGCGGCCGGACGCCGGGACCCCGCCGACGGGAGCGTCGGGCCGCGCAGCCCCGAGGCCGGCCGCTGCGGGGCGGACGGTGCGCCCTGCCCGGGTGCCGCCGGAGCGCCCTGGGCCGGGCGGCCCACGCCGAGCGCCGGCGCCTGCTGCTGCTCCTGTTCGAAGGCGACAGCACCGGGGCTGGCCTCGCCGTCGATGGTCGGAGCGGAGTACTGCAGACCCTGCCGCTGCGGCGCGCGGTTCAGACCCTTGGCCCGGATCTCCACCGGCTTGTCGAGCAGCGTGACCTCTTCCGAGTCGGCTTCGGGCTCCGGCTCGGTGACCTGGACGTCCACGTTGTAGAGGAAACCGACGGTCTCCTCCTTGATGCCTTCCATCATGGTGGCGAACATGTCGAAGCCCTCGCGCTGGTACTCCACCACCGGGTCGCGCTGGGCGTACGCCCGGAGGTTGATGCCCTCCTGGAGGTAGTCCATCTCGTACAGGTGCTCGCGCCACTTGCGGTCGATCACCTGGAGCAGCACCATCCGCTCGAGCTGGCGCACCCCTTCGGTGCCGAGCTGCTCCTCGCGGCGGTCGTACGCGGCGTTGGCGTCATCCTTGAGGCGGGCGACGAGGAAGTCGGCGTCCATACCGGCCCGCGAGCCGCCGGCCTCCTCCTCCAACTCCTCGATCGTCACGCCGACCGGGTAGAGCTGCTTGAGGCTGGACCAGAGCTGCTCAAGGTCCCAGTCCTCGCCGTAGCCGTCCGAGGTGGCACCCCGCACGTACGCCTCGACGGTGTCGTCGATCATGTTGCGGACCTGGTCGGACAGGTCCTCGCCGTTGAGCACCCGCAGCCGCTCGGCGTAGACGACCTGGCGCTGCTTGTTGAGCACCTCGTCGTACTTCAGAACGTTCTTGCGGATCTCGGCGTTCTGGCCCTCGATCTGGGCCTGGGCGCTCTTGATCTGGCGGGTGACCATCTTCGACTCGATGGGCACGTCCTCCGGGATGTTGAAGCGCTCCATCACGGCCTCGACCGCGCCGGCCCGGAAGCGGCGCATCAGCTCGTCCTGCAGGGACAGGTAGAACCGGGACTCGCCCGGGTCGCCCTGCCGGCCGGCACGACCGCGCAGCTGGTTGTCGATCCGCCGGGACTCGTGCCGCTCGGTGCCCAGCACGTACAGGCCACCGGCGGCGGCGACCTCGTCCGCCTCGGCGTCGCAGGCCTGCTTCCAGGTGGGCAGGACCTCCTCCATCGCCTTGGCGTAGTCCTCCTCGTTCTCCAGCGGGTCGAGACCGCGCTGGCGCAGCTCGTTGGCCGCCAGGAACTCGGGGTTGCCGCCGAGCAGGATGTCGGTGCCGCGGCCGGCCATGTTGGTGGCGACGGTGACCGCGCCCTTGCGCCCGGCCTGGGCGACGATCTCCGCCTCACGGGCGTGGAACTTGGCGTTCAGCACGTTGTGCGGGATGCCCCGGCGGCGCAGCAACTGGGAGAGGATCTCCGAGTTTTCCACCGAGACGGTGCCGACCAGCACCGGCTGGCCCATCTGGTGCCGCTCGGCGATGTCCTCGATGACGGCGTTGAACTTGGCCTTCTCCGTCTTGTAGATGACGTCCGGCCGGTCCTCACGGACCATCGGGCGGTGCGTCGGAATGCTCACGACGCCGACCTTGTAGACCTTGTTGAACTCGCTCGCCTCGGTCTGCGCCGTACCGGTCATCCCGGACAGCTTGTTGTAGAGGCGGAAGTAGTTCTGGAGGGTGATGGTGGCCAGGGTCTGGTTCTCCTGCTTGATCTCCACCCCCTCCTTGGCCTCGATCGCCTGGTGCATGCCCTCGTTGTACCGACGGCCGTGCAGGATGCGACCGGTGAACTCGTCGACGATCAGGACCTCACCGTCGCTGACGATGTAGTCCTTGTCGCGCTTGTAGAGCTCCTTGGCCTTGATGGCGTTGTTGAGGTAGCCGACCAGCGGGGTGTTCACCGACTCGTACAGGTTGTCGATGCCGAGCCGGTCCTCGACCTTGGCGACGCCGCGCTCGGTGACCGCGATGGTGCGCTTGGAGTGGTCGACCTCGTAGTCGCCCTCGCCATCCGTGCCGGGCTGGAGCCGGGCCACCACGCCCGCGAACTCGCCGTACCAGCGGGCCGAGTGCTCGGCCGGGCCGGAGATGATCAGCGGGGTGCGCGCCTCGTCGATCAGGATCGAGTCGACCTCGTCGACGACCGCGAAGTTGTGGCCCCGCTGCACCAGCTCGTCCTTCGACCAGGCCATGTTGTCGCGCAGGTAGTCGAAGCCGAACTCGTTGTTGGTGCCGTAGGTGATGTCGCACTCGTAGGCGGCCTTGTGCTCGGCGGCCGGCCGGTTGGGCAGCACCACGCCGACGGTCAGCCCGAGGAACTCGTGCACGCGACCCATCCAGGCCGCGTCGCGCTGGGCGAGGTAGTCGTTGACGGTGACCACGTGCACACCGTCGCCGGAGAGCGCGTTGAGGTAGACGGCCATGACCGAGGTCAGCGTCTTACCCTCACCGGTCTTCATCTCGGCGATGTTGCCGAAGTGCAGCGCCGCGCCGCCCATCACCTGGACGTCGTACGGCCGCTGGCCGAGCACCCGGGCGGCCGCCTCACGGGCCACCGCGAACGCCTCCGGCAGCAGGTCGTCGAGGGTTTCACCGTCGGCGAGCCGCTCGCGGAACTGCTCGGTCATGCCGCGCAGCTCCTCGTCGGTGAGGTTGACGTAGTCGTCCTCGATCGAGCTGACGGCGGCGGCGATGGCCTTGAGCCGGCGCACCATGCGGCCCTCGCCCGCGTTAAGGACCTTTTCCAGAATCGACACGGATCAACGCTCCCCTAGACAGTCTCGAACCATCGTAGGCGCAACATCGGCGCGATGGTCACTGGTGGCGGTGGTCCGCTCCGCCGAACCCGACATAACACGCGCACGGGCCGCGCCCGGGACGTTATCCGGTTACGCCCAGGGCGAACGTTCCGGCACGATGCACGGGTGGAGCCTGTGGAGATCATCGAGGACGGCGTCCTGCTGCGGCCCTGGCGGGAGGCGGACGCCGACGACGTCTACCGCGCCTGCCAGGACCGGGACATTCAGCGTTGGACCACCGTACCGCGCCCGTACCTTCGCGAACACGCCCACGATTTCGTCACGCGGCTGAGCCCGCGAGCATGGGCGGACGGCATCAGGGCGCCGTTCGCCGTCTGCGACGCGGCCAACGGCGACCTGCTCGGCTCGTGCGGGCTGATCTCCATCGACGACGCCGGCACCGGCGAGATCGGCTACTGGACGGCCCCGTGGGCGCGCGGCCGGGGGGTGACCGTGCGGGCCACCCGGGCGGTGTCCCGCTGGTCCTTCGAGAAGCTGGGGCTGCGCCGGCTGCTGTGGCAGGCGGAGGTGGGCAACCACGCCTCCCGGCTGGTCGCGCTGCGGGCCGGGTTCCGGATCGACGGCCGGGTACGGCGGGCGAACCCGGCGCCGGAGGGCGGCGTGGACGGCTGGATCGGCACACTGCTGCCCGGCGAGGTACCCGAAGCAGGGTCGACCGGGCCGGCCGCCCGAGGCACCCTGGCGGCACGCCGGGCCGCTGTCTTCGGTCGCCCACAGCCGACGCTGTTCGCCACCTCGGCCGGCAACGAGCTACGACTCCGACCGATGGAGGAGCGCGATCTCGACGCCGTGGTGCAGACCTGCCGGGACCCGGAGACGATCCGGTGGACCACGGTTCCGGACCCGTACGACCTCTCCGACGCGCAGGGCTACCGGGGTTACGCCCAGGATGCCTGGGCACGGGGAGATTCCGCCTGCTTCGTGATCGCCGACCCGGACGACACCTACGTCGGCACTCTGGACCTGCGGCTCTCCCCCGCCGACCCGCTACTCGGGGACGTGGGCTTCATGGTCGCCCCGGCGGCACGCGGGCGGGGGTACCTGCCGGCCGCGCTCCTCGCGCTCAGCGCCTGGGGCTTCACGGCCCTCGGCCTGGCGCGCATCGAATGGAAGGCGAACGTGGGCAACACCTCCTCCCGGCGGGCCGCCGAAAAGGCGGGCTTCACCTTCGAGGGGACCGCCCGGGGCGGGGTCCAGCACCGAGGTGAACGGATCGACGCCTGGGTGGCCGCGCTGCTCGCCGAGGACCTGACGTGACGGTCCCGCCGCCGGTCGTCGAGGCACACGGGGTACGGCTGCGGCCGTTCCGCGCCGACGACATCGCGGACCTGGTCGACGGGTGTGCGGACCCGCTCAGCCAGCGGTTCGTGTCCACCATGCCGTCCCCGTACACCGAGGTCGACGCCCGCTCGTGGGTGGAGGCCGGCGCGCCGGCGGTCTGGGCCGGCGGCGGCGCCGCGTACGCCATCGCGGACCCGGCCACCGACCGGCTGCTCGGCGCTACCGGGTTGAGCAACCCGATGCCCGCCCGGAGTCAGGCGGACATCGGCTACTGGCTGCGGCCGGCCGCGCGGGGACGCGGACTGGCCGTCGCCGCGACCCGCGCGCTGAGCGAGCACGCCTTCGACACCGGAACGCGGCGGCTGGAGCTGCACACCGAGCCGGAGAACGCGGCCAGCCAGCGCGTCGCGCTGGCCGCCGGCTTCCGCTACGAGGGCCTGCGGCGGTCCGCCGGTCAGGACCGGAACGGCAGACGGTACGACCTGCTGACGTGGGTACGCCTCGCCGAGGATCCGCCCGGCCCGACCCCTCGGCTGCTGCCGGACCTGCCCGACGGGATGCTCACCGACCAGGTGGTGGCGCTGCGCCGGCTCGCGCCGCAGGACGCGGAGATGATGTACGGGCTGCACAGCCGGTCGGAGGTGGTCGCCAACCAGGCGCCGCCGGTGCCGCCGACGCGGGAGTCGATCGAGCGGCGCTGCCGGCTGGCCGAGAGCGCGTGGCTGACCGGCGACATCGCCCGGCTCCTCATCGTCGACGTGGCCACCGGCGAACCGGCGGGCAGCTGCGGACTGTCGTACACCGAGGTGACCAGCGGGGAGGGGTCGATCGGCTACGCGCTGCTCCCCCGGTGGCGGGGGCACGGCTACGCCACCAGGGCGGTCCGGCTGCTCGCGGCCTGGGCGTTCGGGCCGGCCGGCCTCGCCCGGCTGACGGCCGGCACGGTGCCGGAGAACACCGCCTCGCACCGCGTGCTGGAGCGGGTCGGCTTCCAGCGCGAGGGCCTGCAACGGGGGCGTCTGCCCGGCCTGGCGGGCACTCGCCTCGACGACCTGACCTTCGCCCTGCTCCCCGCCGACCTGGGCTGACGGAGCACGGGGGCCGTGACGGACGACCGCCACGACCCCCGCGCTCGACGGGTCGAACCGCCTCAGGTGTCGAGGGAGATGATGCCGTAGTCGTAGGCGTGACGTCGGTAGACGACGCTGGGGCGGCCGGTCTCCTTGTCCTGGAAGAGGTAGAAGTCGTGGCCGACGAGTTCCATCTGGAACAACGCGTCGTCGATGGTCATGGGCTCGGCCGGGTGAACCTTCTCCCGGGCGAGGTGCCACGGCTGGTCGTACTCCTCCTCGACGCGCTCCGCGACGGCGGTGCCGGCGCGGGCGTTCGACGCGGACAGCGGGGCGGCCACCAGGTCGGTGACCGGCAGGTCGGCGGTGGCGGCGGCCACGGAGATCGGCGCGTGCCGACCACGGTGTACGCGCCGGCGGTCCGCCGCGCGGCGTAGCCGGGTGTCGAGTTTCGCGATGGCGGCGTCGAGCGCGCTGTAGAAGTCGTTCGTGCAGGCCTCGGCCCGGATTACCGGACCACGCGAGACGCAGGTGATCTCCACCCGCTGGCAGTGGTCGGCCTGGCGCGGATTGCGCTCGTGAAACAGCTCGACATCGATGCGAATAATCTTGTGGTCGTAACGTTCGACCTTTGCGAGTTTCTCGGCTACGTGTACCCGGTAATGGTCCGGCACTTCGACGTTGCGGCCCTTGACCACGATGTCCACGTGACCTCCTTTGTTCGGACGTCTTCGATCCGGTTTCTCCCGGTCGTGCGCCTCAGGAAGACCCGCTGGCGTCGACCGGTCAGTACGGCTACGCCTCCTCTCACCGCCCGGGGCGGGATGGAACGACCTCCTACCCCCGACAGCGAAACGCTAACTCCTGTTCGCCCGGCAGTCACCCCTTGTTGCCAAGACCGCCCGGTATTTTTCGCACCTCATACACCAACGGGTGAAACGGAAACACGGTCTGTTACAAACGGAGTCTTTTCTCGGTTGCGGCGAGAACCGCGGCGACACCCGGTCGCCATCCGGTCGCGGTCAGCACCCGGGCCGCCGCGGCCAGTGTCACGCCGGTCGTGACGATGTCGTCGAGCAGCACCACGGCGGGCCCACCGTCCGACGGGCGCGGCCCATCCGACGCGCCGGAACGGGGGCGGAACGCCGCCTCGGCGGCCGCCGCACGGCCCGCGCTGTCCAGGGTCACCGAGTCGGGCCGGGGCAGGGCACGCAACGGCCGGTGCACCCGTACGGGCCAGCCGCACCGGCCCAGCCGGGCCGCGCAGTGCCGGGCCAGCCGGTCCAGGTGGTCGCCGTAGCGGCCACGCGCCGCAGCCGCGGTGTCCGGCACCGGCACCAGCGCCAGCGGACGCACCTCGCCGACCGCCGCCGCGACCACCTCGGCCAGCAGCGCGCCGAGCGGACGGGCCAGACCGTGCCGGCCGTGTTCCTTGTACGCCAGCAGCGCCTCCCGTAGCGGACCGTCGTACGGGCCGAGGGCGACGCAGCGCGGCAGGCCGGCCGGGGCGGGGGTGGGGCGGGTCACCCGGGGACGCAGCGCGCTCAGCGCCGCGACGCAGGAGGGGCAGACCCCCTGCCGCATCCGTTGGCGACGCTCCCGGCAGCCGGCGCAGTCAGCGGGGAGGACCAGGTCGGCGAGGTCCGCCCAGAGCCCGCGCACGACGTCAGTAGAGGAAGAACGGAGCCGACGGGTTGCTCGGGCGGACTCCGGCCGGCGGCGTGGGGACATCGCGGACCTGCTCGGGCGCGATCCGTTCGAACGGGCTGCTGCGGTACGCGACCTTGTTGGCCTCGTACATGTACGACCCGGTGGGCACGCGCACACTGCGGTTGGTGGGGTACGCCGTCAAATGGTTGACCTTGGCGCCGACATCGGTGCGCAGCGGCGTCTCCAGGGCGCCGTCCACGCTGATCTCGTAGATCGCCGGCTGGCCCGCCGAGCCGGCCACCACCAGCCGGTCCTCCCCGATCCAGTCCACCGCGGTCAGGTTCGTCAACGAGGTGACCAGCGCCCGGGGCGGGCCGATCGACACCCCGCTGCCGGAGCCGTCGAGGTTCAGCGCCGCGACGTAGAGCCGCCCACCGGCGATCAACGCGACCCGCTGACCGTCCAGCGCGGAGGCGACCGCGGTGACCTCCGGCGAGGGCAGGTTGAGCGGCACCTCGGCCATCCCGGCGGCCTCGTCGAAGCGGTAGAGGCGACCGTCGGCCACCACCAGCCCCTGCGCGGGACGCGTGTCGACGGTACGCAGCCAGACCGGGCGCCCGATCGAGGCGTACTCCCCGGCGCTGCGGCCGAGGGTGGCCACCGTGTCCGCCCCCGTGCCCACCGCGAGTCGCTGCCGGTCCTTGCCCCCGGTCACCACCAGCGCGGCGAGCACCCGGTTGACGCCCCGCGCGAGACCGGCCGACACGATGCCGCGGTTGACCTCCGGCGTGAGGGGCACCGCGCCGCTGGGCTCGCCGGCGAAGTCGAGCGGGCGGATCGCGCCCTCGTAGACGCCGTACCGCTGCGGCTCCTCCCGGACGGGGTAGAGCTGCTGGGCCGTCCGAAGCTCGTCGAGGTCCCGCACGGGCTGGGAGTTGTTCCTGATCTTCAGCTCCAGCTCGCCCGGCAGGTCACCCAGCGACCAGGCGAGCTGCGTCATCACCTGGTCGATCCGGCTCTGGTCGTCGCCGGACATGTCCAGGTTGACTTCCCACCGGTTGTTCGCGCCGGTGGCGTTGTTGATCAGCTCGGTGCCGTCCGGCAGACCGACGACACCCGGCCGCAGCCAGTCGGACGGGCCGCCGACCAGCCACCGCACGACCTCGTTGACACGGCGCTCGTCTGGCACCGCGTACGGCAGGTAGCGCTGGTCGGGCACGAGCCGGGTGCGGTCGGAGCTCCAGAAGTAGATCGACTCGTCCTGGTAGTACTGCTGGAGGGCGACGTCGCTGAGCAGCAGCACGCTCGGCGGGTCGAGCAGGTACTGGCCGGCGCGCTCGTCGCTGCCGGCGCCGCCGAGGGCCGCGCTGCGCAGCCGGAACTCGTACTGGGTCTCGGTCGCGACCGGGGGCGCCAGGGTGCCGTTGGTCCGCAGCACGCCGATCTGCTGCACCGTGATCTTGACGGTCGTGGTGGAGTCGCTGTTGAAGGTGAAGACGGTCTCGCGCAGCCGCACCACGTTCAGCGCGACCTCGCTGCCCTTCTTGTCCTGCAGGCGGGGCCGGTGTTCGGGGGCGATGAACGCCTTCACCCGCTCGTACGCCCGGTCCGGCTCGCCAGCGGCGGCGGACAGGAAGTTGCGCACGAAGGCCGCGTTGTCGCTGCCGCTGGCGGCCCGCGACGGGGGCTCGCTGCTGCGGCCGTTGCTCGATCCGGCCTCGGTCGCAGTGCCGGCCTTGCCGTCGACCCGCACGTCGGAAGAGGCCGGGATGCCGCAACCGGCACTGAGGAGCAGCGCCGCGCCGAAAGCGCCGAGCAGTGGTCGAGCCCTCACGATCGCACCTCCTCCCGCTCGCCGCTGTCGGTCGGCGCCGGGCCGATCGCCAACGCTCCGCCGCTGCCCGGTCCGATGGCCAGGGGGCCGCCGTCGCGTGGGCCGCCGAACGGCAGCGCCGCGTCGGCGGGCACCAGCCGCAGCGGCGAGGTGGTGAGCCGGTCGCCGGCGCGGGCCGGCAGGGTGAGCCGGAACTGGGCGCCCTGACCGGGCGCTCCCCAGGCCTCCAGCCAACCACCGTGCAGACGGGCGTCCTCCAAGCTGATCGACAGGCCCAGCCCGGTGCCGCCGGTCTGGCGGGCCCGCGACGGGTCCGCCCGCCAGAACCGGTTGAACACCAGCTTCTCCTCGCCCACCTTCAGCCCCACCCCGTGGTCGCGGACGGTGATCGCCACGGCGGTCTCGTCGATGCCGAGGGTGATCAGCACCGGCCGGGCCTCGCCGTGCTCGACGGCGTTGCCGACCAGGTTGCGCAGCACCCGCTCCACCCGGCGGGGGTCGACCTCGGCGATCACCGGGGTGCTGGGCAGGTCCAGCTCGATCTCCACGCCCACCCGCTCGGCCAGCCCGGCCAACCGGTCGACGACCCGGTGCACCACCGGCACGAGGTCGGTCGGCTCGGCGTCCAGCATGGCGAAGCCCGCGTCGAACCGGCTGATCTCCAACAGGTCGGTGAGCAGTTCCTCGAAACGGTCCAGCTCGGCCTGGAGCAGCTCGGCGCTGCGCGCCACCGCGGGATCGAACTCGTCGCGCTCCGCGAAGATCAGGTCGGCGGCCATCCGGACCGTGGTCAACGGAGTCCGCAGCTCGTGCGACACGTCGGAGGTGAAGCGGCGCTGCAACCGGGACATCTCCTCCAGGCGCAGGATCTGCCGCTGCAGGTTGGTCGCCATCTGGTTGAACGAGGCGGCCAGCAACGCGAGGTCGTCCTCGCCGTTGACCACCATCCGCTGGTCGAGGAGGCCGGCGGAGAGCCGCTGGGCGGTCCGCGCGGCGACCCGGACCGGGTTGACCACCAGCCGGGTGACCAGTGCGGCGAGCAGCCCCAGCAGGATCACCAGGGCGATGCCGGTGCCGACCACGGTCGCCCGGGCGTCGGCGGCGGTGTCGTCCTGACGGGTCAGCGGCACCAGGTAGTAGAGCTCGATCTGCCCGAAGCGGGTCGGCACCGGCGAGCCGTAGACCAGGAACTTCGTCGGCTCGCCGGTGAGCCGCCCGGTCTGGATCTGGCTGGCCACCTTGCCGCTGGCGACCGCGGCCCGCAACTCCTTGCTGATCAGGGGCTGGACGTTGGCCGCCGGCGCGGTGCGGGTCTGGATCATCGTCGGGTAGTCGGCGGCGGTGATGGCCACCACCACGCCACTGGTCTGCTGGGGGTCACCCCCGGCCAGGTAGTTGACCGTGCCCTCGATGGTCTCCTGGAGCTGCGCCTCCTGCGGCTGGCCGTAGAGGGAGACCTGCTTGGCCGCGTACCCGGCGCCGCCCTTGAGACGCAGCTGGACGTCGGTGCGCGCGTTGTCGAGCAGGATCGTCGTGATCTTGTCAGCGATCAGGTAGGCGAACCCGCCCACCAGCAGGCTGGAGGCGACCAACGTGATGGTGACCACCCGGACCTGGAGTGAACGCCGCCAGGTCTGGTGCGCCCGGGCCAGCAGCCGCGCGACCCGGCCGCTCAGCACACGCCAGACCTCCCGACCGGCAGCGAGCCGGCGGGCTGTGGTGTTCTGCGGGGGCGGCGAGGTCGACACAGTGCGACCAGGCTATCCGGTGCCCGCCTTGTAGCCCACGCCCCGCACGGTGAGGATGATTTCCGGCCGCTCCGGATCTGGTTCGATCTTGGCGCGCAGCCGCTGCACGTGCACGTTGACCAGTCGGGTGTCGGCCGCGTGCCGGTAGCCCCAGACCTGCTCCAGCAGCACCTCGCGGGTGAAGACCTGACGCGGCTTGCGGGCGAGCGCGACCAGCAGGTCGAACTCCAGCGGCGTCAGCTTCACCTCCTCGTCGTTGCGGCTGACGGTGTGGGCGGGCACGTCGATGCTGATCTGGTTGCCGGGCGGCCCGATGGTCAGCATCTCCGGTGCGACGTCCTCGCCACGGCGCAGCCGGGCCCGCATCCGGGCCACCAGCTCCTTGGGCTTGAACGGCTTGACCACGTAGTCGTCGGCGCCGGATTCGAGCCCGAGGACGACGTCCACGGTGTCGCTCTTGGCGGTCAGCATCACGATCGGCACGCCGGACTCGGCACGAATCGACCGGGCCACGTCGATACCACTCATTCCGGGCAACATGAGGTCGAGCAGGACGATGTCCGGACGACTGTCACGAAACGCGGCCAACGCCCGCTCGCCATCGGCCACGAACGAGGGCAGGAAACCCTCACTGCGCAGCACGATGCCGAGCATCTCGGCGAGTGCGGGGTCGTCGTCGACCACCAGGACCCGGGCTCTCATGGGATTAATATTGCATCCCCGTTCAGTTCGGTGGGACCGGCGTCACCCGGCACGGACAGCCTCATGATCCCCCCTCGACGCGGTCCGCCGCCACCACAGCTCGGACGGGTCGCGTCGCCGGTCAGCCGAAGAGCACCCGGCCCCAGTGGTCGCCACCGTCGCGTACGCCGGGCGGGCAGGCGAACAGGCCGCTGGAGACGTGCCGCAGGTACTCGTTCATCACGTCGTGGCGGGCCAACTGGGTCTGGATCGGCACGAACTGCTTGCGCGGGTCCCGCTGGTACGCGATGAAGAAGAGACCGGCGTCGAGCCGGCCGAGACCGTCCGAGCCGTCGACGAAGTTGTAGCCCCGGCGCAGCAGGTGCGCGCCGTTGTTGCGGCTCGGATGGGCGAGGGCGACGTGGGCGTGCTCGGCGATCAGCGGCTTGCCGTCGTCACCGCGCGCCGCGAAGTCCGGCTCGTCGAACTCCTTGCTGCGCCCGAGCGGGGCGCCGCTGCCCTTGGTCCGGCCGACGATCTCCTCCTGCTCGGTGAGCGAGGTCCGGTCCCAGGTCTCCACGAGCATCCGGATCTTGCGGGTGACCAGGTACGACCCGCCCGTCATCCAGTCCGGCCCGTCGCCGGGCTGCACCCACAACTGGTCGCGCAGCAGGTCGGTCTCCTCGGCCTTGAGGTTGGCCGTGCCGTCCTTGAAGCCGAACAGGTTGCGGGCGGTCGCCTGGTCGCGGGAGGTCGACGACGTACGACCGAAGCCGAGCTGCGACCAGCGGACGCTGACCACACCCATGCCGATCCGCGCGAGGTTGCGGATCGCGTGCACCGCCACCTGGGGATCGTTGGCGCACGCCTGCACACACAGGTCGCCGCCGGAGATCGGGGCCTGCAACGCGTCGCCGGGGAACTTCGGCAGCTCCGCCAGCGCGGCCGGGCGGCGGTCGGCGATACCGAACCGGTCCCGCCCGTCCGCGTCGCGGAACAGCGTGGGCCCGAAGCCGATGGTCAGGGTGAGCTGCGACGGCGGGAGGCCGAGCGCTTCGCCGGTGTCGTCCGGCGGGGCCTCGGGCATCCCGCCGACCGCCCCGAGGACACCGGCGTCCCGGCCGGCGGTCATCCGGGCGGCGGCGGCCGTCCACTCTTCGAGCATCGCGACCAGGCGGGCCCGGTCCTTCGTGATGACGTCGAAGGCGACGAAGTGCAGCCGATCCTGCGCGGGGGTGACGATGCCGGCCTGGTGCTCGCCGAAGAACGGCACCGCGCCCGCCGGGTGGTCGCTGGCCGCCGCCGGACCACGCGAGTCGCCGACCAGCGCGCCCGCGCCGGCGGCGACGCCCGCGACTCCGGCCACCCCGGCGCCGGCGAGCGTGATAGCCCGCCGACGGGTCAACCTGCGTACGCTCATCGACTCGACTCCCCCTGCGTCCCGGTCACTTCGCGACGACTGCGGCGACCTTGCTGATCGGCTCGGCGAGCGCGTTAATGCCGTCCGAGAGTTCCTTGAGCTCGGCCTTGCTCAACGCGGTGTGCAGCTTCCACCCGTCGCCGTCGCGGTGCTTGCCGAGCTGCGCCTCGACGTTCGCGAACTCGGTGTCGAGCTGCTTGACCAGCTCCGGCGAACGCTGCTCCAGCGCGGGCCGAAGGGCCGAAAGGGCCGCCTTGGAACCTTCCAGGTTGGCGGCGAAGTCCCACAGGTCGGTGTGCGAGTAGCGGTCCTCCTCGCCAGTGATCTTGCCGCTGGCAACCTCGTCGAGCAGCTCCTTCGCGCCGTTGGCGAGCTGCAACGGGGAGAGCTTCTCGGCGTTGGCCTTCGCCACGATCTCCTTGACGTCGGCCAGCAGCCGGTCGGCGATCGGACCGTCCTTGCTGATGTCGCCGGACTGCCAGAGGTCCTTCTCGATCCGGTGGAAGCCGGTGAACTCCATCCCCTCCTCGATGACCTCCTCGCGGCCGTCGATCTTGGGGTCGAGGTCGCCGAAGATCTCCGCCACCGGCTCGATCCGCTCCCAGTAGGTGCGCGCGACCGGGTACAGCGTCTTGGCCTTCGCCACGTCGCCGGCCTTCACGGCGGCGACGAAATCCTCGGTCTTCTCCAGCAGCGCCCCGGTCTGGCTCTTGACGTAGCGCTGGTAGTTGTCGGTGGCGCCGGCCAGGGCGGCGTCGGCGGTAAGCGGCTGCGCGGACCCGCTGACCTTGAGCGCGCCCCGGATGCCCTTGCCGCTCATGCCCGGCTTGCAGGCCGTCTCGTACGTGCCGGCGGGCAGCTCGACGTGCAGCTCACGGCTCAACCCGGGCGCGATGTTCTCCACCTCGCCCATGACCCGGTCGCCGGAGGCGTACACGTAGAACTCGGTGACCTTCGCGCCCGAGTTGGTGATCTTGAAGGTGGCCGTTCCGGCGCCGAGGTCGGTCGTGGCGACGTCGCAGGCCGTGTCGGTGGCCTTGACCACGATCGGGCCGCCCGCCGCGTCCGACTTATCGCTGTCGGCCTTGGAACAGGCGGCGACGCCGGCCGTCGCCAGCACGCCGGCAGCGGCCAGCGCGAAGAATCGGGTGGTACGCATCTGTGCTGTCTCTCCTCGTGGGGTCAGGCACGCTGCGGCGCGGATGCCGCCTCTGCCTCGGCGCCGGTGTCGGCCCCGCGTTCGGTGACGGTGGTGGTGGACGGCGACGTGCGCTCGGACGCCTCGACACCGGGCCCCGAGGCCGCGGCCGGCGCCGGCGTGGCGGGCGCCGCCGGGCCCGTCGTGGCCGCGCCCGATGCCGGGGTACGGCGGGTCGGGCGAAGGAAGAGCAGCAGGACGGGTACGGCGTACCCGATCCAGGCGATGGTCTCGAGCACGGTGGGCGCGGGGGTCACGTTGAACATGCCGGCCAGCAGCGCCGCGTACCAGGTGGTCGGGTCGAGCACGGCGGTGATGTCGAACGCCAGGTCGCCGAGGCCGGGCAGGACACCGGCCTCCTGGAAGTCGTGCACGCCGTACTTGAGGATGCCGGCGGCGACCAGGATCAGCAGCGCGCCGGTCCAGGTGAAGAACTTGCTGAGGTTGATCTTGAGGGCGCTGGCGTAGAGCAGCACGCCGAGGACCACGGCGGTCACGATGCCGCCGATGAGCGCGAGCAGCGGCCCACTGTCCCCGGCCGCGCCCTGAGCCGCGGAGTAGAAGATCAGCGCGGTCTCCAGGCCCTCGCGGATCACGGCGAGGAAGGCCATCCCGGCGACGGCGAGCGACCCGACGGCGAGCGCCTCGGTCAACTTGCCGCGGAGTTCACCCGCGATGGTGCGGGCCGCCTTGCGCATCCAGAAAATCATCCAGGTGACGAACACCACGGCGGCGACGGAAGTGATCGCCTCGAACAGCTCGCGATCCTCGGAACGCGCCAGCAGCGAGGTCGAGGTGTACTCGATGAGCCAGCCGAACAGCACGGAGAGCGCGACGGCCAGGCCGACGCCCGCCCACACCTGGGGCAACCGGTCCCGGCGCTGCGACTTCACCAGGAAGGCGACCAGGATGCTGACCACCAGGGTCGCTTCCAGGCCCTCCCGCAGGCCGATCAGGTAGGTGGCGAACATCCCCGCTCCGTGTTCATTAGGCACGCCTTCACTAACTTAGGGCAGCCATACCTTCCTCCAGTTCAGCAGCCTCGTCAAGTTGTTCATGGCAAGCTCACTCTTCCCGTGACCTGGCCTTCGACGCCCCGCCGCACGCCGTACACCGACCGGCCGTGCGAGGATCCCCGTCGTGAAAGCCTTCCTGCCGTGGCTGGCGGTGCTGGCCGTGGTGATGCTGCTCAGCGCGCTACGCCAGCGGACCCTGGCCACCGTCGTGTCGCTGGCCTGGCTGGCCTGGTGCGCCTGGACCTGGCTACGCCCCACCCGCCGCCGCAACTAACCCGCGCCCCGCGCCCCGCGCCCCGCGCCCCGCGCCCCGCGCCCCGCGCCCCGCGCCCCGCGCCCCGCGCCCCCCGCCCCGCGCCCCGCG
>NZ_JBFAMS010000033.1:0-25687 GCF_040656575.1 Micromonospora sp. NPDC049801 | reverse complement strand
GCAACCCTCTTGACCACCCCGCGCCCCGCGCCCCGCGCCCCGCGCCCCGCGCCCCGCGCCCCGCGCCCCGCGCCCCGCGCCCCGCGCCCCGCGCCCCGCGCTCCGCGCGCGCCGGACGGTGCCTGCGCCAGCCGGCGTGCCCGGTTTGGGGGTGGGCGGGGCGGCGGTGTAGTGTTGTCGAGTCGACCAGGCTGTCTCCGCATGCGAGCAGACAGCCTCGAAAGCGGAGCGCCTGCTCCCACCCGAGTCGCCGCTACGGTGGCCGGGTCCGGTCACCGGTTCCGGGCATGTCCCGGTCCCGGATGCGCGATCCTGTGATCGTGCCGACCGGTCGAGCGGGCCCTGGCATGCGCCAGGGCCTTCTGTTTTCCAAGTCGGGTCCCTCCCGGGAGCCGCAGGGGTCGGCACCTGAGCAGAAACGACTCGAGGAGGCCCCATCAGCGTCGAACCACGCGTGAACGAGCAGATCCGGGCACGTGAGGTCCGACTGGTCGGCCCAGAGGGTGAGCAGGTGGGCATCGTCCCGCTGGAGCGCGCCCTTCAGCTGGCCGCGGACGTCGATCTGGACCTGGTCGAGGTTGCGCCGATGGCGCGCCCGCCGGTGTGCAAGCTCATGGACTTCGGCAAGTTCAAGTACGAGAGCGCACTCAAGGCGCGCGAAGCGCGGCGTAACCAGCAGCAGACCGTCATCAAGGAAATGAAGCTTCGGCCGAAGATCGACCCGCACGACTACGAGACCAAGAAGGGTCACGTGGTGCGGTTCCTCAAGGCGGGCGACAAGGTCAAGGTGACGATCATGTTCCGCGGTCGCGAGCAGAGCCGCCCGGAGCTGGGTTACCGGCTCCTGCGCCGGCTCGAGTCCGAGATCACGGATCTGGGATACGTCGAAGCCGCTCCCAAGCAGGACGGCCGAAACATGATCATGGTTCTCGCTCCGCACCGGGCCGTCAAGGCTTCCGCGGTCGCCGCCACGGCGTCGCGCGGTGGTCCTCGGGACCGGGTCGGGGACGAGTCCGCCGCTCCGGCAGCCGATGAGACCGCGGCGGTCGGCGAGACCGCAGCAGCCGGCGACACCGGCACCGCCGCCACCAGCGGCGAGTAACAGGGGAGAAGACGTTCCACATGCCGAAGATGAAGAGCCACACGGGTATGGGTAAGCGGGTCAAGCTGACCGGCAAGGGCAAGGTCGTTGCCCAGCAGGCCGGCCTGCGCCACAACCTGGAGAAGAAGCCCTCCACCCAGACCCGCCGGCTGACCGGCACGGTCGTGCTGGCCAAGGCCGACGTCAAGCGCATCAAGAAGCTGCTCGGCCGCTGACGCGCGCCACCTTTACGTAAGAAGGAGTTGAGATGGCACGCGTCAAGCGGGCTGTAAACGCCCAGAAGAAGCGTCGTACCCTGCTGGAGACCGCGAGTGGTTACCGCGGCCAGCGCTCCCGGCTGTACCGCAAGGCCAAGGAGCAGGTGCTGCACTCGATGCAGTACGCCTACCGGGACCGTCGTGACCGCAAGGGCGACTTCCGGCAGCTGTGGATCCAGCGGATCAACGCGGGCGCCCGGGCCAACGGGATGACCTACAACCGCCTGATCCAGGGCCTGCGTCTGGCCGGCATCGAGGTCGACCGCAAGATCCTGGCCGACATGGCCGTCAACGACGCCGCCTCGTTCGCGGCGATCGTCGAGCTGGCTCGGGCTGCGGTCACGGCCGAGGGCACCGGCGGCGCGGCGGCTCAGGCCGCCTGATCCCCACGCACCAGAGAGAGGCGTCTCCCGCGTCGGCACCGCCGTCCGGGGGGCGCCTCGATCGTGCCGAAGGAGCAAACCCCATGGCCTTCACCCCCCGTACCCCCAGGGTTGTCGCCGCCCGCCGCCTGCAACGCCGCCGGGACCGCGACGCCGCCGGCCGGTTCCTGGCCGAGGGCCCGCAGGCGGTCCGCGAGGCCCTGGCGCGGTCGGGGGTGGTCACCGAGCTTTTTGGTACGACCACCGCGCTGGATCGGCACCCGGAGCTGGCCGCCACGGCGGCCCGGGCCGACGTGCCGGTCTCCGAGGTGACCGACGACGCCCTCGCGGCCCTGGCCGAGACGGTCGCCCCGCAGGGGCTCGTCGCTGTCTGCCGGCACCTGGACGTGCCGCTGGAGCAGGCCCTGGCGGGTGCTCCCCGCCTGGTGGCGGTGCTCGCCGAGATCCGCGACCCGGGTAACGCCGGCACCGTGCTGCGCACCGCCGACGCGGCCGGCGCGAGCGCGGTGATCTTCGCCGGCGACGCCGTCGACCCGTACAACGGCAAGTGTGTCCGCGCCTCCGCCGGCAGCCTGTTCCACGTCGACGTGGTGCGCGCGCCCGATCCGGTCGCGGTGCTCGACGCGCTGCGCGCCGCCGGGTTGTCGATCTTCGCCACCACCGGGTACGGCGACAGCGACCTGGACGATCTGACCGACTACGGCCGGCTCGTCGGGCCCACCGCCTGGCTGTTCGGTTCCGAGGCGCACGGGCTGCCCGAGGCGTTGACCGCTGCCGCCGACGCCCGGGTGCGGGTGCCGCTGTACGGGCGCGCCGAGAGCCTCAACCTGGCTGCCGCGGCGGCCGTCTGCCTGTACGCTTCAGCGAGAGCACAGCGCTGAGGGTGTCCACACCCGGCGCGACTGACAGCAGGGGAGAGCGTCCGTCCATGAACGCGCCACGGCGTTCGTTTAGCCAGCCCGCCGGTGTCGGCGGGCGGCGGGCCTGACCTGCTCCCTGCGCAACTCCTACCGGCGGGCTGCGGCGCAGCCGCGCGTCCGTAGACTCGCTTCGCCGCCCCGATGACGGGCTGGCGCCGCCGTGAGGGAGTGCCCGTACGCCATGAGCTACCGCAACGATCCGTACGACCCGAAGCAGGTCGCCCTGCTCGACCCGGCCGCCCTGGCCGAGGCCGTCGCCGACGCCACGAAGGCGTTCGACGACGCCGCCGACCCGGACGCGTTGACCGCGCTGCGCCCCGCGCACCTCGGTGACCGGTCTCCGGTGTCCCTCGCGCGCCGGGAGATCGGCGCGTTGCCGCCGGCCGCGAAGTCCGACGCCGGCAAGCGGGTCAACGAGGCCCGCCGGGCGATCGAGACCGCGTACGCCGAACGCGCCGAGGTGGTGGAGCGCGAGCAGGCCGCGCGGGTGCTCGTCGAGGAGCGGGTGGACGTCACCCTGCCGTACGCCCGGCGTCCCCGTGGTGCCCGGCACCCGCTGAGCACGCTGATGGAGTCGATCAGCGACCTGTTCGTCGGGATGGGTTACGAGGTGGCCGAGGGGCCCGAGGTCGACCTGGAGTGGGTCAACTTCGACGCGTTGAACATCCCCGCCGACCACCCGGCGCGCGGGCTGATGGACACCTTCCACATCGCATCCCCTGATGGGTCCGCGGGCTCCGGGCTTGTTTTACGAACCCACACGTCGACGGTGCAGACCCGCACCATGCTCAGCCGCAAGCCACCGATCTACGTGATCGTGCCCGGCCGGGTCTACCGCACGGACGAGATCGACGCCACCCACAGCCCGGTGTTCCACCAGGCCGAAGGCCTGGTGGTCGACAAGGGCATCACGATGGCGCACCTGCGGGGCACCCTCGACCACTTCGCGCGGGCGATGTTCGGCCCCGAGGCGAAGACCCGGTGGCGGCCGCACTACTTCCCGTTCACCGAGCCGTCGGCGGAGTTCGACGTGTGGTTCCCGGAGCACCGCGACGGTCCGCAGTGGGTCGAGTGGGGTGGCTGCGGGATGGTCAACCCCCGGGTGCTGCGCGCCTGCGGGGTCGACCCGGAGGTCTACTCCGGCTTCGCCTTCGGCATGGGCATCGACCGGACCCTGATGGTCCGGCACGGGGTCAGCGACATCCGCCATCTCTTCGAGGGCGACGTGCGGTTCAGCCGCGCGCTCGGGACCGGGGCGTAGGGCGATGCGGGTACGAGACACGGGAACGGTGGTCTGAAGTCATGCGAGTTTCTGTCAGTTGGCTGCGGGAGTACGTCGACCTCCCCGCCGACCTGCCCACCGGCGATCTGGAGCAGGCCCTGGTCGACCTCGGTATCGAGGTCGAGTCCGTGCAGGACCTGCGCGCGAGCGTCACCGGTCAGCTCGTCGTCGGCGAGGTACGCGAGATCGAGGAGCTGACCGGCTTCAAGAAGCCGATCCGGTTCTGCCGGGTGGACGTGGGCGCCGCCAACGGCACCGGCGAGCCGCAGGAGATCGTCTGCGGGGCGCGCAACTTCGCCGTCGGCGACCGGGTCGTGGTGATCCTGCCCGGCGGCGTGCTGCCCGGCGGGTTCGCGATCGGCGCGCGCAAGACGTACGGGCACAACTCGGCCGGCATGATCTGCTCGGCCAGGGAGCTGGGCCTGGGCGACGACCACTCGGGCATCATCGTGCTGCCGCCGGAGGTGACCGCCAAGCCGGGTGACGACGCACGGTCCGTCGTGGGCCTCGACGACGTCGTGTTCGAGCTGGAGATCACCCCGGACCGGGGGTACGCGCTGAGCCTGCGCGGCCTGGCCCGGGAGCTGTCGCACGCGTTCGACGTGCCGCTGCGCGACCCGGGGATGGCGCCCGCGCCGGGCGGTACGCCGACGCCGGCGTACCCGGTCGAGGTCCGCGACACGGTCGGCTGTGACCGGTACGCCGCCCGCCTGGTGCGGGGCGTCGACCCGGCCGCGCCCACGCCGTCGTGGATGGCCCAGCGGCTCGTCACCGCCGGCATCCGCAGCATCTCGCTGCCCGTCGACATCACCAACTACGTGATGTTGGAGCTGGGCCAGCCGATGCACGCCTTCGACGCCGACCGGATCGCCGGCCCGCTGGTGGTCCGCCGTGCCGAGGCGGGGGAGAAGCTGACCACCCTGGACGGTGTCAGCCGGGTGCTCACCGCCGACGACATGGTCATCTGCGACGACACTGGCCCGATCTCGCTCGCGGCGGTGATGGGCGGCGAGACCAGCGAGGTCGACACCGGAAAGACCACAAACGTGCTTTTCGAGGCCGCCCACTGGGACCCGGCCATGGTCGGGCGCACGGCCCGCCGGCACAAGCTGTTCAGCGAGGCCGCGAAGCGCTGGGAGCGGGGCGTCGACCCGGCGGTGCCGCTGGTCGCGCTGGAGCGGGCCGTGCGGCTGCTCACCGAGCACGGTGGCGGCGCTCCGAGCGCCGAGATCCTGGACATCGACCACGTCCGGCCGCGTACGCCCATCACCCTGCCGGCGGACCTGCCGACCCGGCGGGTCGGCGTCGAGTACCCGCCCGCGCGGGTCGTCGCCCTGCTGGAGCAGGTGGGCTGCACGGTCGCGCAGGGCGCGGACCGGCTCTCCGAGGACCCGGGCGCGGTCGGCACGGCCAGCGGCGCCGGGTCGGCGCTGAGCGTCACCCCGCCGAGCTGGCGGCCCGACCTGACCGACCCGGCCGACCTGGTCGAGGAGGTCGTCCGCCTCGACGGGTACGACAAGGTGCCGTCGGTGCTGCCGACCGCGCCGCCCGGGAACGGCCTGACCCCGCGCCAGCGTCGCCGCCGGGCCGTCGCATGGTCGCTGGCCGAGCGGGGGTACGTGGAGGTGCTCGCGCACCCCTTCGTCTCCCCGGAGCTGGCCGACCAGCTCGGACTGCCGGCCGACGACCCGCGCCGACCCGCGGTGCGCCTCGCCAACCCGCTGTCCGAGGAGGAGCCGCTGCTGCGCACCACGCTGCTCGGCCCGCTGCTCGGCATCCTCAAGCGCAACCTCGGCCGGGGTCACCGCGACCTCGCCCTCTACGAGATCGGCGCGGTCTTCCACCCGCGCCCCGACGCCGGCAGCCCGCCGGCGATGGGCGTGGACCGGCGACCCACCGACGAGGAGTTCGCCGCCGCCGACGCGGTCGTGCCGGCCCAACCGGTGCACGTCGCGGCGGTACTCGCCGGTGACCTGGACCCGGCCGGCTGGTGGGGCGCGGGCCGCCCGGCCGGGTGGGCCGACGCCATCGAGGCGGCCCGGGACGTGCTGGCCGCCGCCGGCATCCCCGACGAGCGGGTCGAGGTACGGGCCGCCGAGCACGCGCCGTGGCACCCGGGCCGCTGCGCCGAGCTGCGGGTCGACGACACCGTCGTCGGATACGCCGGTGAGCTGCACCCGGCGGCGGTGGCGGCCCTGGAACTGCCCCGCCGCACCTGCGCCATGGAGCTGGACCTGGACGTGCTGCCGCCGGTGCCGGTGGTTCCCGCGCCGACAGTGTCCGGGTTCCCGCCGGCGTTGATCGACGTGGCGTTGGTGCTGGACGAGTCGGTCCCGGCCGAACAGGTGCGTCGGGCGCTGGAGGCGGGCGCCGGCGAGCTGTTGGAGGACGTGCGACTGTTCGACGTGTACTCCGGCGCGCAGCTCGGCGAGGGTCGCCGGTCGCTGGCGTACAAGCTGACGTTCCGCGCCCCGGACCGGACGCTGACCGTCGAGGAGGCGCTGGCCGCCCGGGACGCGGCGGTCGCCGTCGCGGCCGAGCGCTTCGGCGCGACCCTGCGCGGCGCGTAGCCTGTCCACGCACCAACGAGCAAGGCCCTGCCCTGGTGGTTCCCGCCGGGTCAGGGCCTTCTTCGGGTACGTCTCTCGGGTACGCCTGTGGTGCGGGGTCGCTCGGCGGGTGCTCGGAAATCGTTGGGCCCGGGTGTCGTCCTCGGCAGGTCAGTCGACCCGGAGTGAGTGGGCGATCGCGTCGGCGTCGGCCGGGTCGTCCGCGACCGCGATGACGACCATCCGTTGGTCGGCGATCACCACCACCCGCCGCGACCGGCCGTCCGGTAACACGTCCCCGCCCCGGCGCACGGGGTGGCCGGCCGCGTCGCCCTGTTCGGTGGCGATCGCCGCCACCGGATCGCGGGCGAGGTCCCTGGAACGTCTCACCTCCGCGTAATCGACGGAGGGCTCCGGCGTCAGCGCGCAGCCGGCGACGACGTCGAGGTCGACGATGTACGTGTCCCGGACCGGCGTACCGCACTTGACGGCGTTGCGGGGCCACTGCGCCGGCACCGAGATCCGTACGCCCTCGCTGGCGACCTCCTGCTTGCCGGATGGGTTCTCGCCGGGCGCAGCAGTGCGCCCGCAGGCGCCGACGCCGGACACCGCCGCCACCGCGACGGCGACGAGCACGATCGGCGGCCTCCTGCGGCCGTTCAGGTCGAGGTTCATGCTCGGCCCTTCTTCGCGTGGCCGCCCCAGCAGCACGGACCCGGGGTGGGCCCGAAGCATGCTGCCTGAACCTGCCCCACCTGCGTGCCGATGAGCCGGCCGGCCACTAACGCCATCAGCTACTCCAGGTTACTTCCCGTGATCGACCGGGTTCGCAGGCAGACTGTCGACCACCGGTCTTTCATCACCATGCAGTAGGCTGTATTAACTTGCAGGAAACAATCACTCTTGCTAGTCTCCTCTGCATAGTCATGCGGAGGTGGGTATGGGAATTCGAGTCGCGGTCGCGGGCGCGAGCGGGTACGCGGGCGGTGAGCTGCTGCGTCTGGTCGCCGGGCACCCGGAGTTCGAGCTGGTCGCCGCCACCGCGCACCGCCAGGCCGGGCACCGCGTCGACGTGGCGCATCCGCAGCTCACCGGGCTCGACCTGGTGTTCGGCGAGACCGACCCGTCGATCCTCGCCGACGCCGACCTGGTCTTCCTGGCGCTGCCGCACGGCGAGTCGGCGGCCCTCGCGGCCCAGCTCCCGCCCGAGGTACGCGTCGTCGACCTGGGCGCCGACCACCGGCTCGCCGACCCGTACGCCTGGGCGCAGTACTACGGCGGCACGCACGCCGGCCAGTGGACGTACGGCCTGCCCGAGCTGCCCGGCCAGCGGGAGCTGATCGCGGGCTCCACCCGGGTCGCGAACACCGGTTGCTACGCCGCCGCGATCACCCTCGCGCTCGCGCCGCTGATCGCCGACGGCGCGGC
Source organism: Micromonospora sp. NPDC049801 (assembly GCF_040656575.1). Lineage (NCBI taxonomy): Bacteria > Bacillati > Actinomycetota > Actinomycetes > Micromonosporales > Micromonosporaceae > Micromonospora > Micromonospora sp. NPDC049801. The sequence continues at coordinate 17,766 of NZ_JBFAMS010000033.1, read as the reverse complement.
CAACCCCGCCGACGTGGTCGTGGTCGCCGCCTCGGGCACCTCCGGCGCGGGCCGGGCGGCGAAGCCGCACCTGCTCGGCAGCGAGGTGATGGGCGACCTGTCGCCGTACCGGGTCGGCACCCACCAGCACGTGCCCGAGATCAAGCAGGCCTCCGGGGCGACCGGCCTATCGTTCACCCCGGTCCTCGCGCCGATGCCACGCGGCATCCTCGCCACGGTCACCGCCGTGCCGGCCCGCGGCGTCGACCCGCAGGAGGTGCTGACGCGGGCGTACGCCGACGCGCCGTTCGTGCACGTGCTGCCGGAGGGGAGGTGGCCGCACACGGCGGCCACGCTGGGCTCCAACTCGTGTCATCTGCAGGCCACCGTCGACGTCGACTCGGGTCGGCTGATCGTGGTCAGCGCCCTGGACAACCTCGGCAAGGGCGCCGCCGGCCAGGCCGTGCAGAACGCCAACCTGATGCTCGGCCTGCCGGAGACGACGGGCCTGTCGATCTGGGGAGTCAGCCCGTGAACGCGAGGAGTGCAGCGCGGCCCAGTCCCGCAGTCGCGAACGGGAGGGGAGTCGCGTGAGTGTCACCACCCCTCGGGGGTTCCGGGCCGCTGGAGTGACCGCCGGACTGAAGGCCAGCGGTGGCCCGGACGTCGCGCTGGTGGTCAACGACGGCCCGGACGCCGGTGTCGCCGGTGTCTTCACCACCAACCGGGTCAAGGCCGCGCCGGTGCTCTGGAGCCAGCAGGTCGTGCAGGGCGGCGTGGTCCGCGCGGTGGTGCTCAACTCCGGTGGCGCGAACGCCTGCACCGGCCCGGCCGGTTTCCAGGACACGCACGCCACGGCCGAGCACACCGCCTCGGCGCTGAGCGCGGTCAGCCCGCGGCTGCTCCTCGGGGCCGGCGAGGTGGCGGTCTGCTCCACCGGGTTGATCGGTGAGCGGTTGCCGATGGACAAGCTGCTGTCGGGCGTCCGTACCGCCATCCGGCAGTTGTCGCGTGACGGCGGCCTGGCCGCCGCCGAGGCCATCATGACCACCGACACCCGGCCGAAGACCACGGTGGCCCGGGGCAGTGGATGGACGGTCGGCGGCATGGCCAAGGGCTCCGGCATGCTCGCGCCGGGCATGGCCACCATGCTCTGCGTGCTCACCACCGACGCGGTGGCCGGGCCGGCGGTCCTGGACGAGGCGCTACGCGCCGCGGCCCGGGTGACGTTCGACCGGGTCGATTCCGACGGCTGCATGTCCACCAATGACACGGTGCTGCTGTTGTCCAGCGGCGCCAGCGGCATCGAGCCGACCCCGGCCGAGTTGGCCGCCGCGGTCACCACGGCCTGCCACGACCTGGCGCAGCAGCTCATCGCCGACGCGGAGGGCGCCACCAAGCAGGTCGCCATCGACGTCGTGGGGGCCGCGACCGAGGACGACGCGGTCGAGGTGGGCCGCTCGGTCGCTCGCAGCAACCTGGTCAAGACCGCCCTGTTCGGCAACGACCCGAACTGGGGTCGGATCCTCGCCTCGGTCGGCACCACCACGGCCGCCTTCGAGCCGGACAAGGTGGACGTGGCCGTCAACGGGGTCTGGCTGTGCCGGGGCGGCGCGGTGGCCGAGGACCGTTCGACGGCCGACCTCAGCGCGCGGGACGTCAGCATCCGGATCGACCTGCGCGCGGGCGATTCGACGGCCACCATCTGGACCAACGACCTGTCCCACGCGTACGTGCACGAGAACTCGGCGTACTCGACATGAATCTCAGCAGTGATCTCACCCGTGCGCAGGTGAAGGCGGAGACGCTGATCGAGGCGCTGCCCTGGCTGGCGCGTTTCTCCGGCTCCACGGTCGTCGTCAAGTACGGCGGCAACGCCATGACCGAGCCGGAGTTGCAGCGGGCGTTCGCGGCCGACATGGTGTTCCTGCGGTACGCCGGTCTGAAGCCCGTGGTGGTGCACGGCGGCGGTCCGCAGATCTCGGCCATGCTGGGCCGGCTCGGCATCGAGAGCGAGTTCCGGGGCGGTCTGCGGGTGACGACCGCCGAGGCGATGGACGTGGTCCGGATGGTGCTCGTCGGGCAGGTCGGGCGGGAGCTGGTCGGGCTGATCAACTCGCACGGCCCGTACGCCGTCGGCCTCTCCGGCGAGGACGCGCGGCTGTTCACGGCGGTGCGCCGCCCGGCGTACGTGGACGGGCTGCCGGTCGACGTGGGCCAGGTGGGCGACGTCGAGTCGGTGGACACCTCGGCGGTGACCGACCTGATCGACGCCGGCCGGATCCCGGTGATCTCGACGGTCGCGCCGGACGTCGACGGTGTCCTGCACAACCTCAACGCGGACACCGCCGCCGCCGCGCTCGCCGTCGCCCTACGGGCCCGCAAGCTGGTCGTCCTCACCGATGTGGCCGGCCTGTACGCCGACTGGCCGGACACCAACAGCCTGGTCTCCGTGATCACCGCGGACGACCTGGCCAAGCTGCTGCCCCGCCTGGAGTCGGGGATGGTACCGAAGATGGAGGCCTGCCTGCGGGCCGTGCGCGGGGGCGTGCCGGCCGCGCACGTGGTCGACGGCCGGGTGGCGCACTCCACGTTGCTCGAGGTGTTCACGTCGGAAGGGTTCGGAACGATGGTGGTGCCGCAGGACGGGACGGACGGGGCATGAGCAGTCTGGTGCGACGGTGGACGCAGTCCATGATGGACAACTACGGAACTCCGCCGCTGGCGCTGGTCTCCGGCGCGGGCGCCGTGGTGGTCGACGAGGCGGGCCGCGAGTACGTGGACCTGGTGGGCGGGATCGCGGTGAACGCTCTCGGTCACGCCCATCCGGCGGTGGTGGCCGCCGTGTCGAAGCAGGTGGCCACGCTGGGCCACGTCTCCAACCTCTTCGTCGCCGAGCCGCCGGTGGCTCTCGCGGAGCTGCTGCTGGCGCTCGCCGGCAGCCGAGCCGGCCGGGTCTTCTTCGCCAACTCCGGCGCGGAGGCGAACGAGACCGCCTTCAAGCTGTCCCGGCGCACCGGGCGCAGCCACGTGGTCGCCACCAACGGCGGCTTTCACGGTCGCACCATGGGCGCCCTCGCCCTGACCGGTCAGCCCGCCAAGGCGGACCCGTTCCGGCCGTTGCCCGGCGAGGTGACCCACGTCGACTACGGCGACGTGAGCGCCCTGGAGGCGGCGGTCACCGACGCCACCGCAATGGTGATCCTGGAGCCCATCCAGGGTGAGAACGGCGTGGTCGTACCGCCGACCGGCTACCTGACGGCGGCCCGGCGGATCACCGCCCGGCACGGGGCGCTGCTGGTGCTCGACGAGGTGCAGACCGGCATCGGCCGTACCGGGCACTGGTTCGCCCACCAGGCCGAGGGCGTGGAGCCCGACGTGGTGACCCTGGCCAAGGGCCTGGGTGGTGGGCTGCCGCTGGGCGCGACGCTCGCCTTCGGCCGGGCCGCCGACCTGCTCACCCCCGGCTCGCACGGTACGACCTTCGGCGGCAACCCGGTGAGCTGCGCCGCCGCGCTCGCCGTGGTGGCTACCATCGCCAACGAAGGGCTGCTCGACCACGTCAAGCGCGTCGGCGAACGGCTGCGTCGGGGCATCGAGGCGCTGGACCACCCGCTCGTCGCGGGCGTACGCGGGGCCGGGTTGCTGCTCGGCGTGGTGCTCACCGCGCCGGTGTCGACGGTCCTGGCCGAGGCGCTGCGGGAGGCCGGCTTCCTGACCAACCCGGTGCAGCCGGGCGTACTCCGCCTCGCCCCGCCGTTGATCCTCACCACCGAGCAGGTCGACGCGTTCCTCGCCGCGCTCCCGGCGGCCCTGGACGCGACGGCCCCGGCGGCGGCCGGCACGAGCGCTCCCGCGACCACCGAATCCTCCACCCAGCCCACCACGACGGGGACGACCGCATGATCCGGCACTTCCTGCGCGACGACGACCTCTCGCCCGCCGAACAGTCGAGCGTGCTCGACCTGGCGGCCCGGATGAAGGCCGATCGGTTCGGCCACCAACCGCTGGCCGGCCCCCGCTCGGTGGCGGTGCTCTTCGACAAGCAGAGTCTGCGGACGCGGATCTCGTTCGACGTCGGCATCGCCGAGCTGGGCGGCCATCCGCTGGTCGTGGACACCCAGGTCACTCACTTCGGCCGGGGCGAGACGCTCGCCGACGCGGGCCGGGTGCTGTCCCGCTACGTCGCGGCGATCGTGCTGCGTACCCACGGCGACGACCGGATCGCCGAGGTCGCCGGCGGCGCTACCGTCCCGGTGGTCAACGCGCTCACCGACGGGTTCCACCCCTGCCAGCTGCTGGCCGACCTGCTGACCATCCGGGAGCGGTGCGGCGGCACGTCCGGCCGGACCCTGGCCTATGTGGGCGACGGCGCGAACAACATGGCGCAGTCGTACCTGCTGGCCGGGGCCATGGCCGGGATGCACGTGCGGATCGCCGGCCCGGCGGGGTTCGCGCCGGACGAGGACGTGGTGCGGCGGGCCGCCGAGATCGCGGCCGGGACCGGCGGGTCGGTACGGGTGCTGACCGACCCGGCGCAGGCGGCCCGCGACGCCGACGTGCTGGCCACCGACACCTGGACCTCGATGGGTCAGGAGGCCGACGGTTTGGACCGCATCACCCCGTTCCTGCCGTACCAGGTCAACAAGGAGCTGCTCGACCACGCCGCGCCGGACGCGATCGTGCTGCACTGCCTGCCGGCGCACCGGGGCGAGGAGATCACCGACGAGGTGCTCGACGGTCCGCAGAGCGCGGTGTTCGACCAGGCGGAGAACCGGCTGCACGCCCAGAAGGCGCTGCTGGCGTTCCTGCTCGCGGCCTCCGGGGAGCGACGATGACCGCCCCCTTGACCCGCGCCGCCCGGCACGCCCGGATCGTCGAGCTGATCCGGGACCGGCCCGTACGCTCGCAGACCGAACTGGCCGACCTGCTCGCCGCCGACGGCGTCGGGGTCACCCAGGCGACCCTCTCGCGCGACCTGGAGGAGTTGGGCGCGGTCAAGGTGCGCGGCGGCGACGGCCCGGCCGTCTACCTGATCCCCGAGGACGGGAAACGGCCGCTGCGCGACGCCGAGGCCGCCCCGGCCCGGCTGGTGCGCCTGCTGCGCGAGCTGCTCAACGGGGTGGACGCCAGCGGCAACATCGCGGTGCTGCGTACCCCGCCGGGTGCGGCCCAGTACCTGGCCAGCGCGTTGGACCGGGCGGGCCTGCCCGAGGTCGTCGGCACCATCGCCGGCGACGACACCATTCTCGTCGTGGCCCGTGAGACCGTCGGTGGGGCCGCGCTCGGCGACAAGCTCGCCGGTTGGTCCCGCCGGGAAGACAGCGTCGAAGGGGACAGCGCACCGTGACCGCGCACAGGTGGAGCACGCCGAGCCGGATGGCTGCGGCCCGTGCCGCCCGGATGGGTGGCTGACGAACATGGGGACCACAATGGGCGGCGTGGACGACAAGACCCTCACCGAGAACAGCGCCGGCACCAACCGGACGAGCCTGTGGGGTGGCCGGTTCGCCGGTGGCCCCGCCGAGGCGCTCGCCCGGCTGTCGGTGAGCGTGCAGTTCGACTGGCGGCTGGCCCCGTACGACATCGCGGGTTCCCGGGCGCACGCCCGGGTCCTGGCCGGCGCCGGCCTGCTCGACCCGGAGGAGCTGGGCCGCATCCTGGCGGCCCTGGACGACCTGGAGGCGGCCTGCGCGTCGGGGGCGTTCCGGCCCACCGTCGACGACGAGGACGTGCACACCGCGCTGGAACGGGGGCTGCTGGAGCGTCTGGGGAGCCTCGGCGGCAAGCTGCGTGCCGGTCGGTCCCGCAACGACCAGGTCGCCACCGACCTGCGGCTCTACCTGCGGGACCACGCGCGGGGTGTGGCCAGCCGCGTCGTCGAGCTGGCCGAGGCGCTCGTCGAGCAGGCCGAGCGGCACGTCGACACGGCCGCGCCCGGTATGACCCACCTCCAGCACGCCCAGCCGGTCACCTTCGGGCACTGGTTGCTGGCCCACGTGCAGCCGCTGCTGCGCGACCTGGAGCGGCTGCGCGACTGGGACCACCGGGCGGCGATCAGCCCGCTCGGCGCGGGCGCGCTCGCCGGGTCGGGGCTTCCGCTGGACCCGGTGGCGGTCGCCAAGGAGCTGGGTTTCCGCACGTCGTTCGCCAACTCGATGGACGCGGTCGCCGACCGGGACTTCGTGGCCGAGTTCCTCTTCACCACCGCGCTGATCGGGGTGCACCTGTCCCGCCTGGGCGAGGAGGTGGTGCTGTGGACGTCGCACGAGTTCGGCTGGGTAGAGCTGGACGACGCGTTCGCGACCGGTTCGTCGATCATGCCGCAGAAGAAGAACGCGGACATCGCCGAGCTGGCCCGGGGCAAGTCCGGCCGGTTGGTCGGCGGCCTGATGACGGTGCTGACCATGCTCAAGGGCCTGCCCATGACGTACGACCGGGACATGCAGGAGGACAAGGAGCCCGCGTTCGACGCCGTCGACACCCTGGAGCTGCTGCTCCCGGCCCTGGCCGGGATGATCTCGACGATGACCGTCCGGGTGGACCGGCTCGTCGCGGCCGCGCCGGTGGGCTTCTCCCTCGCCACCGAGGTCGCCGACTGGCTGGTCCGGCGCAACGTGCCGTTCCGTGACGCGCACGAGATCACCGGTCGGTTGGTGGCGCTCTGCGCGGCCCGCGAGTGCGAGCTGGAGGACGTCTCCGACGCCGACCTGGCCGCCGTCAGCGAGCACCTCGACCCGTCCGTGCGTGACGTGCTCTCGGTGCGCTCGGCCCTCGCGGCCCGCACCACCCCCGGCTCGACCGGCCCCGGTCCGGTCGCCGACCAGCTCGCCGCCGCGGCGGACCGGCTGGCCGGCTGGCGGGAGTGGGCCACCGAGCGGGTCGTACCCCGCTGACGCCAGGCGTGGCGTCGGCGCGGGCCGCCGGCGCCACGGTGGTTCAGGCCGTCGGGCGCTCCCGCTTCGGGAGCTTGGCCACCACCATGTCGTACGACGAGTCGACCGCCTCGGTCAGCTCGTCGGTGTCGATCCCGCCGTCGAGGCGCAGCGTGTTCCAGCCGGACCGGCCGATGTACGGCATCGGGCGCGCGTCGGCGGGGTGGCGGTGCAGCCACTCGTCGGCGATCTCGCGGGTCGCGCCGCACTTCACGCCGACGGTGGGCGCCGCGACGCCGTTGCCGAGGAACGCGAAGATCCGGCTGCCCACCTTCACCACCTCGTCGTCCTCCCACGGCCGGTCCAGCCACGCTCCCGGCTTGGCCAGGCAGTACGACAACATCTCCGCACGTTCCACAAACCCCTCCTAGTCATAACCCCGCCCCCCGCCCCGCGCCCCGCGCTCGCACATCGCGCCGATCTTGCAGTTTGTGCTGTCGATACGCGACCGATCTCCCGTTCTGTCGGGACAGAAAGTGCAAGATCGGCGCGGGGATCAGGGGGTTTGGTCCGTGGAGCGGGCCGCTACCCGTTCGTAGCGTTGGCGGGCGGCCTGCGCGCTGCCCAGCCCCAGCCCGTACGCGATGGACTGCCAGGTCAGGCCCCGGTCGCGGGCGAGGGTGAGCAGTCCCGCCTCCAGGGCGTCCAGCTCGGCGCGTACGTGTGGCAGCAGGGTCAGGGCGGCCGTCAGGTCGGCGGCGTCGACCGGCTCCTCGGCGGGCTCCCGCTCGGCGCCGCCGGCGGCGAGCGCGGTGACCAGGGCGACCGCCTCCCACGGGTCCAGCACGTGCGGGTGGGCCCAGCGCCCCCGCCGCGCGTCGGAGCCGGCGTGCCGCTCGCTGATCCGTTGCAGCGCCTCGTAGGTGCGGTGGGCGCGCGCCCGACCCGGGTCGGGCGCCGTGAAGAGGTCCGAGGTGGTCATGTACCGAGCACACCCCATCAACGAGCTGTTGTCAACGGTCTGTTGAAGCGTGGCGGCACGAGAATCCGTGCCGCCACGCCACGACTCAGAGCGCCAGGTCGAACCGGTGCTCGTCAGTGATGGAGTTGCACAGTGCGTCGCAGGAGTTTCCGGTCACCACACCGAACGCGACGCCCGGCGCGAAGGGGCGCTCGGTGGCGGTCACCGCGATCCGCACCTTCTGGGTGGTGGCGTCGCAGAACACCTTGCGGTTGGTCGTGCCGGTGCGCATCGAGTCTCCGATCGCCTGGGCGACCTTGACGGTCAGGTCGACCTGCGTCGGCTGCGAGCAGGTCAGGGTGACCGGGACGAAGACCGCCGCCCCACTGGCGTCGATCTTGCCGCTGCCGCCCAGTGCGACGGCGCTCAGCGGGGCGCCGTCGATCGCCGCGCTCTGCGGGGCGCTGGCGCTGGCCGACGGAGCGAGAGCCAGCACCGCCCCGGCCGCGGCCAGGCCGATCGCGAGCAGGGGGCGACGGATCGTGCGTACGGTCATGATGGTTCCTCTCCCAATGTGTCGCCGCACCCTGCGACGACACCGGAAACACCCCCCGGGGGCGGCGCGGGTTTCGGCGGCTCGGATGGCGAGAAGGTGAACCTTGGTGAGCCTCCCGGTGGCCCCGGGATCGTCGAACGGCGTGACCCGCGCGTGGCCTGGGTACCGTTCGGTCCATGGAACTCCTGCCGGACGACCGCACGGCCGACGCCGGCCTGGCCGAGTTGGCGGACCTGCTCGCCGGCCCGCTGCTGCCGGCGGCGCGTGGCCTGCTGGGCTGCCGCCTCACCGCCGGGGGCGTCACCGTCCGGATCACCGAGGTCGAGGCGTACGCGGGCACGGCCGGTGACCCCGCCTCGCACGCCCACCGGGGCCGGACGCCCCGCAACGCGGTGATGTTCGGTCCCGCCGGGCACGCCTACGTCTACTTCACCTACGGCATGCACTGGTGCGTGAACGTGGTCACCGGTGACGAGGGGGAGGCCGCCGCCGTGCTGCTGCGCGCCGGCGCGGTCATCGACGGCGTGACCACGGCACGCGAGCGCCGGCCGGCCGTGCGGCGCGACGTGGACCTCGCCCGTGGGCCGGCCCGGCTCTGCGCCACGCTCGGCATCGACCGCGCGGCGTACGGCGCGTACCTGCTCGGCGACGGCCCGGTCCGGTTGCGACCGCCCGCCGAGCCGGTCCCGGAGGAGGCGGTGACGGCGGGGCCCCGGGTCGGCGTGACGGGCGCGCACGACCTGCCCTGGCGGTTCTGGCTCGACGGCGATCCGACGGTCAGCGCGTACCGGCGGCACGTGCCGCGCGTCCGTCGCTGAGCGCGCCGCTACGGAGGTTGTCGGAGGGTGTGGCCATAATCACCGAACCTGCTCACCGACGGTTTCGGAGGACGTCATGGCAACTCTGCTCGCGATCGGCACCGCGAAGGGATTGTTTCTCGCCACCAGCGCCGACGATCGGCGCAGTTGGGAGATCAGCGGTCCGCACTTTCCGATGACCGGTGTCTATTCGGTGGCGGTGGACGCCCGCCGTTCGACCCTGCGGCTACTCGCCGGCATGACCAGCTCGCACTTCGGCCCCAGTGTCGCCACCAGCGACGACCTCGGCGCCACCTGGGACGAGCCCGACCAGGCGCCGGTCGCGTTCCCGGCCGACACCGGCGTCTCCCTCGGGCGGGTCTGGCAGCTGATGCCGGCCGGCCCCGACGAGCCGGACGTCGTCTGGGCCGGCACCGAACCCTCGGCGTTGTTCCGGTCCACCGACGGCGGCCGCAGTTTCGAGCTGGTCCGTTCCCTCTGGGACCACCCGCACCGCCCGCAGTGGGAGGCCGGGTTCGGCGGTCAGGCCGTGCACACCGTGCTGCCCCACCCGCGTGACCCGGCTCGACTGCTGGTCGCCATGTCCACCGGCGGGGTCTACCGCTCGGAGGACGCCGGGGCGAGCTGGGCCCCGGGCAACACCGGCATCCGCGCCTACTTCATGCCCGACGAGTGGCCGGAGTTCGGCCAGTGCGTGCACAAGGTCGCCCGGGACGCCGACAACCCCGATCGGCTGTACGCGCAGAACCACCACGGCGTCTACCGTTCCGACGACGACGGCCGCACCTGGTCCTCGATCGCCGACGGGCTGCCCAGCGACTTCGGCTTCCCGATGGTGGCTCACCCCGGGCGCGGCGGCACGGTGTGGACCTTCCCGCTGGTGGCCGACAGTGAGCGGTTTCCGGCCGATCACCGCTGCCGGGTGTTCCGTTCCGTCGACGCCGGCGGCAAGTGGGAGGCGCAGTCGGTGGGGCTGCCCGAGGGGCCGTTCTATCCGGCGGTGCTGCGCGACGCCATGTGCGCCGATGACGCGACGCCGGGTGGGGTCTACTTCGGCACCCGCTCCGGGTCGGTCTTCGCCAGCCGCGACGAGGGCGACTCCTGGTCGTCGGTCGCCACCCACCTGCCCGACGTGCTCTGCGTCCGCGCCGCGCAGGTCTGAGCGTGGTCACCGTGCTGCTGCCCGGCCCGTTGCGCGGCGAGGCCGGGGGCGCGAGTCGGCTGACCGTCACCGCCGCCGGGACGCTGCGGGCGGTCCTCGATGAGGTTGCCGTCGCGCATCCCCGGCTGGCCCGGCGCATCCGCGACGAGCGCGGTGAGCTGCGCCGCTATGTGAACGTCTTCGTCGACGGGGAGGACTGCCGGCATTCCGGAGGTCTGGCCACGACGGTCGTGGACGGCGCGGAAGTGCAGGTGTTGCCCTCCGTGGCGGGCGGCTGAGCGAGCCGGTTCTGCGACGTGGTGTCCGGTTGCGGTGGTGACCGGCGCCACTGCGCGACGTCCTGCCGATGGAATAGTTGACTCGTCAAATAAGTTGTGAGCTGCGTCCGGGTACCACGACGGCATCCGGTTGACACGCGAGGAGCTGGTCATGCAGTTCGGAGTCTTCACCGTCGGTGACGTCACGGTCGATCCGACCACCGGTCGGGAGCCGACCGAGCATGAGCGGATCAAGGCGATGGTCGCCATCGCACTCAAGGCCGAAGAGGTCGGTCTCGACGTCTTCGCCGCCGGGGAGCACCACAACCCGCCGTTCGTCCCGTCGTCCCCGACCACCATGCTCGGTCACATCGCGGCCCGCACCGAGCGGCTGTTGCTGTCCACCGCGACCACGCTGATCACCACCAACGACCCGGTGAAGATCGCCGAGGACTACGCGATGCTCCAGCACCTGAGCGACGGCCGGGTGGACCTGATGATGGGCCGTGGCAACACCGGCCCGGTGTACCCGTGGTTCGGCAAGGACATCCGCGCCGGCATCCCCCTGGCCATCGAGAACTACGACCTGCTGCACCGGCTGTGGCGCGAGGACGTGGTCGACTGGAAGGGCAAGTACCGCACGCCGTTGCAGTCCTTCACCTCGACGCCGCGCCCGCTCGACGGGGTGCCGCCGTTCGTCTGGCACGGCTCGATCCGCAGCCCCGAGATCGCCGAGCAGGCCGCGTACTACGGCGACGGTTTCTTCGCCAACCACATCTTCTGGCCCAAGGAGCACACCCAGCGGATGGTCGGCCTCTACCGCCAGCGGTACGCCCACTACGGCCACGGCTCCGCCGACCAGGCCATCGTCGGCCTCGGCGGCCAGGTGTTCATGCGCCGCAACTCGCAGGACGCCGTCCGGGAGTTCCGGCCGTACTTCGACAACGCCCCGGTCTACGGGCACGGGCCGTCGCTGGAGGAGTTCACCCGGGAGACCCCGCTGACCGTGGGCAGCCCGCAGCAGGTCATCGACCGCACCCTCGGCTTCCGCGAGTACGTCGGCGACTACCAGCGCCAGCTCTTCCTGGTCGACCACGCGGGCCTGCCGCTCAAGACCGTGCTGGAGCAGCTCGACCTGCTCGGCGAGGAGGTCGTGCCGGTGCTGCGCAAGGAGTTCGCCGCCCTGCGTCCGGTGCACGTTCCCGAGGCGCCCACGCACGCCTCGATGGTGGCCGCGGCCGGTGGCGCGAAGGACAGCACCGTGCACGCCGTCGACGACGTGACGGGCAAGGCGCCGGAGGGGGCGACCCGATGACCCGCCGCACGCTGGCCGTGGTGTCGGCGGGGCTGAGCCAGCCCTCGTCCACCCGGCTGCTCGCCGACCAGCTCGCCGGGGCGACCCGCGACGAGCTGGTCCGGCGGGGCCACGACGCCGAGCTGCGCGCGATCGACCTGCGCGAGTACGCCCACGACGTCGTCAACAACATGCTCACCGGGTTCCCGCCGGCCGCGCTGCGCGAGGCCATCGACACGGTGACCGGTGCGGACGGCATCATCGCCGTCACCCCGATCTTCAGTGCCTCGTACAACGGGCTGTTCAAGTCGTTCTTCGACGTCCTCGACGCGGGCTCGCTGGTCGACCGGCCGGTGCTCATCGCCGCCACCGGTGGCACCGCCCGGCACTCCCTCGCGCTGGAGCACGCGGTCCGTCCGATGTTCAGCTACCTGCGGGCGGTGGTGGTCCCCACGGCGGTCTTCGCCGCACCGGAGGACTGGTCCGACGGGACCGCCGACGGCGCGTTGCGGGGCCGGATCCGGCGCGCCGCCGGGGAGCTGGCCGACCAGGTCGAACGCCGGCCGCCCACCAGCGGCCCGGCGGACCCGTTCGCCCTCACCACCGACTTCCTGCAGATGCTCGGCCGAGGTGGCGACGCCCCGGTCAGCTGACCGGGTGGGCCACCAGCACCGGGCAGTGCGCGTGGTGGACGGCGGCCTGACCGACCGAGCCGAGCAGCAGCCCTTCGAACTGCCCCCGCGCCGCGCCGCCCCCACTCCGACGCCGATCTTGCAGATCCTGTTGGCGGAATGTCGTCTTGGTGAGCTTGTGTCGCGACAGGAAGTGCAAGATCGGCGAAAGCGGGGGTGTCGGGGGTGGGGCTTACTCTCGCCGGGTGACTTTTGAGGTGCTGCTGCGGCCGGTGCGCGAGGACGATCTCGTGGAGTTCTTCCTGCACCAGCAGGATCCCGAAGCGAATCGGATGGCCGCGTTCGGTCCCGTCGACCCGTCCGACCACCGCGAGTTCGCCCGCCACTGGGCGCGTGTGCTCACCAACCCGGCGAACCGGGTCCGCACCGTCGAGGCCGACGGCGAGGTGGTCGGCTACGTGAGCGCCTTCCCGGTCGACGACCAGACCGAGGTCAGCTACTGGATCGACCCGACCCGCTGGGGTCGGGGCTACGCCACCGCGGCCCTGGCCGCGCTGCTGCGCGAGCTGCCCCGGCCGGTGCACGCTCGGGCCGCCAAGGACAACGCCGCCTCTCTCGCGGTGCTGCGCAAGTGCGGGTTCGTCGTGGTCGGTGCCGACTCGGGGTACGCCAACGGGCGCGGCACCGAGGTCGAGGAGTGGCTGCTGGAGCTGCCCGCCGACGCCCCTGACCTGGGCTAGCACTAGTCTCGCGGGGTGAACTGGTTGGATCTGGTCGGCTGGGCCGGCTCCGCGGTGCTGGTCTGGTCGCTGCTGCAGTCGCGCATCCTGCGCCTGCGCGCCTTGAACCTCGTCGGTTGCGCCGTGCTGATCGGCTACAACGCCGCCATCGAGGTGTGGCCCATGGTCGGGCTCAACATCGTCCTCGCGGTGATCAACATCTGGTACCTGCGGGGAATGCTCGCCACCCGCCACGACGAGCAGACCTACCAGGTGGTCCAGGTCGGGGTCGACGACCAGTTCCTCGCCCACACGCTGCGGGTGCACGGGTCGGACATCGCCCGCTTCAACCCCGACTTCCACTGGGACCCGGCCGCCGCCGACCGCTCGGCCTTCCTCGTGGTCACCGCCGACGAGGTGGTGGGGGTGGTGCTGTCGCACGCCGAGGCACGCGGGGTCGCCCAGATCGACCTGGACTACGTGACCCCGAAGTTCCGGGACTTCACGCCCGGCGAGTTCGTCTACCGGCGCAGCCGCCTCTTCACCGAACGCGGCTTCCACCGGGTCGTCAGCCCGCCCGGCATGGTCGCCCCCTACTACCACCGGCTCGGTTTCCGGCCCGAGGGCGACTCGTACGTCCTCGACCTGCCCGCGTCACCCGCAGCCGAATCGGCGTAGCGTCACCCCGGCAGGGTTCGGCCGACCCCGCACGGGGCACAGAAGCGCGTACGCCGGGCGGCCTCGTCGACCGGCGGGCGCCGTGCGTACGGCCGGCGTCACCATCGCAGAGGGAGCGAACCGGGCGTGCAGAGCTACGGGAGCCAACTGGCCCTGGTCGGGATCCTGATCGTGATCAACGCGCTCTTCGCCGGCAGCGAGATGGCGTTGGTGTCACTGCGGGACAGCCAGATCCAGCGCCTCGAACGCACCAGCCGGGCCGGAGGGGTGCTCGCCCGGCTCGCCAAGGACCCGAACCGCTTCCTCGCCACCATCCAGATCGGCATCACCCTCGCCGGCTTCCTGGCCTCCGCCGCGGCGGCGGTCTCCCTCGCCAAGCCCCTCGTGCCGCTGCTCGGGGTGTTCGGCAACGCCGCCGAGACGGTGGCGATCGTGGTGGTCACCCTCGCGCTGACCTTCGTCACCCTGGTCTTCGGCGAGCTGGCGCCCAAGCGGATCGCCATGCAGTCCGCCGAGCGGTGGGCCCTGCTGGTGGCCCGCCCGCTCGACGTGCTCGCCAGCCTCACCCGCCCGGCCGTCTGGGCCCTCGGCGCGACCAGCGACCTGGTCGTCCGCCTGTTCGGGCTCAACCCGAAGCACGAGCCCGAGGAGATCGGCCCGGACGAGCTACGCGACATCGTCGCCGGCAACCACGGCTTCACCAAGGAACAGCGCACCATCATCGCCGGTGCCGTGGAGATCGCCGACCGGCGGTTGCGGGCGGTGCTCGTACCCCGGTTGCAGGTCTTCACGCTCGACAGCGGGACCACGGCGGAGGCCGCGCGGCTCGTGCTGGCCGCCACCGGGCACTCCCGCGCGCCGGTGGTGCGCCACGGCGGCCTGGACGACACGGCCGGCGTGATCCACCTGCGCGACCTGGTCGGCGTGCCCGACGACCGGCCGATCGACGAGATCGCCCGCCCGCCGATGCTGCTGCCCGACTCGCTGCCGGTGGTGGACGCGCTACGTCAGTTCAAGGCCGAGCGCCAGCACATCGCGCTCGTCGTGGACGAGCGTGGCGCCGTCGACGGCATCGTGACCCTGGAGGACATCCTGGAGGAGATCGTCGGGGAGATCTACGACGAGACCGACCGGGACGGCTACTCGGTGCGCCGCGAACCGGACGGCGCGATGGTGCTGCCCGGCACCTTCCCGGTGCACGACCTGCCGGACATCGGCGTCGAGCTGCCCTCGCGCCCGGCCGGCGACTACACCACCGTCGCCGGGCTGGTGCTGGCCCGACTCGGGCACATCCCGACCGTCGCGGGGGAGGACGTCACCCTGGACGGCTGGGTGCTGACGGTGGCCGACATCGACCACCGGGCCATCACCGAGGTACGCCTGCGGCAGGTCCCCGCCGCCGCCGCCGCCGACGCCGACGAGGCCGTCGAGCCGGTGCTGGACGAGGCCCGGAGCTGACCGGGCCCGCCGGTCAGTCGCGCGAGAGGTTCTGCAACCGGACCTGACCGCGGGCGACCAGGCGCTCCTTGGCGTCGCTGATCTCCACCTGCCAGAGCTGCTGGCTGCGCCCCCGGTGCACGGGGGTGCCGACCGCCCGCAGCTCGCCCTCGGGCACGGCCCGCAGGAAGTCGGTCTGGTTCGACACCCCGACCACCGTGCCCCGGTCGCCCAGCCAGAGCGAACCGCCGACGCTGCCCGCCGTCTCCACGACCGAGCAGTACACCCCGCCGTGCTGGATGCCGAACGGCTGGTGCAGCTCCGGACGGACCTGCCAGCTGATGACGACGCGGTCGCCGGTCGCCTCCTCAAAATTCAGGCCGAGCAGGTTGACGAAACCACCCGTCAGATCCGGCATCTCCACGGCAGAACCCTCCTCCAAGAGCGGGGCGCAAGCGTAACCGGGCGCGTCGCTCCAAACCCGGTACGGGTCGATGCCGCCGATGGGGGAGAATCGGTGACCGTGACCGACAGCAACCTCCCGCCGTCCGGGCGGGACTCCCTGACCGACGACCTGCTCTGGCGTGGCCTCATCCAGGACTCGACCGGCCTCGACGAGCTGCGTGAGCTGCTCGACGGCGCGACGGCCACCACCTATTACGTGGGCTTCGACCCCACCGCGCAGAGCCTGCACGTCGGCTCGCTCATGCAGGTCACCACGGCCCGGCGGCTGCAACTCGCGGGTCACCGCCCCCTGCTGCTGGTGGGCGGGGCGACCGGGCAGATCGGTGACCCGAAGGAGAGCGCCGAGCGGACGCTCAACCCGCCCGAGGTGATCGCCGGCTGGGTCGAGCGGATCCGCGAGCAGCTCGCGCCCTTTGTGTCGTACACCGGGGACAACGCGGCGCAGCTGGTCAACAACCTGGACTGGACCGGTGAGATGTCGGTGGTCGACTTCCTGCGGGACGTCGGCAAGCACTTCCCCGTGAACAAGATGCTGGCGCGGGAGGTGGTGCGGGCGCGGCTGGAAACCGGCATCAGCTTCACCGAGTTCAGCTACCAGCTGCTGCAGGCGAACGACTTCTTCGAACTGCACCGCCGGCACGGTTGCCAGCTCCAGTTCGGCGGCTCCGACCAGTGGGGCAACATCACGGCGGGCGTCGACTACGTGCGGAGGCGCGGCGCGGGGCCGGTGCAGGCCTTCACCACGCCGTTGGTCACCAAGGCCGACGGTACGAAGTTCGGCAAGACCGAGGGCGGGGCGGTCTGGCTCGACCCCACGCTGACGAGTCCGTACGCGTTCTACCAGTTCTGGCTCAACGTCGACGACCGCGAGGTCGACCGCTACCTGCGGTACTTCAGCTTCCGTACGCGCGACGAGCTGGAGGAGCTGGCGAAGGCGACGGCCGAACGGCCGGCGGCCCGGCTCGCCCAGCGGGCGTTGGCCGAGGAGCTGACCACGCTGGTGCACGGCCCCGAGGAGACCCGGCAGGCGGTCGCCGCCAGCCAGGCGCTGTTCGGGCGGGGCTCGCTCGACGACCTGGCAGCGGAGACGCTGCGCGCGGCGCTCACCGAGGCCGGGCTCGTGCGGCTCACCGGCGAACTGCCGGACGTGGCGGGTCTGCTGCGGGACTCCGGGCTCGTGAGCGGCCTCAAGGAGGCCCGTCGGGTCATCGCCGAGGGCGGCGCCTACGTGAACAACACGAGGGTGACCGAGGTGGACGCCACGGTGTCGACCGGCGACCTCCTGCACGGCCGATACCTGGTGCTGCGCCGGGGAAAGCGGTCGTTCGCGGGCGTTGAGCTGGGGGAATAGTCGATCGTCGACGATGTGACGGGGGACGCGTCCGGCGGATTTGACGATCATCGGGCCGGACGCGTAACTTTCTCTCTGCCAGCGCGGAACGGACGAAACAGGCGAAAGCCTGAAGCGGCCGGAGCGTGGTGACGGCCTCGGGGTCGGACGGCTTTACCGTCAGATCGCCGACCGGGTGGTGCTCACGGAAACGCCGCGAGGCGGATTTGGTGCGGCGGAACCGACCGGGTAAGGTAGCCAGTCGGCAGGGAAACGGGCGAGCAAGCGGGTAACCGCTGCGGCCGGCCTGCCAACCCATGACGAGAACGGCGCGAGCCGGTCGAACCATGGTGCCCGCAACACGGCAGTAAGCACGACGAACCGGGAAACACCGGTTTGACACGGCAGAAACCAGCGGGTAACGTAGTAAAAGTGCCTGGCGCTGAAAGCGCCGGGGACGCGGAACGAAAAGCCCCAGGTTGGGGCCTCAGCGATGGGGCTTCGAGTTGGTGTGTGGTTGTTCTTTGAGAACTCAACAGGGTGCTTGTAAAGCCAGTGCCAATTATGATTTATACCCCGGACTGGCAGCCTGCTTTTGGTGGG
>NZ_JBFAMS010000032.1:0-40226 GCF_040656575.1 Micromonospora sp. NPDC049801 | reverse complement strand
AGCTCCACTCCACAACCGGAGGCCTTCACCTACCTACGACATCAGATCGTGTCGTCACACAACCTCGACCAACCTCCCTGGACAGCACACCTAGGTCCTGTTTCATAAGGGCGGTCGAGCCGAGGCGGACCCGCCGCAGGCCGACCAGTTCTTATGAAACAGGACCTAGATCGGTGCGAGCCGGAAGCCGACCCCACGGACCGCGTGGATGGTCGCGGCGGCGTCGAGCCGGGCGAGCTTGCGGCGTACCCGACGCACGACCGAGTGCATGTCGGACCCGCGGCCCAGGTGCCGGTTGCCCCAGACCTCGAGGTGCAGCCGCTCGTACGTCCAGACCTGCCCGGGAGCGTCGACGAGGCAGATCAGCACGTCGTGTTCCAGCCGGGTCAGGTCGATCTCCTGGTCGCGCCAGCGCAGCACCCGGCGGTCGGAGTCGACGCTCAGGTCGGGCGGCGGCTGCGGGCGCCGCGCCACCTCCGCCCGTGCGGGCGGGGCCGGGGGAGGTACGACGGGGGGCAGGTCGCCCACCCCGAGGAACTCCCGTGCCTGCTCGACACTGGAGACGATCAGGAAGGCGTCGCTGCCGCCGAGCAGCCGTGCCAACTGTCGGCGCTCGGCCGGTGACGACGCGATGCCGATGACGAGTGGAGCGACCGAAACGCCGTGCATTGCCCAACCCCTTCCGGTTCCCCACGAACACTCCGGATGGTTTTCGCACCGCCGAGAATCATCGATCGGCGTCTTGATCTTAGTGACGGCTCGTCTCGGCCAGGTAAAACATAGTTGCATGTAAGCATGTGAATGAAGGCTCACGTCTGGACGGCGCGGGCGGCGGGACGTTCGCGGGGGAGGATCGCCCGGGTTTTTCCGGTACGAGCGTCGGTTGTGACAGAACCAAGACAATCCACGGACAGCCCCCGGATCTGGCGGGCCGAGCATGGTCGCATGTCCCACGCATCGTCGTACTCCATCGGTCGCTCGTCGGTGCCGCCGCCACCGGCGCCGTCGCCCGGCCCGGCGCGCGCGCTGGCCGCCGGCCGGCCCGCCGCGCCACCGGCTCTCCGGCTGCTCGCGGCGGGCGTCTGTTGCCTGCTCGCGCTGTGTCTGGTCGGCGTGGTCTTCGTGTGGACCCAGCCCGGTCAGTGGGTCGACGGGCTGCTCCTGCCGCGCGCCGAGCGGGGCGGGGGTTACGAGCAGCCTGGCGGCCTGTTCGGTCCGGCCACGGTCGTCCTGCGGCACTTCGGTCAGCCGGCGCCGCTGGCCGTCCTGCTCAGCGCCGTGCTGGTGGTGGGCCTGCTCGGCCGTCGGCTGCTGCCCAGCGTCGTGGGCGTCGGCATGGTGCTCACCGCCGTGCTGGCGGCCGGCGTGGCGAAGTCGGCGCTGCCCCGCCCGGACCTCGCGGTGCCAAATTCGACCACCCACAACAGCTTCCCCAGTGGTCACGTCGCGGTGGCGACGGCCCTGGCGCTGGCGTTCCTGCTGGCGGCGCCGGGCGCGGCCCGACGGTGGCTGGTGGTGCCCGGCGCGGCCGGTGTCTCGGTGATCGGCGCGGCCACCATGATCGCGGGATGGCACCGGTTCAGCGACGTGCTCGGGGGCGTCCTGCTGAGCATGGCGCTGTTCTGCCTGGCGGCGGCCGCGTTGGCGGCCCGGTCCGGCAGCGACGCGCTCCGTCCGCCCGGCGGGCCGCCCTCCGGGCGGGTCCGGCGTGCTCTCGTCGAGGGCGCGCTGGGGCTGGTCGTGCTGGTCTGGGCGGTTCGGGTGCTGGTTCCCGGTCTGGCCGCCGAACTGCGCTGGGGACCGGTCCTGGCCGTCCTGCTGGCGACCGCGTCGACGATGCTCGCGGTGGGCGTGGCGGCGTTCCTGATCCGGTCGGTGGAGTTCGTCGGATCGGCGCAAGGCATCGACAAATATGAACAATCTGCGTGATGGGATACTTGACGGCATGCCCCAGGTCCTGCTGATCGAAGATCACCAGACGGTCCGCGACGGACTGCAGTTGGCGCTCACCCGGCAGGGCCACACCGTGGTCGCCGTGGCGACCGGTGAACAGGGGCTGGAGCGACTGCGGACGACCGCCTCCGACGTGGTGGTCCTCGACATCATGCTGCCCGGTATGGACGGGTTCGAGGTGTGCCGTCGCATTCGTCAGGACGGTGACCTGCCCATCATCATGCTCACCGCCCGCAACGACGACATGGACGTGGTGGCGGGCCTGGAGGCGGGCGCCGACGACTACGTGGTCAAGCCGGTACAGGCCCGGGTGCTCGAGGCGCGCATCCGCGCGGTGCTGCGACGCACCGGCGGCGACTCACGACGGCCCGGCGCGGATCGGCCCGGGCTGCACCGGCACGGCGCCCTGACCATCGACCGTGCCGCGCTGGTGGTCACCAAGCACGGCGTGCCGGTCGGCCTGGCCCCGACCGAACTGCGTCTGCTGCTCGAACTCTCGCACACGCCGGGCCAGGTGCTCAGCCGCCAACAACTGCTGGAGGCCGTCTGGGAGCACGGCTACCTCGGCGACTCGCGGTTGGTGGACGCCTGCGTCCAGCGGCTCCGCGCCAAGATCGAGGACGAGCCCTCGACGCCGGTCTACATCCAGACGGTACGCGGCTTCGGATATCGGTTCGGGCCGCTGTGACCCCCTGGCACCAGGCCCGCGCCATGGCGTTGGGCCTGCGCACCCGGCTGCTCCTGGCGTTCGCCCTGCTGGGTGTGACCACCACGGCGGTGGTGGCCAGCGGCAGCTACTTCCAGGCGCGGACGGTCATCCTCCAGCAGGCGCAGGACGCGGCGGTGGCCTCGCTGACCGACCAGCTCTCGAAGGTGTACCCGGTGCTGAGCCTGCCACCCGGCCAGGAGGAGATGGACCTGTTGGCGGGGAGGCTCTCCGACCGGGACAGCTACGCCGTCGTGCACTACCGGGAGCGCTGGTCGTCGAGCGTCGAGGGTGTCGACCAGCTCACCCCGCAGCTGCGACAGGAGGTGGCGCGCGGTCAGATCGCCTGGCAACGCGTCGACCGTGGCGGACATCCGGTGCTGCTCATCGGCACACAGCTCCGGCTCGACCGGTCCGACGGCACGAGCGTGGCGTCCGGAGTGGAGGTCTACTCGGTGCGCAGCCTTGCCTCCGAGCAGGAGAGCATCGACCGGCTCGCCACCCTCGCGTGGGTGACCGGCGGGCTCTCGCTGATCCTCGCGGTCCTGCTGGCCCTGCTGGCCGCCCAGGGGGTGCTGCGGCCGGTACGCGAGCTGGGTCGCGCGGCCCGCCGGCTCGGTGAGGGAGACCTGTCCACCCGGCTGACCGTCCGGGGCGTCGACGAGCTGGCCGACGTCACGCGCACCTTCAACGACACCGCCGCGACCATCGAGCGTCAGGTCGGTGAGCTGCGGCGGATGGAAGCCGACGCGCGGCGCTTCGTGGCCGACGTGTCCCACGAACTCCGTACGCCGCTGGCGGCCATGACGGCGGTCACCGACGTGCTCGACGAGGAGGCGGACCGGCTGCCGGGAGACGCCGGCCGCGCCGCGCGGCTGGTCAGTCAGGAGACGCAGAGCCTCACCCAGCTCGTCAACGACCTCATCGAGGTCAGCCGGTTCGACTCCGGCACCGCCCGGCTCGCCCTCGACGACGTCGACGTCGCCGCGGCGGTCACCGCGACGCTGCGGCTGCGGGGGTGGGCCGACCGGGTACGGGCGGACCTGCCGTCCGGTGTCGTCGCCCGACTCGACCCCCGGCGGCTCGACGTCATCGTCGCCAACCTGGTCGGCAACGCCTTCCGGCACGGCACGGAGCCGGTGTCCGTCCGTCTTGCCGCCGAACCCGACTGGTTCACGATCGAGGTCACCGACCAGGGACCGGGGTTGGACCCGGAGGTGCTGCCGCACGTGTTCGACCGCTTCTACAAGGCGGACACCGCCCGGACCCGCTCCGAGGGCAGCGGCCTCGGACTCGCCATCGCGTGGGAGAACGCGCGCCTGCACCGGCACGCCGGGCAGTCGGGGAGCCTGGTGGCGGGCAACCACCCGCCGGGCGGGGCGGTGTTCACGCTCCGTCTGCCCCGGGTGGCCGCCGAGACCGTGCACGCCGGAGGCGTACGGACAGCCGCGGACGCCGGAGGCGTACGGTGAGCCGCCGTCGCGGAGCCCGGGCGCTGCTCGGGGTCGCGCTCCTGGTCGCGCTGCTCACGGCGGGCTGTGGAGTCCGGCCCAGCGACGTCATCACGGGCCGCTCCGCGGTGAGCGGCCCGTTCACCGGTAGGGGCCTCTACCTGATCGCGGACGGCGAGCTGGCGCTTGTCGTCCGGCCGGTGAAGAACGTGCCCGGGCCACCGCTGGAGACACTCGTGCTGCTCGTGTCCGGTCCCACCGAGGCCGAGCGGAGCGCGGGGCTCACCAGCGAGGTGCCGGCCGACGCCGCGCCGGTGAGCATGACACCGAGCACCGACGAGCCCGGCATCACGGTGCGGTTCAAGGGCGCCGTGCTGCCGCTGTCCACCCTCGCGGCCAATCAGATCATCTGCACCGTGGCGCTCGCCGGCCAGCAGCCCACTTCCGCCCCGGTCACCCTCGTCGGCTCGGACGGCACCCGGCCGCCCTGGTCCTGCCCCATCGAGTGACCGGGGCGACGCCGCTCACACCAGGTCGACCGCCCGTTCCGGTCGGAGCAGCCCCGGAGAGAGGACCCGACTCCGGTCGGTGAGCGTGCCGGCGATCAGGATGTCGAGCAGGGCGGGGAACTCGATGCCCGCCCGCTGCCAGATCTGCGGAAACTGCGACTCGGCGGTGAAGCCGGGGAACGTGTTGACCTCGTTCACGATGGGCTCGGCGCCCTCGTGGGGGAGGAAGAAGTCGACCCGCAGCAGCCCCCGGCAGTCGAGGGCCTCGAAGGCGCGGACGGCCCGGTCCTGGAGCACCTCGGTGGTGGCCGGGTCCAGCTGGGCCGGGATCTGGAAGACCGCCCCGCCGTCGTACTTCGCGTCGTAGTCGAAGAAGCCCGCGCCGCTGACCCGGATCTCCAGTGGCGGACCGGCCTGCACCCGTCCGTCGGGGTGCTGCAGGACGGCGACGTCGATCTCCCGGCCGTGCGCGCCCTGTTCGACGAGCACCTTCGGGTCGACCTCCCGGGCCTGCGCGAGCGCGGCGGGCAGCGCCGACCACTCCGTGACCCGGACCACGCCCAGGCTGGACCCCGCCCGCGCCGGCTTCACGAAGACCGGCAGTCCCAGCCGCTGCTGGTCGGCCGGCGACAGGGTCTCCCCGTGCCGCAGGGTCACACCCGGGCTGACCCGCAGGCCCTCCGCGGCGAGCAGCCGCTTGGTGACGCCCTTGTCCATGCCCGCCGCGCTGGCGAACACCCCGTTGCCGACGTACGGCACGCCGAGCCATTCCAGCAGCGACGCGACCGTGCCGTCCTCGCCGTACGGGCCGTGCAGGGCCGGGAACACCACGTCCTGGGCGCGCAGCACCCGCAACGCCTGCGGCAGGCCCATCGGACGACCGTCCACGTGCCAGCCTCCGTCGGTGTCGATGAGCACCTCGGTGACCTGGTACCGCTCCCGGTCCAGACCGGCGAGGATGGCGGCCCCCGAGCGCCGCGACACCTCGTGTTCGCCGCTTCGTCCGCCGTACAGCACTGCCAGTCGCGTCAACATGCGACGTCCGCCCTTTCGTGGAGATGGACGCGGCCCACCCGCGCCCCGATTCCGGTCAAGATCTCGTGCGGGTTGGTGCCGGCCCAGCGCGCCCACTCGGTGACGGCCGGCGCGTCGTCGTCGCGTCCCGTGCCGATCACGACGACCGGGTCGCCGATCCGCACCGCCAGGTCACCCACGTCGACCACGCACTGGTCCATGGCGATTCGCCCGACCACCGGGCAGCGCCGGCCGCCGAGCCAGACCTCGGCCCGGCCCTCGGTCGCGCGGGGCAGCCCGTCGGCGTAGCCGAGCGGCAACAGTGCCAGCGTCGTCGGGGCGGCGGTCACGTGCTCCGGCCCGTACGAGACGCCGGTGCCGGCCGGCACCCGCTTCACGTTCACCACGGTCGTGCGCAGCGTCAGGGCGGCGTGCAGCCCGAACGCCCCCGGACCGACCGCGCCGAACGGGTCGACGCCGTAGAGGGCCAGCCCGATCCGGCAGAGGTCGAAGCGGGTCCGGGGCGCGGACAGTGCCGCCGCCGAGTTGGCCAGGTGGACCAGGTCGGGGTCCAGGCCGGCGGTCCGGGCGACGCGCAGCGCCTCGGCGAACGTCCGCACCTGACCGTCCAGCGCGGGCGCGCCCGGTACGTCCGCGTCGGCGAGGTGGGACCACACACCCCGTACCCGGACCGTGCCCTCGACCTCGTACTTGCGGGCCCAGGCCACCAGGTCGGGCCAGTCGTCGCGGCCGGCGCCGTTGCGGGTGAGGCCCGTGTCGACCTTGAGCTGCGCTGTCGCGGGCACGCCAACCCGCAGGGCCGCGTCGGCGAGCGCGTGCAGGTGGGTGATCGTCGAGACGCCCACGTCGACGCCCGCGAGGATCAACCCGGTGAAGTCGTCGTCCGGGCGGTGCAGCCAGCTCAACGTGGGCGCGGTGATGCCCGCGGCGCGCAGGGCCAGGGCCTCGGCCGCCGAGGTCACGCCCAACCAGGTGGCGCCGGCGCGCAGCGCGGCCCGGGCGACCGGCGCCGCGCCATGCCCGAACCCGTCGGCCTTCACCACCGCCATCAGCTCCGTGCCGGTGACGGCGGCGAGCGTCCGTACGTTGTCGGCGATCGCCCCGAGGTCGACCACCGCCTCGGCCAACGCGCTCATCCGGCGACCGCCTCGCGACGCGTCCCGGGGAGCGCGAACAGCCACCGGCCGCGCGCCGCCAGCAGCGCGCGGTGCACGCCCAGGCTCAGCCCGGCGACGAGCGCGGTCAGCAGGATCGGGTAGCCCAGCACGATCAGGCCCTGGGCGCCCGCGTCCAGCTCGGAGACCGGGGCGGCCAGCAGGCGGTGCAGCAGCGCCAGCAGCGGCATGTGGATGACGTAGATGGGTAACGTGACGCGTCCGAGCGCGGCCAGTCGGTCGCCGAGAGCGGGCCACCGGACCAGCCGGGCGGCGGCGGTGACGCCGAAGGCCACCGCGACGACGGAGACCGCCGGCCAGACGCCGAACCACCGTTGCGCGCCGGCCGCCGCCATCACGGCGAGCGCGAGGGCGTACGCCCCGCCGGTCAGCGCCAGTCGACGCCGGGTGGCGGTGGCGGCCCACCGCTGGATGTGCGGCCGCAGGTAGAGGCCGGCCAGGAAGAAGACCAGGTTCGCATAGAGGCCGCCCCGGTTGCCCGGCGTGGCCAGCAGGCCGGCGGCGGTCACGGCGGACAACACCGCGGCGGGTACGACGACCAGCGACCGGGGCAGCCGGCGGGTCGCCTTGGCGAGCGTGAAGTAGAGCGCCAGGGCGTACAGGTACCAGAGGTTGGAGGGTGTGACGGTCAGCTGTGCCAGCAGACCGAGGGCGGACGTGGCCCGGTCGGTCGGGAAGTCCGGCGTCACGGCCAGGACCGCCGTGTGGATGAGCAGCCAGAGGGCGTACAGGTAGAAGAAGCCCGCGATGCGGCCCCGGGCGACGGCGCGCCAGGGCCGCTGCACGGCGTTGGCCGCGAAGAGGCCGCTGATGGTGAAGAAGAGCGGCATGCGCAGCGGCAGCAACTGCTCACCCAGCGTGCCCCACAGGCCCGGCACGGGTACCCCCACGTGCCAGTCGATCTGCAGGTAGTCCTTGACGACGACGTGCCATCCGACGACGAGGACGATGCACACGCCCTTCGCGGCGTCGGCCCACTGCACCCGCTGCGGTCCGCCGGTGTCGGCCTGCCGCCGGTGACGGAACCGGACGCGCGCGTCGGGGTCGTACCCGCCCGGTCGTGGCTCGGTGAGAGACAGCTCTTGGATCACCCAGCAGAAGGTGCCAGCGGGATATCCGCGCCTGATCCTCGGATTGTCATGATCCGGTAATGGACTCCGTCAGTTCGTCGGAGCGGGACCACCACCATCGTGCCGACGACGCGTTGGGAACCCGGGGAGCGCTACTAGGCTCGATCGCGGAGGTGCCGAACATGAAGCTCGGTCTGCACTACTGGAACTTTTCGACTCCCGCCGATCCGGCGGCCATCGCGCCGACCCTCAGCGAGGCGGCGACCATCGCCGAACAGGCCGGAGTGGCCTCGTTCACGGTCATGGACCACTTCTTCCAGATGGAGGCGCTGGCGCCGGCCGAGGAGCCGATGCTGGAGGCGTACACCACGTTGGGTTACGTCGCGGCGCAGACCCGGCGGATGACGCTGGGTGTACTGGTCACCGGTGTGATGTACCGCTATCCGGGGCTGCTGGCCAAGACCGTGACGACCCTCGACGTGCTCTCCGGCGGCCGGGCCCGGCTCGGCATCGGGGCGTCCTGGTACGAGCGGGAGCAGCGGGGACTGGGCGTGCCCGTGGTGCCGGTCGCCGAGCGGTTCGAGCGACTGGAGGAGACGCTGCGGATCTGCAAGCAGATGTGGAGTGACGACGACGGGCCGTTCGACGGGCGGCACTACCAGCTCACGGAGACGATCAACTCGCCGCAGCCGCTGCGCCGTCCGCATCCGCCCATCATGATCGGCGGCAGCGGCGAGAAGAAGACACTGCTGCTGGTCGCCAGGTACGCCGACGCCTGCAACCTGTTCGGCACGGGCGCCGAGGGGATCGCGCACAAGCTGGACGTGCTGCGCGGGCACTGCGCCGCCGAGGGCCGCGACTACGACAGCATCGAGAAAACCGTGCTGGCCAGCAAGCCGCCGCTGGAGGATCTCGACGCGTTCCTCGCCGAGGTGTCCGATTACGCCGCGCTCGGCGTCACCGAGGTGCAGGTCACGCCGGACCGGCACCCCGTGGAGTTCGCCCGGCGGCTCGGCGACGAGGTGCTGCCGCGGCTGGCCGACATCGGCTGAGTCGGGCGCGGTCGTGATCGACACCAGTTCAGCGAAGTAGGGGCATCTGCCGGCCCGGTTACCGCCAGATGGGCGATGTCGCGTCGATCAAGCCCCGTCCACGACGACGAGGGCCGCCCGCCCGCCGAAGCGGAGGGACGGCCCTCGTCGACGTCGGATCAACCGACCGAGGCGGGGAACCTGTCCCAGACCCGGTGCGCGGCCATCAGCCGCCGCACCCCGGTCAGCGCCTCGACGCCGGAGCCGGCGGCCACGATGCCGGGGGTGCCGGCCACCCCGGCCTGCTCCAGCACGCTGACACCGGCGCCCCACGCGCCGATCGCCTTGGCGTGCCGCCAGCACTCCTCGACGAGGAGCAGCACGCGCGGGTCGACGGTCGCCGCGTCCGGCCGACCGGCCTTGGCGTCGCGGGCGGGCAGCGCGTCGGGCGCGGGCACCGGGGCCCCGGCCAGCAGGAGCGCGTCGAACTCGACTGACCGGCCGGTGGCGAAGGTCCGCTGGACCGTCAGGTCGCCCACCAGGCCACCGTGTGGGGCGATCAGCAGCGGCACCATGCCGGCGTCGAAGACGGCCCGGCGGACCTCGTCGACGTCGTTCAGGTCACCGTCGGGGTCGACGACGATCCCGACAGTGCGACCGTCGGCCGGCCACTCCCCGCCGACCTGCGACAGGGCCGGGCTCGGCGTGACGTCGACGGGCGTCACCGTGGGCTGCGGCGCGGGCAGCCCCAGGCCG
Organism: Micromonospora sp. NPDC049801; assembly: GCF_040656575.1. NCBI lineage: Bacteria > Bacillati > Actinomycetota > Actinomycetes > Micromonosporales > Micromonosporaceae > Micromonospora > Micromonospora sp. NPDC049801. Next base: position 30,540 of record NZ_JBFAMS010000032.1, on the reverse strand, counting down.
GTGGCCACCTGCTCGCACAGCACCGGGTCGATGTTGGCGAGGCACCGCAGCTGGCGTTCCTTGATCGCCTGGTGGTAGCACTTGCCCAGCTCGAAGGTGTACGCCCGGATGATGTGCTCCCGCTCGACCGGCGACATGCTCAGCCAGAACAGTCGTACCTGGCTGTAGTGGTCGTCGAACGACGCGGGGCTCGCGCGGACCTTGGGCGCCTGCGCCACCGTCACCGGCACGTCGACGAAGGCGTGCTCGGCGTCCCCGGCTTCGAAGGGGTTGCCGCCGTCGAGGGAGTTCGGCCGGTACGGCGCCACCCCGGCGTGCACGGCGTGCTGGTGGAAGCCGTCACGCAGCATGTCGTTGACCGCCGCGTGCGGACGGTTGATCGGGATCTGCGTGAAGTTCGGCCCGCCGAGGCGGGTGAGCTGCGTGTCGACGTACGAGAAGAGTCGCCCCTGCAGCAGCGGATCGTTCGTGACGTCGATGCCCGGCGGCAGGTGGCCGAGGTGGAAGGCGACCTGCTCGGTCTCGGCGAAGAAGTTCGTCGGCGTCCGGTTGAGGACCAGCCGGCCGACCGGCTGCACCTGCGCCAACTCCTCCGGGACGATCTTGGTGGCGTCGAGCAGGTCGATGCCGGCGAAGGTCTCCTCGGGAGTGTCGGGGAAGACCTGGATGCCGAGTTCCCACTCGGGGAACGCGCCCGCCTCGATCGCGTCGTAGAGGTCCCGACGGTGGAAGTCGGGGTCGATGCCGCCGAGCATCTGCGCCTCCTCCCAGGTCAGGGAGTGCACGCCGAGCTTCGGCTTCCAGTGGAACTTGACCAGCACCGTCTCCCCGGCCTCGTTGACCAGGCGGAAGGTGTGTACGCCGAAGCCCTCCATGGTCCGGTACGAGCGCGGGATGCCCCGGTCGGACATGTTCCAGATGGTGTGGTGCTGCGCCTCGGTGTGCAGCGACACGAAGTCCCAGAACGTGTCGTGCGCGCTCTGCGCCTGGGGGATCTCCCGGTCCGGGTGCGGCTTCGCCGCGTGGATGATGTCGGGAAACTTGATGGCGTCCTGGATGAAGAAGACCGGCATGTTGTTGCCGACCAGGTCGAAGGTGCCCTCGTCGGTGTAGAACTTGGTGGCGAAGCCCCGGGTGTCCCGGACGGTGTCGGCCGAGCCGCGCGATCCGAGGACGGTGGAGAACCGGACGAAGACCTCCGTCTCCCGACCCTTCTTCAGGAAGCCGGCCCTCGTGACCGCCTCGGCGGTGCCGTACGCGGTGAACACCCCGTGCGCGCCCGCGCCCCGCGCGTGCACCACGCGCTCCGGGATGCGCTCGTGGTCGAAGTGCGTGATCTTCTCGCGTAGGTGGTGGTCCTGGAGCAGGACCGGTCCCCGGGGGCCGGCTTTGAGCGAGTGGTCGGTGTCGCGCAGCCGGGCCCCGTTCGCCGTGGTGAGGTACGCCCCCTGCTGGCCGTTCGCGGTCGTCGGCGCGCCGGTCTCGACGCCGGTGGGCGTACGCGTCTGCGGCGCGCCCTGTTCGGTCTTGGGCGGCAGCGGATCGTGCGGCGAGGTCGGCTCCTCGACGGTGGGCGGCGCGCTGCCAGGTGCGCCCGGCACGTCCGGGGTGAGGGCGTCGGCGATCTTATCGGAGGCGGTCTTAACGACGTTCTTGACCGCCTCGGCGGGCTTGCTGGAATCCACTGGGCGAACCTCTCGCTGGAGCGTTTGGGCTGGCCCCTGCACCCCTACCCCTGCCTTGAGGGGCGAAACGCACGATAAATCCGGGACTGGTGATTTCACCGATGCGCCGCCCGACCCGGGCAAATGACACTGACGAACGTCGATATTCCTCGACTCTAGGGAGTGCCCGACGTGTCGTCACCAACCACCACCCGTCCCCGTTCCCTGCCCGCCCGAGCCGCCCGGCTCGCGCTGGCCGCCACCCTGCTCGTCGCCGGTGTCCTCGTCGGACCGACGGGTGCCGCACAGGCGGCCGGCCCGTACGACCGGGGTCCCGACCCGACCACCGCGATCCTGGAGGCCAGCCGTGGCCCCTTCGCCACCGCGTCGCAGAGCGTGTCCGCGCTGAGCGTCACCGGCTTCGGCGGCGGGGTCATCTACTACCCGACCAGCACCAGCGAGGGCACCTTCGGCGCCGTCGCCATCTCACCCGGCTACACCGCCGCCTGGTCCAGCATCAGCTGGCTCGGCCCACGGATCGCCTCGCACGGCTTCGTGGTGATCGGCATCGAGACCAACACCCGGCTCGACCAGCCGGACAGCCGGGGCCGGCAGTTGCTCGCCGCGCTGGACTACCTCACCCAGCGCAGCTCGGTGCGGAGCCGGATCGACAGCAGCCGGCTCGCGGTGGCCGGCCACTCGATGGGCGGCGGAGGCAGCCTGGAGGCGGCCTCGTCCCGACCGTCGTTGCAGGCCGCAGTGCCCCTCGCGCCCTGGAACACGGACAAGAGTTGGTCCGAGCTGCGCGTGCCGACGCTGATCATCGGTGGCGAGAGCGACACCGTCGCGCCGGTCGCCACGCACTCGGTCCCGTTCTACAACAGCATTCCGTCCTCGGCCGAGAAGGCCTACCTGGAGTTGAACGGGGCCAGCCACTTCTTCCCGCAGACGGTCAACACCCCGACGGCGCGGCAGATGGTGGCCTGGCTCAAGCGGTTCGTCGACGACGACACCCGCTACGAGCAGTTCCTCTGCCCTGGCCCCACCGGGTCGCAGATCGAGGAGTACCGCAACACCTGCCCGAGCGCCTGAGCGCGCGCCTCCGGGACGGTCGCCCCACGGCGGCCGTCCCGGCCGTTCGGGCGTATCGAGGGGTCTTGACGCGATCACCGAGAAACGTACACTGCGAGTGTAAATAACACCCGCCACGGCAGAGGGATGGGTGCATGGAGCGCGGCCTCGAACTGCACGACATCGGCGTCCGTTTCGGCGGCCTCACCGCCCTCGACCACGTCTCGCTCCGGGTGCCACCCTCCCGGGTGGTCGGCGTGATCGGGCCCAACGGCGCCGGCAAGACCACCCTGTTCAACGTGGTCTGCGGCTTCGTCACACCGCAGACGGGTTCGCTCACCCTCGACGGTCGACCGCTGCGCCCCCAACCCCACCGGCTGACCCGCCTCGGCATCGCCCGAACCCTCCAGGGGACCGGGCTCTTCGCGGGGCTCAGTGTGGTGGAGAACGTGATGGCCGGCGCATCCCACACCGCCCGTGCGGGTTTCGCGGCGGCGCTGTTCGGGTTGCCCCGCAGCGACCGCGACGAGCGCCGGCTGCGCCGACACGCCCTGGACGTCCTCGACGAGCTGGGCATCGCCGAGCACGCCGAGGCCGCGCCGGGCACGCTTCCTTTCGCCGTACGCCAGCGGGTCGCCCTGGCCCGCGCGCTCGCCGCGCGACCGCGGCTGCTGCTGCTCGACGAACCCGCCGGCGGCCTCGGCGCGGACGACATCGCCGAGCTGGCGGACCTGATCCGGCGGCTGCCCCGGCGGGACGTCGACCCGTGCGCGGTGCTGCTCGTCGAGCACCACATGGACCTGGTGATGAACGTCTGCGACGAGATCGTGGTCCTCGACTTCGGCCGGGTGATCGCCACCGGGCCGCCGGACGAGATCCGCGACGACACGGCGGTCACCGACGCCTACCTCGGGGCCCTCGTCGAGGAGCCCACACCATGAGCGCGCCGGATCTGCTCGTGGTCCGGGGGCTGGTGGCCGGTTACGGGGCCGCGCCGGTGCTGCGGGCCGTCGACCTCACCGTGCCGGCCGGCACCATCGCCGCCGTCGTCGGCGCCAACGGCGCCGGCAAGACGACGCTGCTGCGGGCGCTCTCTGGGATGATCCGGCCGGCCGCCGGCCAGGTCGTCCTCGCCGGGGAGGACCTGCGGGGTACGCCGGTGGAACAGCTCGTACGGCGCGGGATGGCGCACGTCCCGGAGGGTCGGGGCGTGATCGGCGAGCTGACGGTCGATGAGAACCTGCGGCTCGGTGGGCTGTGGCGACGCGACCGGGCGGACGCCGGCCGCGCCCTCGACGAGGTCTACGAGCTGTTCGAGCCCCTCGCGCGGCGTCGTCGTCACCTCGGCCACCAGCTCTCCGGAGGCGAACGGCAGATGCTCGCGCTCGGCCGGGCGCTGGTCGGGCGGCCGCGCCTGCTGCTGCTGGACGAGCCGTCGCTGGGCCTGGCGCCCCGGGTGGTCGCCCGGATCATGGCCCTGCTGCGCCAGTTGCGCGACCGGACCGGCCTGACCGTGCTGCTGGTCGAGCAGAACGTGCGCAGCGCGCTCGCCGTCGCCGACCAGGGCGTCGTGATGTCCCTCGGCCAGGTGGTGATCGCCGCCCCGGCGGCGACGCTGCGCGACGACGTCGACCTGCGCCACGCGTACCTCGGTTTCTGACCAACACCGGATGTCCCTGGAGGGAGAACAGTTGGACCGCTTCGTCTTCCTCACCGTCGACGGTCTGTCCCGGGGCGCGGTGTACGCCGCGTTCGCGCTCGCGCTGGTGCTCATCTGGCGGGCCGCGCGGGTCGTGAACTTCGCCCAGGGCGCGATGGCCGTCGCCGCCGCGTACGTCGCGTACTCGGTGTCCGCCGCGACGGGCGTCTACTGGCTCGGCTTCGTCGTCGCGATCGTCGCCGGCCTGCTGCTCGGCGCGCTGGTGGACCGGGTCGTGATGCGGCACGTGGACCACGCGTCACCGCTCAACCCGGTCATCGTCGCGCTCGGTCTGGTGCTGCTGATCCAGGCGGTGCTGGGCATGGTGTACGGCAACGAGTTCCGCCCCGCCGAGGTCCCGTTCAGCCGGTCCGCCCTCACCGTCGGCGGGATCGCCGTGCTGTCGCCGTACGACCTGTTCGTCTTCGCCACGATCGCCGTGGTGGTCAGCGGGCTGGGCTGGATGTTCGCCCGTACCTCGATCGGGTTGCGGATGCGCGCGGCGGCGTTCGCGCCGGAGGTCTCCCGACTGCTCGGGGTGAACGTCGGCGGCATGTTGACGCTCGGCTGGGCGTTGGCCTCCGGCGTGGGCGCGCTCGCCGCGATGCTGGTCATCCCCACCGAGCTGGGCCTGCACCCGCACGCCATGGACCTGGTGTTCGTCTCGGCGTTCACCGCGGCGGTGGTGGGTGGGCTGGACAGTCCACCGGGGGCGGTCGTCGGCGGCCTCGCGGTGGGGCTGCTGCTCTCCTACGTGAGCGGGTACGCCGGCAGCGACCTCACCCCGCTGGCGGTGCTCGTCCTGCTGCTGGCGGTGCTGCTGGTGCGGCCCGGCGGGCTGTTCGCCCCGGTCGTGGCGAGGCGGGTGTGAGCGCGACCCGGGCGGCCCTGCCGCCGAAGCACCGGCCGGCCGACGCCGGTGACCGCCCGCCCGAGCCGCGACGGGGCTCCACCCTGCTGCGGCACCTGGCCGTTGCGCTCGCCGTGGGGGCGCTGCTGGTGGCGGTCAGCTACGCCGTCGAGCCGTTCCGCAACTTCCAGCTCGCCACGATCGCGGCGTACCTCTGCGCCACCGCCGGGTTGACCGTCCTCACCGGGCTCAACGGGCAGCTGTCGTTGGGGCACGGGGCGTTGATGGCGACCGGGGCGTACACGGTGGCGCTGTGCCAGAACGCGTTCCTGGACCGGGGGTGGACCGGCGGCTGGTTGTTGGCGCTGTCGCTGCTCGCGGCGGTGCTGGGCACGGTCGTGGTCGGCGCGGTGGTCGGTGTGGCGGCGGCCCGGCTGCGCGGCCCCTACCTGGCCGGGGTGACGCTCGCCGTGGCCGTCGTCGTGCCGGCGTTGGCCGTCACCTTCGACGGCGTCCTGGGCGGTGAGCAGGGGCTGTCGGTGCCGGTGGAGCCGCCGCCGCTGGCGCTCGGCCCCTACTTCCCGTACGAGCGGTGGCAGCTCTGGGTCTGCGGCGCCGCCACGCTGCTGGCGCTGCTGCTGCTGGCGAACCTGGTCCGCAGCCGGTACGGGCGGACCTTCCGGGCCGTTCGCGACGACGAGGTGGCGGCCCGACTGGCGGGCATCCACGTGTCCCGTACCCAGGTTCTCGCGTTCGTGGTCAGCGCCGCGACCGCGGGGCTCGGCGGTGGCCTGCTCGCGGTGCTGGCGCAGAGCGTGTCACCCGGGGCGTTCTCGCTGACGCTGTCGCTGTTCCTGCTGATGGCCGTGGTCATCGGCGGTCTCGGTCGCCTCGCCGGCGCGCTCTGGGGGGCCGTGCTGCTGGTCGCCCTGCCCGATCTCACCCATTCCGTGACCGAGCTGCTCACCCTCTCGCCAGCGGTGGCGCAGCGACTGGAGGGCAACCTTCCGCTGGCGATCTTCGGCATCACGTTGATCGTCGTGATGATCGCCGCGCCCGGCGGCGTGCAGGGTCTGCTGGCCCGCCTCGGTCGGGCGCTGCTGGCCCGCTGGCCGGCGCGACGTTCCTGAGCTGTCCCCGGCCCGGCCTCCGCCGGGCGCTCCACCCACCACACCGCTCCCACCCAACCGGACCGAGAAAGGTCGGTGTCTCCCATGCACCCTACGGCGCGACGCGGTCTCGCGATCGCCAGCTCCATCGTTCTGCTCATCGCCGCCGCTGGCTGTGGCGGCGACGACGGTCCCGCCTCCGGCGGGAGGTCGGTGCCGGGGGTCACCGACACCGAGATCGTCGTCGGCACCCACATGCCGCTCACCGGGCCGGCCTCGGCCGGCTACTCCAAGATCGCGCCGGCGACGAAGGCGTACTTCGACTACGTCAACGCCAACGGCGGCGTGCACGGCCGGAAGATCACCTACAAGGTCATGGACGACGGCTACAACCCCGCGAACACCCAGCAGGTGGTACGCCAGCTCGTGTTGCAGGACAAGGTCTTCGCCATCCTCAACGGCCTCGGCACGCCGACCCACAGCGGCGTGCTCGACTTCCTCAAGAGCAACCGGGTGCCGGACCTCTTCGTCGCCTCCGGCAGCCGGAGCTGGGACCAGCCCGACACCTATCCCGGCACGTTCGGCTTCAACCCGGACTACACCGTCGAGGGCAAGATCCTCGCCAACTACGCGAAGTCGAACCTGGCCGGCCAGAAGGTCTGCTTCCTCGGTCAGGACGACGACTTCGGCCGCGACAGCCTGGCCGGCGTGGAGAAGGTCCTCGGCGCTCAGGCGGTGGCGGTCAAGCAGACGTACGTCACCAGCAACACCAACGTCGCCCCGCAGATCGGCGCGTTCAAGGCGGCCGGCTGTCAGGTCGTCGTGCTGGCGACCGTGCCCGGCTTCACCGCGCTGTCCATCGGCACCGCCGCGCGGTTGGGCTTCAAGCCACAGTGGCTGGTGTCCAACGTCGGCGCCGACCAGCCGACCCTGGCCAAGCAGCTCGGCGCGGCCGCGCCGCTGTTGGAGGGCATGGTCGGCACCAACTACCTGCCGATGCAGAACGACACCGCGAACCCGTGGATCCAGCTCTTCACGAAGATCAACAAGTCGCACAACGGGGACGCGCCGTTCGACGGCAACACCGTCTACGGCATGTCCGTCGGCTACCTGTTCGTGCAGGTGCTGCTCGCCGCCGGCAAGGACGTCACCCGTGAGAAGGTCGTCGACGCGGTCGAGAAGGGTGGCTTCCAGGGGCCCGGTCTCGCGCCGTTGCGCTTCGCCGCCGACGACCACTCCGGCTACGGCGGGCAGCGGTTGAGCCGGGTGAGCGGGGGAGTCCAGAGCTACTTCGGGCCCACCTACGAGACCGACGAGCGCGACGGGCCGGTCAAGGAGTACACGGCCGCGCCGGTCGCGCCGCCCGCGAACGGGGTGCCGACCGCCTCCTGACCCGCGGCATCTGGTCGTACGGCCCGGGGGTGACCACGTCCGGGCCGTACGACCCTGCGCGGGGGTGCGCGGCGGTCACCGCTGGCGGGCGTTGACCGATACCGAACAGCTCTCATACTATTTGCACCGTGAATGCAATCCGGCCGGCCCGGATGACGCCGCCCACGCGTACGCGCAGTGTCCCGATCATCGCCTGTCTAGACTCGTCGCAGAGCCGGACGACACCGTGGCGGTGAGAGGGCGGGGGCGGATGAACAGGGTCGAGACGCCGGCGCGGGTCGACGGACGGACGGCCCGTGCCGAACGCACCCGGGCGGCCATCGTCGAGGCGCACCTGGCGCTCATCACCGAGGGTGACCTGCGGCCCACCGGCGAGCGGATCGCCGAACGGGCCGGCATCTCGCTGCGGACGCTCTGGACCAACTTCAAGGACATGGAGACGCTCTTCGAGGCCAGTGGCGCGGAGGTGCTGCGGCAGCAGGACGCCGCCTACCGGCCGATCTCGACGACATTGCCGCTGGCCAAGCGGGTCGACGCGTACTGCCGGCAGCGGGCGCGACTGCTCCAGCTCATCGCGCCGTCGGCACGGGCCGCGCAGATGCGCGAGCCGGTCTCCGAGCAGTTGCGCCGCAACCGCGTCAAGCACGTCGACCGGGTCCGCGACGAGGTCGAGCAGCTCTTCGCCGCCGAGTTGGCGCGCGCCGGGCGCGAGCGCGGCCAACTGCTCAACGCGGTGGTGGCGGCGAGCATGTGGCCGGCCTGGTCGATGTTGCGCTACGGCCTCGGTCTGGGGGTGGACGCGGCCCGCGCGGTGATGACCCGGACGGTGGGCGCGCTGTTGGCCGAGGTCGCGGCCGACTGATCCCGGCCTGTCCTCTTTCCATCCGCTTCCGGATGAGTGACACTGAGACGCATGGTTGCTGCATCACGAGTGCAAATAACTGTGCTGCGCGGCCGGGACGACCAGTGCGCGGCCGTCCGGAGCCTGCTGGATGGCGTCACCGACGGTGGCGGCGCTCTGCTGCTGCACGGCGAGCCGGGGTCGGGTCGGACCGCGCTGATCTCCTACGCGCACCGGTACGCGAAGGACTGCGCGGTCCTGGCCGCGACCGGGCTGCCCGAGGAGGCGATGCTGCCGTACGCCGGCCTGCAACGCCTGCTCGACCCGGTGCGCGACCGCGCGACCGCCCTGCCCGAGGAGCGCCGCCGCCTGCTGTACCGGGTCATGGACGGGGAGGGCTGCCCACCCGAGCGCCGGCTGGCCCTGTCGGTGGCCGTCCTCGGGCTGCTCGCCGCGACCGCCCGGGAGCGTCCGCTGCTCGCCACGATGGACGACGTGGACCGGGGCGACCCGCAGACCACGCAGGTGCTCGCGGTCGTTGCCCGCCGGCTGCGGCAGCTGCCGGTCGTCGTCCTGCTCACCGCGGACGCCACCGCCACCGTCGACGGACTCGTGACCCACCGACTGGCCCCGCTGAACGAGCGGGACTGCATCGCCGTCCTCACCGACCGACTGTCCGAGCGGCCCGCCGCTCCGGTCGCCGCCATGCTCGCCGAGGTCGGCGGCGGCAACCCGCAGGCGCTCGTGGACCTCGCCGACGTACTCACCCCGGCGCAGTGGCGCGGGGAGGAACCGCTTCCGGTCGCGCCGCCGGCCGACGGCGCGCTGGGGCGCTCCTACCGGGCCCGTCTCGACCGGCTGCCGCCGGACACGCGTCGGATGCTGCTGCTCGCCGCGCTCGACGAGTCGGACGACGCGGCGACCCTGGTCCGCGCGGCCGACGCCGCCGGCATGGTCATCGAGGCGCTCGCCCCGGCCGAGGCCGCCGGGCTGGTCCGCGTCGATTCGGCAGGCGTCACCTTCGCCCAGCCCCTGGCCCGCGCGATGGTGGCGGCCGCCGCCCCGCTCGCGCAGCGCCGGGCCGCACACCGGCTGCTCGCGGGCGTACTCGATCCGCTCGGCCAGCGGTTACGCCGGGCGATGCACCTCGCCGACGCGACCGCGGGCGCCGATCCGGCCCTCGCCGCCGAGTTGGAGCGGGCGGCGGCCGGTGGGCGCAACGGCTGGGCCGTTGCGTCGGCGGCGCTGTGCCGGGCCGCCGCGCTCAGCGACCGCCCCGACGACGCCGCCGCCCGCCTGCTCGCGGCTGCCCGCTACGCCTGGGCCGGCGGACAACCCGGCCAGGCCCGCCTGCTGCTCGACCGTCTCCGCGCGACCTGCGCGGACCCGCTCGTCGAGGGCGAGGCCGGGCTGTTGCGCGGCGAGATCGACCTGCGCTGCGACGACGCGCCCGGCGCGGCGGCCACCCTGCTGTCCGCCGCGCGGACGGTGGCCGCCGCCGACCGCGCCCGAGCCATGCAGGGGCTCGCGCGCGCCGGTGAGGCCGTCTGCTTCGCCGGCGACCAGTACCGGTACACGGAGGTCGGCCGGCGTGCCGACGCGCTCCGCCGGCGTGACGACCCGCCGGCCGTGGAGTTGACCGGATGCCTCGTCACCGGGGTGGCGGCCACGCTGCGCGGCGATCACGAGCGAGCCGGGCCCGCGCTGCGGCGGGCCGTCGTGCTGGGTGGCCGCCTCGCCGGGCCGGAGCTGACCCCGACCGCGCTCGCCTGCGCGGCGGCGGCCGGACTGGTGGTGGCCGTGGACGGCGCCGCGCACCGCCTCGCCGAACGCGCCGTCGGGTTGGCGCGCGAGCACGGCGAGCTGTCCATGCTGTCCCGCGCGTTGGAGCTGCGGGCGGTCGCCGAGTACTGGCTGGGCCGGCACGAGACGGCCGCCGAGACCTCCCGCGAAGGGCTGCGGGTGGCGCGGGCCACCGGGCAGTTCAACTGCGCCGACGTCCACCTGGGGATGCTCGCCGTGCTGGCCGCCGTACGCGCCGACCGCGAGAGCAGCCTGCGGCGGATCCGGGAGATTGGTACGACGTCGACACCGGGCAGCCGACCGCACGCGCTCGCCGGCTGGGCGCTGGCCGTGCTGGACCTCGTCGACGGTCGGCACGCCGAGGCGGCGACCCGCCTCGCGTCCCTGGCCCGGCTCGGTACCGGTCGGGGCCAGGTGCTCGTCCAGGTGATGGCCACCCCGTACCTGGTGGAGGCCGCCGCGCACCTGCCGCACCGGCCGGCGGCGACCGCCGCCCTCGCCGCCTTCGACAGGTGGGCGAGCAGCACCGCGAGCCCGCTGCGCCGGGCGCTGTCGGCCCGGTGCCACGCGCTGTTGGCGACCCGGGGCGGCGTCGAGTCCGAGCGCGAGTTCCGGACGGCGCTGCGGTTGCACCCGACGGAGGCCGGCGTGTTCGAACGGGCCCGGACCGAGCTGCTCTTCGGCCAGGACCTGCGGCGCAGCCGGCGACCACGGGACGCCCGGGAGCACCTGCACCGCGCCCGGGAGGCGTTCACCCTGCTCGGGGTCGGTCGCTGGGCCGAGCTGGCCACGGCCGAGCTGCGCGCCGCCGGGGAGTCGGTCGGGCCGCCGGATCTGCCGGCGGCCCGACTGCTGACCGGTCAACAGCTCCGGATCGCCCGACTCGTCGCCGAGGGTGCCACCAACCGGGAGATCGCCGCCCGGATGTTCCTGTCCACCCGGACGGTCGACCACCACCTGCGCAACGTCTTCCACCGGCTCGGGATCCGCTCCCGCACCGAGCTGGCCCGCGCGTTCGCCACCGAACAGCACGCCGGTCTCGCCTCCGAACGCTGAGCGCCGCCACGGCGTCATCGGGTCTGGACGGCGTTAACTATCACCGCTAGTTTGTGCGTCAGGCACCCTCCAGCACTAAGGACACCCGCATGCGCGTCTTCACCTCCGTCGACGAGCTGACCGCCGCGGTCGGCGAGACCCTCGGCCCCGGCCCCTGGCAGCGGATCGAGCAGGACCGCGTGAACCTGTTCGCCGACGCGACCGACGACCACCAGTGGATCCACATCGACCCGGAACGCGCGGCGGCCGGACCCTTCGGCGCCCCGATCGCGCACGGCTTTCTCACGCTGTCGTTGGTGCCGGCCCTGGCCGGCCAGCTCTACCGCGTCGAGGGCGTCGCGATGGGCGTCAACTACGGGCTGAACCGGGTGCGCTTTCCCGCGCCGCTGCGGGTCGGCGCGGCCGTACGCGCCAGCGCGGTCATCGCCGAGGTGTCGCCGGTCAGCGGTGGGGTGCAGCTGGTCACGGCGGTGACGGTCAACAGCGATGGTGGCGACAAGCCCGTCTGCGTCGCCGAGACGGTGAGCCGCCTCTACCGTGCGGCGACCCGCTGAGCGGTCGGCCGTCGGTCGTATCGAACAGGCAGCCGGCGGCCGGCGGTGACCCCCGGTCACCTCGGTAGGGGCGGATGCCTCCTTGAGCGTGATGCCACAGAGTCATCTTGATGCCCCTGTGGCATCACGCTCAACAGCACATCGACACGGCGGTCAGCCACAGCGGACGATCAGCGCCCGGGGCGCCCCTAGTGCGCGTCGGAGCATGCCAAGCCAGGCACAAGGGCGCTAGCCTCGACATGGTGGCCCGGCGGTGTAGTAGCCGGCGGTGCCGCCATTGCCGTCCGCTATTGGGAGCACCGCCATGACGGCCCACGTCGACCCACGCTTCGGCGCCACCCTCCGGCAACTTAGTGAGCAGGCTGGCCTGTCCCTGCGGGCACTCGCCCAGCTCACCCACCGCGGCAAGAGCTGCCGCGACCTCGGACAGATCGTCGGCCGCCACGGCCCCGGCCACCCGATGCCGCCGCCACATGCTGCAAATAGGCACGACCTCCGACAGCTACCAGGGGTGACGGACGCTCCGCACCAGCGCGCACGGTCGGCGGCAGATCCGGATGCCGGATCAGGGCTTGTCCGTCGGCGTTGACGCCGCCCGACGATAATGGCGAGATGCTTGCGCCCAACGCCTGGTGGAACGCGATCGACCCGCAGTTACTGAAGCAGTTAGACGACTTGCTGTGCACGCGTCGACTGATCCAGGCGGTCGTCCTCCTGCGCCAGGAAGGCGGACTGCAACCGCCGCCCGGCCTGTACGAGGCGCAGGATCTTCTGATCGAGCGACGCGCCGAACTGGACCGGCAGGGTCTCCTCGAGCCCGAGCCACCGCCACCGACGACCGCGCAGCTGATCGAGAAGGCGGACGCCATCGCCGCACCAATCCTCGCCGTCGAAGCCTTTTGGGACGGCGACACACAGGGCTGGTTCGTCGTCCTGGTGGCGATCGTGAGCCGACCGGGCCGACACCACGACCGCTTCGATGAGGTGCCGTTGACGGTGCTACGACACGGCGGAGACATCCGCCTGTTCACCGGGCAGGTACCGCCGTGGCCGGAGGCACAACAGGCGATCGAGCAGGGCCAGGCTGTCGCGCGACATGCCGGCGTGCCGTTCCACTTCACCAACCCGGAAGCGCCGGACGTCGACCTGCCGCGCTGGTGGGACACACAACCCAGCTGACAGGCACACACCGCACCTTCGGCCGTCACCGGAGATCCGAGATACGGGCGGGACCGTGCACGCTCATCGGCAGATCCGGACGCTGGCGCGTCGACCACATGCCTCCGTATGCATGCTGGGGTGGCGTCCAATGGTCCGACCACCCGACTCCAGCCGCGCCCCTGAGCCACCCGTGCTTGCGAGGGCGGCGAGAAGCTCTTCTCGCCGCCCCCGCGTTCCTTGTCCGGGGCGTGTGTCAGGCGACCGTGCAGGCGGTGCCGTTGAGCGTGAAGGCGGTCGGCTTGCCGGCGTTGCCGGTGTGGGTGGCCTGGAAGCCGATGTCGACCGATGTGTTCGCGGCGATCGTGCCGTTGTAGGAGACGTTGCGGGCGGTCACCGCGCCGCTGGTCGGGGAGTAGTCCGCGTTCCAGCCCCCGGTGATGGTCTGTCCACTCGGCAGCGTGAACCCTAGGGCCCAGCCGGTTATCGCGCTGCTGCTCGTGTTGGTCACCGAGACGGCCGCGGTGAGCCCGTTGTTCCAGGCGTTGACCGTGTACGTGACCCGGCAGCCCGCCGCCGGCGGCGGCGTGGTGGGCGGGGGAGTGGTCGGCGGCGGGGTCGTCGGCGGGGGCGTGGTCGGCGGCGGCGTGGTCGGTGGGGGAGTCGTGGGCGGCGGGGTGGTCGGCGTGTCCCCGCCGATGCTGCCGGGAACCGCGCGCAGGGCGTCGTACCAGGCGACGGCCATCTTGCGGTAGCCCGTGGCGTTCGGGTGCACGCCGTCGGCCAGGTCGCTGAGCGTCAGCGCGCGGTACATGTCGACCAGGTGGACGCGCTTACCGGCCGCGGCCCGGGTCTGCACGATCCCCGGGATCGCCGCGTTGTAGCCCCGGACCACGTTGTCCGCGCCGGACTTCGGGATGATCGTCGCTACGAACACGTCCGCGTTCGGCGCGGTGTTGGTGATGCGGTCGACCAGGGTGGCCAGCCGGCCGGGCGCTCCGGAGGTGTCGCCGTACATGTCGTTGGTGCCGATGTGCAGCAGCACGGTGCGCGGGTTGGTGGCGCGCAGCCAGTTCACGATGTTGGCGTCGATCTGCGCGATGGTCCAACCGGAGTGGCCCTCGTGGTCGTGGTCACCGAGGCTGGACGGGCCGTTGAACATCGAGCCGACGAAGTCGATCCGGTAGCCGCCGGACGCGAACCGTTGCCAGAGTTCGATCCGGTAGCCACCCGCGACGTTGAAGCCGTCGGTGATCGAGTCGCCGAGGGGCATCACGCGTACCCCGCCGTTGGATTCGGCGCTCGCGGGCGCGGTCGCCACCGGTACGGCGGCGGTCATGGCCGCGACGGCGGCCAGCGCGGCCCACCACAGCCGGGCCCGGCGGGGCCTCGGGGTCGTCGCGGGCCTGTCGGGTGTCGGGGGTACGGGTTTACCAAGGGTCACAGGGCTCATGGGGCTTCCTCGGGTGATGGGACGACGACCAGGAACCCGGACGTCGGGATGTGCCCTTCACCCCGCCCGGACGCACCATAGCTTGTTATCGCTAACACCGGCAACGCATCGACCGCCGACCATGGGTACGGTCAACTCGCGAGCGTCGCGGCGAGCCAGCGCAGTTGCCGCCGGACGTGCAGGGCCTCGCCACTCTCGTGACCGTTGAACGGGTACACGTGCATCTCCCGCCGTGGCGCGTCGGGTCGGCCGGTCGCGGCGCCGTACTGGTTGTAGGCCGCGAAGCCGGTGCTCGGTGGGCACACGGTGTCGCGCAAACCGATGCCGAAGTGTGCCGGCGCGGTGGCCCGCCGGGCGAAGGTCACCCCGTCGACGTAGGACAGCGTGCGTCGGACCGCGGCCTCGGCCTCCCGGTGCACCGCCAGGTACCGGGCGATCTCACCGTACGGCGAGGCGTCGCTGAGCTCGATGGCGTGCTGGACGTCGCAGAGGAACGGCGCGGTGATCAGCGCCGCCGCGAGATCGTCGACCAGGCCGGCGACGGCCAGCGCCACGCCCCCGCCCTGGCTGTTGCCGAGCAGGGCGACCTGGCCCGCGTCCACTCCGGGCAGGGCGCGCACCGCCTCGACGGCCCGGACGGCGTCCGTGATCAGACGGCGGTAGTGGTAGTCGTACGGGTCGAGGATTCCCCAGGTCGCCGGCCAGGGCCCGCCGGGCGCGCCGTGCCGGTCGGCGGTGTCCCCGGCGGCGTACAGCCCGGACTGGCCCCGGTTGTCCATCAACAGGTGCGCGTACCCGGCCGCCGGCCAGACCAGCCGCTCGTGTGGCAGACCACGGCCGCGCCCGTAGCCGGCGTACTCCACCACGGCGGGCAGCGGTCCGGGTACGCCCGCCGGGCGGGTGAACCAGGCCCGTACCTCGTCGCCGTCGAAGCCGGCGAACGTGACGTCCCAGGTGTCGAGCACGCGCAGGTCGGTGGGCTCGGGACGGACGTCGACGAGTACCGGCCGGGCGGCGGCAGCGGCGAGGGTGTCACCCCAGAACCGGTCGAAGTCCTCCGGCTCGGTGACGGTGGGGGAGTATCGCTCGAGCTCGTCGAGGCGCACAGCGGCGTCGGGCACGGGTCCTCGCAGGGTCAGCGGGGTGGGGCGGGGGGCGCGGTGCTCTCCCGGACGACCAGCTCGGTCACCAGGTCGATCCGGCTGGTCGCCGGCTCGGTGCCGGCGGACAGGTCGAGCAGCATCTGGGTCGCGATGCCGGCCATGTCGCGCAGCGGCTGGTTGATCGTCGTGAGGGGCGGGTCCGTCCAGGTGGCGAGCGGCAGGTTGTCGTACCCGATCACCGAAAGGTCCTCGGGGACGCGCAGGCCGCACCGGCGTGCGGCCCGGAGCACCCCCATCGCCTGGATGTCCGAACCGGCGAAGATCGCGGTGGGTCGGTCCGGTCGTTGCAGCAGTTGGAGGCCGTGGGTGTGCCCGGTGCCGGCGGAGAAGCTGCCGAAGCGGACCAGCTCGCGGTCGAGGGTCAACCCGGCCTCGTCGTGCGCGGACTGGAAGCCGGCCGCCCGGGCCCGGCTGCAGAGCATGTCGGGCGGCCCGGAGATGACCGCGATCCGCTGGTGTCCCAGCTCGATCAGGTGCCGGGCGGCGAGCAGGCCGCCGTTGAAGTTGTTCGAGCCGACCGTGGGCACGGACGCCGAGGTCGCGCTGTCGGTGTCGATCACGACGAACGGTACGCCCTGACGCCGCAGGAGCTGCTGTTGCGCGTCGCTGAGGTGACAGAGGACGAACAGCACGCCCAGCGGACGCTGACCCAGCAGGGTGTCGAGCCATCGCGACGCCGGGCGGTGCGCGCCGCCGAGCTGGGATACGGCGAGACTGATCCCGGCGACGCTCGTCACCGCCTCGACCCCGCGCATCACCTCCATCGCCCAACCGGTGTCGAACTCGTGGAAGACGAGGTCGATCCGACGGGTGGCGGAGGATGAACGCCGGCTGCGGCGCTGGTACTGGTGGCGGTCGAGACTCGCCTCGACCCGGGCTCTGGTGCCGGGGGAGACGTCCTCGCGGCCATTGAGGACCTTGGAGACCGTCGCGACCGACACTCCGACGTCGTGGGCGATCGTCGCGATGGTGGTGGTGGAGCCGGGTGGGCCGAGCGGGTGGTGCTCTGTCATCGCAGCCTCATACCGCATCCGAAAGTTTCGGAGGACACTAACACGATCAGCCGACGATTCCCGTCGATGCAGCTGAGCGCGCTGGTAGGCATCCCACGACACATCGAAACTCTTGACAGGTCCAGGCGGCGGACTTAGGTTGCCGAAAAGGTTGCTCTGGTTTCCGGAAAGTTTCGGATTGTGGAACCGCGCGCCACCAACCGGTCCCACGACGGCGCGGTTCGTGGCCGGAGCTAAGGGGTCTCGGCATGAGAAGTCAGCAGCCCGTCGACAGCGAATCGGCGTCGCGCGACGCCGCACCGTGGCGCGACACCCGGCTGTCGCCGGCCGACCGGGCCGAGGCGCTGCTCGCGGTGATGTCCGTCGAGGAGAAGGTCGCCCAGCTCTTCGGGGTCTGGGTCGGCGCCGACGCGTCCGGCCAGGGCGTCGCGCCGCACCAGTCCGACATGGTCGCCAACACCCCGTCGTGGGACACGATCATCCGGTACGGCCTGGGTCAGCTCACCCGCCCGTTCGGCACCGCGCCGGTCGACCCGGTGCTCGGCGCCCGTTCGCTCGCCGCCTCCCAGGAACAGATCGTGGCCGCCAGCCGGTTCGGCATCCCGGCCCAGGTGCACGAGGAGTGCCTGACCGGGTTCGCGGCCTTCAAGGCCACCGTCTACCCGACCCCACTGGGCTGGGGCGCCTCGTTCCACCCCGAGCTGGTCGAGGAGATGGCCGGTCGGATCGGCGCGTCGATGCGCGCCGCCGGCGTACACCAGGGGCTCGCGCCCGTCCTCGACGTCACCCGCGACTACCGCTGGGGCCGCACCGAGGAGACGATCGGGGAGGACCCGTACCTGGTCGGAACGACCGGCGCGGCGTACGTGCGGGGCCTGGAGAACGCCGGCCTCGTCGCCACCCTGAAGCACTTCGCCGGCTACTCGGCCTCCCGGGGCGGACGCAACCTCGCCCCGGTGTCGATGGGCCGCCGCGAACTGGCCGACCACATCCTGCCGCCGTTCGAGATGGCCCTACGGCTCGGCGGGGCACGGTCGGTGATGAACTCGTACGCCGAGATCGACGGCATGCCCGCCGCCGCCGACGAACACCTGCTGACCGGGCTGCTGCGCGACGAGTGGGGCTTCACCGGCATCGTGGTCGCCGACTACTTCGCCGTACGGTTCCTCGAGACCCTGCACGGTGTCGCCGCTGATGCCGTCGACGCCGCCCGCCTCGCCCTGCGCGCCGGCATCGACGTGGAACTGCCCACCGTGGACGCTTTCGGTGACGCGCTGGTCCAGGCGGTGCACGCCGGCGAGGTCGACGCGGCGCTGATCGACCGGGCGGTGCGCCGGGTGCTCATCCAGAAGATCGACATCGGCCTGCTCGACGAGGACTGGCGGGCCCTGCCCGACGACGTCGCGGCCCTGCGCCTCGACGACGAGGCCGGCCGGGACGTCGCCGTACGCCTGGCCCGCGAGTCCGTCGTGCTGCTGCGCAACACCGGCGTGCTGCCGCTGCCCGTCGCGACCCGGGTCGCCCTGGTGGGTCCGCTCGCCGACGACCCGATGGCGATGCTCGGCTGCTACACCTTCCCCAACCACGTCGGCGTCAACCACCCCGACCACGGCCTCGGGGTGGAGATCCGCACGTTGCGCGACGAGCTGGCCCGCCGCGTCCCGCTGCTGGTCCACGAGCCGGGCTGCGCCGTCACCGGCGAGGACGCGTCCGGCATCCCGGCGGCGGTCACCGCGGCGACCAACGCGGACGTGTGCGTGCTCGCCGTCGGGGACCGGGCGGGGATGTTCGGCCGGGGCACCTCCGGCGAGGGCTGCGACGCCGCCGACCTGCGGCTACCCGGCGTGCAGGCGGACCTGGTCCGGGCCGTTCTCGCCACCGGTACCCCGGTGGTGCTGGTGCTGCTGACCGGTCGCCCGTACGCGCTCGGCCCGGAGTTCGACCCGGCGGCGGCCGTGGTGCAGGCGTTCTTCCCCGGCCAACTCGGCGGGCAGGCGCTCGCGGAGGTGCTCACCGGCGCGGTGAACCCGTCCGGGCGGCTGCCGGTCAGCGTGCCCCGTGACGCGGGTGGGCTGCCGGGCACCTACCTGTCGCCGCCGCTCGGGCGTCGCAACAAGGTGTCCTCGATCGACCCGACCCCGGCGTACCCGTTCGGTCACGGCCTGAGCTACACCACCTTCGAGTGGTCCGACGCGACCGTCGTGGGTGCGACGCGGGACGAACCAACCCCCTGGGCGGTGGACGGCGAGGTCCAGGTGCGCGTCACCGTCGGGAACACCGGTGACCGGGCCGGCACCGAGGTGGTGCAGCTCTACCTGCACGACCCGGTGGCGCAGACCACCCGGCCGGTGCACCGGCTGGTCGGCTTCGCCCGGGTGCCGCTGGAGCCCGGAGCGCGGGCGCACGTCACCTTCGGCGTACCCGCCGACGTCACGTCGTTCACCGGTCGGTCCGGCCGGCGGGTGGTCGAGCCCGGCGCGGTCGAGCTGCGGTTCGGGCGCTCCAGCGCGGAGATCGAGGACGCCCTGCCGCTGCGGCTCACCGGTGCCGAGCGCGAGGTCGGGCACGAGCGGGACCTACTCACGTCGGTGCGGATCGAGCCGCTCGTGGCCGTTCCGCACTCCGCATAGGAGGCGAGGATGACATCCGAGACGTTACGACCTCCGCCGCCGGCGCCACCCGGCGACGCGGTGGAGGCCACCGTCCCCGCCCCGCGCGCACCCCGTCGGCGTCGCACCTGGCGACAGGCGCTGCGCCGGGACTGGCAGCTCTACTCGCTGGCCGTCCTGCCGCTGCTGTTCTTCCTGGTTTTCCGCTACCTCCCGATGATCGGGAACATCATCGCGTTCCGCCGGTTCAAGCCGGGCGGGAGCATCTTCGGTGAGTACTGGGTCGGGCTGCGCTACTTCCGGATGTTCCTGGCCGACCCGACGTTCTGGGACGTCTTCACCAACACGCTGGTGCTCGGGACGCTGACGCTGCTGTTCTGCTTCCCACTGCCGATCATCCTCGCGCTGCTGCTCAACGAGGTACGCGCCCGACGGCTGCGGCGGTTCGTGCAGTCCGTGTCCTACCTGCCGCACTTCCTGTCGATCGTGATCGTCGCGGCGATGGTCATGCAGCTGACCTCCGTCGACGGGACCGTCAACCAGATCGTGCAGGCCACCGGCGGCGACGCGGTGCCGTTCCTGCAACGCGCCGAATGGTTCCGGACGATCTACGTGTCGTCCGAGGTCTGGCAGACGGTCGGCTGGGGCACCATCCTCTACCTCGCCGCGCTCACCACCGTCGACGACGACCTGTACGAGGCCGCCCGGATCGACGGGGCCAACCGTTGGCGGCAGACCTGGCACGTGACGCTCCCGGGCATCCGACCCACCATGGTCACGTTGCTGATCCTCAACATCGGCACCTTCATGGCGGTCGGTTTCGAGAAGATCCTGCTGCTGTACAACCCGCTGACCTACCCGACCGCCGACGTGCTCTCCACGTACCTGTTCCGGATGGGCTTCGGGTCCAGCAACTTCAGCTACGCCGCCGCCATCGGGCTGTTCGAGGCGGTCATCGGGCTCACGCTGGTCCTGACGGCGAACCTGATCGCCCGGCGTACGGTGGGGACGAGCCTGTGGTGACCGTCGACGCCACCGACCCGGCCCAGGTGAGCGACCTGCCCGCCCGCGTCGGACCCCGCGGTATCCGGCCCACCCGGGGCTACCGCGTGTTCCAGGCGTGCAACGCGGTCGTGCTCACCATCGTGGTGGTGGTGACCCTGTTTCCGTTCATCAACGTCCTGGCCCGCTCGCTCAGCGACGAGGGGTACATCATCGCCGGGCAGGTCAACCTCGTGCCGCGCGGGTTCAACCTGGACACCTACCGGCTCGTGCTGAACGACTCGCTGTTCTGGACCAACTACCGCAACACCGTCTTCTACACCGTCGTCGCCACGACCATCTCGATCGTGCTGACCACCTGCTACGCCTACGTGCTGTCCAAGAAACACCTCCGGGGACGAACGGCGCTGATCGGCATCGCGGTCTTCACCATGTTCTTCACCGGCGGCCTGATCCCCAACTACGTGCTCGTCACCAGCCTGGGCATGAAGAACACCGTCTGGGCCATCGCGGTGCCCAACGCGATCAACGTGTTCAACCTGCTGGTGATGAAGGCGTTCTTCGAGTCGCTACCCACCGACCTGGAGGAGGCCGCCGCCGTCGACGGGCTCAACACGTACGGCATCCTGCTGCGCATCGTGCTGCCCCTGTCGAAGGCGATCGTCGCCACGATGGTGCTGTTCTACGCCGTGGCCTTCTGGAACTCCTGGTTCGCCGCCTTCCTCTACATGGACCAGCAGGAGCTGTGGCCGGTGACCGTCTACCTGCGCAACCTGATCGCCGGGGCCACCGGCGCGGAGAACGTCGGTGCGATCGCCGAGGCCGACGAGGTGCAGGCCGAGGCGACGCTCAAGTCCGTGACGATCGTGCTCACGACCCTGCCCATCCTCCTGGTCTACCCCTTCGTCCAGCGGTACTTCGTCCGCGGCGTGATGCTCGGCGCCGTGAAGGGCTAGCCAGCACGTCCACCCTTTCCTCCACCGAACCCGAAAGGACCGCCATGCTCCACCGATCGTGGCGCCGCGTCGCGACAGCGGTAGCCGTGCTGCTCACGGCGACCAGCATCGCCGCCTGCAGTGATGACCCGTCCGACGCCAAGGACCTGTCGGAGAACAAAGCCGGTGCGATGTCCGACTACGGCATCGGCAAGCAGTTCAAGGCGAGCGAGCCGGTCTCCTTCTCCATCCTGTACAACAACCACCCGAACTACCCGCTGCGCGAGGACTGGCTCTTCTGGTCGGAGCTGAAGTCCCGGGCCAACGTCACCCTCACCCCGGTCGCCGTTCCGCTGAGCGACTACGAGCAGAAGCGCAGCCTGCTGATCGGCGCCGGTGACGCCCCGATGATCATCCCGAAGACGTACCCGGGGCAGGAGGACGCCTACGTGTCCTCGGGCGCGGTCCTGCCGGTCAGCGACTACCTGGACCTGATGCCGAACCTCCAGGACAAGATCTCGAAGTGGAACCTGAAGCCCGAGATCGACACCCGGCGTCAGGAGGACGGCAAGTTCTACCTGCTGCCCGGCCTGCACGAGAAGCCCTGGCAGGACTACTCGGTGGCGATCCGCACCGACATCCTCGACGAGCTGAAGCTCAGCCCCCCGAAGACCTGGGACGAGCTGTACACGGTGCTCAAGGCGATGAAGGCGAAGTACCCGGACGTCTACCCGTTCTCGGATCGGTGGAGCAAGCCCAACCCGGCCGGCAACCTGCTCAACATCCTGGCCGTGTCGTACGGACTCCAGGGCGCGGGCTGGAACTTCCAGCACACGAGCTGGGACGCCGACACCAAGAAGTTCGTCTACACCGGCGCGAGCGACAAGTACAAGCAGATGCTCCAGTACCTCAACAAGCTGGTGAAGGAGAAGCTGCTCGACCCGGAGAGCTTCACCCAGACTGACGACCAGGCCCGGCAGAAGCTCGCCAACGGCAAGTCCTTCGTGATCAGCGCCAACGCCCAGGCCGTGGTGAACGACTACCGGCCGGACCTGGCCAAGACCAACCCGAAGGCCAGGATCGCCAAGATTCCGCTGCCGATCGGGCCGGCCGGTGAGGTCAACCCGGCCAACCGGCTGGAGAACGGCGTGATGATCTCCTCGAAGGCCCGCGAGAGCAAGAACTTCGTGGCGATGATGCAGTTCATCGACTGGCTCTGGTACTCCGACGCCGGCCAGGAGTTCGCCAAGTGGGGTGTCGAGGGCAAGACCTTCGTCCGGGACGGCGCCGGCATGCCCAAGCTCGCGCCCGACGTCAACGTCATCGGGCTCAACCCCACGGCCCCGAAGCACCTCCAGAAGGACTTCGGCTTCTACAACGGCGTCTTCGCGTACGGCGGCAAGCCGGAACTGGTGCAGGGCTTCTTCGCCCCGGAGGAGCAGGAGTTCCAGAAGGTCATGAACGCCCGGACGCCGGTCGTCGTGCCCCCGCCGCACCCGTTGAACGACGAGGAGCGGGAGCAGGCGTCCCTGTGGGAGACGCCGCTGAAGGACGCCGTCTACCAGGCGACCCTGCAGTTCGCGCTGGGCCAGCGGGACCTCGCCCAGTGGGACGCCTACCTGGCCGAGCTGAAGGGCAAGAACATGGACGCCTACCTGGACATGGTCAACAAGGCGTACGACCGCTACCAGAAGGACCATCGCTGAGGCGTCGGCCGGTCCGGTGACGCGCACCGGACCGGCCGACCTCGGCGCCCCCGCGTGCGACCGACCGCCGGACCTGGGAGGAGATGGACAGTGAACGACGCCGCGCAGGCCGGGCGGCAGATCGGCGACGGACCCCTGTCCCGGTTCGCGTCCCGCGTCTACATCCTGCTCGTGGTCGAGGCGCTGCTCCTTCTCACCACGGTGCCCGCCCTGCTCCCGCTGCTGCTGCTCGACCGTGACCCCAGCAACCTGCCGCTGGTCGCGCTGCTGCTGACGCCGGTCGGACCGGCGGCCTCCGCCGCCCTGTACGCGCTGCGCCACCAGCGACCCGACCTGACCGACCTGCGTCCCGCCGCGCTGTTCTGGCGGGGCTACCGCGGCAACGCCGGGGGCGCGCTGCGGGTCTGGACGCCGACGCTGCTGTGGTTGACGGTGCTCGCGCTGAACCTCGCCTACCGTGACGCGATCGGCCTACCGAGCTGGTGGGTGGCCCCGCTGATCGCGGTCGCGGTCGGGGTGACCCTCTGCGCGCTCAACGCGCTGGTGATCACCTCGCTGTTCGAGTTCCGCACCCGTGACGTCCTGCGCCTGGCCGTGCACTTCCTCGTCCGTACCCCCGGTGTCACCGCCGGCAACGCCCTGCTGCTCGCGGCGGCGGCCGGGATCACCGCGGTCTTCTCCGAGGCGGTGCCGGCGCTGCTCGCCTCGGTCCTGGCCCTCGGAATTCTCCGTGTCGCCGACCCGATGGTCCACCTGATCCGGAAGGAGTTCACCGCATGAGCCGCTCCACGACCGCCGAGGTGATCGTCACGCGGGGGGTCGCGTGAACGCCGACCTGGAGGATCCGGTGTTCGTGGCGGAGCCGCACGACGTCGAGGATCCCCGCGTACACCCCGCCTGGCTGCCACCGGAGGCGTTCCGGGCCCTCGGCGCGCGGCGCGTCCTCGTGCACGGCGACGGGCTGCTCGTCGACACCGTTCTCGACGAGGTGACGCGCGCCTGCACGCGCTACGGCGGACGGGTCTGGCACTCCCCGTCCTGGGACGTCGACGTCGACCTGGTGCTCGCCCTGCGCGGGGCGCCCGAGCTGCCCAGCACGGCGGTGCGGGCGGCCCGCGCGGCGGGGGAGGCGGCGCTCGCCGACCTCGGCGAGACGCTCGGCGACGAGGGTTTCCTGCTGGCCCGCAGCGGTGAGACGACGGTCGTGCTGGCCGACGCGCCCGCCGGCCTCCTCTACGGGCTGTTCCACGTCGTACGGCTCTGTGCGGCGGCCTTCGACCCGGCCCGCCCACCCGAGCTGCACCGGCCCGCGCTGCGCCGCCGCATGCTCAACCACTGGGACAACGTGGCCGTGCACCCGGTGATGGGCCAGGTCGAACGGGGGTACGCGGGCGGCTCGATCTTCTGGGCCGGTGGCCGTCCGCGCGGGGACCTGGCCCGGATCCGGGAGTACGGGCGGCTGCTGGCGGCCAGCGGGATCAACGCCATCTCGGTGAACAACGTCAACGTGGGTCGGGCCGAGGCGCTGCTGCTCACCGACCGGCTCGGTGACGTGGCCCAGATCGCGGACGCGCTGCGCCCGTACGGCATCCGGGTGCACCTGTCGGTCACCTTCGCCGCGCCCCTGGTCCTCGGCGGACTGCCCACCGCCGACCCGTTCGACGAGGAGGTACGCGCCTGGTGGGCGGCCGCCACCCGGCGCGTCTACGAGCGCATCGACGACTTCGGCGGCTACCTGGTAAAGGCCGACTCCGAGGGGCAACCCGGCCCGTTCAGCTACGGGCGGGACCACGCCGACGGTGCGAACCTGCTCGCCGAGGCCCTCGCCCCGTACGGGGGAGTGGTGCACTGGCGGGCGTTCGTCTACAACCATCACCAGGACTGGCGGGACCGGTCCACCGACCGCGCCCGCGCCGCGTACGACCACTTCGCCCCACTCGACGGACGGTTCCGTACCAACGTGGTCCTGCAGGTGAAGTTCGGTCCGGTGGACTTCCAGACGCGCGAGCCGGTCTCGCCGGTGCTCGCCGCCATGCCGGCCACCCGGGTCGCGGTGGAGGTGCAGGTCACCCAGGAGTACACGGGGCAGCAGCGACACGTCTGTCACCTCGGCCCGTGCTGGGGCGAGGTGCTGAGCTTCGCGCCGTGGGGTCCCGGTGGGCGCACCATCGCCGACGTGGTCACCGGCGAGGCCGGCAAGGGCGGCGGTCTGGTCGCCGTCGCCAACACCGGCGACGACGCCTTCTGGACCGGGCATCCGCTGGCCCAGGCCAACCTCTACACGGTCGGCCGGCTCGCCTGGGACCCGCGGCTCGACCCGACGGCGGTCCTCGACGAGTGGATGACGCTGACGTTCCCGCCGTCGGCGACCGCCGACCCGGAGCTGGTCCGGCGGACGCTGCACGAGATCATGGACGACTCGTGGCGTACCTACGAGCGGTACACCGCCCCGCTGGGGGTCGGCTTCATGGTCCATCCCGGCGACCACTACGGCCCCGACGTCGACGGGTACGAGTACTCGCGGTGGGGCACCTACCACTTCGCCGACCGCGACGGCGTGGGCGTGGACCGCAGTCGCGCCTCGGGCACCGGCTTCGCCGGCCAGTACCCGCCGTACTGGGCCGACGTGTACGAGTCGCCGGTGACCTGCCCGGACGAGCTGCTGCTCTTCTTCCACCACGTGCCGTACGACCACGTCCTGCACAGCGGGTCGACGGTCATCCAGCACATCTACGACACCCACTTCGCGGGCGTCGAGGAGGTGGCGGTGATGCGACGCCGGTGGCAGACCCTGCACGGGATGATCGACCCGGCCGTGTACGAGCGGGTGGCCGAGCGCCTCGACGAGCAGGTCCGCAGCGCCACCGAGTGGCGGGATCAGATCAACACGTACTTCTTCCGCAAGTCCGGGGTGCCCGACGCGCGGGGGCGGCGCATCCACTGATCCGGCCGGCCCGATCGGGCCGGCCGGAGCACCGGCGCCGGCGTGCTCACCAGGGGTGCACGGTCCCGTCCTCCAGCCGGTTCACCGGCAGGTACGCGGGCGCGTACGGGTAGCGGGCCGCCGCCTCCTCGTCGATGTCGACGCCCAACCCGGGCGTCTCGGCGGGGTGCAGGTAGCCGTCGGCGAAGTGGTACCCGTGCGGGAACACCTCGTCGGTCTGCGCGGTGTGCCGCATGTACTCCTGCAGGCCGAAGTTGGGGATCGAGATGTCGAGCTGCAGCGCGGCGGCCATGCAGACGGGCGACAGGTCGGTGGCGCCGTGCGAGCCGCTACGGACGTGGTGCAGCGCCGCGAGGTCGAAGATGCGCCGCAGGTGGGTGATCCCTCCGGCGTGCACCACCGTGGCCCGGATGTAGTCGATGAGCTGCTCGCGGATGAGCTGAGCGGCGTCGATGACGCTGTTGAACACCTCGCCCACGGCGATCGGCGTGGTGGTGTGCTGCCGGATCAGTCGGAAGCCCTCCTGCAGGTCGGCGGGGACCGGATCCTCCATCCAGGTCAGCGCGTACGGCTCCAGGCTGCGGCCGAGCCGGGCCGCCTCGATCGGCGTGAGCCGGTGGTGCACGTCGTGCAGCAGCCGCAGGTCGGGGCCGAACTCGTCGCGGACCCGCGCGAACACGCCCGGCACGTGTGACAGGTAGCGCTGCGTCGACCAGGTCGCCTCGCTGGGCAGGGCGGCGTCGGCCGGTTCGTAGAAGAGCTTGTCGGCGCTGACCCCGTACGTCTTGGGCAGGCCCGGCACACCGCACTGCACCCGTACCGCCCGGTAGCCGAGGTCGACGTAGCGGGCGACCTCGACCAGCACCTCCTCGACGGTCTCGCCGTTGGCGTGGCCGTACACGGTGACGCCCTCGCGGGACCGGCCGCCGAGCAGCTGGTAGACCGGCAGGCCCGCCACCTTGCCCTTGATGTCCCACAGGGCGGTGTCCACGGCGGCGATCGCGCTCATGGTGACCGGGCCGCGCCGCCAGTACGCGCCCTGGTACAGGTACTGCCAGGTGTCCTCGATCCGGGCCGGGTCCCGGCCGATCAGCAGCGGCGCCACGTGGTCGCGCAGGTACGACGCGACGGCCAGCTCCCGACCGTTGAGGGTGGCGTCACCGACTCCGGTGACGCCCTCGTCAGTGACGATCTTGAGGGTGACGAAGTTGCGGCCCGGACAGGTCACGATGACCCGGGCGTCGACGATCTTCACTCGATCTCCTTCGTGCCCGCGGGAGTCGGGTGAGGACGCTCGCAGGGGGGTGCACGCGAGGACGGTCTGGTTATCGGGAACCTGCCGATAATAGCCCGCCATCGGCAGGTGACGAACGGCCCCGCGACCCCTGGCACGTGCGCAGGTGACCGCGCAATCCCTTGCGCCGAAAGGTTTCCGGAATCCTTGACAATCGAGCGACCTCGATCGAAGCTGACATCGGTCACGCGAGCCGCGGTCACGGTCGGGCGAAGGGCAGTCCTCGACTAACCCCCTTCCATGCGCCATTCTCCCGAGGAATCGCGAACCATGACACTGAAGACAAGGCTGCTCGGCGTCCTCACCGCGGTCGCGACGGTCGCCGCCGCCGCGCTGGCGTTCGCCACGCCCGCGTCGGCCGCGACGCTCACGCAGGTGACCGGCTTCGGCAACAACCCCACAAACCTCCAGATGCACCTGTACGTCCCGGACCGGGTGGCATCCCGCCCGGGGATCCTGCTCGCCCTGCACTACTGCACCGGCACCGGCCCCGCCTTCTACTCCGGCACGCAGTACGCCTCCCTCGCCGACCGGTACGGCTTCATCGTCATCTACCCGTCGGCGACCCGCAGCAGCAAGTGCTGGGACGTGGCCTCGCCGCAGGCGTTGCGCCGAGGCGGGGGCAGCGACCCGGTCGGACTCGTCTCGATGATCGACTACGTCAAGCAGCGGTACTCCGCCGACCCGGACCGCGTCTTCGCCACCGGCACCTCGTCGGGCGCGATGATGACCAACGTCATGCTCGGTGACTACCCGGACGTGTTCGCGGCCGGCGCGTCCTTCGCCGGGGTGCCGTTCGCCTGTTTCGCCACCGGGGGCAGCTCGGAGTGGAACAGCCAGTGCGCGAACGGGCAGTCCATCAAGACCGCCCAGCAGTGGGGGGACCTGGTCCGCGGGGCGTACCCCGGCTACAGCGGCCGGCGGCCGCGGATGCAGATCTGGCACGGCACGAGCGACGACACCCTGCGCTACCCGAACTTCGGTGAGCAGGTCAAGCAGTGGACCAACGTGCACGGTCTGAGCCAGACCCCGACGTACACCGACTCCCCGCAGTCGGGCTACACCCGCACCCGGTACGGCAGCAGCGGCCCGATGGCCCCGGTCGAGGCGATCAGCATGCAGGGCGTCACGCACAACATCCCCGTCGACGCCGCGCAGGTGATCCGCTTCTTCGGCCTGGACGGCACCGCCCCGCCGACGACGCCTCCGCCGACGACGCCGCCCCCGACGACGCCGCCCCCGACCACGCCTCCGCCGACGACGCCGCCCCCGACGACCCCGCCGCCGACCACGCCGCCCCCGACGACGCCTCCGCCGACCACGCCGCCGCCCAGCGCGGGCGCCTGCGGGGTCACCTACACGGTCAACGCCTGGAACAACGGGCTCACCGCGAGCGTACGGATCACCAACACCGGCGCGACGGCCGTGAACGGGTGGGCGCTGACCTTCACGCTGCCCGGCGGCCAGACCATCACCGGCGGCTGGAACGCCGCCTACTCCCCGACGAGCGGCGCGGTGACCGCTCGCAACGTCTCCTACAACGGCACCATCGCCCCGAACACGTCGGTCGAGATCGGCTTCCAGGCCACCCACACCGGCGACGCCGGCAAGCCCACGGCCTTCGCCCTCAACGGGGCCACCTGCTCGATCGCCTGACTCCCTTTCAGTAGAAGGAGCTGCACGAATGCGAAACGCGAGATGGAGGGCGGCGTCGAGAGCCGCCGTCGCGTTGGCCGGGGCGGGCGCGCTCGCCGCCGGCATGACGCTGGTCCTGACGGCGCCCGCCGCCGCCGGGACCACGCTCGGCGCGTCCGCCGCCGAGAAGGGCCGCTACTTCGGTACGGCGGTGGCCGGTTTCAAGCTCTCGGACAGCACGTACACCACGATCCTGAACCGTGAGTTCAACATGGTGACGGCCGAGAACGAGATGAAGATCGACGCCACCGAGCCGCAGCAGAACCGGTTCAGCTACGGCTCGGCCGAGCAGATCGTCAACCACGCCCGCAGTCGCGGCATGCAGGTACGCGGTCACACGCTGGCGTGGCATGCCCAGCAGCCGAGTTGGATGCAGGGCATGAGCGGAAGCGCCCTGCGGCAGGCGATCCTGAACCACGTGACGCAGGTCGCCACGCACTTCCGGGGGCAGCTCTACTCCTGGGACGTGGTGAACGAGGCGTTCGCCGACGGCAACTCTGGCGGTCGGCGCGACTCGAACCTCCAGCGCACCGGCAACGACTGGATCGAGGCGGCGTTCCGCGCCGCGCGGGCCGCGGACCCGGGCGCGAAGCTCTGCTACAACGACTACAACATCGACAACTGGACGTGGGCCAAGACCCAGGGCGTCTACAACATGGTCCGCGACTTCAAGTCCCGTGGCGTGCCGATCGACTGCGTCGGCTTCCAGTCGCACTTCAACAGCGACTCCCCGTACGTCAGCAACTACCGCACCACACTGTCGAGCTTCGCGGCGCTGGGCGTGGACGTGCAGATCACCGAGCTGGACATCGAGGGCGCCCCGGCCAACACGTACCGCAGCGTGGTCGAGGACTGTCTTGCGGTGGCCCGCTGCAACGGCATCACCGTGTGGGGCATCCGGGACAGCGACTCGTGGCGGTCCTACCAGTCGCCGCTGCTGTTCAACAACAGCGGCCAGAAGAAGCCCGCGTACGACGCCGTGCTCACCGCGCTCAACAACGGCACCACCCCGACGACTCCACCACCGACGACTCCACCACCCACGACTCCGCCACCCACGACTCCGCCACCCACGACGCCTCCGCCGACGACACCGCCGCCGGGAGAGGGCGATTGCTCCGCCTCGGTGACGGTGAACCAGTGGAACGGTGGCTTCGTGGCGAACGTACGGGTGACGGCCGGCTCGTCAGCTCTCAATGGGTGGACCGTGACGATCGACCTGCCGTCCGGCGCGACCGTCACCAATGCCTGGAGCGCCACCAACAGCGGTAGCACCGGTACGACGACCTGGAGGAACGTCTCCTACAACGGTCAGGTCGGCGCGGGGCAGTCCACCGAGTTCGGCTTCCAGGGCACCGGCACCGCCGGCACCCCAACCCCAACCTGCGCAACAACCTAACCCCAACCCCCACCCCCCAAACCCCACCCCCCCGGTCCCACCCCCCGCTCTACCCTCGTGATCAAGAGGTTTGCGTCACCCGCCCCGGCGTGTCGTGACGCAAACCGGGGGATAAACCGGGGCGGGGGGT
>NZ_JBFAMS010000031.1:0-44020 GCF_040656575.1 Micromonospora sp. NPDC049801 | reverse complement strand
GTTCACCGACGGGATGCGGGTCGGTTGGGCAGACCTCCGCTCGGCGTGGCGGCTGCCCGGACGCGCACTCGGTTGGGGACTACCGCTCACCCTGCTCGTCACCGCGATACTCGCCCACTACGTCGCCGGCCTGGACTGGCCGGAAGCGCTGCTGATCGGGGCGATCCTCGCCCCCACCGACCCGGTGTTCGCCGCCGCGCTGGTCGGCAACGACAAGGTTCCCGCCCGGCTGCGGCACCTGCTCAACGTCGAGTCCGGCGTCAACGACGGACTGGCGCTGCCGTTCGTGGTGGTGCTGCTGGCGGTCGCGGCCGGGTCGGACGATTTGCACCTGGGTGAGCTCGGCACCGAACTGGCGGTAGGCCTGCTGATCGGCGTGTTGGTGCCGCTGGCGGCGATCGCGCTGGAACGGACCCGCTGGTTCGCCGCGTCCGCGGCGTACGCGCCACTGAACGGGGTGGCGATCGGCCTGCTGGTGCTGGCCTTGGGAAAGGCCACCCACGGCAACCTGTTCCTCGCCGCGTTCGCCGCCGGTATCACCGTGGCGACCTTCGGCCCGCGCGAACGGGCCGCGTTCGAGCACTTCGGGGAGAACATCGCCGAACTGCTGAAGCTGGCCGCGTTGCTGGTGTTCGGGGCGCTCATCTCGGTGGAGTTCCTCGGCGAGATCTCCTGGGCCGGCTGGGTCTTCGCCGTCCTCGCCATCGTGGTCGCCCGACCGGTGGCGCTGTGGATCTCGTTCCTGCGCTCCGGGCTGGGCTTGCGGGAACAGGCCGCCGCGATGTGGTTCGGCCCCAAGGGCTTCGCCTCGGTGGTCTACGGCCTGCTGGTCCTCGAGTCCGGCATCGGCGCGGCCGACGACGTGTTTCACCTGGTAGCGCTGACCATCGTCCTGTCCATCCTGGCGCACTCCTCGACCGACGTCCTGGTCGCGAGGGCGTTCGACGACGCGGATGAGACTCCCGGGTGGCATGGCGTGCTGCGCCGGATCCGCCGGGTGCGACGCGCGACGGTGAGCTCGGCACGGCGAGCCGACCTCGCGCCCGGCCAGGACCGGACCACGTCCGCTGGCGGCGACGGTGCCGTACCGGACAGCGATCGCACTGGCGGGCCGAAAGGGCAGAGCCGTCGACGGCCCGAAGGCGGCGAACCCGTGCAGAACGGTGGCTGACCGGTCCGCCTGCTAGGTTGATCTCAGGTGTGCCGGGAAGCCTGGTCGGCGTCGCGGTGACGGCTGACCAGAACCGGAGAGACGCCCCATGAGCACCCTGGCCTGGATCGCGGTGGCCGTTTTCGCCGCCGCCTACGTCCTGATCGCCACCGAGAAGATCAACCGGGTGACGGTGGCGGTGGGCGGTGCGTCGATCATGCTGGCGATCGGGGCCACCGACGCCGAGCACGCGTTCTTCTCCGAAGAGGCGGGGATCGACTGGAACGTCATCTTCCTGCTGCTGGGCATGATGCTGATCGTCGGCGTGCTGAAACGCACCGGCCTGTTCGAGTACCTGGCCATCTG
The DNA here is from genome assembly GCF_040656575.1 of Micromonospora sp. NPDC049801. Lineage (NCBI taxonomy): Bacteria > Bacillati > Actinomycetota > Actinomycetes > Micromonosporales > Micromonosporaceae > Micromonospora > Micromonospora sp. NPDC049801. The sequence continues at coordinate 42,504 of NZ_JBFAMS010000031.1, read as the reverse complement.
GAGCGCCAAGAAGGCCCGCGGCCGTCCATTCCCGATCATGGTGATCCTGGTGGTGGTGACCGCCGTGGTGTCGGCGGCGCTGGACAACGTCACCACGGTGCTGCTGGTGGCGCCGGTGACGCTGCTGGTCTGCGAGCGGCTCGACGTGCCGCCGATCCCCTTTCTGATCGCCGAGGTGATGGCGTCCAACATCGGTGGCGCGGCCACTCTGGTGGGCGACCCCCCGAACATCATCATCGCCAGCCGGTCGGGGTTGAGTTTCACCGACTTCCTGAACGTCATGGCCCCGTTGGTGCTGATCGTGATAGTCGTGTTCATCGGCCTGTGCCGGATCATGTTCCGAAAGGCATTTCGCTACAACGCCGAGCGCGCCGCGCGGGTGATGGCGCTGCGGGAGGCGGACGCGATTCGCGACCGCCGCCTCGTCGTGATCAGCCTGGTGGTCCTCGGCGCGGTGCTGGTCGCGTTCGGCCTGCACACCGTGCTGCACCTGGAGCCGTCGGTGGTGGCCCTGCTCGGCGGGCTGCTCCTGCTGGTGCTGTCCCGGCTGGACGCGGAAGAGGTGGCCAAGGACGTCGAGTGGCCGACGCTGGTGTTCTTCGCCGGCCTGTTCGTCATGGTCGGCGCACTGGTCGCCACCGGGGTGATCGACAGCATCGCCCGGTCGGCGACCGAGGCCGTCGAGGGCAAGTTGTGGCCAGCCACGATGTTGTTGCTCTGGGCCTCGGCGGGGTTGTCGGCGATCGTGGACAACATCCCCTACGTGGCGACGATGAGCCCGATCGTGAGCGAGTTGGTGAACGCCGAGGGCGGGCTCGACAAGGCGCAGGTGCTCTGGTGGGCACTCGCCATCGGGGCTGACTTCGGTGGCAACGCCACTGCCGTGGGTGCCTCGGCGAACGTGGTGGTGCTCGGCATCGCCGACCGGGCCGGGCACAAGATCACTTTCTGGGGGTTCACCAAGTACGGCCTGATCGTGACCGTGATCTCGGTGGCGATCGCGGTGCCGTACCTGTGGCTGCGGTTCTTCTGACGCTCAGGTGCCGAGAATTCGGTCGAGCAGCCCGTCGAGGGTGATGGCCCCGGTCATCACCTGGTCGCGGTCCACGACCGCGACCAGCGGCACGTTGGTCCGGGCCATCACCGAGGCGACCTCGAGCAGGGTGGCGTCCGTGCTGACCACCGGCAGACCCGGCCGGTTGCGGGGGAGCAGGTCCGCGACGGTCCGGTTACCGATCCCCGCCAGGACCACATCGGCGGCAGCCTCGTCGATCACCCGCGCCAGCGCCGGATCGTCCTGACAATAGGACGGCAGCGCCATCCGCAGTACCTGCGTGCCGGCCAGTACCGTCGACGGACGGCCTGCGGCGTCCACCACGATCAGGCCGGGCAGATCCTGCGCGGCCAGGATCCGGGCGGCCTCTCGGGCCGGCATGTCCTCGGTGACGGTGTCCATGGAGATCGCCACATCGCTAGCGCGCATGCACCGACGATACGCCCGGGGCCGCGCGTTGATCGCGCTGATGTCGCATGGCGGCTCCACTCGCGGTGGACCTATCTCTGGTAGACGTCGGGAACGTCATCATGGTCACGGTCGACCCGCTCGGCCTCGTAGATCTGCCGGTACCCGCGATTCCGCACTCGCAAGATGATCATGGCGAGGGTGGCGGCGATCAGGGAGCCTGCCAACACGGCGATCTTGACCCGGTCGTCGGCGTCGCTGCCGATTCCGAAGGCGAGTTCGCCGATCAGCAGCGAGACGGTGAAACCGATGCCGGCAAGCACGGCCAGCCCGGTCACGTCGATCCATGCCAACCCGGCGTCCAGCCGGGCCCGGGTGAACCGGGCGACGAGCCAGGTTGCCAGCAGGATGCCGATCGGCTTCCCGACGACCAAGCCGAGCATGATGCCCACCGCGATCGGGTCCGTGAGCGCCTGCGCCAGGCCGTCGAGGCCGCCGACGGCCACTCCGGCGGACATCAGCGCGAACACCGGCACCGCGACGCCGGCGGAGATCGGCCGGAATCGGTGCTCGAAGTGCTCGGCCAGGCCCACCCCTGGACCCGTGCCCCTGGAGCGCAGCACCGGCACGGCGAAGGCGAGCAGCACCCCGGCGACGGTGGCGTGCACGCCGGAGGCGTGCACCAGCGCCCAGGTCGCGAACGCCAGCGGCAGCAGCAGCCACCACGAGCGCACCCGCCGCTGCACCAGCAGCGCGAACAAGCCCAGCGGCAGCGCCGCGGCCAGCAGCGGCAGCACCGACAGGTGGGCGGTGTAGAAGACCGCGATGATGACGATCGCCAGCAGGTCGTCCACCACTGCCAGGGTCAGCAGGAAGGTGCGCAGCGCGGTCGGCAGATGCCGGCCGATCACCGCCAGTACGGCGAGGGCGAACGCGATGTCGGTGGCCGTCGGCACCGCCCAACCCTTCAGCGCGCCGCCTGAGTTCACCACCACGTACACCAGAGCCGGCACGAGTACGCCGCCGATCGCGGCGGCGACCGGGACCGCGGCGCGGCGCGGATCACGCAGGTCGCCGGCGACGAACTCGCGCTTGAGTTCGAGACCGGCGACGAAGAAGAAGATCGCCAACAGCCCGTCGGCCGCCCAGGTGGCCAGCGAGAGGTCAAGGTGCAGCGCGTGAGGCCCGACGGTAAACGCCGTCATCGCCTCATAGCGGTGCGCCCACGGGGAATTGGCCCAGATCAGCGCCACAGCGGCGCCGATCAGCAGCAGTGCCCCGCCGATCGTCTCCTTGCGCAGCACCTCAGCGATGCGACTCGCCTCGGCCCAGGAACCGCGGCCGAGGACACGAGGGGGTGACTGCGGGTTGGACATCACAGGCGAGCACCTTTCGGAAGACGGGTCGGAGCCATTTGCCGACCAGACTTCCCGGCGCACCGGAACCCATCGTACCGGCAGCCGCGCCTGGAACGTTCGCTACGAGCTACGACCGGCGGTGCCCCTCGTCCCTGCGCCTCAGCACGCGCAGGTACCGGTTTCCTGCACCCAACACCACGGCCACCACGAAGATCGGTGTGAAGCCCCACGGAGACGGAGCCGGTGGCGCGCCGTCGGCGAGGACACCGACGAACACGCCGACGGCCACGACCGCGACGGCAAGTGACGCACGCCAGTCGCTCAGCGCCGTCGCCAACAGGCCGCAGGCGACCGCCATCACCAGCACGCCTCCCACCGGGTCTTCGGGAGGAAAGACCACCGCCGTGGCGAACGACGCCACCACGACACCGACCGCACCAGTCACCAGATCTCGGATCAGGACGACCCGGTGAATCTCCGCTTCGTCAGCAACGCCCACAGCCTCAGTCTCTCCTCGTGCCCAGCCGATGCCAACGCAGCGACGGCCAGGAAGCCGGCTCCAACGATATCGGGGTTCTTGTATGGCATAGCCGATGTGCTCGATCATCTCCTCGTCCGGCGCGGTCTCCAGAAACCGTCTTGGTCAACTGCCTGAGCAGCCCCTCCGGGCCGGTCAACGACAGACCCTGTTCCTTCGCGGCCCGGACCAGGTCGGCGGTAGCCTTCGCCTCCGCCGACAGTCCGGGTCGCTTCTTACCTCCGGTCTGCTCGTTCAGTGTCGCGGTCATCACGGCACCCTCCTCACCAGGCACAACGCCTGGCAGGTCGGGCCAGAAACACCGTCAGATCCACGGACCCTGACCACGCTGTCACGGCGAGGCGCAGCCAGGCGCCGGCGGGAACCGGGGAAGGCCGAGAGTCAACTGCTGGTGGTTGCTGTTCTGGACACCAGCAGCGCGGACGGGATGACCGCGAGGATAGCCAGGCCGGCGAGGGCCCGGTATCCGCCGGTGGCCAGGATCGCCGTGGAGCCGAGACCAGCGATGGCGGCGATGCTCCAGATTCCGCTGTCGACGGCACCTTCGACCTGGACGCATTGCGACTGTGGCAGGTTCTGGGTCAGTTGGGTGCTTCCGCCGATGAAGCACAGGTTCCATCCGTAGCCGAGGAGAAGAAGGGCAACCGCGCGGGGTTGGGTATGCGTGTTGGCCGCGGTGAGGACGGCGGCGAGGGACAGGGTGAGCAGACCACCGAGCATTACCGGTCGCGTGCCGACGCGGTCCACCAACCGACCGGTCAACGGGGAGAGTGCGAACATGCCCAGCGTGTGTGCCGAGAGGACGGCGCCCACCTCGCCGAGCCCGTGACCGTGCAGGTGCATGTCCAGTGGTGCCGCGGTCATCACCGCGATCATGACGAGTTGTGCGGTGGCCATCACCGCGAACGCCGACCGGACCGTCGGCATGGCGAGGAGAGGCCGCACCTTGACCGCGGGACCTCCATGTTCTACGACGGTTGCTGGCGCGGCGGTCGCGGCGAGCACGGCGACGCCGGCGGCCAGGGCGGCGAGCACGAGCGGTCCCAACGCCGCCGCCCCGCCGAGTCTGGTGGCGGCGGCCGCGGCGGGTCCGAGCAGCAGTGGTCCGCCCACCGCGCCCACGGTCCCCGCCCACGTCAGCACGCCGATGGCGAAGCCTCGTCGCCGCGGTGGATACAACTCCGCGGCGACGTAGCGGGACAATCCGGCGGCGGCGTTGCCCAGCCCGATGCACAGCATGCCGAGGCTGAGACCCGCGACGTCGTTGTGGGCGACGGCGAACACCGCCAGCGCGGCGCCCGCGGTGGCGCAGAGGTAGCCGACGACGAGGCCCGCGCGCCGGCCCCGTCGACCCATTACGGCCGTCACCATCAGGGCACCGAGGCCAGTACCCGAAATCGCGGCCACGTTTGGTAATCCGCCCCACCCGGCACCGAGCCGGTCAGCGGCGACGATCGTGGCAACAGCGCTTGCCACCGAGATGGCCGCGTTGATCATCGCGGCTCCCGTGAACAGGGCCGGCATAGCGCGCGTGTGGTCTCTTGTGGACGGCGTCACCTCGTAGGTATCTGCTGGCATGGATCAACGCTAGAAAGCTAAGATCCGCCAATGAATGGGCACTTCCCTCGTCTCGGCTGTTAGGGGTTTACGACCATAAGATGCTTTGCTGATTGGGTTTACAGATGAACAGATCGCTGGATCAGACCGACTGGCGGATCATCGGGGAGTTGCAGCGCAACGGGCGCGTGTCGTACAACCAACTTGGCCGCCAGATCAACCTTTCCCCGCCATCCGTCGCCGAGCGTGTGCGGCGCCTGGAGGACATGGGGGTGATCACCGGCTACCGGGCCATCGTTGATCCAGCACCCGCCGGCCTACCGTTGACCGCCTTTGTGCAGATGCGGTGCGCCCACGGACGATGCCTGCTGAGGACCTCCACCGCTGACGACCTTCCAGAGGTCTACGAGGTGCACAAGCTGTCCGGCAACTCCTGCACCATGCTCAAGGTGCGGGCGGCGTCGATGCAGCACCTCGAAGGACTGCTCGAACGGCTCGGCGAGCATGGAGAGATGAACTCGCACGTCGTCCTCTCCACCGAGTACGACGATCGCCCGGTGCAACGACCCGATCCGGACGGCCGACCGGTGACCAGATCCTCCGGCTGGGGGAACCGACGGTCGTGAGCTATGGCGTCGCGCGGGACGTCCGGTCGAACAGCCGCGAGTGGGGGCGGCGAACCGAGCGCGGGCCTCACCTTGCGCTCGAGCCGAGTCGGCACCTGCCTGGATCTCCCGCCGCACCTGCCTGATCTGAAGTCTCGGCAGATCGTCGGCCTGATCGACGCGTGAGAGGCGGCCGTACAGCTGCATTGTGACAATCGGTCTCTGGAGCGACGAGGCGCCGTCTCCAGTCGGCGGCTCGGCTGCTGACTGGGACGGCGCCGTGGTTGCGGATCACTGTTGCGGGGTGGTGCACCGCACCCTTCGGGTCAGCGCGTACGTCACCACGATCACCACCACGGTCGGTACGCCGACCGTCCACGCGACCCGGAACGTCCCGACTAACAGCATGCTCACGACCACCGCCGCCATCGCAACCGCCGCCGCGGCACTGGTGTGCCAACCGCCGGGCAGCGACAGCGGCGACCGGCGCGCCTCGTCGGCGGTGCGCCGGCGGCGGAAGGCCACGTGGGTCGCGAAGATGAGCACCCAGGTCGTGGCGGCGCCGAACAACGCGATGCCGAGCAGCTTCGCGAACGCGTCGTCGGGCGAGATGAGGGACACCGTCACCGCCAGGGGAAGCCCGACGGCCGACGCGGCGACCGCGTTCACCGGCACACCGTGGCGGTTGACCCGTCTCGCCCAGGCCGGCGCCTGGCCGTCGACCGCGAGCGAGTGCAGCGTGCGCGTCGACACGTAGAAAACCGTGTTGAGGGCCGACAGCGCGGCGGTGAGCACCACGAAGTTCATCACCGCGGCGGCGGCCGGCAGCCCGGTCCACTCGAAGACCAGCACGAACGGGCTCGTGGCGAGCGCGCCGTCCGGCACCCGGCCGACGGCCTGCGACACCGATACGATGACCACCATGCTGAGCAGGTAGAACAGGCATACGCGCAGAATCGTCCCGCGCGCCGCGCGCGGTAGGTCGCGCCCGGGGTTGGCCGACTCGGCGGCGGTCAGCGCGAGCGCCTCGGTGCCGCCGAAGCTGAAGGTCGCCACGATCAGCGCGACCACGAGGCCGGTGAGTCCGTGGGGCAGGTAGGACGGTGCGTCGCTGATCGCCGACAGGCCGGTCGCCGGTCGGTTGGGCAGCCCGACGGTGAGGAGCACGGCGCCGAGAACAAGGAACACCACGATCGCGGCAACCTTGATGGACGAGAACCAGTACTCGACCGTGCCGAAGGCCCGCACCGGAAACACGTTGACCGTGATGATCGCTGCGGCGGCGAGCATGACCGGGATCCACAGCGGCACCTGCGGCCACCAGTACCGGATGTAGATCCCTACGGCGACGGTTTCGGTGCCGGCGCCGATCGCGACCACACCCCAGTACAGCCAGCGTTGGGTGAACCCGGCGAGGGGGCCGAGGTAGCGGTGGGCGAGCGCGCCGAACCCGTGCAGGTCGGGATGGGCGAGCGCCATCTCGGTGGCGGCGTAGGTGAGGGCGATCGCGAGGAGCCCGCCGACGACGAAGGTGAGCAGTACGGTCGGTCCGGCCATGGAGACGGCGAGGCCGGAGCCGAGGAACAGCCCGGTGCCGATGACCCCGCCGATGGTGAGCATCCCGATCTGGCCCGACGTGAGGCCGCGACGCAGCGATGAGGTGACAACAGAAGGTGACATAACCATGTCACCATGCAAACAAGCTGGTCGGGGCCGAACAACGAAGGAAAATACGCAGAACGTCAGGCAGGATCGGTGCCGTCGAGGACGGCCCGCGTCGCCCGGGCCTCGGTCTCGATCCGGCTGTCCAGGCTGGCGGCGAGCGCCTCCAGGTCACGGGTGAGGTCGGTGGGACCGGTGCCGTCCAGCGTGGGCAGCATCGCCCGGGCTTCGTCCTCGAGCCGGCTGGGCAGGCTGCCGGCGAGCATCTCCAGGGCGCGGGTCAGGTCGGTGCGAGCCTCGGCGGACTGGCCGAGTGCGGCCCGGGCCTTGCCCCGCAGGACGAGTGCGAAGGCCACGAAGTCGTCGTCCCGATTCTCGATCAGCAGCGGCAGCGCCCGTTCGACCGCGTGCAGCGACTCCTGGTGGCGCCCGGCGCGGACCAAGGAGGACGCCACCCCGTACATCGCGCTGCCCCGGAGGGTGAAGGCCGGGCGGGCCGCCACCGGACGGCTGTCGAGTTCGGTCAGGGCGCGCTGGAACTCACCGACCGCGTCGTCGTAACGGCCCAGGTGCTCCAACGCATGGCCGATGCCCACCACATGATCCACGTACAGGGCGTGATCGCCGGCCCGGTCGGCCAGCTCGCACCCGGTGCGGTGGGCCCACAGCGCGTCGTCGAAGCGGCGGACATTCAGCCAGGCGGGGCCGGCCGAACTGAGCGCCCGGGCCTGCTCCTGGGGGTCGCCGATCGACTGTGCGAGCCGGTATGCCTCCATCGCCGCCTCCGTGGCCTCCTCGTAGAGGGCCATCAGTTGGACCGCCGTCCAGGCGTAGAGGCTGGTGTGGAAGGCCTGCTGGCGCAAGTCGGGCAGTGCGTTGGCGGCGGCGCGGGCCAGCCGGCGTACCTCCCACCAGCCGCGCCAGCGTAGCGTCGACTCGGAGTACCAGCGGGTTGCCGCCGCGACGTCGGCGACGAGTTGGTGCCGGCCCTGGGCGGCGGCGGTACGCAGCGCCGGCAGCCAGCTGTCGCTCTCCGCCCGCAGCCAGGCGTCAGCCTCCTCCATGCTGGCCAGGGGCACCAGGCCGGCCCAGCCGTCGGGCAACCCGCCGTAGCCGGGCTCGTACCACCGGCCGGCGACAACGGCGGTGTCCAGCAGCCAGGTGTTCATCCGTTCCGCGGTCTCCGCCCGGGTGTCGCTCGGTTCCTCGGCGTGCAGCCGCTCGTCGGCGTAGAGCCGGATCAGGTCGTGGAATCGGTAACGGTCGACGCCCTCAGTCTGCAGAAGCCCGACCTCCACCAGATCCTCCAGGCGGTCCTCGGCGTCGGGCAGCGCGGCCTCGATGAGCGCCGCCGCGAGCGGCGCCGCGAAGTCGGCGGCCGGAACGTGGGCGAGGCGGCGAAACAGTTGGGCGCTGGGGGCCGGCAACTGGGTGTACGACAGCGCGAACGCGGTGGCCACTCCGGCGTCGCCGGTGGACAGCGCAGCCAGTCGGTGGCCGGTGTCGGCGAGCCGGTCGACCAGGTGCCGGACCGTCCAGTGCGGACGCGTGGAAAGGCGGGTCCCGGCGATCCGCAGCGCCAACGGCAGGTGCCCGCACAGGTCGGTGACCCTGTCGACCTGCGGCGCCGTCTGTGGGTCGGCGGCCTGCCTGGCGATGGCACGCAGCAGGTCGGCGGACTCTTCCGGCGCGAGAGGCGGCAGAGCGATCCGCAGTACGCCTTCGAGGCCGCCTAGGGCGCGCCGGCTGGTCACCACGACGAGGCACCTGCCGCCCGCCGGTAGCAGCGGCCGGACCTGGGCCTCCGAACCGGCGTTGTCGAGGACCAGCAGGCAGCGCCGATCACGCAGGATCCCGCGTAGCTGGGCGGAGCGCTCGTCGTCGCTGTCGGCGACCTGGTTGGGCTGGACGCCGAGCGCACGCAGCAGACGCAGCAGGGCGTCTCCGGTGGGGAGCGGCGTGGCGTCGACCCCGCGCAGGTCGACGTACAGGCAGCCGTCGGGGAAGTCGTCGCGTAGTTCGTGCGCGGCCCGGACCGCCAACGCGGTCTTGCCCAGTCCCGGCTGCCCGTGCACGACGAGGACCGGCGGCGGGTCGTCGATCTCGGCGGCGTGCTTCGCAGCGTGCCGGACGATCTCGAGTTCGGCACGCCGGCCGACGAAGTCCGTGACGCCGCGTGGTGGCTCGCAGAGCCGGGGCCTGCCGGCCGCGCTCGGGGAGCGGGCCTCCTTCGCCGCGGCCGTGAGACCGGCCCGGCCGTCATCGTCGAGGCCCAACCCGTCGGCGAGAGCGGCGAGGGTACGGGTCTGCGGTGCGCGGCTGTGCCCGCGTTCCATGTCGGAGATGGCCCGGGCGCTGACGCCGGACCGTTCGGCCAGCTGCTCTATGGTCAGGCCGGCGGCCCGGCGCGATGCCCGTAGGCAATCGCCGAACGGGGACGTCTGGCGCGGCACCTCGTCATGATAGATCGGCCCGGTGGACGGCCGAGACGTTGCCCGCACCGGGCCCAGCCTCGTGGTGCACTATCCGTGGATCGTCGTGTGGGCGGTGCAGGGCTCGGTGAGTTCGACGAGGAATCGTTCGGCGCGTCGGGCGAAGAGTCGGGCCCCGCGGGCGGTGGAGTGGGCCTGGGCTCGTTCGGCTGCGGCCCGGACCACCGCGTGGGGTTCCCCCCGCGCCTGCGACAGGCGTGCCCGCAGCAGCAGGAGCAGGCCTTCGCTGTAGCGCTGGCCGTGCTCCCAGACGGCCTGGTCGGCCCGGTCGAGGGCGGCCCCGGCCCGGTCAGGGAGGCCGGCTGCCAGCCACATCTCCGCGATCAGAGCATGGTGGTAGGCGATTCCCCACTGCGGCGGGTCGAGCAGGTTGGCGGCCAGCAGTTCCTCGGCCTCGGCCGCCGCGCCGGCCGGATCGTCACCAGTGAGGGCCCGTGCCCAGCACCAGCTCTGCCGGATGTAGTGGTCGATCTGGGATTGAAGGCGGGCCAGCCCGGCGGAGACCCAGCGCTCGCCGGCACGTCTGGCCAGGGCCGCGTCACCGGCCATGGATGCGATCATGGTGGTGTAGTAGACGCAGACCGCGGCCGCGTACGAATCACCCGGGGTGTCCCAGGTGTTGACGAAGGCCAGCGCCGACTCGACGTCACCGTTCAGCGCGGTCATCACGGCCCGCCATCCGGGTCCTTCCCCCGGAATGCTGCCGTCCCGCCGCAGCGGAGTCTCCTCGTCCGGCACGGAGGGGTCGTCGTCTTCTCCGGCGAAACAGCGGTACGCCTCGCCGATGTTGCCGATGTCCCAGTGATACAGGCCCCAGGCCTGCCGGCCATAGCGTCGGGCACCCGAATCGGAGGACGTCCGGCCGTACTCGTGCATCCGGCGGGCCAACTGCCCACGACTCTTCTCCAGGCAGGTGTACGCGCCCATGAGGCGGATGAAGGCGAAGTCGGCGGCCTCTGCCTCCCGGGCGAGAGTGCGAGCCAGATATTCGGCCCGCTCCAGCAGATCGAAGGTCGAGGCATCGTAGCCGGACTGCCGTCTGACCACGATGGCGAGCAGCGTGAGGGCGGACAACTCCAGCTCCATGAGCCCCGATGCCCGAGTGATCTGCACGGCGGCACGCAGTTGGCGATTGGCGGACTCGAACGCGAGCTTGGACGCCGCGTAGCGCCCGGCGCGGATCAGCGCCTCCCCGGTGCGAACAGGCTCGGCCAGGGCACCGGCCGCCCACAGATGGAAGGCGAGGCGTTCGGCGACGGCCTCGTCGCGGCCATGGGTCCGTTCGAGCGCATCCGCGACGCGCAGATGTAGCCGGATGATCTGCTGTTTCGCCGTGGTCTCGGAGACCGACTCGCGCACCAGGTCGTGTGCGAATCGTAGCGAGGACGGATTCTCCGGACCGGGTTCGAGCAGGCCGAGGGCGTGCAGCGGCTCGAGGCGTTCGAGGCAGTCCGCGACGTCCACACCAGCGGCGCGCGAGAGCAGCCGCAGGTCGATGTCACGGCCGATGAGCGCGGCGACGCGCAGTAGTTCGCGCGCGTCGTCGTCGAGGCTGGCCATCCGGTCGCGAACGACGTCGCGCACGGTGGACGGAACCCCCGCCGGTCCGGATGCGCCGTCCTCGCTGAGCGCGCCGTCCTCGCTGAGCAGCCGGGACAGTTCCTGGACAAAGAACGGATTGCCGGCGGTACGGGCGTGGATGGCGCGGGCGACGGCGTCGTCGGGCTCGCGGCCGGCCTCACGGCGGATGAGTGCGGTGACGTCGGTCAGTCCGAGCGGGCCGAGCCGGATCCTGCGGTGGCCGGGCAGCCGGCTGGCCGTAGCAAGCACCTGGGAGAGGGCCGAGTCGAGCACCGGCGCCCTGTCGCGAAGCGCACCGATGATTGCGGTGCGGTCGGGCAGCCGGCCGGCCAGATGACTGAACAAGCGCCGGGAGGCATCATCGGCCCATTGCAGGTCGTCGAGGATCAGGAGTGTCGGTCGTTGTGCCGAGGCGCTTCTGACGAGGGCGACGACCTGCTCGAAGAGCCGGAACTGAGCGCTACCGTCGGGAACCGCCCGGACGGCGTCGCTGCCCAGCCCGAGCAGGATGCCGAGCTCGCTGGCGAGCCACTTCTCCCGCTCCAGCGCGGGCAAACTGTCGACGACCGCGCTCAGCGCCTGCTCCCACGGCCACATCGACGGAGTTCCGTCGCCCTCTAGGCAGCGACCCCAGGTCACCAGCGCGCCGTGCTGGTCCGCCACCTTCGCGGCCTCTTCCAGCAGGCGGGTCTTGCCGACGCCCGGTTCACCCTCGAGGATGCCGATGGCCGCGCCCCCGGCAACGGCGCGCAGCACGGTGCGTCGCAGCATGGCGAGTTCCTCGATCCGGCCGACGAGGCCAGCTCCTGCGTTCACCTGGACCTCGTCCGCCGTGTCCATCGACGGCGGCGACACCGATGGCTGGGCCAGAACCCGCCGGTGTGCGTCCTCCAGTGCCGGACCTGGGTCGACGCCCAGCTCGTCGGCGAGGCGATCGCGGACCGCCCGGAAGACCGCCAGTGCCTCCGCCTGGCGACCGGCGGCGCCTAGGGCACCGACCAGGCCGGCGTGCACGGGTTCGTGGAACGGTGCCATCGATGCGGCCAGTCGCAGGGCGCGAAGCACCCGTTCCGGTCGGCCCAGCGACACCGCCTGCTCGGCCGCGGCCGAGCAGGCGTCGTAGAACTCGTTGTCGAGCACGGCGAAGGTGGCCTCCGCGCCCGTCCCGTCGGCGATGCCGCCACCTGCCGGGCCATGCCACAGGCCGAGCGCATCGATGTAGTGGTCGAGCGCCGCTTCGTGGTGCTGCCGCGCCGCGGCGGCCGTGGCCGCACCCACGAGTCTCCGGAAGGCGACGAGATCCAGCGCGCTGGAGGCGGCGACGAACAAATAGGAGTTACCGCGACGGTGCAGGAACGAGCCGGTGCCCCGGGCGGGAAGTTCCGGCTCGAGGATCCGTCGTAACACGCCGACGTACTTCTGGATCACGTTGAGGGCACTGGTGGGAACGTCATCGCCCCAGATCAGATCGATCAGCTCACTCGTGCTGATCGGCCTGCCGACGCGGGCCAGGAGCAGCGCGAGGAGATATGCCTGTTGCCGGGGGCCGGCAGCCAGCTCGACGTCGTCGCGCCAGATCCGCAGCGGGCCGAGGATCTGCAGGGACACCGAGGAGCGACCAACCGGCGGATCTTCGTCGCCGGGTGGGTCGGGAGAGACTGGCACGGCCACGCTTATCGACCCCGAACCGACATGACGCTTGCTTCCACCTGCACGGCGTACGTGGACCAGTCGACTCTACCGGGTCTACGAGTCGGCGTTGTTACGTCGTGGGTGGGACGGTCGGCGGCGTCTCCGGGAGGGAGATTCCACCGACCGTCGTCACGGCTGCATGCCGGGTCACCAGTACGGCGTGAACTTCTTCATGGCCACCTCCTCGACGTCGTTGACCTGACTCGGAGTCAACCGTCGGCGAGTGGACAGGCACTGAACGCGGCGCTCGCCAGTTCGGAAGTGAATCTGCAGTGGTCGATGTAAGGGTCGGGGTGTCAGGTCGGGGCCGGCAACCGGAAGGACGCCACCATGGGGCCGCTGCTGCGCAATCGGGAGTTCCGCGCCATCACGATCACCGAGCTGTTGTCGGTGCTTGGTGACCAACTCGCCCGGGTGGCGCTGGCCCTGCTGGTCTTCGGACGAACCGGGTCAGCCGGGCTCAGCGGGCTCACCTACGGGCTCACCTACCTGCCCACGGTGGTGGGCGGCGTCCTGCTCTCGTCGACGGCCGACCGCCGGCCTCGCCGCGAGGTCCTGGTAGTCATCGACGGGATCAGGGCGGTGATCGTCCTTGCCATGGCGATTCCCGGCGCTCCGCTGCCGCTGCTGTGCGGCCTGGTGGCGATGTCAGCGTTGCTGAGCGGCCCCTACCAGGCCGCCCGCCTCGCGCTGCTGCGCGACATCCTGCCGCCCGAGCGGTACGGCGCCGGGATGGCCGTGCGGCAGTCGGTGAACCAGGGCGCGACGCTGGCCGGGTTCGCCTCCGGCGGTTTCCTGTCCACTGCCTTCACGCCGGCCATCTGCCTGGTTGTCGACGGCCTCACGTTCGCCGTGTCGGCGATCGTCATCCTGCTGTTCGTCAGGCGTCGTCCGGCCGCCGCGGCAGCCGGTGAGCCGACGACGATCACTTCGACGCTCGGCCTCATCTGGCGGTCGTCGGCCCGTCGGGCGATCTTCCTGATGACCTTCTCAGCCGTGTTCCTCATCGCCCCGGAGGCGCTGGCCGTGGCGCTCGCCGCCGAGGTGGGCCTCGGCCCGCGGTGGGTCGGCCTGTTCATGGCCTCGGCCGGACTGTTCGCCGTGGCGGCCCTGGGCCTCTTCACCAGGTACGCCGTCGCGGCACATTACCCCCGGGTGTTCCCGGCGGCGTGCGTGGCGCCCGGCCTGCCACTGCTGGCCGTCATCGCGCTGGACGACCCGTACCTGATCATGCTGGTCTTCGGTCTCAGCGGCGCGGCGTGGGCGGTGCTCATCGTCATCTCGGTGTCCACGCTCGCGGAGTTGCTCCCCGCCAACCAGCGCGGCCGAGGGCTGGGCCTGGCGGCTTCCACGAACCTCACCGCGCACGGACTCGGCGCAGCCCTCGCCGGGCTGGTCGCCGATGCGATCGGCGTCGCGGCGGCCATCAGTCTGCTCGGGCTTGCCAGCGTCCTCTTCGCCGCCCTGCCCGTTGCTCTCTGGCATCGCGCGGATCGGGAGGTTCCCCCCGGCATCCGACGTGCCGGCCCGGACCGAGGGCGTGTGCGACTTGATGGCCAGTTGATGCCCCACGATCGGCGCGTTCAGTGGCTGTCCAAACCCCGCGCCTAGCGTCGATCCGACCGCACCCGAGGATCAGGGAAGAGGTACACCATGGTAAGTGGAGACGGCCGACCGACAATCGTGCTCGTACACGGTGCGTTTGCGGACAGCAGTGGGTTCGACGGGGTCATCCGGCGGCTGCTGGCCGGCGGGTACCCGGTGGTCGCGGCACCGAATCCGCTGCGCGGCGTCGCCTCCGACGCGGCCGGGGTCAAGGCGCTGCTGGACCGCATCGCGGGGCCGATCGTGCTGGTCGGCCACTCCTATGGAGGTGCCGTCATCTCCGCGGCCGCGGCCGGTAGCGAGCACGTGCGGGCGCTGGTCTATCTGGCGGCGTTCGTGCCGGACACCGGTGAGGCGGTCGAGGAGTTGGTCGGCAAGTTCGCGGGCAGCACGGTGAACGAGTCGCTGAAGGTGGTGCCGCTGACGGACGGACAGGTCGACCTGTATATCGACCCGGCGGTCTACCACGACCGCTTCGCGGCCGACGTCCCCGCCGAGGACGCGGCGGTGTACGCGATCGCGCAGCGTCCGGCCGCAGCGGCGGCGTTCGGCGAGCCGGCGGCCGGGCCGCAGGCGTGGCACACGATCCCGTCCTACACGCTGGTCAGCGGCGCCGACCTGATCATCCCGCCGGAGACGCAGGAGTTCATGGCGGAGCGGGCCGGGGCCACCGTCCGGGTGGTCGACGGCGCTTCGCACCTGGTCTTTGTCTCGCACCCGGAGACCGCGGTGGCCCTGATCGATCAGGCGGCTCGCGAGACCGCGAGCTGACAGTTCCGCTCCGCCGACGCGCGGGCCTGGGACAACCACTCGACGAGTTGTCCCAGCCCTGCCGTCGAATCTGCTGCACACCGGTCCGCCACCGCGACTCCGGAGGCCCTCCGGTCCCGTCGTTCTGGCCCTGCATGTTCCAGGACGCCACGATCAGGTCCCGCGCTACCGCTGCCGCCGGTATCGGCGGTTCCAGGGGCGAACAGAACCGGAGACACCGTCGTCATTGCGATGATCGCGGCCAGCCGCCTGCGCACCACGCCCACGTCAGATCCTCCAGCCCCCGACCACAACGACGATGCGGTAGCGGAGCTCCGTACCGCATCGGTAGGAATTACCTATTCGGGCAGGGGGAATTGGCCGGCGTGCGCTCCGCCGCTGCCTCCCAGGGTTCCTTCGTACAGACCGGAACCGTGTCGTCAACCCAGTCGATCCAGTCTTTCGCGAGCGGCGGTGTGGGGCCGAGGTGTGAGGACCACGAGTCGCAGATCGGTGTTCTGGGTGGTCAAGACGTTGGCGTCCAGCGGGATGGCGCCCACGTCCGGGTGTACGGCGGTCTTGTGCGCGCTCTCGTGATTGGCCACCGCGCCGAGGGCCCAGAGCTGGCAGAACCTGTCGTTCCCGGCCATCCGCGAGATCAGTGCCGCCACGTCGGGATCGTTGGGATAGCGGGCGCTGGTGGCGCGCAGGTCGGCCACCAACGACTGCTCGAAGTAGGCGCGTTCGGTGTCGGTCTGCCGGACTCGGGGGTTTCGGGACTCGAACTGGATGATCAAGGCGTTGCGATCGTCGGCGGTGGCGCCGGCGGGGTCGCCGAAGACGGCCGCGAACAGCCGGTTCCAGTGCAGCAGCCGCCACACGGCGTCGTAGACGGCGGCCGGGGTGTCGCCGAGGTGGTCGATGACGCGGTGCAGGCTGCTGGGGATCAGTTGGGGTATCCGGTCCGGGGCCGCGGCGAAGCCGGCAAGGCGCATCAGGTGCGCCTCCTCGTTGTCAGAGAGTCGTAACGCGCGGGCCAGGGAGGTGCACACCTGCGCCGATGGTGTGGCGGCCCGGCCCTGTTCGAGGCGTGCCACGTATTCGGGGGAGATGCCGGCCAGCGCTGCCAGCTCGCCGCGTCGTAGCCCGACGACGCGGCGACGAGAGGCGTTCGGGATACCGACAGCGGCCGGGTCCGTGCGATCCCGCCAGGCCCGCAGCGCGGCTCCGAGGTCATTCATGAACCCCATGATCCGCTATCGGTCCGGGGAACTGGGTGGTACCAGCGGTACGCGGAAGACCTGTGCCTTCCACAGTGCTGGCTCGGCGCTACAGGATGGGGATCATGAGCAGAGTGACCAGAATGCATCACATCGGAGTGCCGGTCAGCGATTTGGCGCGGTCGGTGAGGTGGTACGAGGACGTCCTCGGCATCGCGCCGAACGGCGTGACGATCTCGGCGACGAACCCGGCGATCGGTGCGGTTGTCGAGGTCGAGAACGCGTCGATGCGGGCATCCTTCGCGTTGGCCGGTGACAACGTCCTGCTGGAACTCATCCAGTACGACAGCCCGCAGCCAAGGCCCTTCACCGGGCGCAACTCTGACGTTGGGGTGATGCACCTGTGTTTCGAGGTCGACGACCTCGACTCGGCGCACCGCGATCTGGCGCGGCGGGGCGTGCACGTCAACGCCGATCCGGTCGTGCTCCAGGACGGCGACGGCGTCGAAGCGGGGGCGTTGGCCGGGACGAAGATTCTCTATCTCCGTGACCCCGACGGCATCCAGTTGGAACTGTTCGAGTTGCCCGCGTAGGAGCGCCGACTTCCGACCCGGCGCCCGTCCCGGTCGGTGCGCTGCTCCGGATACCATCGGTGGGGCCGAACAACCGGAGGGCACCATTCGTCCGGCGACACGCAGAAGCTGATGACAGATATCAGGTCGGGATTGTTCGTCGCCCGCGAGGCGGAGTTGGGCGAGATCGCCGCGGTGACGGCAGCCGCGGCGCGGGGCCGTGGCGGGGCGATGCTCGTTCTCGGTGATGCGGGGATCGGCAAGTCGACGCTCATCGGTGCGGCTGCTTCGCGGCTCGACGGATGGCGGGTGCTGCGGGCCGGTGGTGTCGAGTTCGAGAGCGAGCTGCCCTACTCGGCCCTGCACCAGTTGTGCGCGCCCGTGCTCGACCACCGCGCTGGACTCCCCGTGCCGCAGCGGAGCGCGCTCGACGCGGTGTTCGGGCTGCAGGCCGGCGTCACGCCGACCCCGATGCTTGTCGGCCTGGCCGTTCTCGGCCTGCTGAGTGCCGTAGGCCGGCGCAGGCCGGTGTTCTGCGTGGTCGACGACGTGCAGTGGATCGACGCCGGCTCGCGGCAGGTACTGGCCTTCGTCGCGGCACGCGTTGCGGCGGAGCGGGTCGCCATGGTGTTCGCTGGCCGTACCGCCGCCTCGGTATCGGGGCTCGGTCGCCTGCCCGCCCTCACTCTCACCGGGCTCACCGATTCGGAATCCCTCACCCTGCTGCGGTATCGGGCGCCGTTCGGCCACGAGGAAGCGATCGTGCAACGGATCCTCGCCGAAGCGGCCGGCAACCCGCTCGCCCTGGTGGAGTTCGCCCGCGACGCCGGACCGTTCGGGCTACCCGGGGAGGCCGGGCACCGCGCCGTGGAACACCGGTTCGTGAGTCGGTTCCTGCGGCTGCCGACACCCACGCGCTCGGTTCTGGCGCTGGCCGCGGCGGAGCCGACAGGCGACCTCGTTCTGCTGCGCCGCGCGATGGCGATTCAGGGTCTGAACGCCGTGGACCTGGCCGCGGCCGAGGACAGCGGCCTGTTGGTGGCCGGGCCCCGGGTGCACTTCCGGCATCCGTTGGCGCGTTCCGCGGTGTACCTGTCGACTGGCGCCAGGGAGCGACGGCAGGCGCACGCATCGCTCGCCGCCGGTACGGACGCCGACATCGATCCCGACCGTCGCGCCTGGCACCAGGCGAGCGCGATCGATGGCCCGGATGAGGAGACCGCGGCCGAGCTGGAGCGTTCGGCCGGACGAGCACAGCGCCGCGGCGGACTCGCGGCAGCGGCCGCGTTCCTCGAGCGCGCGGCCCGACTGACACCCGGCCGGTCACGGCGGGCCCGCCGGTTGTTGGCCGCGGCCCGGGCGCGGTTGGGCTCGGGGGCGCCGTCTGCCGCCCGGGAGTTGGTGGACGAGGCCGAGCGTCTCCATCCGGACCCCGCCGACCGCCACGCCGCGCGGCTGCTGCGCGCCACGATCGACTATCACGTGGCGCGCACCATCCCGGCGACGATCGCGCTCATCGACGCGGCCGACGGCGTGGGGCCCGACGAGGTCCGCGAGACCTACCTGGAGGCTTTCGCGTCGCTCATGTTCAGCGTCGACGAGCCGGGGAGGTTACGGCGGCTCGCCCTGCACATCCGGGAACGGGTACCCCAGCGTCAGCCGCCACGTCCGGTTGACCTGCTGCTGCGGGCATTGGTCGAGCAGCATCTGCGCCCGGTGGACGAGGCGATGCCCATGATGCGCCGTGCGGTCGACGCCTTCCGGGACCACGCCCGCACGCCCGGCGCGGATCCGTGGTGGATGGAACGTGCCTGTGTGTTGAGCGTCGACATTGGTGACAGCGATGCTATGGAGCAGATCGCCGACCGTCAGGTGGAACTCGCCCGGGCGCAGGGGGCCTACGCGATCCTTCCCCATGCGTTGCGCTTCCAGGCGGTCGCCCGGACGATCATGGGTCGCTTCGCCGACGCGCAGGTCTGCATCATCGAGGCGCGTGCGGTCGACGAGGCCGCCGGGACGTCAAACCTCGTCGGGTCCGACCTGATGCTTGCCGCCTGGAGCGGGGACGTCGAACGGTTCCGCGAGATCCGGGAGAAGCTGCGCGACTGGGTGGGGGTGAAACCCACCGCGCTGCACTACGCGATCGGCGTTCTGTGCAACGGCAGCGGCGACCATGAGGCCGCGATCGACGCGTTGCTGCTCGTACGGGACCAGCACCGGCGCGGGGCGTACGCCGCCTCCGTCTTCCACCACGAGCTGGTCGAAGCCGCCGCCTACGTCGGACGTCCCGAAGAGGCCAAGGATTCGGCTAAATGGATCGGGGAGGTCGCACGGGTCAATCCGAACGCGTGGACGACCGGTGCGCATCTACTGGCGAGTGCGCTGCTCGACCCGGGGCTCGGCGCGCAGGACCACTACCGAGCCTCGATCAGCCGGTTCGCCGGGAGCCGGATGCGAGTCCACTACGCGCGTGCCCGACTGCTCTACGGGCAGTGGCTGCGACGGGTCGGCCGTCGCGCCGAGGCGCGGGTGGAGCTGCGCGCCGCGCACGAACTGCTCTCCACCATCGGCGCGCGCGGGTTCGCCGGCCGCGCCGCCCGCGAACTGGACGCCATCGGCGAGTCGACCCTGGCCGACGACGCCGATCCGCTCGCGGGGCTGACCGCCCGCGAACTACTCGTCGCCCACAGGGTTGCCTCCGGCGCGGGCACCAAGGAGGTTGCCGCGCTGCTGTTCGTCAGCCCGCGAACGATCGACGCCCACCTGCGCAACCTCTACCGCAAACTGGGCATCACCTCACGCCGGCAGCTCCGAGAACTACTCCGCTGACGGAGCCGGGCCGACCGAGCGACAAAGGGGCCCCGCCGGTACGAGACCGGCGGGGCCCCGGGGTCACGTCAGCGCCGGGCCCGATCACACTCCCGTTCGGCACGCGTCTTCAGCTCCGTCAGCCAGGTCTCCAGGCCCGCCCCGAGAGCCACGGTGGAGAAATCGACGTCCTGCTCGACCTGGTCACCGCGCCACGTCTCCTCGGTACGCACGAGAACCCGGCCGTCGATCTCGGTGAACGTCCACACGTGCACCCCCTCGTCGATGCGCAGCCCCGCTCCGATCGCCGGGCCGTCCCACCGAAGGCACCTCTGGTGTTGAAGCTGCCGGACGGTGGAGGTGACGACGAGGGTCGTGGCGGGATTCAGCGCGGTCTCGAGGATCGGTGTCGTCCACCGGAACGACGAACCGGGACGCAGTGGGCCACGATCGAGCCGCTTGCTGGACAGAACGGGCTTCTGCCACGACGGCCAGCGTTCCACGTCGGTCTGCAGCTTCCAGACGGTCCGTAGCGGAGCGTCGATCGTCGTCTCCGTCCGATAACGAATCTTCGCCGCCGCGTCGACTGTCCTTCCCGCACATTGCACCGTCGCGGCCTCGGAGCCGCCATCGCGCCTGGCACCGGCCTGAGCCGGCGCACCTGCGGTGCCCACGAGACCGGCCACGACCACTGCCGTCGCGACGGCAAACACACGATTCTTCATGAGGCGGCCACCGCCTCGGCGGTGCCCTTGAGTCGTTCCAGCCACCTGGCGAGGGTCGTGTCGAGGCCCTCCTGGAACGGCCCAGGGTCGGCATCGACAGGCGGGCCCGCGAAGGACTCCTCGGTCGACACCTCCACACCGTCGCCGGCCGGAGTGAGCGCCCAGACGTGGACACCGAGGACCCCGTCCGGTCCGTCGCCGTATCCCCGCCACACGAGGCGCTCGCGCGGCCGTACCTGAACGATCGTCGACTCGATCTCCATGCCCGCGGCCGACCAGCGGAACACGGAGCCCGGGGCGAGCGGGCCGGGTGTTTCCACCCGTGCGTACGGGATTTCCGGCAGCCAGGTTGTCCATGCGTCGATGTCGGTGAGGATCCGCCACACGGCTTCCGCCGACGCGGTCACCGTGACGCTGTGGCGGCTGACCACCGGGGCCGACACGTCAATGCCGGCCTCGTTGGTGTCCGTAATGTTCTCCATCGTGAAGCCTCTCTGCGTCACCGACCATCTGATCGCCGGGCAGGAGAGCGAGCCGCTGGATCCGCACCCGGCAGATGCGATCGTGCCAAGACGGCAACCGCTACACATCGGCAAGAATTACCTAGTTCGCGGTACGTGGGCCGGCCACGGTGAAGGTCCTTACCTCCCTGCCTGCTGCCGGCCTCAGCCCGGCCGGTTCTCGTCGAGTCGCAGCGGCGCTGCGGTCCGGCAGCGCCCGCGCCCAGACAGCGTCGCCGTCGCCGGCGGGGTCGAGATGCTGCGGGGATCAGACCGAGTCGTGGTATCCCACGCCCGATCACCCGCCGAGGTGGTCGAGCACGGCTTGCGCGTTCCGGACCACGACCGCGATCCTCTGCTGGGCGGCGCGCAGATCCTGGGCGTGCGCCTGAATCATCGCGGTCTGGTACGCGGACTCGACTGAGAACCAGACGCCCACGACGTTGTTACGGGTCTTGCACGCCACGTCCGCGGTCGCGGTCCGCTTCTCGGCGGTTGAGGGCGTGGCCGGGCGCAGATCCGCGGCTGCCGCAGCAGTCAACGGGTCGACGTAGTGGTAGCCCTGTTCGTGCATGCACGCAGACCATCTGCCGAACACCTGGCGCATCCGGTGGTCCGCCCGCGCCTGCTCGAAGGCGTTGAAGTCGATCGAGGTGACGAGGTGCTCGGCGATGTCCTCGGGGCTCGTGAGCTGCAGTTTGCGGCCCGCCTCGCCCGCGCAGCCGCCCGCGGGCACCTCGTGCCCCTGGTAGGTGCGGGTGGGCTGGCCGGCTGGCGCCAGGCGGCCGTCCTCGCTGCCGGTCCAGACGAGCATTTCGGCGGGCGGCACGGCGGCACCCGGCTTTGTGCGAGCGACGCTGCCTTCGCCCGGTGCGAGGTGGTACCCCCACCTGGCGGCGACGGCCGGGTCGGTGACGCCGTACCGGCGCGACATCGGTTCAGGGCCCGCGCCGCCGGTGGCTGCGGCGGGCTGTCCGCGATCGATCCCGAAGCGTCGCATGCAGTCGTTGACCAGGATGGATCGAGCCCGGTCCAGGGTGACGCGCTGCTCGCCGTCGAGCCGGTACGCCGCGATGGGCAGGACCAGTCCCGCGGCACCGTCGGCGCTGCGCATCTCGGTGACGGCGGGCGGACTGGTGATGGTCATCCCACCCACGCCACCACGCTCAGCTGTGCCGTCCGGGTCGGGGGAGCAAGCCGCCGCGGTTGCGAGCAGCAGCATGAGTGCGCCCCACCGGGCGGTTCTTCGTCCGTGCGATGCCATGTTCGCTGCCCCCGGCTGTAATCGGTGGCACATGACGCCGCGGCGACAGAGCCGACGGCGTCACGTGCCACGAGGGTTTGACGTGTCTGGATGATGGCTAGTTGGGGGACCAGGAAAGCGACCGGTTGTCGTTGGTGAGACCGGCGAGGTTGTACGGCGCACTGCCCGCATCGCAGCAGACGCCCAGCGCGTACGACGGGCCGGTCATGCCGGGCTCGGACCAGATCACCGGCCGCCACGTCGTGTCGTAGTTCGATGCCGAGCCGGCGTTGTTCCAGACCCGGGTGCCGTGGCCGGACCCGGACGGCCCGAAGTAGAGAGCCGGGCTCTTCATGTCGTTGATCAGGCCGTTGAGGCAGATGGAGGCGCCCTGCTGCTGTTGCCCGTAGTAGAGGACGACCGGACCGCCGGAGCGGACGGTGCAGTTGGTTTCGACCCCGGCCGACGCCGATTCGGGGAAGGCGATCAGCGTGGTGCTGCAGGCGGTGGCCGCAGTCACGAGTCCGTGCACGACTTTTCGGTTGAGTTTCACGGTTTCCTCCCTTGGTGCCTGGTCATACGGCCAGGCATTCGCATATTGGTCCGGTCCTTATGCCTTTCCGCTGGCGATCGTCGATGAGCGGCCAGCGCATGGGGCAAACGTTGAGATCCGCGGAGGCATTGAGTGGACTGGCCACCGCCGCATTTCCCGTACGCGGTCGGTGGCTTACCCGCGTGGCGAGGCGCAGTTGACCGTCATGGTCCGGGTGTCAGACCTGGCCGACATGTCGTCCCCCTGCTGCGGGCCGAGACGCCCGGGAACAGGGCGGCATGGCGGCCTGGATCCGTTCAGCGGTCCGCTCAAGCCGGGCGCTGTCGATTGTGGGTGCCCGCGCCGGCCAGATGGCCTGGATCGGGTCATCGTGCCAGCGGGGAACCAGGTGTATGTGAAGGTGCGGGATCGTCTGTGAGGCAGCCTGGCCGGCCGAAATGATCAGGTTCAGACCGTCCGACGCAAGTGCCTCTCTGATGGCATGGGACACGTCGAGAACGGTGTCCATCAGCGGCTGGACGTCCTCCGAGGCCAAGGCCCACAGGTCGGTCACGTGCCTGCGAGGTATCACCAGCGTGTGCCCGGCGGTTGCGGGTAGCAGCGGGACGAATGCCATCGTCTGCGGGGTTTCATAGATCCGAAGAGCCGTTGCCGTGCCGGCACCGATCTGGCAGAACACGCAGGTCCCGACGTCGTCGTTCATTCGTTCGCCCCTCTTCCGCCGCATGCTCCCATCAGAAGCGAGAGTCGAATTTCTCCGGCATCGACGTGTTCACCGTTCTGGTATGCGGCGCTCCCATACCGCGCCCGACTCTGCTTCAGTCGAGGTGGAAGGGTCGACGTGCGGTGGAGGGAGTGAGGGCGCCATGCCGATACCGCAGATGTGCCTTCCGCCAACGAGCAGGGTGGTCTGGGCGGCCCGAATTGCCGAGGTGGTCGAAACGATGACCGCGTATATTCGGGTTCTCCCA
The DNA here is from genome assembly GCF_040656575.1 of Micromonospora sp. NPDC049801. Lineage (NCBI taxonomy): Bacteria > Bacillati > Actinomycetota > Actinomycetes > Micromonosporales > Micromonosporaceae > Micromonospora > Micromonospora sp. NPDC049801. Next base: position 18,610 of record NZ_JBFAMS010000031.1, on the reverse strand, counting down.
TGGCTGGAGGCTCCAGTGAAGTTTTCGGTGCTCGGTCCGCTGCGGGCTCTCCGGGACGGCCGCCCTGTCGTCCTGCGTGGTCATCGGGAGCGAAGGATTCTGGCGGGGCTGCTGACCAGGCCGAACGGGCTGGTGACGCACGATCGGCTGGTCCGGGTGGTGTGGGACGACCCTCCCTCGACAGCGCGACGACAGCTGCAGAACTGCGTCTGGCAGTTGCGGCGTCAACTCCACGGAGAGGCCGAAGGAGAGCGGATCAGTGGAGCCCCTGAGGGCTACCAGATCAACGTCGAACGGAGCGACCTCGACGCGCTGGTCTTCGACAAGCTCCTCGACGAGGCTCGTCGGCTCAGCGGGCGCCACCAGGACCAGGCGGCGATCGACGCGTACGACGAGGCACTCAGCCTGTGGCGCGGAGCGGTGGCGCTCGACGGGGTGCGGACCTCGTGGATCGAGGCTTGGGCGGCCAAGCTTGACGAGCGCCGGATCTGCGGCCTGGAGGAGCGGGTGGAGGTCCACCTGCGATTGAGTCACCACCAGGCGATGGCCTCCGAACTGACGGGGTTGGTCGCCGAACACCCACTGCGGGAACGACTCGTCGGGCAACTGATGGTCGCGCTGTACCGCGGCGGTAGGCAGGCAGACGCCCTCCGGGAATACCAGCATCTGGCCCACCGGCTCACCGAGCTGGGGCTGACTCCCAGCCCGCACCTGGGACGGCTGCAGGTGATGATCCTCCGCAACGACGCGGCCCTGGAGATCAGCTCTCAGTCGCCGGGGCATCCGCGAGGCCGGTCTGCCGTGGCGCTGTCCCGGGGAGCGGACCCGAATCCCGTCCCACTGCCCGCGGCGTGGCTTGCGTCGACGCCGCCGGACCGCTCGGTTGACGGTGCGCCACCGTTCGAAGAGCTGCTGCGTCGGATGCGTCAGGCGGCGCAGACGACCAGCCCTCGGGTGTTGCTACCGACCCTCGCCGCGCAGGTGCGGACTCTGCGAGGGCTCGCCGAGGTCAGCATGCTGGCCGAACGCCTGGAGATTCTTCACCTGGCCGCCCGGTACGCCGAGTTCACCGGTTGGATGGCACAGGAGGCCGGCGACGACGCGGCCTGTCTGCGATGGACCCGCACCGCTGTCGCTCTTGCCGAGGCTGGCGGTGACCGGGATTTTGGCCGGTTGTTCGCAATCCGTCAGGCTGACATCGCCCTCTACGACGACGATCCGGCGCGCACCTTGACCGCTGTCGCGCCAGTGGTGAGGGACGCGAACGCTCCGCCGCAACTCCGGCGGCTGGCGATGGAACGGGTCGCTCAGGGCTCCGCCCTCATCGGCAGGTCGGACGACTTCCACGCGGCGGTGGTGGAGGTGGGTCGGGCGCACCGACAGTTGGCCGGCGGGGCGCAAGTGTTCGGGTCGGGCAACATGCCGGATCCGGCGGCGATCGTGCAGGGGTGGGGGCTGGTCGATCTCGGGTCGTACCGGGAGGCGGCGCACATCCTCGACCGGGAGGTGCTCAGGATCAGCCCGGCGGCGGGCCGGGCCCGCGCCCGGTACGGCGTTCGCCGACTGCTCGCCCACGTCGGCGCCGGCGACCTCGATGCGGCCCTGGAACTCGCTCCGGACGTGCTGGACGGCATCGAACTGGTCGACTCGGCGACCATCCGGACCGACCTGCGCCGACTGCGTCGGCTGCTGGCCCCCTGGTACCAGGACCCCACGGTCGCACCGTTGACCGCCCGGCTCACCGAGGTCCTGAGGCCGTCGGCGCGAGCCGACACGTACGGACTTGGACCGGCCGACGATTCCACCCGACGGATCGCGTGAGCATGAGCGGCATCTTCGTGAACTATCGTCGCCACTTTCGCGAGGCCGGCGACGGCAGCGAACCCGCTCTGGTCGAGGCGCTCGCCGACCGGCTCCGGCGGCACTTCGGGGACACCGAGGTGTTCCTGGATGTGGAGTCCATCCCCGTCGGCGAGCGGTACCCCAACCAGCTCCGGGCCCGGCTGAGCGACGCCGAGGTGCTGATCGCCATCATCGGTCCCGGCTGGCTGGCGGAGACCCGGCATCGGGCGACCTGGCCGGCGAAGGACTGGGTCCGCTGGGAGATCGCGGAGGCGTTGCGGCTGCCGGGCACGGTTGTCGTCCCGGTCCTGCTGGGCGAGACTCCTGTCCCGGTGGCGGATGACCTTCCGGCGGACATGCGCGAGCTTCCGGCACGCCAGTCGCAGCGTATCCGGCACGGCACGTTCCGCCTCGACGTCACCCGGTTGATCGAGGCGCTGGAGGCGCACGTCCACCCGACCTGGATTCCGCCCGAGGAGCCCGCGAAGAAGTCCGGGGTTTCCGGACGGCTGACGAGGATTCTCGCCGGTGCGGTCGGACCAGCGATCCTCGCCGCCTTTCCGTACTACTACTCACGAGCAGAAGAACCACATTCGCTCGGTGAGATTTTGCAGACCTACGCACTGGCGGTCTTTTTCGTCGCCCTGCTGCCTGTTGCCCTCTTGGCTGCGGCGTTGCATCTGGCGGAATCCTTGAACAGGTTCGAACGCGCCGTCGTGGTAGCGAACCCGGCAGCCCTGCTGCTGGGGCAGGGCATGGCGATGACCTTCGTCCTGGGATTGATTCTTGGTGTGGTGGTGGCCCCCTATGCGACCGGGGAAAGCCTCAGCTTCCTGATCTCATTTGTCCTGGTGTTTATGGCCATGCCGATTGTTGGTGGCTATTACCTCATCCTTGAGCAGGCTGCACGGCAGTGGCCGCCGGCTGTCCCGGCCCGCGGTGAGGCCGCCGGTGGCCGCGCCCTCCGGGTGATGGCACAGTACCGGCAACGTTCGGCCTCCCGATCCTTGCCGTTGTCCCGCCTGGAGCGCGATCAGACCGCGTGGCTGCATGGGCGCCTCGAGGAGGCGATGGAAGGTCTGCGCGAGGAGACCCGGCGAGGCTGGGTCAACCAGATCAAGTCGATGGACGTTTTTTTCATCCTTCTCATCTCGCTTCAACTTCCGACCGTCACTCTCCCCGCCCTGTTGCTTCCGTGGGGATTCAGTCGTCAGGGTGCGGGCCCGGTCTGGATCCTGGGCGGTGTCGTGGCGGCTGTTGTTGTCCCCATCCTCGGACCGTTGGCGTGGGTGCTGTACGTGCGCATAAAACGACTGCGGACCGACCGGATCGCGGATGAGATCGACTCGTTCCTGCGCGAGCTTGAGACCACGCTGGCCGCCGGTCATCAGTCGGTGGCCGTGGGTTCGCACCCGCTGTCCATAGGGGATCCGCCGTGAGTAGGGCTGGCGCCAGCGCGACGGGTCACCACGCCACGACGCGATCGAGCGGGCGGTAGGCGGCAGGTGAACCCGCGACCGCCTGCCGAGGGTGACGTGCCGCCGACGCGCCGCGAGACCGATCGGGCCGTCGACCCCGGGCCACAGGTTCCCGCCACACGCCGGGAGCACCCGGCCGAGTCCGCTGTGGCCGTACCGGTGAGCGCCGGTCTGCTGCGGCTGCCCGACCGGGTGTCGGGCTGGTCGGTCCTCGCGGCGTTGCCGGCGGGCGCGGAGGCCGACGTCTTTCTACTACGCGACGCGGCGGGCGACGACCGGGTGTTGAAGATCTACCGGCCGGGGATCGTCGTCGACGAGGACGCGGTCGACCGGCTGATCGGGCTGCGCAGCGAGAGGTTGGTGACGCCCATCGACTTCGGCGTCGCTGAGGGCCGGCGCTGGGAGCTGACCGAGTATCTACCGGCTGGCACCCTGGCGGACTTCATCGGCCAGGATCCCCGCCCGGTGCCGCCGGAACTGCTGCGGCACGTGGTCGCCGAGCTGACCGAGGCGCTCGGCGAACTGCACTCGGCGACCATCGTGCACGGCGACCTCAAACCGTCGAACATCATGGTCCGGAGCCTTCCTCCGGACCTCGGGCTGGCGCTGGCCGACTTCGGACTGAGCAGGTATCTCGGTCCAGCATCGGTGCGATTCACCAGCCGCGGCGTGACGTTCGCCTATGCGGCGCCGGAGAGTTTCGCCGGCGCCTACTCCCCGGCGGGCGACTGGTGGGCCGTCGGTGTGGTGGTCCGGCAACTGGCCACCGGCCAAGCCCCGTTCGAGGGTCTCGACGAGCGGATCATCCAGCACGAGGTGACGGTCCGAGGCGCATCCGTCGACGGCGTCGCGGACCACCGGCTGCGGCTTCTCTGCGAAGGGCTCCTGGTCAGCGACCCGGACCATCGGTGGGGTGAGGCGCAGGTCCGGCGGTGGCTGTCCGGCGGATCGCCCGAGGTGCACCGTCCGGCCTCGACGCGACGTGCGACGCCGCTGATCCTGAAAGGGGTGCCCTACCGCACCCGCTCGGAGGTCGCACGCGCGATGGCGGCCCACTGGAGCGACGCGGTGGACATGTTCCTGCGACGCGTCGGCACGCGAAGAGACCCCGGCGAGGGGTGGCGCGTGCTGCGCGCCTGGCTGGAGCAGTTCGACGACGATGTCGACGAACGGATCCGGCTGATCGACCAGGCGTTGACCCACCCGGATCACACCCCCGATGTGCGAATGGTGCACCTGCTGCGCTGGCTGGACCGGGGGCAACCGGCGACCTACCTGGGGCTACGAGTGGGGTCGGAGCACCTTGCCGATGTCGCGGCTGTGGCGGTGCGGGAGCCGGACGGCCGGGCGGCCTCGGCGGTGCGTGACCTGTGGCGGTACTCGCTCCTGCCGGTGCTCGCCGACTTCGGCGACGGCCAGGCCCTGGTGCAGGTGGACGCCCGTTGGCGGAGCTCGGCACAGGACCTCGACGCGCTCGCCACCCGGGTCGATCTGCCACCACAGGCTACGTCGATGCTGGCGGCGCGTCGAACCGAGCACCGGGCCGTCCTGCTCAGCGTCGCCGCCGATCCGGATCGGTTGCGACCGCTGCTGGACGGCGCGGTTCGGGATCGCGAAGAGGTCACCGAGCACCTGGACTGGTTCGAGGCACTGCCTCCGGTGACCGACGTGGCCAGCGCGCTGTGTGTGTTGACGGTCGTCCCCGCCGCCGTGCAGGAGTGCGCCGGCATCGTCGAGGCCCGTACCCGGGGACAGCGCGTTCTCGACGAGGAACTGAAGCAGCTCAGGGCCGGGCGGCCGAAGGCCCTGTCGCTCGCCGCGGCGGCCTCCATGATCTGGGCGCTGGTCGTCGCCGCTCCCGTGTTCCTGCCCCATTTCTCTCCCGACCCACGTCTCGTGATCAGAGACATGTCGATCCCCGTCGCGGAATGGCTGGTGCCCACCCTGGCCGAGGTCGGCCTCGCGGTGCGGACTGGATCCTTCTACCATCCGCGCTGGTCCGCGCTCGACCGAATGCGGTGGCTGGTCCGTCGTGTACCCACCGGCTGGGCGGCGCTTCGCAGGGGCGCCAACCGGGTCCGGGGCGGCGCTCCGCCGCTGCTGCTCGGTGTGCTGGCGTTGGCCTGCTGCTGCGGCAGCCCGTTCCTCTGGTCGGCAGCGCTACTGGCCGTCGCCATGGTCGCGCTCATCGGGCCGGTGGTGCATCTCGGCTGGACCGGCACCCGGATATGGCGTTTCGGTCAGTTCCGGCGACAACGAAGCCGTGAATTGCTCGGCAGCGAACCCACTGAGCGGCGAGACGGGGGCGAAGCGGAATGAGCGCTGGCAGTGTGGTGGTGTTCCCGGTGGCGGCCGTGATCGGCGCCGCAACCATCGTCGGAATCCGCGCCACGGCGGCACTCGGCGAGCTACTCCAGGTGAGCCCAGCCGAGGCAGCCGCCCGCAACGCGCGGATCCGGGCACACACCACCGCACGGCGGCAGGCCGTCGCCGCCCAGGAGTCGCAGCGGGACCAGGCCGTCCACGCCTGGGAACTGCGACTTGAACGCCGGGCCGCCGCCCGGGTCGACGCGGCGTATGCGGCGTCCGCCCTCGCACAGCAAGGACTGCCGGCGGAGCCCGCGCTGGCTGAGCCCTCCGTCTCGGCGTCCGAATCGGTCTGGGACGCCTGGTGCGACGACGTCGACCGGGTCCTGGCGGGAGTGTTCAGGCGCGCCGCCGCCGCCCGGGCGGTCACCGCGGCACGGGGTCTCGCGGACCTGCTGCCACCGGTGTCGGCCGCGGCGCTGCGGACCGCGGCGGACGGGATTGGCGAGCCGGAGCCGCTGCCCGGCGGTGGTTCGGACCCCGCTGCCGCCGTGGTGCGCATCCTCGCGGGCCTGCACCCGATGGCTGCCGCCGAGGGCCGCGCCAGAGCCGAGGCCGCCGCCGCTGACGTCTGGCGCCGGCCCGACGAGCGACGGCCGCGCCTGCGGCAGGTGCAACTGCGGGTACAGGAGGCCAACAAGCTGGTGCGGGTCCGGCGCTCGGATGCCGTCGTCGCGGCGGAACTGCTGGATGCGATGGAACCGTACGCGGCGCAGCAGGATCTTGACACCGGCGCCCTACACCGGGCCAGGGCGGGCCTCGTCGACGTGGTGTCCGGCCGGGCGGAGCTCAACGACCAATTGTTGAACGAGGTTGAGCAACTGCGGTCGGAGATGGAGGAGCGAGCGTTGGCGATCGCGGTCCAGGACGCTGTGGCGGACGCGCTGACCGAGCTGGGCTACAGCGTGGGCACCGAGTTCAGCGTCGGGCAACCCAGCACGGGCAGGCTCGCGGTGAGCCGACCCGACGACGCGGACCACCTGGTGCGTTTGAAAGTCGACGCAAGGGCACGCAGGATTCAGTCGATGGTCTACCGGACCGGACCCGGCGAGAACCCCCACGCCGACACGGCAGCCGAGCACCGCTGGTGCGCCGACCTCGAACAGGCACTGGCCACTCTCCGGGAGGCCGGATTGCCGTGCTCGCACACCGAGCTGCGTCACCCGGGCGCCGAACCCACGCCCCGCACGGCGCCGCAGCAGCGCACTGAGCCCCGGCGGCGGCTCAGAAGCCGCGAGGCGGAGGGAGACGTACGGTGATCGACGACCTCGCGGGCTGGCCGGCGTTCGCCCGCGAACTGCACGCGACACTGCCGACCCAGTCGCAGTACGTGTTGTGGGGCAACGCCCACGATTCGTACCTCATCGACACACCGACCGGGGTGCGGCTGCTCTCCCTCACCGACGTGATACGTGAGCTGCTGGACCGGAGCGGCTACACCTTCGTACTCGATCATGATCTGATCGATTCCGGTGTCGTGCACCAGATCGGCAGAAGCGACGTGACGACTGCCACCCGTGCCCTCCTCGGCGACGGGTATCGTCCCGGCGGCCCGACGCCCGACCTCGGCGCGCTGTTCGTCCAGCTCGCCGCGATCGCCCAGCCACGCACCACTGTGCGGGCGGCAGCCATCGTCCGAGCGGCGCACCTGCTGCGGCATCCGAGCGATCCGGACGACGCCGAGCGGCAGTTCCTGCGCCGCATGGAGAAGCTGGCCCGGTCGGCGCGGCCGGTCGCGGCCGAATCCGGTCGGACCCAGAGCCTGTACAACCCGATGATCTGGTTGGTGGAGAACGAAAGTGACCTGCCGGCCTGGCTGACCGCGGGCAAGGACCGGATCCGCGTTATCAGCCTGCCCCGACCGGACTACGGCGATCGGGAACGCTGCGCCCGCCGGCTGTTGCACGGCCAGATCCCCGACGCGACGCTGCACGAGCGGGCTCGCTCGTTCGCCGAGCAGTCCGAAGGACTCACCCTGCAGGGCATGATCGAGGTGACCAGGCTGGCACGCGATCGTGGGCTGAGCCCGGAGCAGTGGCCCGACGCGACCCGAACGTTCAAGCTCGGGGTATTGGACAATCCCTGGCGCCGCGACTACCTGCACACCCGGATCCGCGACGGGGAACGGTCCCTGCCCCAGCGGATCATCGGCCAGCGCCAAGCCGTGACCAAAACCCTGGACATCCTCAAACGCGCCGCTCTCGGCCTGTCCGGCGCCCACGCGGCACGGGCTTCGGCACGCCCGCGCGGAGTTCTGTTCTTCGCCGGTCCGACCGGGGTGGGCAAGACCGAGTTGGCCAAGGCAGTGGCCCATGTGGTGTTCGGCGACGAGGCGGCCTACCTGCGGTTCGACATGAGCGAGTTCTCCGCCGAGCACGCCGGCGATCGGCTGATCGGCGCTCCACCGGGCTACGTCGGGTTCGAAGCCGGCGGAGAACTCACCAACGCCGTGCGTCAGCAACCCTTTCGGGTGATCCTGTTCGACGAGATCGAGAAGAGCCACCCGCGCATCCTCGACAAGTTCCTGCAGATCCTCGAGGACGGCCGGCTCACCGACGGCCGCGGCGGTACTGCCCACTTCTCCGAATGCATCCTGATTTTCACCAGCAACCTCGGCATGTACGTCGACGACGGCACGGGCCAGTTGACGCAGACGGCTACGCCGGGCACTCCCTACGACCAGGTCGAGACGATCGTGCGGGCAGCGATCGAGGATCACTTCACCCGGGTCCTCGGTCGGCCCGAGCTGCTCAACCGCCTCGGCGACAATGTCGTGGTATTCGACTTCATCGGGCCGGAAGCGGCCGAACAGATCTTCGAACTCCAACTCGGCAACGTGCTCCGGCGCCTCAGCGAAGAACACCACGTGTCGGTCACGCTTGACCAGCCGGTCCATGCGCGCGTGCTCAGGGAGTGCACGCGCGACCTGGCCCGAGGCGGCCGGGGGATCGGCTCCGCCCTGGAGACCGCGCTCGTCAACCCGCTGGCCCGCGCCCTGTTCGACCGGCTGGCGGTACCGGCGGGCGACGCGCCGGCGTCCGGCGACACGACGTCGCTCGTCGTGACGGCCTGGCGGCGTCAGGCCGACGTCATCACCGTGGAGCTGTCATGACGACCATCGAGATCAGTCGCCTCCACCACCCGGTCACCACCCTGGGGTACGGCAGGAGGGCCGGAATCTGGCTGCAAGGCTGCACCCTCGCCTGCACCGGCTGCCTCGCCCGGGACACCTGGCCTCGCCGCCCCGACCGGTCGGTCCCCGTCGAGGAGGTGCTCGACTGGCTCACCTCACTTCCTCAAGGGATCGACGGTGTGACGATCTCCGGCGGCGAACCGCTCCAGCAGCCGGTCGCGCTCGCCGCGCTCCTGCGCGGGATAACCACCTGGCGGCACAACCGGCCGATCGACATCCTGCTCTATACGGGATACGGCTGGTCGCGTGCGGCACGGCTGCCAGAGCTGCGCGCAAGCTGCGACGCCGTGGTCGCGGGTAGGTACGTCGAGCGGCGTAACAACGGCGACACCCCATTGCGTGGCTCGGCGAACCAACGCGTCATCACCCTCAGCCCGCTGGGCCACCAGCGATACGGCGAGGCCGCTCGGCTCGTCCGGGCAGGCTTGCAGACCGGCGTGCTCGACGGCCGGCTGTGGCTGGTCGGGATCCCGCGGCCCGGCGAGCTCGACCAGATCGCCGATCATCTGAGGGCCCGCGGCATCGGCGTCGGGGAATCGACATGGAGCGGCTGATCTGCCGCGCCTGCGGCGCACCGGTCGGCTCCGGTGACATCGTGTGCGGCAACCCGGACTGCTATGCGAACCTCACCGCCGTCTCGGCGGTCATCGAGGTAGACAACCTCGTCACCCCGCAGCCGATCGACCCGGTCGCCGTGGACATCACCTGTCCGTCGTGCGGAACGGCGTGTCCGCCGGGGAGCCGGATGTGCCCGCACTGCCTCGGTGTGCTCGAAACCGTCCTGATGATCGCGTTGCTCGACCCGCCGTGGCAGACAGTGCTCGAGGCCGGAGTAACCCTGATCCTCGGTCGGGACCCCGGTTCGCCCGCGGCGGCCGCGCTGTCCGGCCATGATGCTGTCTCGCGACGACACGCGGCTGTCACGACTGCGCCGGACGGGGCCGCGACGGTGACCGACCTGTACTCCACGAACGGTACCTGGCTGGACCAACGGCGGCTTGAACCCGGCATACGACACTCACTTCGGCCTGGGGCCACCCTGCGACTCGCATCGACCGCGACGTTTCAGGTCGAGTGACAACCCGGGCCGGTCGCGCCGGCGCGGCGGATAGTCAACCTCCGGCCTTCCGAACGGGGCGAGGGTAGCTGAAGCGCATAGGTTGGCGACGAATCGATGGCTCGTCTCGGAATGACCACCAAGCCCGTGATCTGGAATGAATTGCCATACCTTGACCTCCATCTTATGAGCGGTATAGGGGGCCCTGGATCTGTCTTCTGCCGCCATCATTTAGTAATCTCTTCTCAATCGGCCATCATCGATTCCTCGTCGTGGGCGAGCGGACGAAGGGCCGAATCGGAGGGAGGGGAGAATGAGTCTCCCGAAAAGATCAATTGTGGTGGGCGCCGTCGCGATGCTGGCCCTCACAGCGGCCACGCCGGCCGTGGCGGCCGAACCGGAAGGCGACATCCGTAGTGCCGGCGGTGCCACGGCTGTCACCGACAGCTACATCGTGGTGTTCAAGGAGAGCGCGGTGAGTCGGGCGCAGGTCGGTGCCACCGCCAGCAGGCTGGTCGGTCAGCACGGCGGAGCGGTCGCTCGGACCTACTCCACGGCGCTGCGCGGCTTCGAGATCACCGCCGGCGCCAAGGCGGCGGCCAGGATCGCCGCGCACCCCGATGTCGCGTACGTCGAGCAGAACCACACGGTCCGCATCTCCGGGACACAGCCGAACCCCCCGTCCTGGGGCCTGGACCGCGTCGACCAGCGCAACCTTCCGCTCGACAGCTCGTACACCTACCCGAACACCGCGACCAACGTGCACGCGTACATCGTCGACACCGGTATCAACTTCGCCCACAACGACTTCGGCGGCCGGGCCACCTCCGGCTACGACGCTGTCGACGGCGGCTCGGCGGACGACTGCAACGGGCACGGCACGCACGTCGCCGGCACCGTCGGCGGCTCGACGTACGGCCTGGCCAAGGGCGTCCAGTTGGTCGGCGTACGGGTGCTGAACTGCTCGGGCAGTGGCACCAACGCCGGGGTGATCGGCGGCATCGACTGGGTCACCGCGAACGCGATCAAGCCGGCCGTGGCGAACATGAGCCTCGGCGGTAGCGCCAACTCCTCGCTCGACACGGCCATCAACAACTCGATCAACTCCGGCGTCACGTACGCGGTCGCGGCCGGCAACGGCAACGCCCTCGGCGTCCGGCAGAACGCCTGCAACTACTCCCCGGCGCGGGTGGCCTCCGCGATCACCGTAGGTGCGACGCAGAACAACGACGCGGCCGCCAGCTTCTCCAACTTCGGCACCTGCGTCGACATCCTGGCGCCGGGCGTCAACATCACCTCGGCCTGGTACGACAGCAACACCGCGACCAACACGATCAGCGGCACCTCGATGGCGTCGCCGCACGTCGCCGGCGCGGCGGCGCTGGCGCTGTCGGCGAACCCGTCCTGGACCCCGCAGCAGGTCCGCGACTACCTGGTCGGCAACTCCACCCCGAACGTGGTGACCAACGTCGGCACCGGCACCCCGAACCAGTTGCTCTACGTGGGCAGCGGCGGCACTCCACCGGCCGACGACTTCTCCGTCGGGGTGTCGCCGACGGCCGGTTCGACCGCGCCGGGCGGCTCGGTCAGCGCCACCGTGAGTACCGCGACCACCAGCGGCTCGGCGCAGTCGGTGAGCCTGTCGGCGAGCGGTCTGCCGAGTGGCGCCACCGCCTCGTTCAGCCCGGCCACGGTGACCTCGGGCGGCTCGTCCACGCTCACCATCGCCACCTCGGCGAGCACCCCTGCCGGCACCTACGGCGTCACTGTCACCGGTGCCGGCACTGCGGGCACGCGCAGCGCCACGTACTCGTTGACCGTGACCGGCTCGGGTGGCGGCGGCTGCTCGGGCACCAACGGCACCGATGTGGCGATACCGGACAGCAACACGGCGGTGACCAGCGGCATCGTCATCACCGGCTGTAACCGTAGCGCCTCCTCGGCGTCCACCGTGGCGGTCGATATCGTGCACACCTTCCGGGGCGACCTGATCATCGATCTGGTGGCACCGGACGGTACCGCCTACCGGCTGAAGAACCAGAGCTTCCTGGACGGCGCCGACAACGTCAACGCCACCTATACCGCGAATCTCTCCACCGAGTCGGCGAACGGCACCTGGCTGCTGCGGGTGCGGGACGTCTTCTCCGGTGACACCGGCTATATCAACGCCTGGACCCTCACCGTCTGAGACGTGACGAAGGGCCCTTTCCGCTCCGATTTCCGGTAGCGGGAAGGGCCCTTACCGTAGGTCAATTGGTGTCGACGATCATTCCGGCGGCGATGGTGCGGTTGGTGGTTTCGTCGATCAGGATGAAACCGCCGGTGGTGCGGTTGCGCCGGTATTCGTCGGCGAGCAGCGGGACGGTCGTACGCATGCGGACCCGGCCGATTTCGTTGAGTCCGAGTTCGGTGGCGGCCTCGTCCCGATGCAGCGAGTTCACCTCAAGTCGGTAGTGCAGCTCGCGGATCACGGTCCGGGCGGTACGGGTCGTGTGCTTGATGGCGTACTTCGCGCCGGGACGCAGCGGGGTGGCCTCGTCCATCCAGCAGATCATCGCCTCGATGTCCTGCGCGACCGCCGGGCCGTTGTGGGGCCGGCAGATCAGGTCGCCCCGGGAGATGTCGATCTCGTCGGTCAACCGGACCGTGACCGACATCGGCGGGTACGCCTCGGCGACCGGTCCGTCTGCGGTCTCGATCGCCGCGATCTGGGAGGTGAACCCGGAGGGGAGAACCAGAACCTCGTCTCCCGGCTTCAGCACACCCGACGCGACCTGGCCGGCGTAGCCGCGGTAGTCGGTGACCGTGGTCGACTGCGGGCGGATCACGTACTGCACCGGGAACCGGACGTCGACCAGATTGCGGTCACTGGCGATGTGCACCCGCTCCAGGTGGTGCAGCAGCGACGGGCCCTCGTACCACGGGGTGTGCTCCGAGCGGGTCACGATGTTGTCGCCGTGCAACGCCGAGACCGGGACGACGGCGAGGTCCGGCACCTCCAACTTCGCCGCGAACGCGGTGAACTCGTCGGCGATCCGCTCGTAGACCTCCTGCGACCAGCCGACCAGGTCCATCTTGTTCACACACAGGACCAGGTGCGGCACCCGCAGCAGCGAGCACAGGAACGCGTGCCGGCGGGACTGCTCGACCAGGCCCTTACGGGCGTCGACCAGGATCAACGCCAGGTCGGCCGTGGAGGCGCCGGTGACCATGTTCCGGGTGTACTGGATGTGCCCCGGGGTGTCGGCGACGATGAACTTCCGCCGGGGCGTGGCGAAGTACCGGTACGCCACGTCGATCGTGATGCCCTGCTCCCGCTCCGCCCGCAGGCCATCGGTCAGCAACGCCAGATTCGTGTACTCGTCGCCGTTGGCCGCGCTGGCCGCCTCCACGGCTGCCAACTGGTCCGTGAACAACGACTTGGTGTCGTAGAGCAACCGACCGATCAGCGTCGACTTGCCGTCGTCGACGCTGCCCGCCGTCGTGAACCGCAACAGGTCCATCGCCCGACCCTCGGACGCTGCGCCCTCGACCACCGCGACCCCGGTCGTAGCCATCAGAAGTAGCCCTCTCTCTTGCGGTCCTCCATCGCGGTCTCACTCACCCGGTCGTCACCCCGGGTCGCCCCCCGCTCGGTGATCCGGGTCGCCGCGACCTCCTCGATCACCAGGTCCACCGTGTCCGCCTCGGACAGCACCGCCGCGGTACAGGAGGCGTCGCCGACGGTCCGGTACCGCACCCGCGCTTTGAACGGCTCCTCCGAACCTCGGGGCACGATGAACTCGTTCACCGCATAGAGCATTCCGTCGCGCTCGATCACCGTACGTTCGTGGGCGTAGTAGATCGACGGCAACGCCAGCCGCTCCTGGGCGATGTAGTGCCAGACGTCCAGCTCGGTCCAGTTCGACAACGGGAACACCCGGATCGACTCGCCCGGGTGATGCCGCCCGTTGTACAGCGACCACAGCTCCGGCCGCTGGTTCTTCGGATCCCACTGACCGAAGTCGTCCCGGAAGCTGAACATCCGCTCCTTGGCCCGCGCCTTCTCCTCGTCCCGCCGCGCCCCGCCGAACAACGCGTCGAACCGGTACTTCTCCACCGCCGCCAACAGGACCGGGGTCTGGATCCGGTTCCGCGTCCCGTCGGCGGATTCGCGGACCAGACCTGCCTCCAACGCCTCGGGTACGCTCGCCACCACCAACTGCAGGCCGAGTTCGGCGACCCGCTGGTTCCGGTAGTCCAACACCTCGTCGAAGTTGTGCCCGGTGTCGACGTGCATCACCGGGAACGGGATCCGGGCTGGCGCGAACGCCTTCTGGGCCAACCGGAGCATCACGATCGAATCCTTGCCGCCGGAGAAGAGCAGGACCGGGCGCTCCAACTCGGCCACCACCTCGCGCATGACGAAGATGCTCTCTGCCTCGATCGCGTCCAGGTGCGAAACCCGGTACGCCGCCGCGGGCGTCGTGTCGTTTGTCGTCATCGCGGATCACCCGGCTGCCGTGGCCGGTGCCGGCACCGGGGTCAGGTGTTGCCGCAGCGCGGCGAGGAGTGGGGCGGCCAGCTCCGGCCGGCAGACCACCAGGTCCGGCAGCCGGGGATCAGCCTCGTTGTAGCTCAACGCGGAACCATCGATGCGGGAAGCGTGCAATCCCGTGGCCGTCGCCACCGCCACCGGGGCCGCCGAATCCCACTCGTACTGACCACCCGCGTGCACGTACGCGTCGACCTCACCGGTGATAACCGCGGCGATCTTCGCCCCGGCCGATCCCATCGGCACCAACTCGGCACCGACCTCGTCCGCCAACTTCGTCAAAAACGCCGGCGGCCGACTCCGACTCGCCGCCAACCGGATGGTCCGACCGCTGACCGCCGGCGGCCGGGTCGGGGGTGTCTCCGTGCCGAGGGTACGGAGCTGGGCCGGCAGGGCGATGGCGCCCGCCACCAGGCGGTGCTCCGTCGGCGCGTTCCGTTGCCAGAGTGCGACATGCACCGCCCAGTCCGTCCGGCCCGGCTCGGAGAACTCGCGGGTCCCATCCAACGGGTCGACGATCCACACCCGGTCGGCGCCCAGCCGCTCCGGCAGAGGGTCGGCTGTACCCGTTGCCCAGGCCTGCCGGGCGCCGTCGTCCTCCTCCGAGAGCACGGCGTCGGCGCTTCTGTGCCGTGCCAGTTCAACGCGCAGCAGTTGGTGCGCCGCCCGATCACCCGCGCGCTTCAACGCGGCCGGGTCGTGGTGACCGTGCTCCGCGCGGACCTGCAGCAGCAGCCGGCCGGCCCGATCGGCCAACCAGGCGGCGAACGAGCCATCCGACGCGGGGGCCGTTGACCTGGGGGGTTCCAGCACGTTCATCGACGAACACCTCCGATAGACGCGGTGACCGTGCCGTTCACTGGACGGCACGCCGACTGAAACTTCGGACGCTGGTGACCGTGACCAGCGCGGCCACTCCGGTCAGCACCAGCAGACAGACCCAGGCCGGTATGTGCGCGACGCCGGGCAACATGGCCCCGCGCACGCCCTCGGAGACGTAGGTCATCGGGTTGAGGGCGGTGACCGTCTGGAACCACGGCATCGAGGAGAGCCGCGGCCACGGGTAGTGGATGCAACCGGTCCAGATGATCGGGGTCACGACCAGCGAGAACGTGATGTTGATCCGTTGGATGGGCAGGATCATCGCCAGCGTCATGCCGATGCCGCCGCCGATCCATCCGCCGAGCAGGATCGTCAGCAGGACCATCGGTAACCGTCCGGGCTGCCACGGGGCCGAGCCGACCATCAGCGCCCCCAGTGGGTAGATGAGGGCTGCGGCGACGAGCCCGCGCAGCATCGCGACCACGAGCTTGCCGACCGCTACCAGGTTCGTCGACAGCGGGGCGAGTAGCCGGTCCTCGATCTCCCGGGTGAAGCCGAACTCCTTGACCAGTGGCAGTGCGACGCTCTGCAAAGCGGTGGTGAGCGCGGCGAGCGCGACGATGCCGGGCAGGAACAGGTCGGCGAAGTTCCGGGTGACGACGCCCTGCCCGCCGAGCACCTTGACGAAGACGAAGAGCATGAACAACGGGGTGAGGCCGACCTGGACCAGGATGACCCAGAGTTCCTTGGCGGTGACCAACAGGTCCCGGCGCAGAATGGCCAGGAAGGCCCGGTGGGCGCTGGGTCGCGCAGGTGCCGCCGTGGCGCTCGTTGCGACAACCGGCGGGGTGTCGAGGTCGGTCACCGTGGGTCCCTTCCGGTCAGTCCGATGAAGACGTCTTCGAGGCTCGGCTCGCCGATGCGTACGTCGGTGAGGGTCGCCGACCGTGTGGTCAGGACGGTGAGCGCCGGTCCGAGCACGGTGGCGGGGTCGGCGGCGAGATGCAGCCGGATCCGGACGCGCCCACGCCCGCCCGGGTCGGGGGCGAGCGTGGCGACGGCCCGCTCCCGGGCCAGCGCGGTCAATGCGGCGGGCGTGCCCGCGCCGAACCCCGACCCGCCGCCGAGGCCGAGGACGGCACGGAGTTTGGCGGCCCCGGCCCCGGCCCCGGGCGGCGGCGGGTCGGCGAGCCGTTCGCCCTTGCGTACGCCGGAGACCTCGGAGAGCGCGCTCAGCAGCTCGTCCGGTTCGTCAAGCGCGGCCAGGGTGACCGTCAGGTCGAGGATCGATCGTCCGGCGAGCCCTCTGACCAGGTTGCCCGGCGTGTCCGCGGTGAGCAGCCGACCGTGGTCGACGATGCCGACCCGGTCGACCAGAGCGGCGGCCGCGTTCATCTGGTGAGTGGTCAGGACGACCGTCACACCGCGCTCGCGCATCTCGCGGATCCGGCTCCAGATCAGCCGGCGGGACTGCGGGTCCAGACCGTTGGTGGGCTCGTCGAGGAAGAGCACCGCTGGTTCGTGGATCAACGCGCGGGCGATCATCAGCCGTTGCGCCATGCCCCCCGAGTACGCCTCGATCCGTTTGTCCGCCCGATCCTGCAGGCCGAAACGGTCCAGGAGCTCATCGGCCCGCGCGTTGCGTACGGCGCGGCTGACGCCGTGGTACGCGGCGTGGTACAGCAGGTTCTGTCGTGGTGTCAGCGACCGGTCCAGATTGTTGTGCTGGGATACGACGGCCAACTGGGCGCGGGCCGCGACCGGGTCACCGACCACGTCGATCCCACTGACGAGCGCCCGGCCCCCGGACGCCCGCAGCCGGGTGGTGAGGATGCCGATGGTGGTCGACTTGCCGGCGCCGTTGGGTCCCAGCAGCCCGAAGATCTCGCCGCCGGCAACCGTGAAGGACAGCCCGTCCACGGCTGCGTTCGTGCTCCCGGGATAGCGTTTGACGAGGTCGGCGACCTCGACCGCAGCCGGGCTGCCACCACTACTGGGCATCTGCTGCTCCCTCTCGTGAGCTGTCGGATCAGTGGCCGCCGGTGCGGGTCAGCCGCCGGTTCGGGGGTGTGCGTCGAAGAAACGCCAGATGGTCTCGGTCGCGTCCAGCGCGGTCGTGGGTGGATCCAGGCCGAGCAGGCGTTGCGCCTGCGGTCCGGGGCCGGCGGCACCGGGCCACTGGTGGCCAGCGCCCTCGACGGTGACCAACTCGACCGCCCGTCCTCCCGGACAGGTGGCGACCGAGGTCCGGACCGGGCCTGAGGCGGTCGTCGCCGGCGCCGGGCATCCGTCGGTGGTACGCCATTGGCCGAGCAGGTCGGGGATGGGCGGCCCGTCGATCTTGACCGGATTTCGCCCGGTCCCGTCGTTGTCCCGCTTGCCCGGACCACCGTTCAACGGCACCGTCTGGTCCGCCATCCCGTGAAGGTGGATCACGGAGATCGGTGCCGGTGACGAGCACGGGCCGAGTTGGGTCGCCGCCACCGGCCCGATCGCGGCGAACAGCTTCGTGTCGCACGCCAGGCGGTATGCGAGCATCCCGCCGTTGGAGATCCCGGTGGCGTAGATCCGGCTGCGGTCCACCGGAAGTTGGTCGGCCACGGTGGCCACCAGTTGCTGGATGAAGGCGACGTCGTCCACGCCGTCCCGGGCCGGTGGTCCGCAGCAGTCCGGGCTGACCGCCCAGGAGCGGCTCATCCCGTCCGGGTAGGCCACGACAAAGCCCTCCTGGTCGGCCCGGGCGTTCCAGCCGTAGGAGGTTTCCGCCTGGCTGCCGGTGCCGAGCGCGCCGTGCAGCATGACCACGAGCGGTGCCGGGGTCGACCCGGCGAGGTTGGTCGGCCGGTAGAGGCGGAAGCGGCGCTCCTGCCCGTCGACCACGAGGGTGTGCGTCGAGGAGCCGGTGGGCACGGTGGACACCGGTCCGGCCTCGTGCTGCTCCGGGTCGTCCCGGAAGAGCCCGCAGCCGGCCGACAGGGTGAGCGCTCCGACGAGCGACAGGACCGTGAGCAGGTGTCGCCGCCGACGGTACGGTCTCACGCGATGTGTCCAAGATATACCAATTTTCATCATATTCGCACCCTGGCATATCAATGTTCAGGCTTTGTAAGGACCTGCACCGATTTGTGTTTGGCGGGGCTGGCTCCGTCCGTTCCCGCGACGCGCGGCCCGAGCGGAGCCAACCGGCTAGGGCCTGTTTCATAAGAACTGGCCGGCCTGCGGCGGGCCCGGACGACGACCGGCGGCGTTGGGGGGGGGGGGGGGGGGGGACCAACACATGGCGCCGCCCCCCCCCCCCCCCCCCGCCCCCCCCCCCC
>NZ_JBFAMS010000030.1:0-44738 GCF_040656575.1 Micromonospora sp. NPDC049801 | reverse complement strand
CGCCCGCCGCCGGGGGGCGGGGCGGTGGCGCCCGTAACCCCCCCCGTCCCCCGCCCCCCACCGCGCCCTGCCGGATCGCCGCCCGGACTCCGCCTCGGCTCGACCGCCCTCATGAAACAGGCCCTAACAGTGCTGCACGCTGAGTCGGATCAGTTCCCAGCCGCCCTCGGGAACATCGTCGTCCGGGTCCGTACGCAGGTTCATCGGATTGGCCATGCCCAGGTAGAGGGTCGACCCGTCGGCGATCATGTTGCGGATCCCGTAGTTCAGGTAGTTGCCGAGCCCACTGTTGTCCACCACCGTGGCCGGCCTGCTGGTCGAGTCGAAGACGAACAGGTCGCCGCCGTAGACCGGGGCCGGCGGGGGGTCGTCGGCCAGTACCGAGGCCTTGCCGAACTCGGCCGCGGCGGGGCCGGTGACACCCAACAGCCGGGCGGTGTCCTGGCCCAGGTCCTTGGAGATGTAGCTCCAGTCCATGGTGCCCACGTACAGTTTCCCGCCCGCCACCGCCATCTTCCAGGTGTAGTTGTTGTAGGGGTTGCCCATGCCCGACGGGCCGTACAACGGGGTGTATCCGGTCGAGGCGGCGGCCCAGAGGCCCGCTCCGCCGTTGCCCGCCGGGTCGTAGGCGGGCAACTGGGATGCGCCGTACAGCAGGTCCACCCGCTGGTGACGGTCGCCGAAGCTCTTACCTCGGAAGATGCTGATCGCCCGCTGCGTGCTGCGGACCGTGGACCGCAGCGCGGCCTCGTCCGCCGGTGGGTAGGTCGCGATGTGCACCGTGGTCGCCTTCATCGGCACGTGCATCGTGCCCCAGTACAGGTAGCCGTTGAAGGAGGCGAGCCCACCCAGGGCGTAGGTGCGGGCCACGACCGGGTCGGGCTCGTACCCGTCGACCGACCAGACCTGGGTCCAGTTGTCGGCGTCGGCCGGCGTGAGGCCGCGTTCCCCCTGCGACAGCTTCGGGCTCATCCACACCCCGGCGACCCCGGACAGCGGCTCGTCGGTCGTGCCGGGCACGGCCGCTGCCAGGGCGTCGTCACCGGAACCCGTCCAGGTCGTCACGAAGATCCGCCCCTCGTGCACGGTGAGATCCGCCGCCTGGGCCGGTAGGTTCGCGACCTCGACGAAGCTGAACGGATTGCTCTTGGAGCCGGTCCAGCGCAGCACGTGCCCCCGGTTGCCGCCGTTCGCGCCCACCCCGACACCCGCGTAGAGCGCGCCGTCGGCCACCACGAAGTGGCGGATGTTGCCGTACGCCGGCAGGTTGATCGAGCCGAGGAAGGCGCCGGTGTCGGTGTCGAAGGCGAACAGGTTGATGCTCTCGCCCAGGGCGGGCCCGCCCAGGAACGCCACCCCCTGATGGGTGCCGGCGGCCCGGATTCCGGCGGTCGTGCTCAGCCGGTTGGCGTCGGTGGTGGAGGCGGCCTTCACCGCCTCGGTCTTCTCCGTCAATCGCCCCGAACGTTTGTCGTACGTGTACAGGCGGGGCGGGCGATGGTCGCCCAGGGTGGGAGGCAGAGTCGGGTTACGTTTCGCGATCTGGCTCTCGCCGTACTCGCACACCCAGTCGTCGTTCAGGTTCGGTGTCGTGTTGCGCAGGTTGCGCCCGCTGGTCATGCAGTTGACGTTCGCTCCGGTCCCGAACCACAGGCTCTGCGCGGTCTGGGTCATGCCCCACAGGTAGGACTGGTTCACCTTCGGCTGGCCGGTGGCGCATGGCGGACCGGGTGGATAGGCCACACCGATACCGGCGAAGCACTCGTCCGGGGTGCCCTTCCCGATCAGCTTCCGCTCGTATTTTGGCTGATGTCCGGCCGTACCCGGCGCATCCGCCCCGATCGGGGTGGCGGCGGCTGACGCCGGCGCCGCGAGGACGTACAACAGTCCCAGTACGGCGGCCGCGGCGAGCGGTCGCCGGCCCGACATCCGGAGTGGTTTCACGAATGGTTCCTCTCGTTCGACGGAGTCCTGCGGGTCGGTGGGGCACGATCGCGGGTCAGGCCGCGGCGACCTCGCGGGACCGGGCGGGGCTGACCACCCGTGGGGCGACCCGCCGTGCCCAGTCCTCCCAGTCCTCGAACTCCAGGAACCGGGCCAGCAGGCCGAGCTGCCCGATCGGGTCGGCGACCAGGTCCTCGTAGCTCATCCGGTGCAGGTGGCGCGGCGGCAGGTCGGTGAGCGCCTGCTCGGCCTGGCTGGTCAGGAACGCGCTCAGACCGAGGTAGCGGCGCAGGTCCTGGCCCCGATCCCGGAGCAGGTCGGCGCTGAGCCGGTCCGGCAGGTAACGCTCCAGGTCCTCGGGCACCGACTGGCCGGGCTCGATCCGGAACGGATCCAGCCCGCACCGGCCGAGGAACTCCACCCGCAGCTGAATCAGCTGGAACGACGAGTGCTGGCTCATCGAGCGGGCGGTCGCCTCCCGGTCGCGGGTCAGATACACCACCTTCGCCTCGGGAAATGCCCGCAGAAGGTACGGAGCGACGTGGCTGGACCCGCCGGAACGCTCGACCCAGCGCCGCTTGCCGGTCATCACGGCCAGCAGGTCGAGGAACATCCGGTGGTGGTCGCCGACCGACTGCGTCGGGAAGTCCGGCACCCGCTCGGCGAGCTGGTCGAAGAGGCGGTCCGGGTCGGGGGTCAGCTTCGACAGGGTGATGGCGAGGATCCGCGGCAACTCGGTCATCCGGTCGGCCCACCTCCCGGTCGCGGGATACCGCACCTCCTTCGGCGGCAACCCGATCCGGAAGAGAGTGGCGAGTTCCGCCTTGGGGCTGCTCAGCACCGCCCAGTACGCGGCCCCGGTCAGCACCTCGGAACTGCGTGCCCAGGGTGCGACCGACATGAAGAACTCCTGCGCCGAGAGAGTCTCGGGCTGCTCCGCGATCAGGTCCGAGAGCAGCGTCGAGCCGCACCGGCCGTTACTGATGATGATCGACCTGCCGGTGACCGGGGTGTCCATCCGAGGACCTCCTGCACGTTGGGTTGTCACGGGGCGGTGGCCACCTCGGCCACCTCGACGGAGCACTCCTCGCGGAGCCACGCCAGGACGAGCCGGCGGACCGCCTCCGGCCGGTCGACCAGGACTGTGTGTTTCTCGCCGGGTAGGACCACGGTCCGCGTCTGCGGCAGCAGCCGGACCACCGCCGGTGCCAGCTCGACGACCGCGGAGTTCGCGCCGTAGAGGCAGAGCACCGGTACGTCGATCGCGCTGATCTGCGCGGCACTGGGCAGGGCACTCGCCGGTAGGTCCCGGGCCAGCGTGGTCGCCATGAGCAGCTCGCCGGTATCCCGGGCCCGGCGGGCCACCCGGGCCCCCCGGCCGGCGACGATCTGCGCCAGCGCCTCCGGTCGGGGCAGAAGGTCGGCGGCCCGGTCCAGCCGGCGCGCGACCCGGGCCATCCACGCCGGGGTCGGCGGCGAGGATTCGACCGCCGCGACGGAGGCGACCCGGTCGGGGTGCCGGGCCGCGTAGGCGAACGCGATGGTGCCGCCGAACGAGTTGCCGAGCAGGTGCACCGGAGCGGTGACGTCAAGTGCGGTCAGCATCGCCGACAGGTCGTCGACGAAGTCGTCGAGGGTGTAGCCGGTGGGCGGGCGCTCGCTGTGGCCGTGCCCCCGCAGGTCGTACATCACCACCCGCAGCCCGGCGTCGGCGAAGGGCTTGGCCAGGGTGAAGTACCAGCTCGCGAGGCTGTCGGAGGCCATTCCGTGGATCATCACGAGGGTCGGCCCCGCACCCCGGTCAGCGCCGACCTCGTCCGGCTCACCGGCCGGTGGTTCGAGGTGTTCGACGTGCACGTCGATCCCGTTGGCCCGGATCATCGTCACGAGTGGACCGCCTCGACGACGGTGGGGCTCGCGTCGAGGGAGCGTGCGATGTGCTCAACCAGCTGCCCGACCCGCAGCTCGCCCACGGTCTCCAGATCGAGTTTGGCGACGAAGTGCGCGAAGTTGACGGTGTTGCCGTACCGGGCCTGCAGCCGGCCGGCGAGGGAGACGACGTCGATGCTCTCCATGCCGAGGTCGTCGCGGAAGGTGGTGTCCACGGTGATGGGTTCGTCGGCGGCGAAGTCGCCGAGGACCGCGTGGATGATCCCGGTGAGCTCGGCGAGGATGTCGGCGTGCGTGGCGGCCATGGGAGGTGCTCCTTCGGATGGTCGGGAGTGGATGCCGGTCACGGCTGATCGGTCCCGGTCCGCGGGCCCCAGGTCCAGGCGACCACGTACCGTCGAGGTGGTAGGTCTTCGGGATTTCTGACCTCGCGGTACTGGACCGGGTAGCTCCGGTCGTCGACGTGGACCGTCAGCACCGTGTCCGTGGCGCCGGTCACCACGAACCGGCGCGGGCGGCCGTCGAGTCCGGTCCCCTCCGCCTTGCCGACGGCCTCCTTGGCGGCCCAGAACCGGGTGAACCACTGCCGCCGGTCCTCGGCGTCGCCGCCGAGCGAGTCCAACAGGGCGGTCTCCCCGTCGGTCAGGGCGAAGCGCAGGGTGCTCTCCGGATGGTCGGTGATCTCGGCGACGTCGATGCCGACGCCGGGCGCGTCGGACGGCGACGCCGGCCCGCGGGGTTTCGCGATCGCGACGCCGATCTCCGCGCAGTGCGCCAGCGAGACATCGCACTCACGCAGGTCACGGCCCGGACGTCCGTGCACCCGGGGTCGCCCGTCCGGATCGTTGCCGACCGTCAGTTCGATGGGGTAGATGTCGCGGTGCCCGTCCTCCCACAACCGGAACCGGACGGCGTCCTTCACCGCGATCCGGCCCAACAGCCACTGTTTGCGGGATCTGGCGGGCTGCCGCTCGTAGTCCTGGTACGCGGCCGAGCCCAGGATGCCGCGGGCGGCCATGCCCTGGGTGACCAGGTCGGTCCAGCAGTCGAAGGCCATCGTCCAGCCCTCGGGTTGGATCAGCGACATCGGATGCCGCTCGGGGAACCGTTCCGCCGGCCGGGCCTGCGGATGGCTGTCGAAGCGCCGGTCCACCGCGCCCTCGATCTGTGCCCACACCCGGCCGTCGACCACCAGTTGGGTGTCCGCGACGAGTTGTGCGTCGTCGATCGAGCGCACCCGGGCGACACACTCGAAGTCCGTACCGGGTGCCGGCGGGGGGCCGAAGTAGCGGATGTGGCCGAGGCCCACGGGCAACGCGACAGTACGGAACGGCTGTGTGGTGATGAGCCAGTTGCCGATCAGCTGCAGCGCGTTGTCCAGCAGGGCGCCCGGCGGCACGGGTGCGCGGACCACCCCCCGTACGTGCATGTCGCCGAGGGCGTGTACGGCGGTGATGCCCTGGAACTGGGGGCCGTGGAACATCAGCCGCTCGGCGTACATCTCCTCGGCGCTGATCCGTGGCGGCCGTTCGGTCGCGGGATCGTGCCGCCACACCTCGGGCGGGTCGGCCGGATAGTCCGCGGCGAGTTCCACGGTCGACCGGGCGTACGGGCCGAAGGTGACCGAGACCAGGCCGTCACCGGTCGGCTTCACCGCGATCTCGACGTCCTGACCCGGCTCGGCTATCAGCCAACGGTTGAACCGGGCGTCGCGTACGGCCACCGCCCGCATGCCCGGCATGGCCTGCTCCGCCGCGTCGACCATGTGCTGCACCAGGGTGGTGGCCGGCACCACCGGCCACCGGTCCTCCATCTTCGGCCAGTCCGGTGGCTGGACGAAGAAGCAGTGGTCTTTCAGGTACGGCATGTTCTCGACGGAGACCCGCAACGTGATCCGCCGAACCGGACCCGGGTCGCCGTTGCTGGCGCTGGCGCTGACCGCCTTGCCGGTGTCGACCCCGTTGGCCGAACCGACCCCGTTGCCCGCGACGCCGTTGCCACGGCCTCCGGGCGCGGCGGTTCGGGAGGGTCCGGCAGGCGGGGCGACCGGGGGTTGTCCGACAACCGGGCGCGGCGGTACCGGCGGAGCCGGTCGGGCGGCCGCGTCCAGAACGTTGACCGCGTCCCGAGCCGTGTCCTGCAACAGCGCGGCGAGTTCCGCGGCCGCGCTGGACCGTCCGGTCAACCTGTGCAGGGCGGCAAGCGCCGCCGCCGGGTTGGTGCCGTTACCCGCCGGCTCGGGCTGCCGCCCCGCTCCGACTGCCGGCGAGGCGCCGACCGGAACGGCCGAACCGTGCTTTGGCGGACCCGCGGCCAGGTGGTTCGGCGCAGTGCCGCCCGCTGACACGCCGAGCAGACCGGCGGCGCCCGCCCCGAGCCGGACCAGTGGTCCACCGAGATCCAGCGGAATCGACGGGCCACGGCGTACCGGTTTCGCGGCTGCCTTCGCCAACGGCGGATCGAGCGCGGTCAGGTTCGGGCTGCCGCCCTCCACCCAGATCGCGGTGGCGACCCGGCGGAGCTGGTCCAGCCCGCTGCGGTGCTTCACGTTCACCGGCATCGCGAGATGCTCACGCCCGCGCAGGTTGTCGCTGATCAGCGAGGCGAGCTGTCCCGCACCGACCTGGAGGAAGACCCGTACCCCGGCGTCGTACATCGCCGCGACGGTCTGACGGAACCAGACCGGCTCCATCATGTGTCTGACGAACAGGGCGTTGACCTGCGCCTCGTCAGCGGGGAACGGTGCCGCCAGGGTCGCCGACCAGACCGGTATCCGGGTCGGGTGTACCTCCCACCGCCGCAGCGCCGCGCCGATCGACTGCAGGCCGTCGACGAACACGGGAGTGTGGAAGGCCGACCGGAACGGCAACTTCTGACACAGCACGTTCTCCGTACGCAGGGCCTCGACCAGCCGGTCCACCTGGGGTTCGGGGCCGTTCACCACCGACTGCCCCGGGGCGTTGTCGTGCGAGAGCACCACCCCCGGAAAGTCACCCAGCATCGGGGTGACCCGGTCCGCGCCAGCTCCCACGGCGGCGAACACGTATCCGGAGACCTCGACCGAGTCGGCGTGGAACAGTTCCAGAAAGTCGTCCATCGCCGCCGTGCTGATCTGCCCGCTGGTCGCCGCCGCAGTCCACTCGCCGATGCTGTGTCCGGCGACCGCGTCCGGTAGCACGCCGAGGTGGCGCAGCGCCCTGTCGAGGAGTTTGCCGACCTCGATCAGCCCGGCGCCGTGCCGGCCCAGGTCCGAGGCGGACCACTGCCGGTCCGGCAGTCCGAGGTGCGCGGCGATGTCCGCGGTACGGGGCGCGAACTCCGCCTCCAGGCCGGGGAAGACGAAGGCGAGGCGTCCGGTGCCGGCGGCCAGCAGCGGTGACGGGCTGAACCAGATGTCCCG
Organism: Micromonospora sp. NPDC049801; assembly: GCF_040656575.1. Taxonomy (NCBI): domain Bacteria; kingdom Bacillati; phylum Actinomycetota; class Actinomycetes; order Micromonosporales; family Micromonosporaceae; genus Micromonospora; species Micromonospora sp. NPDC049801. The sequence continues at coordinate 37,504 of NZ_JBFAMS010000030.1, read as the reverse complement.
TCCGCCCCGCCAGGCCTGACCGCGGGCGACCGTCTTGCGGGCGACGGCCAGCAGCTTGTCGGTCGGGCTGACGATGCCGAGTCGGCACGCCTCGGCCCCGTTGGCGGGCCGGTTGCTCCGGGCCCGTTCGACGCCGAAGGCCCGCACCTCGTGGTCGCTGCGGGCCAGCAGGCCGGCCAACTGGGCGGGGTCCGGCGCGGCGAGCCAGAGCACCTGGTCCGGTTCGGTCACCGCAACCGTCGAGCTGCCCGTGGTCGGCGCGGTGTCTCGTCCGACACTCGCTCCACCCACCGCCAACGGCTGCCCGGCGGTCGGCCGCTGCCGTACACCGGCGGGTTCGGGCGCCTGCTCGATGATGACGTGTGCGTTGATGCCGCCGAAGCCGAAGGCGTTCACCCCGGCCCGACGCGGCCCGTCGCTCTCCCACGGGCGGGCGGTGGGGATCGGGGCGAACCGGGTCGCGGCCATCTCCGAGCGTGGATCGTCGCAGTGCAGCGTGGGCGGCAGGACTCCCCGGTACACCGCGAGCGTCGCCTTGATCAGGCCGGCGATGCCGGCGGCCGGCATGGTGTGCCCGATCATCGACTTGACCGATCCGATCACCGGGCGTGGCCCGTCGCCCGAATGCGGTCCGAAGACCTCGGCGACCGAGACCAGTTCGGCCGCGTCGCCGGTGGGTGTGCCGGTGCCGTGCGCCTCCAGCAACCCCAGCGCGTCCGGCGCGGTCGGGTCCAGCCCCGCCGCCTCCCAGGCCCGCCGGATGGCCAGCACCTGTCCGGAGGAGGCCGGGTTGAACATGCTCGCCGAGCGGCCGTCGCTGGACATCCCGCTGCCCCGGATGACGGAGTACACCCGGTCGCCGTCCCGGACAGCGTCGGACCACCGCTTGAGTACGACCACACCCGTGCCCTCGCCGATCAGCAGGCCGTCGGACTCCCGGTGGAAGGGCCGGCTCTCACCGCGCCTGGACAGCGCCCGCAACTGGTTGAACACCGACCAGAAGCTGATGTCGTGCACGTGGTGCACTCCACCGGCCAGGACGGCGTCCAACCGTCCGCTGCGCAGCTCGGTGATCGCCTGGTCGACCGCGATCAGCGACGAGGCGCAGGCCGCGTCCAGGGTGTACGCCGGACCGCGTAGGTTGAGCCGGTTGGCCACCCGGGACGCGGCCAGGTTCGGCACCAGTCCGATCGTCCCCTCCGGCTGGTACGGGCCGAGCCGCTCGTCGAACTTCTCGCGCACCAGGTCGAGCCGGCTCTGGTCCAGCTCCGGAATCAGCTCCCGCAGCACCTGGATGACCTGGCTCGACATCCGCACCCGTTGGGCGTAGCGGGCCTGAGCCGGACTGAGGATGCCGCCCCGCCCGAGGATCACTCCGACCCGGTCGCCGCCGGGCAGTCGGTCCGCGCCGCCGGCATCGTCGATCGCGGCGGCGGCCACGTTCAGGGCGATGAGCTGGTCCGGTTCGATGTCCGCGACCGAGGCGGGCATGATGCCGAACCGCAGCGGCTCGAAGGTCGCGAACTCGTCGACGAATCCGCCGCGCCGGCAGTACATCCGGTCCGGCCGGTGGGCCTGCTCCGGGTCGTAGAACTCCTCGTCCCACCGGTTCGCCGGCACGTCGGTGATCGCGTCCACCCCGTCGACGAGATTGCGCCAGTAGCTCTCCAGGTTGCCGGCGCCGGGCATCACCGCCGCCATCCCGACGATCGCGATCGGGTCGCTCCGATCGGTACTCGTGTTCATTTTCGGCCTCTCGCTCCACCGTCGACGGGCGTACCGGGTGTGCGGCGCGGGTGCCGCCGCATCCGCTGGACGATCACCAGCCGGAGGCGGTGTAGACCACGGAATTGATCTTCGGGTCGCCCCACGCCAACTCGCTCAGCAGGCTGAAGGCACCCGCTTCGGGGTCGATCAGATCGATGCCGCGGCGCGCGTACTCCCGACTCAGCTCGTCGCTGACCATCCCGCCATGCCCGGCGCCAGGTGCCCACGGCCCCCAGTGCACGGTCAGACAGCGGTTGCCGGTGCTGGCCGCCCAGCGGGCGCCGATCGCGTCGACCGCGTCGTTCGCCGCGGCGTAGTCGCTCTGACCTCGATTGCCGTATGCCGCGGCGATGCTGCCGAACAGCACCACGAACCGAGGCGGCGAGTTCAGCTCGTCCAGGCCGCCCAGTACCGAACGGGCACCGTCGACCTTGGTGCCGAACACCCGGGCGAACGACTGTGGGTCCTTCTGCGCGATCAGCTTGTCCTCGATCACGCCGGCCGCGTAGACCACGCCGTCGACCCGACCGTGCGTACGCTCGACGTCCAGCAGCAGGCGGCGGATCGCCGACGCGTCCCGTACGTCGAGGGCGTGGTAGCGCACCTCGCTGCCCAGTTCCCGCAGTTCGGCGAGGGTCGTCCCGACCTCGCGGGCGGCCAGGATCGCCTGCGCGGTGTGTTCGATCTGCGCCGGTGACCGCAGACCCCGGCCGGCGAGCGCGGCACGCAACGACGCCTTGTCCCGGGCCGACACCAGGTCCGGATCCTCCGGCCCGGTCGGCAGCGGTGTGCGGCCGACCAGCTCGATCCGGCAGCGGCTCGCCATGGCCACCGCGCGGGCGAACCAGGGCGTGATCCCGCGAGCCCCGCCGACCAGCACCACCACCGAATCCCGGTCGAGGCCGATCGCGGCGGCCTCGGAGGCGCCGTCACCGGCCGGCCCGGCACCGCTGGTCGCCACCGCGCCCAGCGCCACCGGGGTGAGGGAGACAGTTGTCCGCTCGGTCTCGCGCCGCACGACGGCCGGGGTCTCCCCGGGGACCAGCAGCTCGTCGATCAGGTGTCGGGCGATCTGCTGCGGTTCGGCGGCACCGTCCACCTGGACGTACCTGGCCGCCACCTGTGGGTACTCCCTGGAAATGGTACGGAACAGGCCGGCCAGGCCGTCGCTACGTTCGGTGCCGCCGACCGGTCCTGCCGCGAGCAGCCAGCGGGGACCGGCGGCGAGCGCCTGCTTGAGGAACGGGAAGACGTCGGGCAGCAGGGGTGCTCCGGCGCCGTCCAGACCGTCCAGCAGGATCAGCCCGTCGAAGCCGGCGAGCTGGTCGGCCTGCCTCTCGTCCAGCACACCCGTCTGCCCGGCCGCGCCCTGCTTCTGGAGCAGTTCGGCGAGGTACGGCAGCGCCGGGCTGGCGCCGGTGATGAGGAAACGCGTTCCGGCGAGCACGTCGGCCGGCTGCCCGGCCGGTGGGGCGCCGGTGTCCGCGCCGGAAGGTCCCGCGACCACCGTCGCCAGGGGCAGCAGCCGCTTCGGTGTGATCCCGGCCGGACCGCTGGCGGTGACCGACACGGTGGGGACCGGCGCGGGTGCGATGGCCGGGCTCATGGTGGCCAGGGCCGAGGGCGCTCCGGCGGGTGGTGCCACCATCGGTGTCGGTGCGGTGAGGGCCAGCGCGCCGTTACTCGGCGACGGCGCCGGGGCGGTCACCTCCTGCGTCTTCTGGTTGAGCCAGTCGACCATGGTGCGTACGGTGCGGGCCTTGACGAGGTCTTCGAGTTCGGCTTCGTCGCCGTCGACGGCGAGGCCGAGTCGTGCGGCGACCTCGCCGGCGACTTCGGCGCGTTTGATGGAGTCGATGCTGAGGTCGGCTTCGAGGTCCAGGTCGAGTTCGATCAGGTCCACCGGGTAGCCGGTGCGTTCGCTGATCACGTCGAGGATCGCGCTCTGGAAGTCGGGACGGGTCATCACGGCAGTGCCGGTCGTGACGACAGTGGTGGAGTGCGCCACCCCGTTCGCCGGGCCGAGTACGGAGGTCGCGTGGATCACGGTCGTACCCGTCGTCGACCGGATCTTCTGGTTGAGCCAGTCGACCATGGTGCGTACGGTGCGGGCCTTGACGAGGTCTTCGAGTTCGGCTTCGTCGCCGTCGACGGCGAGGCCGAGTCGTGCGGCGACCTCGCCGGCGACTTCGGCGCGTTTGATGGAGTCGATGCTGAGGTCGGCTTCGAGGTCGAGGTCGAGTTCGATGAGGTCCACCGGGTAGCCGGTGCGTTCGCTGATCACGTCGAGGATCGCGGTCTGGAAATCAGGACCGGACGAGGTGACCGCCACAGCGGCCACCTCGACCCCGCCCGTCGGTGCGGCCGGGGGAGCGGCCACCACCACCGCCGTCGTCGTCGCGACCGCGTCGACCTCGGTCCCGTGACCCGGCAGCACCACCGGCGGGTACGCCTGCGAGGGCTGCCACACGAGTCGCCCACCCGCGCCGTCGCCGAAGTACGCGAGCATCACGTCCCGCTGCGAGGCGATCATGTCCCGGCTGGTGCGGAGGAACTCGCTCAGCAACTCGTCGCGGCCGTCCCGACCACTGAAGGCGGTCCCGTTCGAAGCGGTCATCGACAACTCCTTGATCCGTCGTGGGGGCGTCATTCCGCCGGGCAGGCTGTTCCCGGACTGATCTCGTACGAGCTGGCCGTCCACGGTCCAGAACGGACGCTGGCCCGTCTTGACCGCCCCGACGTCCGCCGTGTCGCGGCCCTGGAACAACCAGCCGGTCCGAACCGGGACGCCGGCACAGGCCAGTTGCGCGACAGTGACGAGGAAGCCGCGCAGCCCCTCGTCGGGACGCGGCTCGGTGGCGACCGCGAGGTGCGGCCGGTCGCCGAGGATGGCCCGGACCAGCTTGGTGAGGACCTGACCGGGGCCGGCCTCCACGAAGGTCCGAGCGCCGCTGGCGTACATCGCCTCGATCTGTTCGACGAACCGCACGGGCGCGCCGATCTGCGCGGCGAGCCGGTCACGTACCCGGTCGGCGTCCCCGTCGTACGGGGCTGCCGTGTGGTTCGACCAGACCTGGATGGCCGGCTCCCGTACCGTGCTGGACGCCAGCGCCTCGGCGAAACGTGTGGTGCCGCCGGCCACCACCGGGCTGTGGAACGCGCACGCGACGGAGAGCTGACGGGCCGACAGCCCGCCCTCGCGCAGCGCCGCCACCGCCGACCCGACCGCGGGAGTCGGCCCGGAGATCACGACCTGCGTCGGGGTGTTCCGGTTGGCCAGCACGATGTCGCCAGCCAGCCCCGATGCGGTGAGCACCTGGCTCACCTGCTCGGCGGTGCCGGTGACCGCCGCCATGGTGCCCGGGTCGTCGCCGGTGGCGGTCAGGATCGCCTCGGCCCGTTGCCGGCTCAGCGCGAGCAGGGTCTCGGGGTCGAACGCGTCGGCTACGCAGAGCGCGACGAGCTCCCCGTAGCTGTGTCCGCCGGTCAGGTCGGGCCGGACGCCCAGCCGACGTAGCAGGTGGTCGACCGCGAGGCCGCCGATGCCCAGGACGGGTTGGGCGACCCGAGTGTCGCGTACCCGGTCCTCCTGCTCGCGGGCCGTCTCCGGGTCGAACGCCGACGGCGGGAAGAGGAGGTCCGCCCACTCGGCGCCGAGGCGCAGGTAGTGCCGCAGCTCGGGGAACGCGACGAACAGTTCGGCGAGCGCACCCGGCCGCTGGCTGCCCTGACCGGGGAAGAGGAAGGCCACCTTGCCCGGCTCCGGGTCGTTCGGCGGTTGGACCAGCCCGCGTGCCGGGTCGTGCTCGCCGGCGACGGCCCGGCCCAACAGCTCGGCGAGTTCGTTCCGGTTACGGGCGACGATGGCAATCTGGACCGCGCCGGCCCGGTGGTCGGCCTCGTCGGACAGCGACGCGGCCAGGTCCCGCAACGACCACGGTCGGCCCAGCTCGTCGCGGTTCGACAGCATCTCCTGCAGCCGGCGTACCCGCAGCTGTGCCGCGGGCCGATCGGCGCCGCGGAAGCAGAACAGCTCCGCCGGCCAGGACTGCCGGGTGTGCCGTGGCTCGGGGCTGTTCGCATACGCGCCGAGCACGGTGTGGAAATTCGTCCCGCCAAACCCGAACGCGCTCACCCCGGCCAGCCGCTCGGCCGCCGGCGCGATCCACGGGCGAACGCCGGTGTAGAACGCGAAGGGACTGCGGGCCGGATTCCACGCGGGGTTGGGGCGGGTCAGGTGGATCGTGGGTGGCTTGACTCCGGTGTAGAGCGCGAGGCTCGCCTTGATCACGCCGGCCAGGCCGGCCGCGCACTTGGTGTGCCCGATCTGCGACTTCACCGAGCCCAGCGTGCAACTACCGGGCTCCGCGCCGGCCTCGTCGAAGAACCGGGTCAGGGTCTCCAATTCGGTACGGTCGCCCACCACCGTGCCGGTGCCGTGCGCCTCGACCAGACCGACCTGTCGGGGCGAGACCCCGGTGCGGTGGTAGGCCCGGTCGAGGGCGCGTCGCTGCCCGCTCGCCCTCGGGGCGGTGAGCCCGAGCGCACGTCCGTCGCTGGAGCTTCCGATGCCCTTGATCACGGCGTAGATCCGGTCGCCGTCGCGCTCGGCGTCGGCCAACCGCTTCAGTACGACGCACGCCACCCCCTCGCCGAGGGCGATACCGTCGCCGGTGCTGTCGAACGTGCGGCACCGTCCGGTGGGGGAGAGGGCGTGCGCGGAGGTGAACATCAGGTAGTCGTTGATGCCGTTGTGCAGGTCGGCGCCGCCGCAGATCATCAGGTCGCTGCTGCCGGCGCTGAGTTCCTTGCAGGCGGCGTCCATCGCGGCGAGCGACGAGGCGCAGGCGGCGTCGATGGTGTAGTTGGGACCGCCGAGGTCGAGACGGTTGGCGATCCGGCCGGCGATGACGTTGGCCAACACGCCGGGGAAGCTGTCCTCGGTGACCGTGGGGAGTTGGTCCTCCAACTCGGGCGGCACGTCCCCGAGGTAGGCCGGGAGCATGGTCCGCAGCGTCTGGGCGTGACCCATGTCGCTGCCGGCCTCGGCCCCGAACACCACCCCGGTCGAACGGTGGTCCGCGCCGGCCGCGTCGTACGGATATCCGGCGTCGACGAGCGCCCGATGCGCCACCTCGAGCGCGAGCAACTGGGTCGGGTCGATGCTGCTCAGCGCCGCCGGGGGTATCCCGTACCGGATCGCGTCGAACGGGACCGGCTCGATGAACCCACCCCACCGGGAGACGCTGATCCGACCGGCCTGACCCGGCTCCACCTCGGGCGCGTAGTACGTGTCGACGTCCCACCGGTCGGCAGGCACCTCGGTGACCGCGTCGGTGCCGCTGAGTACGGTCTGCCAGAAACTGTGCAGGTCGGGGGAGCCGGGCAGCACGCAGGACATGCCGACGATGGCGATGTCCAGCGGCGCGACCGGCTCGTCCACCGGCGCGGTCGGCGGGACGAGTTCGGCGCGCAGCGCGGCGGTCCGTACCGCGAGGAACTCCTGTGCCTCGGTGGTGACCTGCGCGTGCAGCTCCGCGACCGTGGTCGGTGCGTGGCGCAGCACCGCGACCTGGCCGGCCATGAACATCCCCTCGACGGCCTGCACCGCCTCGTCGACCTCCACCAGGCCGTCGTTCTCCCGGCGTACGCCCTTGCTGGCGATCCGCAGCCGACCGACGTTCAACAGCTCCAGGTGCTCCCAGACCTGGCGGTTCTCCACCCCGGCCGACTCCAGCTCCTCCCGTACGCTGTGGAAGTCGTCCACGAACGGGCTGGGCAGGCAGCGGGTCGCGTGTCCGGGGGCGGTCTCCAGCAGCGACGTGCTGGTGGCGGCGATGGCCGTACGGTGGAACAGGGGCTGGATGGCGCCCTCCTGCACCGCTTCGCTGGTGAAGAGGTAGGCGGTCCCCATCAGCAGCCCGATCTGCGCCCCCCGGCCGGTCAGCGGGGCCGCCATCGCGGCGACCATCGCCGCCGACCGGGCGTCGTGGATGCCGCCCGCGAACAGCAGTTGCAGCCGCCCGGCGTCGTCCGGCGTCTCCGCCAGGAACTCCTCGAGCACCAGCAGCTGCGCCTCCCACAGGGGAAAGCTGGCCCGTGGCCCCACATGCCCGCCGCACTCCGCGCCCTCGAAGACGAACTTGCGCGCGCCCGCCCGCAGGAACTGCCGAAGCAACCCCGGTGACGGTACGTGCAGGAAGGTGGTGATCCCGTCCTGCTCCAACGCCGTGGCCTGGGACGGACGGCCGCCCGCGATGATCGCGCACGCGGGTCTGATCTCCCGGATCGCCTCAAGTTGTGCCGCACGCAGCTCGTCGGGCGCGAAGCCGAGCACCCCGACGCCCCAGGGCCGCTCGCCCAGTCGATCGGCGGTCTCCCGGAGCACCCGGCGGGACTGTTCCGCGCCGGCCAACGCGAGCGCGACGAAGGGCAGCGCGCCGTCGGCGGCGACCGCGGCCGCGAACGGGGCCTCGTCGCTGACCCTGGTCATCGGGCCCTGTACCACCGGTATCCGGACGTTGAGGGCGTCGGCGAGAGCGGCGCCCGGCGCCAGGGCGTCCCCGGCAGACGATTCGGCGAGCGCTTCGAGAAGGTGGGCACGGATTCCGCGTACGGCGGCGGCGGTGTCGGGCCAGCGCCGGGCGAAGACGGCGGCGAGCCAACCGTCCTGGCCGATCGGCAGCAGTTGTGAGGCGCTGTCGTGCGGACCGCCCCGGCGGATCCCGCGTACTCCGTCGACCAGGACCGTCTCGGATCCGTCCAGCCGACGGACCGCGCCCCGCGCGTCCGCCGGGAGCTCCGACTCCGGCATGAGGGTGAGCTGGCTGTCCAGGACGACGCCGGCCGCGCCGCCGATGACACAGGCGACGGCGGTGCGGGGGCCGATGCCGCCGGCGACCCAGATCGGCAGGTCGATGTCGTCGGCAGCGGCCAGTTGCTGGAGCAGGACGAACGAGCTGAGCTCGCTGACTGTGCCGCCACCCTCCATGCCGCGCGCGATGAGCCCGTGCGCTCCGGCGGCGGCGGCGTACCGGGCGTCGTCGAGGCTGGTCACCTCGACGAGCACTCGGTACCTGTCGACCACGTCGGCCAGTGGCCAGGGCGTATCCGGCGGTAGGACCAGGAGATCGACCCGGCCGTGGCCCGCCCGCTCCACGTCGGCCGGCGTGGCGGTGCAGCCGGCCGGTACGCGTACGCCGATCGGTCCGCTCGACCCGGCGGCGGCCTGGGCCAGGGCGGTGAGTGTCCAGCTGTCGCCGGAGGCGAGGTCCAGGACGCCGTGACCGCCGCCGTGGCGGGCGGCGGTCACGATCCCGGGACTGGGTTCGAGGGGGCTACCGACGCTGATCACGATTACGAGATCGCGCGTGTTCGGTGCAGGACTCATCGGACTCCCACTTCATTGGGCGCCCGGGTCTCGAGCGCGACCGAATGAATCAGATGATCAACCGAGGTTGCCGCCCGCAGCTTATTGTCGCCTATCGATCTCGGGCTCCGATTAAGTTAGGCCAGCTTAGTTACGGCTCAGTTAACTTTCCCAAAATAGCCCGCTGGCCTGCGGTTCTTCCGATCGCATCGATGAGACGCGGGACATCTTCCGTCCGCCAAGCCGTGACGGCCTGACCTCGGTTGGGCGGCCGGCGGCTTCGCTCCGGCCGCGAGGCGCGGTGTTAACTATCGACGTACTTTGAATTCAGAAGTGTTACTAGCCCGGCAGAGAAAGTGATGTCTATCACTATCGTCTTGCAGATCCGGCTTATAAAAGCACTCTTATCTGGTCGGTTTGGTGGGGCCGGAACCATTCCTATCTCCTGAGTATGGAATTGGTCCCGGTCGGCCCTCGCTTAATGTTCGTAATGCCTATCGGAGAGGGGGAGAATCAACCGGCAAAATGCCATGTCATCGAGCGGGGCAACCCGCTCGTCGCTCAACCGACCACCGCCGGGGAGGCCCCGGTCAGCCGCACCGGGTCGCGCCGGTTCGAGCCGGGCGCGGCGTGCTTCGCGAGCCCTCCACGGCGGTGGCTCCACGCCACCCCTCCGTACGTCCGTTCCTCGACACCCGCGGGGTCGACGGGTCGCCACGCCCGCTGTGCCCGGCGGCACCGCCGGATGCCCGCCGGCCAACCCGGACCGGCAGGACCTCGCCCACGGGCCGCCCACCCGCCCGTCCAACCCGAGCGGTCCGCTTCCCCTTCCACCTGCCCCCAACGAACTGGTGGTCCCTCATGCGCAAGATTCTCCTGCTGGCCCTGGTCGGTCTCGGCGCCCAACTGGTCGACGGCAGTCTCGGCATGGCCTACGGCGTGACCTCGACGACCCTGCTGCTCGCCGTCGGCGTCCATGCCGCCGCCGCCTCCGCCACCGTGCACCTCGCCGAGATCGGCACGACCCTCGCCTCGGGTGCCGCCCACTGGCGATTCGGCAACGTCGACGCGAAGGTCGTCGCGCGGATCGGCATTCCGGGGGCGGTCGGCGCCTTCGCCGGCGCGACCTTCCTGTCCAGCCTCTCCACCGATGCGGCGGCACCGATCATGTCGCTGATCCTGCTCACCCTCGGTAGCTACCTCCTGGTCCGCTTCACCACCTTCGGGTTGGCGAAGGGCAACATGGGCAAGCCGCTGCGCAAGCGATTCCTCGGTCCACTGGGCCTGCTCGCCGGCTTCGTCGACGCCACCGGTGGCGGCGGCTGGGGACCCATCGGCACCCCGGCGATCCTGGCCAGCGGCAGGCTCGAACCACGCAAGGTCATTGGGTCGATCGACACCAGTGAGTTCCTGGTCGCCGTCGCGGCGAGCCTCGGCTTCCTCGTCGGTATCGGTGCGGAGAACATCAACGTCGGCTGGGTCATCGCGCTGCTCGTCGGCGGGGTGGTCGCCGCGCCGGTGGCGGCCTGGCTCGTACGCCTGGTCCCGCCCCGGGTGCTCGGCTCGGCGGTCGGCGGCATGATCGTGCTGACCAACAGCCGAACCCTGCTCCGCAGTGACTGGTTCGATGCCTCGGCCACCCTGCGTTATGGCTGCTACGCGGTCGTCTGCGGGATCTGGGCGGCCGCCGTGACGTACTCGATCCGTCAACACCGGAGGGAGCAGCACCAAATCGTCCCGATCGGTAACAGCTGACCGGCCCCGATCCAGGTGACCAACAATGCCGGCACCTCCCGGCCGTGCTCCGAGAGGTGCCGGCGGGCGACCGCGCAGCGCCGCTGGGCTAAGTTGTCGGGTTGCGGCGCGCCGCCTTCGACGCCGGCGGTTCGGCGGACTCGGGCGCCTCGTCGGCCGCGCCGCGACGCCGGACCTGGCGGTCACCCTCGCGGCGACCCGCACGGGCGGAGGTCGCAAGCCGGTCGGCGAGCGCGATGACGAGACCGCGGAGGTCATCCGGTTGCTCGATGACAAATGGCCTGTCGAGTGACGCGAGCACCGGAGGCAACCAGTCGAGGCGCTCCGCCCACAGCTCGACGCGGAGCCAGCGCTCGGTCTCCGGATCTGCGTCTTGCCCGGCCGGCGGCTCCTGCGACGCTGGCGACGCTGGCGACGCTGGCGGGAAGTCGGGCGCGGATCTGCTCGACCGTCCCCTGGATCCACAGTGTCACCTGATGCTGGTACGGAGCCTTGGCGAGCCCGGAGAGGACGCGCTGCGCCGGATCGAGTCCGGCGGGCGGCTCGAACGCGCCGGGCAGGGTCCTCGCGTCTGCGATGCGATCCAACCGGAACGTCCGGTCTTCGCCGATCTCGGGATCCACGCCCGTGACGTACCACCGGCCCGAATGGGCGACGAGCCCGTATGGGTGCAGCGTGCGTTCGCTGTGCCGCCCGTCGGCGGCGGTGTACCTGATCGAGACCGGCCGGCGGTGGTGCACGGCATCGGCGAGAGTGAGCAGGAGCCCGGCCTCCGGGACGGCGAACTCGCCGGGCGGCGCCGTGAAGGTGAGGGATTCGAGCACCGTGTCGAGCCGGTGGGCGAGCCGCTCGGGCAGTACCCGCCGGATCTTCGCCGCCGCCGTCGGCGCACGGACTACGCCGAGGAAGGCAGGGCGTCGAGGCGGGCGCGGACCGACTCGCTCCATGGATGGTCGAGGTCGGTGAGGATGCTCAGGGCCTGCTGCCACACCGCCCGCGCGGCGCCCGTGTCGCCCGCGGCGAGGTGGGTGTCGCCGAGGTGGGTGAGGGTGTCCGCCTCGTGGGCGCGGTAGCCGAGTTCTCGGAACAGTCCGAGGGCCTGCCGGTAACAGTCGACGGCCCGACCGTGCTGGCCGAGGTGGTGTCGGGCGTGGCCGAGGCTGTCCCAGGTGGCGGCCGTACCGCCGCGGTCGCCCACCCGCCGCAGGAGGCTGAGCGCGTGTTCGCAGTATTCGACGGCCGTGGCGTGGTCGCCGAGCAGCGTGTGGCACCAGCCGACAGCGTTGAGCGCGAACGCCTCCCCGCGTTCGTGCCCGGCCGTGCGGTAGAGCAGGACGGCGCGGCGGGCGTGCTCCAGGGCGCTGGGCAAGTCCTTCCGGTGCTCGTGCAGGTAGGCGAAGAGGCGGTGGATGAACGCCTGCCCGGCCGTGTCGTCGCTGCCCACATAGAGGTCGAGGGCGCGGTGCAGGTGCTCCTGCGCGTCGTCGAGCCGCTGCAACCGCAGGTCGGTGTGGGCGAGGCTGAGGTGGGCGCCGGCACGCGCGGCCGGGACGCCGAGCCGGTCCGTGCACTCGAGCGCGGTCCGCCAGGCGACGGCGCGGTCGTACCAGTACCCACGGCGTTCCAGGTACGTGTCGAGGGCCCAGGCGAGCTGCCAGGCCTCCCGGTCGAGGCCGGACTCGGCGGCGAGGCGCAGCGTGGCGAGCAGGGCGGCGCGCTCGGCGTGGAACCACGCCGTCGCCTGGCGCGAATCCGCCAGGTGCTCCGGCGTGTCGGCGGCCGGCGGCGGGTCGAGCGGGAGCGCAATGGGGTCCCGCTGGGCGTGTACGAGCCGGTTCGCGGCGTGCGCGGCGTGCGTGTAGTGGCCGACCAGGCGCGACCGCGCGGCCCGCCGGTCGTCGGGGGCGACCTCCTCGGCGGCGTACGCGCGCAGGAGGTCGTGCAGGGCGTACCGGCCGGGCGCCGGTTCGGCGACCAGGTTGGCGCGGACCAGTTCGGCCAGCAGACCGCGGGTGGGGGACAGCGGTTGCCCGGCGAGGCTCGCCACGGCGTGCGCGCCGACGTCCGGGCCCGGGTGCAGGCTGATCAGGTGGAACAGCCGCCGCGCGTCGGCGCTCAGCGCGGCCTCGGACCAGGAGAAGACGGCGCGTACCCGGGTGGTCGGATCGCCGGCGTCGAGGGCGTCGAGGCGGCCGTGCACGTCGGCGAGTTCGGCGGCGATCGCGGTCAGCGGGAACGCGGTCTGCTGTGCGCGGGCGCAGACGATGGCGAGGGCGAGCGGCAGCCGCGCGCAGGCGGCGATGATCTGTTGCACGGCGGCTGGCTCGGCGACCACCCGGTCGACGCCCAGGCGGCGGGCCAGCAGGAGCCGGGCCTCGTCGGGATCGAGGACGCCGACGGCGAGCGGGTGGGCGCCGTGCGCGGTCACCAGGGGAGCGAGCCGGTCGCGGCTGGTGACCACGGTGGCCGACGTGGGTGCGCCGGGCAGCAGGAGCCGGACCTGGTCGGCGTCGCGGGCGTTGTCGAGCACGACGAGGATCCGCTTGCCGGCCAGCAGGCTGCGGTAGCGCGCCGCCTGCACGTCCGGGTCGGCGGGAATCCGCTCGGGCGGTAGGCCGAGGGATTCGAGCAGGCCGCGCAGCGCGGTGGCCGGCCGGACCGGCACCCCGCCGGGGTCGAAGCCGCGCAGGTCGGCGTAGAGCTGGCCGTCGGGAAACCGGTGGGCCACCTGGTGCGCCCAGTGCACGGCCAGGGTGGTCTTGCCGACCCCGGCGGTGCCGGAGACCACCGCGATCACGCCGCCGGTCGCCACCCCGGTGGGCTCGGCCAGCAGCTTGTCGAGGCCGGCCAGGGCGTCGGTGCGCCCCACGAAGCCGCGGACGTCGGTGGGCAGCTCCGCCGGCACCGGGGCCGGCGTACCGGCGGCCGGCGCGGCCCGGGGTTGCGGGGGTGCGCCCTGCAACAGCGCCTGGTGGAGCATCTGGAGGTTCGGTTCCGGGTCGACTCCGAGCGCTTCGGCCAGCCGGGTCCGCAGTGCGGCGTACTCCCGCAACGCGTCGGCGGTGCGCCCGAGCGCGTGCTGGGCCCGCATCAGCGCGGCGGTGAGCGACTCCACGAGCGGGTGTTCCGCCGTCAGCTCGGCCAGCGGCCCGATGGTGACGGCCGGGTTGTGCGCACCCAGCTCGGCGTCCGCCCACGCCACCACGGCGTCCAGGTGCTCCCGGGTCCAGCTCTCCCGCATCCGGGCGGCCCAGTCCCCGGCGATGCCGGCCAGCGGTACGCCCTGCCGCAGCCCGATCGCCGCGCGCAGGGTGGCCAGCCGTTCCCGGTCGTCAGCGATGTCCCCGGCGCGCAGCAGCAACCGACGGAACCGGTGCAGGTCGACCAGTTCCTCGTCGATCTCCAGCAGGTACCCGCCGGAGCGGTGTACGAGCGGCGGCGGGTCGGCGTCACCGGCCGCCTCGCGCAACACCTGCCGGATCCGGGTGACGTGCGCCCGCAGGCTGCCCCGTGCGTCGGCGGGGGCGTGCTCGCCCCACACCCGGTCGACCAGCGCGGCCTGTTCGACGACCCGGCCCGCGTCGACCAGCAACGCCGCCAACACCGCCCGCTGTCGCGGTGGCCCCGGGTCGACCGGTCGTGCCCCGGCGAGGACCTGCACCGGGCCGAGCAGACGGTATCCGACCGGTTTGGCGCGCACGTTCACCACGAGACCCGCACAGCATCAGCCACCTTCGGCATCGCAACGATTCCACAACGTACCGGCCCATCGTCGGTTGCCATTCTCTTCGTGCCCGACCGCAACGGCACCCCCGGGGGTCCGGAGGTGGTCGGTCGAGCCGAGAGGGGAGGGAGGCAGCCATGAAGATCGTCGTTCGCGCCGTGGAGTCGGTGAAGACCACGCAGTACCCCGATTCCTGATCAAGCCGGGTGGTCGGCCGTCGCTCGCCGGCGGCCGCCCACCCCGGTGAAACCATCCTCGGACCCGGAGGTTTGTCATGCGCGTCGGCCTCAAGCCCTGCGAGTGGGAGCGTGTCGGCGACGGTCTGGTCGTCGTCTGCGACCCGAGCCGCTCGGTGCAGCTCGACGACCCGGACGGCCAGGTGGAACGGCTGCTCACCGTACTGTCCAATCAGCCCGGAACGGTCGCCGAGCTACGTGCCGCCCTCGCCGCCGACGGGGTCGAGGTGAGCACCGACGACCTCAGTGGCGCCCTGGCGGCGCTCGACGGCCTTCGGTTGCTGCGGGACCTCGACCGGCACGTCGACCGCGCCCGGGTCGGCCGAGACTTCAGCAACCTCGCCTTCTTCGAGCTGTACGCGACCCTGGAGACCAGCGAGGCCGACCTGCAGCGGCGGGTGCGCGACGCCCACGTCCTGCAACTGGGCACCGGCGGGCTCGGCTCCAACGTGCTGCAGAACCTGGCCGGCCTCGGCGTCGGCCGGCTCACCCTGGTCGACGCCGACGAGGTGGAGCCGCGCAACCTCGCCCGGCAGTTCCTGTACCGGGAGGCGGACCTCGGCGCCACCAAGGTCGACCGCGCCGCCGACTGGGTGCGCGCCTTCCACTCCGGCATCACCGTCGAGGCGGTACGCCGCTGGATCGGCGGCCCCGACGACATCGCGGACCTGCTGCCCGGCGTCGACCTGGTGGTGTCCGGCGTCGACCAGGGCGAACGGATCGACAACTGGGTCAACGAGGCGTGCCTGCGCGCCGGGGTGCCCTGGATCCGGGGCGGCATGGTCGGCTCCCAGCTCATCTACTTCTCCGTCGATCCGGGCCGCAGTGCCTGCTACGAATGCCGGGTCCGCGCCTACGGCGATGGCCGGGACGTCCCGGCGTCGGTGCTGGAGCCGGCCGCCATGACCGCGCAACGGCTCAGCGCCCGCATCTCCCGCCTCAACCGGGCCAACGGGCCGTCGGCCGCGCTGGTCGGGTCCCTCGTGGCGTTCGAGGCGCTGCGCTACCTGACCGGCTACGAACCGCCGTACGCGGCGGGCGCCGAGGTGCTGGTGGACCTCTCGGCGGGCTGCCGACCCAGCCGCGAGCCGTGGCCACGCGACGCGGACTGCGCGATGTGCGCGACGGCCGGCGCCCGCACCGCCGCCGCGTCATGACCGACACCACGAGCACGGTACGGCTGCGCCCGCTGACGGTCGTCGAGGAGGGCACTGACGTCCTCGTCGGCGACCCGGAGCGGGGCACCTACGTCGCGATGCCCGCGGTGGGTGGCGTCGTCATCCGGGCGCTGCTGGAGGGGGCCACGCTCGCCGAGGCCGCCGAACGGGGCGAGGCGTTCGCGGGCGAGCCGGTGGACGTGGACGACTTCGTCGCCGTCCTGACCGAGCTGGGGTTCGTGGACAGCGACCAGGCGCCCGTGCCGGTGCCGACCGCCGCCGTGCAGCAACGCTCCTGGACCGGCGGCCCTCCGGCGGCACTGGTTCGGCCGCTGTTCTCCCGGGTGGCGTGGGTGGTCTACGCCGCCGCCGCGATCGGGGTGGTGGCGTGCCTCCTGGTACGCCCGGACCTCTGGCCCCGACCGGCCGATCTCCTGCTCACCGGTGACGTCGGCACCAGCCTGCTGATCATGCTGCCGGTCACGTACGCCCTGGTCGCCGTGCACGAGGCGTGGCACTGGCTGGCCGCGCGCGCCCTGGACCTGCGGACCCGCTTCGGCATCGACCGGCGGTTGTTCTTCCTGGTCTTCGAGACCGACCTGTCGCAACTGTGGAGCGTGCCGCGCCGCCAACGCTACGGCCCACAGCTCGCCGGGCTGGCCGTCGACATGGTCCTGCTCGCGGCGTTACTGGTCGGGCAGCTCGTCCTCGGGCCGGTACGCCCGCTCCCGGCGCTGGTCTTCGTCCTGGTGGCCAGCACGCTCTGGCAGTGCATGATCTTCCTGCGCACCGACCTGTACGCCGTCCTGGTCACCGCGATCGGCTGCCGTGACCTGTGGCGGGTCAAGTCCCTGCTGCTGCGGCGGGCCTTCGGCCGGCTCGACGAGCGGCAGCGCGCCGAGCTGGACCGGGCCGACCCGCACGACGTGCGGGTGGGCACCTGGTTCCGCTGGGTCTGGCTCGCCGGGTGCCTGCTCGCCGCCGGCTACTTCGTGCTGTTCTACCTGCCGCTGCTGCGCTACGTCGCCACCTGGGCGGCCGACGGGTTCGCCGCCGGGGTGGGCAGCGCGAGGCTGTGGTGGGGTCTGGTGACGGCCCTGCTGGTCTACGCGCCGATCGTGGCGACGCTGGTGCTGGCCGTCCGGGCGGTACGCACCCGAGCGGGTCGGTGAACCGACCGACAGCTCCGGTCAGGGCGACGACCGCCCGGGTCGTCGCCGTCAGACGCCCTGGAGCCGAGCGGACGACGGGCGCAGGTACACGAACCAGGTGATGACGAAGCAGATCGCGTAGAAGGCGATGAAGGCGATGTAGGCCGCATCCGCGGTCTGGTAGGTCAGGAACGACTGCCGGAAGGCAAGATTGACGAGGACTCCGCCGAACGCGCCGATGGCACCGGCGACGCCGATGAGCGCGCCGGAGAGGCGCCGCGCCTCGTGCTCCGCCACCCGGTCGTGCGGGTCGGCCGCGCCGGCGGCGGTCAACTGCACACCGCACCTGGCCCGGAAGATCGCCGGGATCATCTTGTACGTCGAGCCGTTGCCGACGCCGCTGAACACGAAGAGTGCGATGAAACCGACCAGGTACAACGGCAGCGAGTGTCGCTGGGAGGCGAGCAGGACGATCGACGCGCCGACCGCCATCGCCACGAAGTTCACGAAGGTGACCCGGGCCCCGCCGAGCCGGTCGGCCAGGACACCGCCCACGGGACGGATGAGCGAGCCGAGCAGCGGTCCGAGGAACGTCAGGTACGCGGCCTTCACCGGGGTGTCGAAGGTGTCGGCGAACTGCACCTGAAGCACCTGGCCGAAGGCGAACCCGAAGCCGATGAACGACCCGAACGTGCCGATGTAGAGCAGGGACATGATCCAGGTGTGCGGTTCGCGGGTGACGTCGCGCATGGCCCGTTTCTCGTTGCGGGCATGGCTGAGGTTGTCCATGAACATCGCGGATCCGAGTGCGGCCAGCACGATCGCCGGAAGGTAGATGCCGGCGACGATGCCGGGACTGCCCGCCCCCAGGACCGCCAGCACGAACAGGCCGACGAGTTGGACCGCGGCGACGCCGAGGTTGCCGCCGCCGGCGTTGACGCCGAGCGCCCAGCCCTTGAGCCGGTCCGGGTAGAACGCGTTGATGTTCGCCATCGAGCTGGCGAAGTTCCCGCCGCCGACGCCGGCCAGCGCGGCGATGAGCAGCAGCGTCGAGTACGAGACGCCGGGCTGGATCAGGAGAGCGCCGAGCAGGCTCGGGATCAGCAGCAGCGACGCGCTGATGATCGTCCAGTTGCGGCCGCCGAACCGGGCCACGGCAAGGGTGTACGGGATCCGCAGCACCGACCCGACCAGCGCGGGCACGGCGGTGAGCAGGAATTTCCCGGCCGGGTCGATGCCGTACTGCGGCCCAAGGAAGAGCACCAGCACCGACCACATGGTCCAGATGGAGAAGCCGATGTGTTCCGAGTAGATCGAGAAGATCAGGTTGCGTCGGGCGATGCGGGATCCCCGGCGCTCCCAGAAGACGGGATCCTCGGGCCGCCAGTCGTCGATCCAGTGTCCGCGAAGGGTCAGGCTGCGCCGGTCCTGCTCGATGCTGCCGGGAACGGTCGTGGTCATGGTTCCTCCCGGTGAAGGTCGTCGGTCGGCTCGACACCCTGGTCGATCGGTCGCTCAGGTGGGCGGCAGGCCCACCACCAGGCGTCCGTCGGGGTCGGCACGGACCGGGTACACGGTGAGTGGGGACTGCCCGGTGGTTGAACAGCCGGTCGCCAGGTCGAAGCTGTTCTGATGCAGAGGGCAGACGACGACCTTCGTATCCACCAGGCCGTCCGCGAGCGGTCCGCCGGCGTGCGGGCAGACCGCCGACACCGCGCGGAGGCTGCCGTCACGCAGCCGGAAGACGGCGATCATGTCGGCCCCCACGGCGTAGGCGCGCCCCTCCCCGTGGGGGATCTCGTCCACCGGCCCGAGCCGGTGTTCCACGGCGACGAGCTTGGCCATCACGCCCGCCTCGCGGATGCCGGACCGGCGCCGTTGACCGGCACCTGGGGCAGGACCGCCAATGGCAGGGAGGTACGGAACTGCCCGGGAGTGACCGGGTCGCGCCGCTCCAGCCACGGGTCGCGGTAGGCGGCCACGGCGGCGTCCATGGTCGCGTCGAGCCGCGCCGCGATGCCGTCGCTGTCGTCGACGACCACGGCCCGGATGTGGTCGATGCCGAGCCGGGGAACCCACGCGTACGTGCGTTCCAACCAGTTCGCGCTCTCCCGGTAGTACTGCAGGAACCGGCCGGTCAGCGTGATGACCTCGGCGGGCGAGTCGACGACGGCGAGCAGGTCACCCTTGCGTACGTGGGCGCCGGCGGCCCCGCCGACGTAGATCTCCCACCGGCCGCCGTCGATGGCGACAACACCAAGATCTTTGACGTACGCTTCGGCGCAGTTACGGGGGCAGCCGGTGACGGCGAGCTTCATCTTGCCGGGGCCCTCGATGCCCTTGAACCGGTCCTCGATCGCGATGCCGAGAGCGGTGGAGTCGCCGACGCCGAAGCGGCAGAAGTCCGAGCCGACGCAGGTCTTCACCGTCCGGAAGCTCTTGCCGTAGGCGTACCCGGACGGCATGTCGAGGTCCGCCCACACCCCCGGCAGGTCCTCCTTGCGGATGCCGAGCAGGTCGAGGCGCTGGCCGCCGGTGATCTTGACCAGGGGTACGGAGTACTTCTCGGCCACCTCGGCGATCCGCTTGAGCTGCGCCGGGGTGGTCACGCCGCCCTTGATCTGGGGGACGACCGAGAAGGTCCCGTCTCGCTGGATGTTGGCGTGGACCCGGTCGTTGATGAAGCGGGCGTCGCGTTCGTCGACGTACTCGTCGCCCCACATCATCTTCAACAGCGAGGCCAGGCCCATCTTGCTCTTCGCGTCCTCCGCGCCGCCGGGCACGAGGGTGGCGAACACCGCGGAGACGGATTTCAGGCCGTGTTCGCGGATCACCGCCATCAGCTCCGCCTTGGGCATCGGCACACCGGGGACATACCAGCTCGCGGCCGGGTCGTCCTCGACCTTGCCGTCAGCGGCCCACTCGACGATCTGGGCGACCAGGCCCTTGCACGACCCGCAGCCCTTGCCGGCACGGGTGGCGTCCATGACACCGGTGAGCGTCTTCACGCCGCCCTGCACGGTGTCGACCAGCGCCCGCTTGGTGACGCCGTTGCAGTTGCACACCTGCACGTCGTCGCCGAGCTCCGCGGCACTCACGTCGGCCGATGGTGCGCCGAGGTCGAACAACATCTCGACCCGCTCCTTCGGCAGGGCGAGCCCACGGTCGAAGGCCTGCACGAGGAACGCGACCTTCCGCACGTCGCCGAGGAGAGTCGCGCCGACAAGCCGGTCGTCGCGGATGATGATGCTCTTGTAGACGCCCTTGCGCGGCTCGGCGAAGACGACCGTCTCGTCGTCGTCCCGTTCCGCCTCCTTCAGGCCCATCGACGCGACGTCCACCCCCGCCACCTTGAGCTTCGTGGCCAGTCGAGAGCCGTGGTACGCCGCGTGCGGGTTCGCTCCGGTGATGTGGTCGGCGAGCACCCGAGCCTGCTCCCACAGCGGAGCCACCAGGCCGTACGTCTCGCCGCGGTGCTGGGCGCACTCGCCGACCGAGTAGATGTCGACCTCGTCCTGGACGCGCATCTGGTCGTCCACCACGATGCCCCGCTCCACCGGCAGCCCGCTGGTCGCGGCCACCTCGGCGTTCGCCCGGATGCCGGCGGCCACGACGACGACGTCGCAGGCGATGGTCCGGCCATCCTTGAGTTTGACCCCGGTCACGGCGTGCTTGCCGAGCACCTCGGTGGTGTGCGCGCCGAGGACGACCTCGATGCCGAGTCGCTCGATGCTGCGCCGCAGGATCGCGCCCGCCTGGGCGTCCAACTGGGCGTTCATCAGATGGTCGCCGGCGTGCACCAGGGTCACGTGGGGCAGGTGGTTCTGCAGGCCGCGCGCGGCCTCCAGACCGAGCAGACCGCCGCCGATCACCACCGCGCGCTCGTGCTCGCGGGCGTACCGGATCATGTTGCGGGTGTCGTCGATGGTGCGGAACGCGAACACGCCCTGGTGGTAGCCGCGTCCAGGGCGGTGGATGCCGGGAATCGGCGGGACGAACGCCCGGCTGCCGGTGGCGATGATCAGCTTGTCGTACGGCGTCTCGGTGCCGTCGTCCGCGTAGATCCGTCGGGCGAAGCGGTCGATGCGGGTGACCCGGGTGCCGGCGTGCAGGGTGATGCCGTTCTCGGCGTACCAGGAGAAGTCGTTGAGGAAGATGCCCGCCTCGTCGTCGGCCCCGGCGAGCACGTTGGAGAGCATGATGCGGTTGTAGTTGCCGTACGGCTCCTCGCCGAACATCGTGATGGCGAACTGATCGCCCCCGCCGCGTTCGAGGATCTCCTCGACCGTGCGGGCGCCGGCCATCCCGTTGCCCACCACGACGAGGCGTCGGCGCTGGTCGACGACGTCCATCAGACCTCGACCAGACCCAGGTCGACGATCACGGTGCCGGACACCCCGGCGGGCGCCGCCACGTGTACCTCGATACTGGTGCCGGAGTCGAGGTCCTCGACCACCCGCAGGGGCACGTGGACGTCGGACTTGGCGCCGATCGGGAAGTACCGCATCGGCTGGCCGTCGCGCATGAGCAGGACACAGATCAGCTCAGCACTGGCATTGCCGCCGCGGAAGTAGACCGGCTGGGCCACGACGCCGCCCGGCACCACGTAGCTGAGCGTGCCGTCGACGAGGCCGGGCCGGTCGAGACCCTTGCCCTCAAAGCTGTAGACGCCTTGCAGGAAACGGGGAGTGGTGTGCACAGCAATGCTCCCTTGATCATTGAGACGCTGGGTTGGGCGGTCGGGTGGTCAGCAGGTCGGTGTCGTCCGGGCCGCCCGCGCGCACGATCGACACCGCGCAGGCCTTGAAGGCCGGCATCCGCGAATGGCGGTCCAGCGCCGGGTCGGTCAGCGCGTTCACGGCGGAGCTGCCGCCCCAGTGGAACGGTGCGAAAATGGTGTCGCGGCGGATGCCGTTGGTGAGGCGCGCCCGGAAGAAGGCCCGCCCGCGCCGGCTGCGCAGTTCCACCACGTCGTTGTCGGCGATGCCGTGCCGGCGGGCGAGGTCCGGGTGCAGCTCCGCCCGGGCGTCGGGCAGCGCCATGGTCAGCGCACCGACCCGGCGGGTCTGGTTGCCGCTCTGGTACTGCTGCATGTTGCGGCCGGTGGTCAGCACATACGGGTAGTCGGCGTCGGGCAGTTCCGCCGGATCGCGGTGCTCCACCCGGAAGAACTTCGCCCGCCCATCGGCGGTTGGGAACCGGTCGGTGAACAGCCGCGGCGTACCCGGGTGGTCCTCGCTCGGGCATGGCCAGAAGACCCCCTGCTCAGCCTCGATGCGTTCGTAGGTGATTCCGGCGTAGTCGGCTGTCCCGCCGGCGCTGGCTCGGCGCAACTCGTCGAAGACGCGGCGCGGATCGTCGTCGAAGTAGCGGCCGCGGCCGAGCCGGCCGGCGAGGTCGGCGAGCATCCGCAGATCAGTGCGGACCTGCGGCGGCGGTGACATGACCCGCCTACGGCGGATGACGCGTCCCTCGAGATTCGTCATCGTGCCGTCCTCCTCCGCCCACTGTGTCGTGGGCAGCACCACGTCGGCCATGGCTGCGGTCTCGGAGAGGAAGATGTCGGAGACGACGAGCAGGTCCAGCGCCCGCAGCCGGTCCATCACCCGGTTGGCGTGTGGCGCCGACACGGCGATGTTGCTGGCGAACACGAGCAGCACACGTACTCCGTCGTCGGTCCCGAGCCGGTCGAGCATCTCCCAGGCCGACCGGCCCGGCCGGGGCAGCTCGTCCGGGTCGATGCCCCAGACGGCCGCGACGTGCGCGCGCGCCGCAGGGTCGTCCAGGCGCCGGTAGCCGGGCAGTTGGTCGGCCTTCTGCCCATGCTCACGCCCACCCTGCCCGTTGCCCTGCCCGGTGATCGTGCCGTAGCCGGAAAAAGGCCGTCCGGGCAGTCCCAGGGCGAGGGCCAGATTGAGGTACGCCTGCGCCGTGTCAGTGCCGTTGCTGTGCTGCTCGGCGCCACGGGCGGTGAGCACCATCGCCGACGTGGCGGCCGCCAGCAGCCGTACCGTCTCCCGCAGGTCCCGTTCCGGTACCCCGGTCATCCGCTCCACCCGGTCCGGCCAGTACGCCGCGACGGTGGCCCGGACCGCGTCGAAGCCGCTCGTGCGGTCGCGCACGTACGTCTCGTCGACCAGGCCCTCGCGAATCGCGACGTGCAGCAGCCCATTCGCCAGTGCGAGGTCCGTGCCCGGCAGTGGCTGCAGGTGGAGATGAGCGCCGCCCGCGGTGGTCGTACGGCGGGGGTCGACGACGATGTGCCGGGCGCCGGCGGCCCGTCCGGCGTCGAAGTACTGCATCGACGGCGGCAGCGCGTCGGCCGGATTGGCACCGACCAACAGCACAGCCTGCGCCTGGGCGATGTCGGCCAGCGGGAACGGCAGGCCACGGTCGATCCCGAGGGATCGGTTCGAAGCGGTCGCCGCGGACGACATGCAGAACCGGCCGTTGTAGTCGATCGACGCCGACCGCAGCGCCACCCGGACGAACTTGCCCAGCGCGTACGCCTTCTCGTTGGTCAGCCCGCCGCCACCGAAGGCCCCGACGCTGTCCGGGCCGTACCGGTGCTGGCCGGCGCGGATGGCGTCGACGATACGGTCGAGGGCCTCGTCCCAGTCTGCCGGTCGCAACGGGCTGGTGCGATCGCCGGGATCCTTGCGGACGAGCGGGCTCAGCAGCCGGTCGCCGTGGTCGAGAAGCTCGGCGGCCGTCCATCCCTTGGCGCACAGCCCGCCCCTGTTGACCGGGAATTCGGTGGGCGCCAGCTGAGGCGGACCGTCGCCGATCGTCAGCGATACCCCGCACTGCATGGCGCAGTAGGGGCAGTGCGTATCGATCATGGACGATGCGCTCACCCGTCCGATGCTTGCCCGGCACTGTTTCCGATCCATGCCGAGGCCGTAACGCTCTGCGACCCTCGGGCTGCGTCATGGTCGTGGCTGTGGCTCGCCGTCCGCCACCTCTGTCCGGGCCGCCCGCCGGGAGGCTGCCGATGTGGGCTGGCAGCCGCGCCCCCGGGCACCGTCATCAAGATCCGCGCAACTTCGGGGATGCTGCTGCTTCCGCCGCGGCTGAGGCAACAACATCCCCGAAGGTGTGAGGATCTTGGCGCCTGAACACTTTTTCGCCGGATCGGCAATGTCAGGGTGGAGCGCGGACTGTGCCGAGGAGGGCCATGGCTTCGGATGCCGATTTGATAGGCCGGTCGCTGGATGGCGATGTCGACGCCTTCGTCGAGGTGGTCGAGCGTCATGAGGCCGCCGTCGGTTCGTACCTCGTTCGCCGGGCGGGGCGGGATGCGGCTGAGGATCTCCTGGGCGAGGTTTGGGTTGCGGCGTTCGAGTCGCGGCGATCGTACGACCGGTCGTACAACGATGCGCGGCCGTGGCTGTACGGGGTGGCGTTGAACCGCTTGCGGCGCTACTGGCGGTCCCGGCCCGCCGAGGACCTGGTAGCTGACGTGCCGGACACGGCTACCGGGTGGGATCCGTGGTCGGCGGTGGACCTCGGGGTGGACGCCCGGGCGGTGCTCCGGTCCGCCCTGACGCGGCTCAAACCAGAAGAGCGGGAGGTCCTGAGGCTCGTCGCCTGGGAGGACCTGACGGCAGCCGACGCCGCGCGGGCACTCGGCATACCGGCCGGCACCGCGCGGCGGCTGCTGAGCCAGGCCAGGACGGCACTGCGCGACGCGCCCGGGGTGTCCGCGCTTCTGAAGGACCGCAACAGCGCGAAGGAGAGACACCGGTGACCGACGAGCTCGATCTGGTCGGTGCGTTGGGCAGCGCGGAACCACTACGCCCGGAGGCGTATCAGCGGGCGCGGGCGGTGCTGCGGGCGGCCATGGCCGACCCCGCAACCGTGCGGCTGGGCGCGATATCAGCGGAGGACACGACTGTGGAGGCACCTTCAACCATGCGAACGACGACAACCACGCGGGACGACGCATCCAGCCCGGCGCTTCAGCGCCGCCGCCGGATCGGTATCGCGGGCCGATGGGGTATCGGCGCCGGGGTGGGGGTTGCCGCCGCAGCGGCGGTCGTCGCTGTGGTGCTCAACTCCTCGGCGACCGGAGGCACCGAGGCCAGCCAGGCTTCGTCGGCCGCCACCTCGGGCTCGACCACCGCCGACGGGTCCGCTGAGCGCGCGCCACTGATGACCCTGGCCGGTTCCATCAAGACGGTCACCCCGCCGGCCGGCGACGCGTGGCTGGTGAAGGCGACGCAGGTCAACGGCACCAAGACCATGCAGGTCGTCTACACGCTGTACACCGACCGTCACGAGATCTATACCGGCAACAGCGTGAAGGACATCAAGCGTGCGATCGCCCGTCACCAGGACCAGATGACGGACGGCGGCTACGCACCGCTGCTCAAGGCAGCCGTCGCCGCAGCGGACAGCAGCCCCGCCGACGGCCGGACCCGGATGCTCAAGGCAGCCAAGGATCCGCTGGTGGGCCTCGACCCCGCAGCGCAGCAGGCGGCGTGGGACAAGCAGCAGGCGGACGCCCAGGTGATCATCAAGCAGAAGGGCGGCCACGCCAAGCCGAAGCCGTACAGCCCGCAGGCCGTTCAGCGGCACTTCGACAACGCCCTGTGGACGTACAGCACCCAAGCGCTGTCCGCTGGCGACGGCAACACCCAGGTCCGGGCCGGTGTGCTACGTCTGCTGTCCACCATCCCCGCGGTCAGCGTCGAGAACTCCACCACCCAGGGCAGGGCCACGTTGACGATCACCGCCGGCCCCGAGGTGTTCGGCGGCGAGGGCAGCGAGGTGCTGACCGTTGACGCCACGACCGGCATGCTGGTCAAGGACGTATCCACCGTGCCGGGCCTACCCCGGGCCTCCACGACGTACGAATCCTCCCGCGTGACGAAGGCCCGCCTCTAGGCCGGGGACTTCCACCCACCAGCATCCCGGCACGGGCGTGACGCGCCCAGCGTTCGGTCGATGGTGCGGGCCGCCTTCAGGCGGCTCGCACCGTCGTTCGGTTGTTCGCACGGCCGGTGCCCGACTGCGATGATCGACGCGTGACGTACATTCCGGACCTGGCGCCCTATGACTACTACCCGGGCGCCCCGGACGCCATTGCCGTCGGTTGGCTGGATTCGAGCATGCCCTTCACCGAAGGAGCGTGCCCGCGAGACGTTCGAGATCGCCTGGCGCGGCTCGGCGCTGAACCAGTGCGGCTCATGCGGGGGCACCACTACTGCCAGTTCTGCCCGGGAGCGGCCGAGCCTCTGCGCCTGATTCGGGCCGACATCCGCCTTCACGAAGCTCCCGATGTCGCGCGCGGAAACGGCGAGATCTGGCTCACCGCCGTGGACGGGACGAACTTCGCCGCACCGGCCCTGATCGGCCACTACGTCGAAGAGCATCGCTACCTGCCACCTGATGCCTTCATCGAGGCGGTTCGGACCGGGGTCCCCACCCCTGTCACCAACGTCCATGGACAGAACACCTAGCGGGGATCCGGCTTCTGCCGTATTCGGTTGGCAGGTGTGGGGCACCTCAAGGTCGGACTTCAGCCCGGCGGGGGCGTCCCGCGCCGACGCCGCAGGCGCAGGCCCATCCGTGATAAGGGAGCGGGTTGATCCCCGAGATACACGTCGGATGGCTATCGTCGATGCGCCGGCCGGGCCATTGGCTGCGGCAGCGGAACGTGCTCAACTGGGCTGGTGACCACCGACCCGCGCCGCGCGCGGGGCGGCCCTGAGTGAGTCGGCTGTAGTACCGGGAGGACAGGTGTCGCGCCCCCCTTACCGTCCTGACGTCGTGCTCGTGCCGGCGTGGGTGGTGGAGCGCCCGGAGACAGTCGAGCGACTCAACGGGCTGCTGGCCGAGGCCGGTTTGGGCCGGCCGTTGTCCCCGCCGGCCGCCCCCACACCGCCCGCTGTCGACCTGGTCGAACTGCCCGTTCAGGGTGACCCGGTGGCCGTGGCCCGGGCCAGCCGCCGACTGGCCGGCCGATCCGACGCCGACGCCGACGTGCCGGAGTGTCTGCCCGACTACGAGTGCACGGCCGCCACCGTGGAGGACGACGCCCGGGTGGAGGCGAATCTCTACCCGTACTTCGGGGCCAGCGGCTGCAAGAGCGGGCACGGGACCATCGCCTGGCTCGCGGCGCCCGAGCACGTGATGCCGCCGAAGCCCGCCCGGCGCCCGGCCAGCCAGTTTCCGGCCGGGCGACCCGTGGTGGCGCTGCTCGACACCGGGGTACGCGAGCACGACTGGCTGGCCGAGGCCGGCGGCGAGCCGTACTGGGAGGAGGCGCAGGGATGGACGCCGCCGCGCGCCATTCCGGCGGTTGCCGGGCAGGAGAGCCGCGGCGAGGAGACAGAGCAGCCGGACTTCGGTAGTCATTGGGGGCACGGGACCTTCCTCGCCGGACTGGTCCGCCTTGAGGCGCCCGACGCGCGGATCCTCTCGTTGCGGGTAATGAGCGACGCCGGTCGGGTCAGCGACCTGAACGCGGCGCACGCGATGAACTGGCTGGCGGACCGGGTCGACGACGGTCAGCGGGTCGACGTCGTGCTGACCGCGTTCGGCCGTCCGGGTGCCGGTGAGGACGAAGAGTTGGAGCCCGTCCGCCAGGCGCTCAAACGGTTGGCGGACCGGGGCGTTCCGGTGGTCGCCTCGGCCGGTAACGACGGTACGGACAGCCCGGTCTATCCGGCTGCCTTCGCGGCCGACCCGACTCTTACGGTGATCAGCGTCGGGGCCCAGGCCTCGCCGACCACCCGGGCGCCATACAGCAACCACGGGGTGTGGGTGCGCCAGTGGCGCGCGGGCACCAACACGGTGAGCCTCATGCCCTTGTCCACGGCGCCGGTCACCGCGCTGGGCGCGTACGCCTACTGGAGCGGTACGTCGTTCGCGGCGGCCCGGTACGCGGGTCAGCTCGCCCAGAGGCTGGCGCCGGCTCCCATGCGGCTGCCGGACTGACGCCATGTCCAATCTGCCAAAGACCCCGGTGGAGCGCGCGGGCGCGTCGACCGACCGCGCGGCACGCCTCGGCGAGCGCCTCGACCGAGCCAGGGCGGGCGACCGGAACGCCCTCGACGAGGTGGTTCGGGACCTCAACCCGCTGCTGTGGCACGTCGCCAGGGCACAGGGCCTCGACGCCGACGAGGCCGCCGACGTCGTCCAGACGACCTGGCTGGAGTTGGTACGCGGACTGCACACCATACGGTCTTCGAACGCGCTCACCGCGTGGCTGGTGACCACCACCCGCCGGGAGTCCTGGCGGGTGCGTGGGCTCGCCCAGCGGCAGACGCCGCACGATGCGGCGAGGCTGGAGTCCTCGCCCGACCCGGATCCCGGCCCGGCCGACCTGCTGCTGTCCGACGAACGTGACCGGGCGCTGTGGCGGCACGTCGCGCGGCTGCCACAGCGGTGCCGGGCGCTGCTGCGGATCGTCGCGCACGTCGAGCGCCCGGACTACACAGTGGTGGCCGAGGCGTTGGGCATGCCGCGCGGCAGCATCGGGCCGACCCGCGGCCGGTGCCTGGCGAAGCTGCGGGAGATGCTGACCGCCGACTCGACGTGGAGCCCGACATGACCGCCCCGGACCCCGCCGACCAGCCGTTCGACGACCTGGACCAGGCGATTCTGGACCAGCTCGCCGCGGTGCTCACCCGGCTCGACCCGCCGCCGTCCGACCTCGACGACCGGGTACGCCTTGTGCTGGCCCTCGACGACGTCGACCGGGAGGTTGCTCGGCTGCGCGAAGAGCAACTGGTCGGCGCGGTGCGGGGCACGGAACGGACCCGCACCCTGACGTTCGACGCGCAGAGCCGGACCGTGATGATCACGATCGTGGACCGGTCCGACGGCATGGTCCGGATCGACGGCTGGCTCGCGCCGGGCGCCGCCGTACGGGTCGAGCTGCGGTACCCCGCGCCCGACCCGCCCCGGACGGTGGAGTCCGACGCGTCGGGCCGGTTTGTGCTGGACGGCGTGCCGCACGGTCTGGCGCAGGTGGTGGTGCACCCGGCGCGGGGTGAGCACGCGCCGCAGGTGGTCACGCCGGCCCTCACCCTGTGACATGCGCCCGGCCACCCTCGCCCGGCGGGCCATCCGCTGGCACGCGGCGGGCCTGGCGTCGAGCGACGCCGGTCAGCCGGGGCGGGCTGCCCGCGAACTGCGGGCGGGCCTACGGCTGGCCAAGCGCCACCCGGCCCTGCGTGACATCCACGTCCGCCTGCTGATCAGCCTCGCCTGGGCGGAGTCCGAGCGAGGCCGGGTGGAGCTGGGCTTTCGGCTGCTGGACGAGGCCGAGGCACTCGCGGCTGCGCCGCAGCGGCCGATCCTGCTCGGCCAGCGGGCCCTGCTCCTCAAGCGCAGCGGCCGTAACGCGGAGGCGCTTAGTCAGTACGACGAGTCCATCGACCTGTTGAGCGACCTCACCTACCCGCTTGATCTGGTCAAGGCGCTCAACAATCGCGGCCTCGTGCACGTGGAGGCGGGCAACGTCCGGCTCGCCCGCGCCGACCTGCGGCGTTGCGCGGAGGTCGCCGCCCGGTACGGGCTCGGTCTGCACGTGGCCATGGCGCGGACGAACCTGGGTTGTCTGGACGTGATCGCCGGTGACCTGCCCGCCGCGCTGCGTGCCTTCGCCCAGTCCGACGCCGACTACCAGGTGCTCGCGCCGGGCCGGCTCGCCAACCTGGCCGTGGAACGGGCTCGCGCGCTGGTCGCGGCCGGGCTGTACCGCGAGGCCGAACGGCAACTCGCCAGCGCGGTGGAGC
Organism: Micromonospora sp. NPDC049801; assembly: GCF_040656575.1. NCBI lineage: Bacteria > Bacillati > Actinomycetota > Actinomycetes > Micromonosporales > Micromonosporaceae > Micromonospora > Micromonospora sp. NPDC049801. Next base: position 7,596 of record NZ_JBFAMS010000030.1, on the reverse strand, counting down.
GGGCGGCGCAGCAGCAGCTCGGACACACGTACGCCGATGCCCTTCAGGTTCGTGCGGAGGCGGCCCTGCTTGCCGGCGAACCGGTCGCTGCCGCGCGGTGGGCCCGACGTGCCCGGGTCGCTTTCCTCGGCCGTACGAACGTCCGCCGTGCGGCCCTGGCTGCCCTGTTCGAGCTCCGCGCCGACCAGGCGGTCGGCGAGGTCGACCAGGCGACGGTGGCCCGGCGCGCCGGGGTGCTGGCCGGCCGGTTGGCCCGGCTCGGGCTGCCGGAGGATGCTCGGGTCGCCGGTCTGGTCAAGGCCCGGGCGCTGGTGGCCGCGGGCCGACCCCGCCGGGCGGCGGAGCTGATCGGGCGACAGTCCGGACCGCGACGGACCGATCGGCTCGACACGCGCCTGCTCTGGCACATGGCCCGTGCGGAGGTGGCGGCCTCGGCCGGCCGGTCGGCCGAGGCGCGGCGGAGTCTGTTGGCCGGAATGGCTGCTCTGCACCGGCACCGCGCCCGGTTCGGCTGCGCCGACCTGCAGACCGGGGCCGCGGTGCACGGCCGCGACCTGGCCCGGGCGGGGCTCGCCGCAGCGTTGGCAGAGGGCTCCGCCATCGCCGTCTACCGGTGGTCCGAGCGGGCGCGGGCCCAGGCGCTGCTGCTGCCGCCGGTGCGGCCGCCCGACGACCCGGTCGCCGCCGAGGCGCTGGAAGAGCTGCGCCAGCTACAGCACCGCGTCCGGCAGGCAGAACTCACGGGGCGCCCGACCTTGGCCTTCCACAGTCGGTTGGAGGCGCTCCAGCGGATGATCCGGGAGCGCGCCTGGGCGACGCCGGGCCCCCGGGACGCGGCGCCGACGACGCCGGCGCCGCTGAGCGCCGTGACGGCGGAGCTGGCTGGCGCGGCGCTCGTGGTGTACGTGGCCGCCGGGGACATCCTGCGCGCGCTGGTGGTCACTGACCGGGCGACCTCGGTGGTGGTACTTGGCGACCGCGGCCTGGCCGAGGAGGCGGTACGACGACTACGCGCCGACCTGGACGCGCAGGCGGGCCGGTCCATGCCCGCCCGGCTGGCGGCGGTGGTCCGCGCCGCTACGCGGCAGGACGCCGACCACGTGGAGTCGATGCTGCTCGACCCGGTGCTTGCGCTGGTCGGCGACCGGGACCTGGTGCTGGTCCCGACCGGGCTGTTGCTGACCACGCCGTGGCATGCCCTGCCAGCGTGCGTGTCCCGGCCGGTCACGGTGACGCCGTCGGTCGGGGTCTGGCTGGCCGCCCGGCGTCGCCTGAAGGCAGGCGGGCCCACGGCCGGGTCGGCGGCGGTGACGGTGGTGGCGGGACCGGGAATCCCCCGGGGGCAGGCGGAGGCGCGGGTCGTGGCGTCGCTGCACCCGGGCGCCGTTCTGCTCGCCGGGGCGGAGGCGACCCCGGCGGCGACCCTCGCGGCGATGGCCGGCGCCGGCCTCGCCCATGTGGCGGCGCATGGGCAGCACCAGACCGAGAACCCGCTGTTCTCCACGCTGGAGCTGGCCGGCGGCCCGTTGCTGGGATACGACGTGCAGGAACTGCGGAACGCGCCGCGTACCGTGGTCCTGTCCTGCTGCGACCTGGGCCTGACCGACGTGCGGCACGGCGACGAGGCGCTCGGCATGCCGACCGCCCTGCTCGCCGCAGGCACCGCCACGGTCGTCGCGAGCGTCAGCCGGGTCGCCGACGAGGCGGCCATGGAGATCATGGCGGCCTATCATCGGGCGGTCGTCGCGGGCCGATTGCCGGCGGCAGCACTGGCTGAGGCCGTACGCGGCAATCAGCCCTCGAGCTTCGTCTGTTTCGGTGCCGGCTGAGCCGACCGCGCCAGAGTCGCACCGACGGCAGGTATCCAGGATGCCGTCCGGCCCCCCATCCAGGCATGACTGACCACACTGTGAAGAAGCGCCATCGCCGGGCGGGTCTCGCCGCCGGCCTCGCCGTGCTCGCCCTGGCGGCCGGTCTCCTGACGGCATGCCGCACGAACGGCGGCGCGGCGAGCAGCGGTGCCGAGAACCGCCCGGGTACGGCCGACGGCCTCGCGAAGATCGCCGGAGGCGGCGGCTGCCCGCCGGCCGGCACCCGCAGCGGCGGACTGCTTCCGCAGCTGGACGAGGCAAGCTACGCCTCGGTCGAAAACCCCTGCCTGCCGTACGTCGACCTGGTCAGTGAGGTGACCCGACGGATCGTGCCGGGGCAACGGCCCCGGGTCGACCAGTTCCTCGACAACCTCGGCCGCTTCGCCGACCGGCTCGGGCAGGTCAACGACGCCGTCCAATGCGCCTACCAGACCGACCGGCTGGCGGTGCGGATCTACCAGAGCCGGCGCGACTCCTGGGCGGTCGGCGTGGTGGCGGTCGTCCGTGGCCGCCTCGGCGCGGTCGCCGACACGGCCGCCTGCTTCCTGATCAAACAGATTCCGCTCCTGAATCTGGCCACCCAGGGCATCGGACCGGATCAGGACAGCCCCGCGTACTGCTTCGACACCAGCCACCAGCGACGTGCCGGCGAGGACTACACCATCATGTGGATCGGCTCGTCGGCGCTCACCTGCCGGGGGCTCCAGGACGGCCTGGTTCCCGGCGAGGGGCGGCTCGTCGCGGTGAAGGCCCGCCCCGACGCGTCGCTGCGCGCCGGCCCGTCCACGGGTGACCGGGTGCTGCGCAAGGTGCCCGACGGCACGCTGGGCCGGGTGACCTGCTACCGCACCGGGGAAGCCGTCAAGGGCGACAACGCGTGGGCCCGGACGACCGTCCTCGGCGACACCGGCTGGATAGCTGCGGCCTATCTGGACAGCGCTCAGCCGGTCCGGGCTACCGGATTGTGCCCGGACAACTGAGGCGGCCCCGTGCGCGGTCCCACGGGGGCCGGCGGGGACGCCTGCGCCGCAGATCCGCAGACCTCCATCGCGGACACCGTCGCTGACCGGCGGCACTCGGTCGGGAGAGAGTCCGACGGATCGGTATCTGCTACCGGCCCTGCCGCCACGTATTCACCAAGACCGGCGGGAAGCCGTTCCGGCCGGAGAAGGGAGCAGGCCAGATGTGCGGTATTCAGATCGGTGCCGAGGAGCTGGAGGGCATTCTCGTCAACCGGGGGCCGGACGTCTCCGTTGAGGAGGCCGCCGCCTGCGGCGTCCAGATCGGGGCGCCGGAGGTGAGCCGGGTTCTCGCCAACCGCAGCGCGGCGCAGATCGCGGACGCCTCCTGCGGGATCCAGATCGGCGCGCCGGAGAACGTCACGTTGCAGCGCGACGCCGGCCCGAACGCCTAGCCGGGGGCAGCACCGCGGGGCCTGTCGGCGACTGTGAACGACCGACAGGCCCCGCTGACCCGACGATCAGGACCAACGCTGGAAGGAAGAGCCATGATCGGTACCCGCCTGGATGACATCGACGCACCGCGGCTGATCCGCAGCGAACACGGCTGGTGGTTCATCGGCAACCAGACCTGGACCCTGCTGCGCCCGGAGTGTGTGGGGTCGGACGGCACGGTGGACGCTGCCACCACGGGCTTCCTCCGCCGCACGGGGGCGTTCGAGCCGCGCGTGCCGGTCTCGTTCTCGCTGACCGTGCTCACCACGACCACCTGCAACCTCGGCTGCGCCTACTGCTTCCAGAACACCGGGGTGGACGACACGGGCGGCGCACGGCCGCCGCGGATCCGGCGGGCCTGGCTGGACACTGACACCGTCGATCGCATCATCACCTTCGCCCGGGACCGGATGCGTCAGTGCGAGCTGGATCGCCTGTACCTGCTGCTGTTCGGGGGTGAGCCGCTGCTCAATCCCCGGGGCTGCCGCACCCTGCTGGACCGAGCGCGCGCGATCGGGCTCGACCAGTGCGCGATGACCACGAACGGCGTTCTGCTGACCCCGAGGTTGGCCCGTGAGCTGTACGCGGCGGGTCTCAACGGCGTGCAGGTGACGTTCGACGGCAGCCGGGCGGATCATGACCAGATCCGGGTCAAGCGGTCCGGCGCGCCCACCTTCGACACCATCGTTCGCAACGTCGCTTGTGCGACAGAGGTCACCGGGCTGAACTGGAACCTGCGGGTGAACGTGTCGCACCACAATTTCGACCGGATCGCCGACCTCGTCGGGGAACTGGCCACCGGCCTGAGCCCCGACCGGTGCACGGTGACGTTCGCCTGGGTGGGCGACGCGGGCTTCGGATACCACAACACCATGCGGCACATCGACACCGTGAGCGACGCGTTCGCGAGTTGGAGTATCGCCGCGTTGGAGGCGGGTTTCCGGGTGGTCCGACCCAGCATGAGAACCACCTGCCACATCTGCTCGGTGCCCGGAGGCCGGCACGGCGCCGTGGTCAACGCCGACGGTCAACTCTTCAGCTGCTGGCAGTCGGCCGGGAAGCCCGGCTTCGAGGTGGGCAGCATCGACGAGGGGTACCTGGACGTGGCCAGCGTCCCGGAACGCTGGGTGCGCTGCGGTTACGAGTACGAACAACCGGAAGCGGCGGTGGCCGACACCTTCCAGGACCGGGTCGACGGACGGTTGCTGGACTACCTCTACACCAGTGGGCGCCTGTAACCCTGCCGATCGGCACCCCTTCCCCACCTGAGGCCGGTCCTCGCCCGCGCTGTAGCGGACGTATCTGATGCCGACCGGCCGCCCCTTCATCGATGTCGTCCCCCTCCAGCCGAGAGGAATGCTCATGAACATCCTCAACCGGACGTCCACGGTGCTCGCGGTGTGCGTCGGACTCGTAGCCGCCAACCTGGTGGCCGTCTCACCTGCGAGCGCCGCCGCCGAATACTCATTCAGATCCCAGAGCTCGGCTACCAGCGAGTACCCCTTCGGCAGCCTGTGCATCGACGTGTCGTACTCCAGTACTGCCAACGGCACGGCGATCAAGCAGTGGCCCTGCTACGACGGCCCGGCCCAGAAGTGGACGATGGTCTACGAGGGAAGGTGGAACGGCGTCGTCTACTACCAGCTTGTCAGCTCGCTCTGGTCGGCAGAGGGCCCCAAGTGTCTCGACGTGCCCTGGGGTAACCCGGCAGCGGGCCAGACGCTACAACTGTGGGACTGCCTGGGCGTCGCGCGGCAGCTCTGGTCCGCTACGCAGGTACCGGGAGCGAATGGGTACGCGCTACGGAACCTCCAGACCGGGCAGTGCGTCGATGTTCCCTGGGGCGACCCCGTCGCAGGCAACGCCGTGTGGCAATGGCCCTGTAACAGCACCCCCGCCCAGCAGTGGGTCTTGCGCGCCTGGTAGTGGGTGACCGGGGCGGACGAGGTCTGGCGGGGTCAGGGTCCGGCAGGCTGGGCACGGGCGCAGACGTCGCCCGAGTTGGCCTCGTGGGGGAGCGCCCGCGGGTACGCCGCCACCTCGTCCGCCGCTGCTCGGCGCGCGACAGGCGGTCAGCCGGTCTTGGTGGCGAAGGGGCCGCCGTCGCCGAACGCGAGCCGCGCGAAGTTCTCGGCGATACGGCGGTGTCCGGCGGAATCGGGGTGCACCTCGTCGGGGAGTGGGAGTTCGGCGTAGTCCGCCTCGCCGTAGAGGTCACGTCCGTCGAGGTAGTGCAGGTTCGGGTCTTCGGCCGAGCGCTGTTCGACGATCCGGGCGAGTTCGTCACGGATGACGTTGAGGGTCAGCCGCCCAGCGCTGCGTTCGGCCGGATCGCCGGTGGCCTTGAAGCGCAGCGTCCCGCCCTCGAAGTCCGGCACGAGGGGACCGGGCGTGTCCTCCTGCACCGGGCACAGGATGGCGGACACGACCAGCAGTGGTGTGGTCGGGTGCCCCTCGCGGACCGTGTCGAGGAAGCCGTGGACCGCAGGGGTGAAGGCGCGCAGACGCATCACGTCGCTGTTGACGATGTTGATGCCGATCTTGACACTGATCAGGTCAGCGGGGATGTCCCGCATGGCGCGGGCGGTGAACGGGTCGAGCAGCGCGCTCCCGCCGAATCCCAGGTTGACCAACTCCACGCCGCCCTCGGCCGCGGCCAGGGCTGGCCAGATGGCGGTGGGATGAGTGGCGTTCGAGCCGTGGCTGATGGAACTGCCGTGGTGCAGCCACGTCCTGCTTCCGGTGGGCGGGGTCCGCTCAACGGGCGCGTCGGTGCGCAGCGCGATCAACTCGGTGATCTCCGTGTGTGGAAGCCAGATCTCGATGTCTTTCTCACCCTCCGGCAGACCCGCGAAGCGGGCGGTGCCGGACGGCCCTTCGGTCAGCACGGAAGTCTGGGTGAACATGTTGGTAACCGTCCGGACGTTGCCTTCGGGCACCGACGCCTGCGCGGCCAGGCGCCCGTTGATCAGCAGGTCGTAGACGCCGTCCGGTGGGGCCGGGAAGCCTTGGTAGACCCGCTTGGTGGGCAGGGTGTCCAGTTCGATGGTGGTGGCCCGGGTACGGAAGGCCAGCCGTACGCCGGACGGCTGGGCCTCGGCCATGGCCAGTTGGTCGTCGGGGATCTGCTGGCGGGCCCGGGCGGTCAGTCGGTGCGGCAGTAGACCGCGCGCGGTCGCCTCCAGATCGACAAACCCGCGCACCAGGCCCGCGGTGACCGGGGTGGTGATCCACTGGTGTTCGGTGGGCATTGCCTCAAGCCTCTCGATCGAGATCTCGATGTTCATCGGCGCGCCGCGCTGCGAAGCGCTGGCGGTGGTGCGGCCGTCGTCGGGTCAGCGAGTGCTGCGGGTGCGTAACACCGCGTCGAGCGAATCCACGATCCATTCCCAGGATTCCAGCGCGTCGGGAGCGCTGTGTTCGAAACCGCCGGCCAGCTCCAAGCTGACGTAGCCGTGGAACACGCTGCCCAACATGCGGACCGCGTGGGTCGCGTCCGGCTCGTCCAACCCGTAACCCCGCAAGATCGCCCGAGCCATCTGCGCGTGCTGGACACCGGCACTGGCGGCCGCCGTTTCCCGATCGAGCCGGAGCCGGGTGGCGGCATAGCGGCCCGGGTGTTCCCTGGCGTAGTCGCGGTAGGCGTCAGCGAACGCGGCTAGCGCGTCCCTGCCGGCTCGACCGGCGACGGCATCGGCGACGCGGTCAGCGAGTTCCTTGAGCGCGAACAGCGCGATGCGGATCCTGAGGTCCTGTGAGTTCTTCAGGTGCGAGTACAGGCTCGGGACCTTGACGTCGAACCGTCGAGCGAGCGCCGAGACGGTGACCTGGTCGAAGCCGACCTCGTCGGCCAGTTCCGCCCCCGCTCGGGTCAGACGCTCCGGCGTCAGTCCTGGTCTATCCATCACGCTCCCCTATCTGCCTACAGATATTATGCTTCTACCTAATACCTGTAGGCAAATCGGTCGTGAGGTTGCGACTGACGCACCATTCCGCCTGGTCGTCTGCGCGTCAGCGCAACGGGGAGTGCCAGGAGCGGTTCAGGGATCGTGGGCGCACACGAGGATGAGCCCTCGCAGCGATTCGCCGAGTTGGGCGACGACACTGGCTGGTCTGGCCGCCCCCCGCCCTGGAGCGCCGGTCGCTACGAGCCAGAGCAGCCGCCGTGCTGGCGGACTAGGGCCTGTTTCATAAGAACTGGCCGGCCTGCGGCGGGCCCGGACGACGACCGGCGGCGTTGCGGTTTCGTCCGGATACAACACCGGTATCCG
>NZ_JBFAMS010000029.1:0-53025 GCF_040656575.1 Micromonospora sp. NPDC049801 | reverse complement strand
GGGGGGGGGGGTGGGGGGTGGGGGGTGGGGGGCTACTTCTTGCCGGTGGGTTTGGCGTCGCCGGAGTCGGAGGAGAGGGCGGCGATGAAGGCCTCCTGGGGCACCTCGACGCGGCCGACCATCTTCATCCGCTTCTTGCCTTCCTTCTGCTTCTCCAGCAGCTTGCGCTTACGGCTGATGTCACCGCCGTAGCACTTGGCGAGCACGTCCTTGCGGATGGCGCGGATGGTCTCCCGGGCGATCACCCGGCTGCCGATGGCCGCCTGGATGGGCACCTCGAACTGCTGGCGCGGGATGAGCGTACGGAGCTTCGCGGCGATGGTGACGCCGTAGTTGTACGCCTTGTCCTTGTGCACGATGGCGCTGAACGCGTCCACCGGCTCGCCGTGCAGCAGGATGTCCACCTTCACCAGGTCGGACGCCTGCTCGCCGGAGGGCTCGTAGTCCAGCGAGGCGTACCCCTTGGTACGACTCTTCAACTGGTCGAAGAAGTCGTAGATGATCTCGGCGAGGGGCAGCGTGTAGCGCAGCTCCACCCGGTCGGCGGAGAGGTAGTCCATGCCGAGCAGGCTGCCGCGCCGGCCCTGGCACAGCTCCATGACCGCGCCCACGTAGTCGTTGGGCGTCAGCACGGTGGCCCGCACCACCGGCTCGTACACCTCGGCGATCTTGCCGGTCGGGTACTCGCTCGGGTTGGTGACGACGATCTCCTCGCCGTCGTCCGTGATCGCCCGGTAGACGACGTTGGGCGCGGTGGAGATGAGGTCGAGGTTGTACTCGCGCTCCAACCGCTCCCGGATGATCTCCAGGTGGAGCAGGCCGAGGAAGCCGCAGCGGAAGCCGAAGCCGAGCGCGCCGGAGGTCTCCGGCTCGTAGTCCAGGGCGGCGTCGTTGAGCTTGAGCTTGTCCAGGGCCTCGCGCAGGTTCGGGTAGTCGGACCCGTCGATCGGGTAGAGGCCGGAGTAGACCATCGGCTTCGGGTCCTTGTAGCCACCCAGCGGCTCGGCCGCCGGCCGGGCGTTGATGGTGACCGTGTCACCGACCCGGGACTGCCGGACGTCCTTCACACCGGTGATCAGGTAGCCGACCTCGCCGACCCCGAGCGCCTCGGCCTTGACCATCTCGGGTGAGATGACGCCGATCTCGAGCAGCTCGTGCACGGCGCCGGTGGACATCATCTTGATCCGGTCGCGGGCGCTGATCCGGCCGTCGATGACCCGGACGTACGTGACGACGCCGCGGTACACGTCGTACACCGAATCGAAGATCATCGCCCGGGCGGGCGATTCGGCCTCGCCGACCGGCGGGACGAACTGCCGGACGATCTCGTCGAGCAGGTGCGGTACGCCCTCGCCGGTCTTGCCGGAGACTCGGATGCAGTCGGCGGGGTCACCGCCGATGAGGTGGGCCAGCTCCTCGGCGTACTTCTCCGGCTGGGCGGCCGGCAGGTCGATCTTGTTGAGCACCGGGATGATGCGCAGGTCGTTCTCGAGGGCCAGGTAGAGGTTGGCCAGGGTCTGCGCCTCGATGCCCTGGGCGGCGTCGACCAGCAGCACGGCGCCCTCGCAGGCGGCCAGCGACCGGGACACCTCGTACGTGAAGTCGACGTGCCCCGGGGTGTCGATCATGTTGAGCACGGCCTGCTCGCCGGTCCGCTCGCCCTCGCGGATGGTCCACGGCATGCGCACGGCCTGGCTCTTGATGGTGATGCCGCGTTCGCGCTCGATGTCCATCCGGTCCAGGTACTGCGCGCGCATCTGCCGGGGGTCGACCACGCCGGTGAGCTGCAACATCCGGTCGGCCAGGGTCGACTTCCCGTGGTCGATGTGGGCGATGATGCCGAAGTTCCGGATGCGACCGGGGTCGGTGGCACCAGGGGCGTTCGCGCCGGGATCGAGCTTCGGTGGCACAGCGGTCCGTTCTAGTCGGCTGACGTGAACAGGCCGGCGCGCCGCCGACCCCCTCCATGTTCCCACGCCGCCGGGGTACGCCCACTGCGCGGGCGACGGATCGGCCCCCGGGACGCCTCACTCCATCGGCGGCTCCACGAAGAGCGCGGCCAGCCGGGGCAGCCGGCGGCGGGCCTCGGACTCGTCGTCGAAGTCCCAGAAGTCGTTGAGGTTCGGCGTCCGGACCGGCTCGCGGTCCGTCGGCAGCTCCGACGCGGTGGCCCTGCGGTACGCGTCCCACGGCACCGCCAGCATCTGCTCGGCGGAGAACTCCTCCCCGCTGAGCGACGCGGCCCGCACCTGGGGCAGCTCGGCCAGCGAGTCGGGGTCGCCGACCGCGCGGGCGAACACCGCCCGACCCTGGGTCATCAGCCAGCCCCGGAAGTGCTCGAAACCCTCCGCCGACGCCCCACCGTTGATCAGGTACGCCGCGCCCCACAGGTCCGCCTTGTGCGAGGCGGCCAGCACTCTGGCCTGGTGCTGGGCGTACCCGACGATGTCCTGCGGATCGCGCTCGGCGAGCAGCGCCACGGCCCGCGCGGCGACCGGCCCGGGCTCACCCCCGCCCCCGGCGCGGGCCTGGTCGATCAGCTGCCAGAAGTCCTCGGTCCTCATGGGTTGGCAGTCTGGCAGTGTCGCCGCGCGCCGCGCATGTACCCCGGGGGAGCATGGTGGGGTGTCCTCCCCGCCACCGCCAGTGCCGTACCACGCGAGCGCGTCGCGCCCGTCGTGGCCGGAGCTGCCGGCGGCGCTGCGGGCCGCGATCGCCGACCGGCTCGGCGCGCCGGTGGTCACCGCCCAGGTTGCCACCGCCGGCTTCACCCGGGGCTTCGCCGCCGTGCTGCACACCGCCGACGGCGGTCGGGCTTTCGTCAAGGCGGCACCCGCCGCCGTGCAGCCGGGCCTGGTTCAGGGGTACGCCCGGGAGGCGGCGATCCTCGACCGGCTGCCGACCGACCTGCCCGCGCCCCGCCTGCGGTGGACGCTGGACGAGGCCGGCTGGTTCGTGCTCTGCGCCGAAGCGGTCGACGGCCACCTCCCACGCCTGCCCTGGGCGCGGGCCGAGCTGGACGCCACCCTCGCCGCGTACGCCGAGGTCGCCGCCGTGCTCGCCGATCCACCGACCGGCCTGACCGCGCTCGGCCTCCCCCGCCTGGCCGACCTGGCCCGCTCGGACATCCTCTGGTGGGAGGAGGTCGCCGCGGGCCGGGAGCCGCTCCCCGCGCTGCCCGCCGCCGCCCGGGGCAGACTCCCCGAGCTGGTGGCGCTGGAGTCCCGCCTCCCCGCGTACGCGGACGGGGCGACCGGCGTGATCCACGGCGACCTGCGGGTGGACAACGTGCTCATCGGCCGGGACGGCCGGGCCTGGATCTGCGACTGGACCTGGGCCTGCACCGGACCGGCCTGGTTCGACCTGGTCACGCTGCTGCTCACCGCATCCGACGGCGGCCTGGACGTCGATCGGATCTTCGCCGCGCACCCGGCGAGCGCGGGCGCTCCCCCGGACGCGCTGGACGCCACCCTCGCCGCGTTGGCCGGCTACTACCTCACCGGGGCGGACGCGACATCGGTGACGGCCTCACCGCACCGGTCCACGCACCAGCGGTCCAGCGGAAGACAGGCCCTCGACTGGCTCGCCCGCCGGCAGGGCTGGCGGTGACCGCGCCGGCGTCCTCGCGCGGGCCGTCCCGTGGTCCACCCCGGCTTTCCGGAAATCGGGCGGTCAGCGGCCGGCGGATACCCTGGTTCGCAGGAAGCCGGGTGGATCACGGCTCCCGCACCCACTGGGCGCGGGAGTCGAGCAGGCGCGGTCGGGTGGAGCCGTTTTGGCTTGTCCCCGGGCGACCTGGTAACCTGGCTTTTCGCGCGGCGATGACTCATGTCGTCATGCCGTGCGCAAGCTGACCAACCCGAGCTATCAAGACGAGGCTGTCGCGTGGCGAACATCAAGTCCCAGATCAAGCGCAACCGGCAGAACGAGAAGGCCCGGCTGCGCAACAAGTCGGTCAAGTCGTCGCTGAAGACCGCCGTCCGGAAGTTCCACGAGGCCGCCGAGGCCGGTGACGTCGAGAAGGCCACCGCTCTCATGCAGGATGCCTCGCGCAAGCTGGACAAGGCCGTCAGCAAGGGCGTGATCCACGCCAACCAGGCCGCGAACCGCAAGTCGGCGATCGCGAAGCGCGTGGTGACGCTCTCCGCCTGACGCTTCGTCGTCAGACTGATTCGGAAAGCCCCGGACCGAGGTCCGGGGCTTCCGTGTGTCCACGAACCGGCGCGCGCCTGCGCTTCGGCGGCCGTCAGTCCAGCGGGTCCCTGCGGCGTCTGGGCCGCACCGGGTCGGGTCGGACCACCACCGGAGTCACGGCGCTCCACTCGACCCGGGCCCGGCCGACCACCGGCTCCATCTGCCGGCGGAAGCGGTCCCGCTCCTGTTCGGGTACGAGCGCGGCGGAACGGACCACCACCGCGGCCACCATGTCGTTGAGCTTGACCATCGCCGCCACCACCACGGGTAGCACCAGCACCGCCCACCAGGTGACCAGCTCCGCGAGGGCGAGCAGCACGGCCAGGGCGATGGCGCCCTCGAAGAACAGGAAGCAGAGCACCCCACCGGGGTTGACGAACCGCAGGCCGAGGAGCCGGGCGTAGAGCGGCCGGTACCGCTCCTCGTCGGCGGACACGGTGGCCCACGCCGTACGGTTCGGCCCCGTCACCGACTGCTGCCCTGCCGGGCCGCCGCCACCGAGAAGACCGCCCGTTCCAGGGCGTACGCCCGGTCGTCCGAGCCGCCCTTGACGGCCGCGTTGCACTCCGCAGCGACCTGCATGGCGCGGACCAGTCCTTCCGGGGTCCAGCCGCGCCCCTGTCGCTGCGCCCGTTCGATCTTCCACGCCGGCATGCCGAGGCTGCTGGCGAGCTGGTACGCGTTGCCCCGTCCGGCCGACGCCACCCGGGCCACCGTCCGCACCCCGTCGGCCAGGGCGTCGGCGATGGGCACCGGGTCGACACCGACGTGCAGGGCCCAGCGCAGCGCTTCCAGGGCGGCCGGCACGTCGCCGACCATGGTGGCGTCCGCCACGGTGAAGCCGGTCACCTCGACCCGTCCCCGGTAGTAGCGGGATACCGTCTCGGCGCTGATCCGCCCGTCGGTGTCGGCCATGAGCTGGGAACAGGCGGCGGCCAGTTCGCGCAGGTCGTTGCCGACCGCCGCGATCAGCGCCTCGGCGGCGTCGTCGGGGCACCGGCCGCCGGCCCGCCGGATCTCGTCGCGGACGAAGGCGACCCGGTCGCGGTGGCCCTTGAGCTTGGCCGCCGGCACCACCGTCGCGCCGGCCGACCGCAGCCCGTCGGCGAACGCCTTGCCCTTGGCGCCGCCCAGGTGCAGCACCAGGAGCTGCACCTCCGGGTCGGGATTCTTCGCGTACGCCAGCAGCGCGGCGACCAGGTCCTTGCGGGCGTCCTGGCCGGAGCGCAGGACGAGCAGCCGCCGGCCGCCGAACAGCGACGGGCTGAGCATCTCGGCTATCTCGCCGACGGTGAGCGCACCCGCCTGGTACTCGCGGACGTCCACCTCGGGGTCGGTGGCGCGGGCCCGTTCGACAGCTTCGGAGACCGCGCGCGTGGCGAGCAGCTCCTCGTCGCCGAGGACGAGCACAATGGGGGCGAGGCTGGCGGGGGTCACGTCGCCCATATTCGCACGGCCCACGGCGGGTACGGGCCTGCTCATTCGCCGCCCGGTCGGCGCAGCCCGCACTTAGCGCAAATCCAGACATTTATCTCGGTTCACCACCTAATCCGCAAATGACTAGGATTCTGGGTCGAGTGCGCGCAATTTCCACGCGACCGACGGTCCCCCTCACGGTGGCCGTCCCGGCGGTACCCCTCGACGGGCCACCGCCAGGCCGTCGGCGGTCCGGATCGCCGCCACGTCGCCGTCGGTGTCGGTCCGCAGGACCCGGGCGCCGTGCCGGCTCAACCGGGACAGCAGCGCCGGGTTCGGATGCCCGTACGTGTTGCCCGTGCCGACCGGCACCAGCGCCACGGCCGGCCGCACGGCGGCGAGGAAGCTCTCGTCCTGGTACGCCGAGCCGTGGTGCGCGACCTTCAGCACGTCCGCCCGTAGCTGGTCGGGCGGCGTCCGGACTAGGACGGCGTGCTGCTCCTCGGTCTCGGCGTCGCCGGGCAGCAGGACCGAGACGCCGGCGACCGTGGCGCGCAGCACCAGCGAGTTGTTGTTCGGGTCCGAGCGGGTGCCGGCCAGCGGATACGGCGGTCCGAGCACCAGCAGCTCGACACCGCCGACCCGGTGACGTGCCCCGGCGGTGGTGTCCCGCATCGTGGCCCGGCCGCCGGTCGCCGCCGCGCGGACGGCCGCCCGACCGCTCGCCGGGTCCGTCGACGGCGGGGTCAGCACGGCGGCCACCCGTCGCCCCCGGAACACCCCGGCCACCCCGCCCACGTGGTCGAGATGGAAGTGGCTGACCACCAGCAGCGACACCTCCCGGATGCCGAGCCGTCGCAGACACGCGTCCACCGCGCCCGGCTCCGGCCCGGTGTCGACCAGCACCGCCCGGCCGGGCGCGACGCGCAGCACGAGGGCGTCCCCCTGCCCCACGGCGCACGCCACCACCACCCAGCCGGGCGGCGGCCAGCCGCTGGCGAGCAACCGGACCCCGAGAGCGCCCACCAGGACGGCGACCGCGACCACCGCCACCAACCGGCGCACCAGCGGGCGGCGCGCGGCCACCAGAAACGCGACGGTCAGCCCGGCCAGCAGCAGGGCACCGGCCGCCCCACCCGGCCACGCCAGGGTGCCGGCCGGCAGGCGGGCGCCGTGGCGGGCGATGACGACCAGCCACCAGGCCGGCCAGCTCGCCAGCCACGCGACGAACCCGGCCCCGGCCGGCCAGACCGGCGACAGCAGCGCGGCCGTCACCCCCAGCACCGTCGCCGGCGCGATGGCCGGCACCGCCAGCAGGTTGGCCGGCACCGCCACCAGGCTGACCGTGCCGGAGATTCCGGCGACGACCGGCCCGCAGGCCACCTGGGCGGCCGCCGGTACCGCCAACGCCTCGGCCAACCCGGCCGGTACGCCCCGACGGCGCAGCCCGTCGCGCCAACGCGGCGCGAGCAGCAGCAGACCCGCGGTGGCCAGTACGGACAGCGCGAACCCGGCGTCGCCCGCCAACTCGGGGTCGACGAGCACCAGCACGGTGACGGCGGCGGCCAGCGCGGGCAGCGCGGCCCGGGGTCGACCGGCGGCCAGCGCGACGAGCCCGATCGCCCCCATCGTGGCGGCCCGTACGACGCTCGGTGACGGACGCACCAGGATGACGAAGCCCACCAGCGCCACCCCACAGAGCACACCGGCGAGCCACGGACCGGCGCGTGCCCAGCGCGCCACCAGCAGCACCGCACCCACCACGATCGCGACGTTGCTGCCCGAGACGGCATTGAGGTGCGTCATGCCGGTCGCCCGGAAGTCCTCCTCGACGGCGGGCGACAGGCGGCTGGTGTCCCCCACCACCAGTCCCGGCAGCAGACCACCCGGGTCGTCGGGCAGCGGCGCGCAGGCCCGTTGCAGACCCGCGCGCAGAGTGCCGGCGGCGCGCTGCGCCCACGACGGCGTACCGCGCCGCTGGGGTGGACCGGTGGTCGCGAGGACCGCCGCGGTGAGGTCACCGCCGCGCGGCAGGCCGAGCCGCCCGTCGGCGGTCAGCCGCTGCCCCGGCAACAGCCCTCGCCAGCCGGGGTCGGTGGCGAGGACCAGCACCCGTACCGACGCTCGGAGCGGCTGGCCGTCGGGACCGGTCAGCCGGATCAGCTCGCCCGACACCAGCAGCATGCCGGGACGCCCGGCGGAGCGGATGGGGCGCGGATCGTCCCGCACGACGAGGTCGGCGGTGACCGGGGCGCGCTTCTCGGCAAGGGCGCGGACCGGCGGCGCGTCCCGCACGACCAGCCGGGCCGAGGTCGCCGCCGCGCCGCAGAGGACGCCGAGACCGACCGCGACGACGATCCAGCCGAAACGGCGGGCGAGAGCCCTTGGGCGACCGAGCCGACCGAGCAGGTGCAGGGTGCTCAGCGCGGTCGACACGGCTGCTCCGCCGGCCACCAGCAGCAGCGGTCGGGGGCCGAGGTGCAGTCCGGCGAGCGCGGTGAGCCAGGCGGCCACGGCCAGCCCGGCGAGCCGGAGGTCCGGTGGCGGCGGGTCGCCGACGACGGGTGGGACGTTCACACCGTCACCAGGTCCTTGAGCTGCTCATAGCGCGCGTCGCCGATGCCCTCGACCTGGCGCAGGTCACCGACGGCCGTGAACCCGCCGCGCTGGTCCCGGTAGGCGAGGATGCGCTGGGCGAGTACCGGCCCCACCCCGGGCAGCGCGTCGAGCTGGGCAAGTGTCGCGGTGTTCAGGTTCAGCGCCGCGCCGGGGGCCGGCGCACCGGCGGGGGCCGGACCGGCGGCGGGTCCGGGTGCCGGCGGGGGCGTAACCCCGACGACGATCAACTCACCGTCGGCGAGCTTGCGAGCGGGATTGAGCAGCGCCACGTCGACGCCGGGCAGCGGGCCACCGGCCTCGGAGAGGGCGTCGGCGAGTCGGGCCCCGGCCGGAACCCGCACCAGCCCGGGTTTGCGCACCTTGCCCGCGACCGTCACCACCAGCTCGCCGGACGCCGACGCGCTGGCCTGCCCGGCCACGACGGCCGAGGTGGCCTCGCCCACCGGTGGGGTGACCGGTTCCGCGTGTGGTCGGGACCGCCAGGCCCAACCGGCCGCGGCCAGCACCACCACGAGGGCCACGGCGGCCAGCGCCCGTACTCCGCGCCTGCCCGGGTCGAATGCTCCGGGGCCGGGCAGCCGCGCCATACCGCCGGGCTGATCGCCATCTGGAAGACATCCCCGCTGTGGGTCGGCGGGCACGTCCGCTGCCGACGCGTCGGCCCCCGACGGAAGCGGCGTCGCGTCGCCCGTCGCGGCGGTCAACCGGCGCAGACGCTGGCGTACCGCTGTCTCCTCGTCCTCTGCCACGCCGTGACGCTAGGACGCCGGACGTCACGACGGCCGCCTCGCTGGCCCGACCTGTGGACAACCGGGGCCTCTGTGGACAACGCCCTGATCATGCTCGCGTCTGCTACGGGAGCACGGGCCACCGACCACCCGGAGGTAGCGCGCATTCATGGATGAGGATTAATGTTAACGCTATCATCACCCCCCACCACCGCCACCTGAGGGGAACCATGGACGTGAAGAGAAGGCTGCACCGCCTGCTGGCCGCAGCGGGGACCCTGCTGGTCCTCGTCGCCGGGGCCGGCGTCTACCTGGTCACGGAGACGCCAGGCGTCGCCCGGGCGGCCGGCACCGGCCCGTGCGACATCTACGCCTCCGGCGGCACGCCGTGCGTCGCCGCGCACAGCACCACCCGGGCCCTGTACGGCGCGTACAACGGCCCGCTCTACCAGGTGCGCAGATCATCGGACAACACCACCCGCGACGTCGGCGTGCTCAGCGCCGGTGGCGTCGCCAACGCCGCCACCCAGGACACGTTCTGCGCCAACACGAGCTGCGTGATCACGATCATCTACGACCAGTCCGGCCGCAACAACCGGCTCACGCAGGCGCCTCCCGGCGGCTTCACCGGCCCGGCCCCCGGCGGGTACGACAACCTCGCCGACGCGAAGGCGGCACCGGTCACCATCGGCGGCCAGAAGGCGTACGGCGTCTACATCGCCCCCGGCACCGGCTACCGCAACAACAACACCAACGGCGTCGCGACCGGCGACCAGCCCGAGGGCATCTACGCCGTCGTCGACGGCACGCACTACAACCAGTGGTGCTGCTTCGACTACGGCAACGCGCAGACCAACGTCCAGGCCGACGAGCGCGCGATCATGGAGACGGTCTACTTCGGCGCGAACAAGCAGTGGGGCTACGGAGCGGGCGCGGGTCCCTGGATCATGGCCGACCTGGAGTGGGGCCTGTTCTCCGGGGTTAACGCGGGCTACAACAACATCGCGTCCATCAACCACCGCTTCGTCACGGCCATGGTCAAGGGCGAGCCGAACCACTGGGCGATCCGCGGCGGGAACTCGCAGTCGGGTGGCCTGACCACCTACTTCGACGGTCGGCGGCCCAACGGCTACAACCCGATGAAGAAGGAGGGGGCCATCCTCCTGGGCATCGGTGGTGACAACAGCATCACCGGTCGCGGCACCTTCTTCGAGGGCGTGCTGACCTCCGGCTACCCGACGGCCGCCACCGAGGACGCCGTGCAGGCGAACATCGCCGCTGCCGCCTACACCCCCGCGAGCGGCGGCAACCCGCAGCAGAACGCCCAGATCGTGGGCGCGCAGTCCGGTCGCTGCGTCGACGTGCCGAACGGCGCCACCACCAACGGCACCCAGCTGCAACTGTGGGACTGCATCAGCAACAGCGCCGCGCAACGCTGGACCTACACGGCCGGCAAGCAGATCCAGGTGTACGGCAACAAGTGCCTCGACGCCAACGGCCAGGGCACCGCGAACGGCACCCAGGTGATCATCTGGGACTGCCACGGCGGCGCGAACCAGCAGTGGAACGTCAACGCCAACGGCACCCTCACCGGCGTCCAGTCCGGGCTCTGCCTGGACGCCAACGGCGCCGCCACCGCCAACGGCACCAAACTGATCCTCTGGGCCTGCAACGGTGGACAGAACCAGCAGTGGTCCCTGCGAAGCTGAGCGGACAGCAGTCGGGCCGTCTCCGGAGGGAGGCGGCCCGAGTGCACCGGATCAGCGGGCCTCCGGGTCGAGGCCGAGCGCCGCCCGTCCCCCGTCCACCGGCAGGGTCACCCCGTTGACGAAGCTGGCCGCCGGCGACAGCAGGAACGCGACCGCCTCGGCCACCTCGTCGGCACGCCCGATCCGGCCCACCGGGTGCAGCCGGGTCAACTCGGCGTCGATCCACTCGGCCCGGGTGGGCTCCTGCGCGGCGAGGTACTCGGCGTGCCGCTCGGTGGCGATCGAGCCGAGCGCGACGGCGTTGGCGCGGATGCCGTGCCGTCCGTACTCGACGGCCAGCGCCCGGGTCAGCCCCTCCACGGCGGCCTTCGCCGTGGCGTACGGCAGAGCGCCCGGCACCGGCCGGCGGGCCTGGTGCGACGAGACATTCACGATCGCGCCGCCCGTGCCGGCGGCCAGGAAGCGGCGCACCGCCACGGCGGCGCCCACCACGGCCGGACGCAGGTTCAGCCCGATCAGGTCCAGCACGATGTCGGCCGACGCCGTGTGCAGGGCGGCGTCCCGGAAGATCGCCGCGTTGTTCACCCAGCCGGTCAGCGGGGCGATGCGTTCGGCCACCTCGGCGGCGTGTTCGGCCACCCGCTCGTCACCAGCGTCGCCGACCACCGCGAGCAGGCGATCGGCGGCCGGGTGCCCGGCGAGCCAGTCCACCGCCTCGGCGTCGCGCTCCACGACGACGACGGTCACGCCGGCAGTCACCAGCCGTCGCGTCACGGCCCGACCGACGCCACGGCCACCACCGGTCACCACGCACGCGCCGGCCACGATCTCAGCTCCCGGGCCGACGGTGCACGACGACACAGGCCAGACCCGGCCCGGCGTGTGCGGCGACCACCGCGCCCGCCTCGGAGACGTACGTGTCGTGCACCCGTTCGCCCAGGCGCGCGGTGAGCGCGGCGAGCAGCGCCTCGGCGCGCTGCGGCGCGGCCAGGTGGTGTACGCCCAGGTCGACGTCGTCGTCGCCGGCCGCCTCGACGGCCAGGTCGACGAGCCGGGCGACTCCCCGACTGGCGGTACGCACCTTCTCCCGCAGCACGATCGCGCCGTCCGGCATGTGCATGATCGGCTTGACCGACAGGGCGGTGCCGAGCAGCGCCTCGGCGGCGTTGATCCGGCCGCCCCGGCGGAGGAACTCCAACGTGTCGACGTAGAACCAGACGGTGGTCCGGGCCACCGCGGCGAGCGCCGCGTCGCGTACGCCGGCCAGGTCCGCCCCGGCCTCGGCGGCGGTGGCGGCGGCGATGGCCGGGAAGCCGAGGCCCATGCCGGCGGAGCGGCTGTCGACGACCTCGACCCGACCGCCGAGGTCGACGGCGGCCAGGCGGGCGGCCTCGACGGTGCCGGACAGGCCGGCGGAGATGTGCACCGAGACGACGCCGTCGGCGCCGTCGTCGAGGAGACGACGGTACGTCCGGGCGAACTGTTCGGGCGCCGGCCGGGACGTGCTGGCCGACACCCGCCGTTCGCCCAGCGCGCGGGTGGCGTCGGCGGGTTGGGTCTCCACCCCCTCCAATCCCTCCGCCCCGTTGAGCACGACGGTCAGCGGGACGACGGTCAGCCGGTGCCGCAGCACCAGCTCGGGTGGGAGGTAGGCGGTGGAGTCGATGACGACCGCGACGGGCATGCCCGGCACGCTAGCCGATCACGACCCGCCGCGCCGAGGTGCGAGCGCCGACCCGGGCCGGATCGGCGCTCAGACCGCGTCGACGACGGCCGGGGCGGTGACGAGGCCGACGTTGTGGCCACGGAGCTGCCAGCCCCGGACGTCGTCGTGTCGCAGCTCGGTCCAGTGGCAGTTGGCCAGTGAGCCGATGGTGCGCAGCACCTCGGAGGGCCAGCCGAGCAGGTGGCCGACGCCCTGGCGGGAGGCGCCGCCGTGGGTGGCGAGGACCACCGTCCCGCCGGGCGTCGCGTCGGCCGCCGTCAGGAACGCGGCGGCGACCCGCTCACCGAGTTCGTGCAGCGGCTCCAGATCCGCGCCCGGCGCCGGGTCGCCGGCCCGCCAGCGCGCGTACTCGCCGGGGAAGCGCTCGGCGACCTCGGTGAGGTGCAGGCCCTGCCACCGGCCGAAGTGCCGCTCGCGCAGCCGGGCGTCGGTGCGTACCCCGAGGCCGGTGAGCGCGGCCAGCGCCGCGGCGGTCTCCGCGGCGCGGCCCAGGTCGCTGGAGACGATGGCGTCCGGACGCAGCGACGCGAGCAGCGGCGCGGCGGCGCGGGCCTGGTCGCGGCCCAGCTCGTTGAGGGGTACGTCGGTCTGCCCCTGGACGCGGTTGGCGGCGTTCCAGTCGGTGTTGCCGTGCCGCCAGACGATCAGCCGGGTCATTCGGCTGCGGCGGACCCGCTGGCGTCGGCCTCGACCAGGTCGCGGTCGACGAACGGGATGGTGGGGCAGTCCTTCCAGAGGCGGTCGAGCCCGTAGAACTCGCGCTCCTCGGTGTGCTGGACGTGTACCACGATGTCGACGTAGTCGAGCAGCACCCAGCGGCCACCCCGCTCGCCTTCGCGCCGGATCGGCTTGGCCTTCTCCGGAAGCTCCAGCAGGCGCTCCTCGATGGCGTCGACGATGGCGAGCACCTGGCGCTCGTTGGGGGCGGCGGCGAGCAGGAACGCGTCCGTGATGGCGAGCTGGTCGCCGACGTCGATGATCGCGATGTCCTGCGCCTTCTTGTCGGCGGCTGCCTGGGCGGCGGCGATCGCCAGCTCGTGCGCGCGTTCGGAAACTGTCACCGTTCTCCTTCGATCAGGCGTGCGATCCTCCAAGCGTCTCACACCCGGCGAGGTCCCGACCCGTCAGTTCTGGTCGGTTAGACGCACCAACCAGCACATACCGGACGCGATCAGGACTGATAGAGGCGTCGCTTGGCGATGTACTGCACCACACCGTCAGGCACCAGGTACCAGACCGGCTCACCCCGGGCGACCCGGGCACGACAGTCGGTCGACGAGATGGACATCGCGGGCACCTGGATCAGGCTGACCGTGTCCGCCGGGAGGTGCTTGTCGGTCAGCGCGAAACCGGGCCGGGTCACCCCGACGAAGTGGGCCAGCTCGAAGATCTCGTCCAGGTCCTTCCAGGACAGGATGCGTTGCAGCGCGTCCGCTCCGGTGATGAAGAAGAGCTGGACCTTGGCGCCGTACTCGGCCTGGAGGTCGCGCAACGTGTCGACCGTGTAGGTCGGGCCGCTGCGGTCGATGTCGACGCGACTGACCTGGAAGCGGGGGTTGGAGGCGGTGGCGATGACCGTCATGAGGTACCGGTCCTCGGCGGGGCTGACCGGCTCGTCGGCCTTCTGCCACGGCTGCCCGGTGGGGACGAAGACCACCTCGTCCAGGCCGAACCGGTCCGCCACCTCGCTGGCCGCGACGAGGTGCCCGTGGTGGATCGGGTCGAAGGTGCCACCCATGATCCCGATCCGCCGGATATCTTCCTCCACCCGTTGATCGTAGGCCGGGCGTCCGAACCGGTCGTATCGGCCCGAGGGCTGGCGACACGGATACTCGCGCGCGTATACTCGTCCACGAGTATTTGGGAGGTGCGTCATGCCGAAGCGGCGCAAGGTCGGCAACCTGCTGGCGCTGGCCGTGCTCTCCGCCCTCGTCCAGCGGCCCATGCATCCCTACGAGATGGCCAGCACACTGCGCGCCTGGGGCAAGGACCAGGACATGGAGTTCAAGTGGGGCTCCTTCTACACGGTGATCCGCAACCTGGACAAACACCAGTTGATCGCCGCCGTGGAGAGCGTGCGCGAGGGCCGACGCCCGGAACGCACCGTCTACCGGATCACCGACGCGGGCCGGGCCGAGCTGGTCGACTGGGCGCGGGAGCTGGTCGGCATGCCCATGGCGGAGCATCCCCGCTTCCGGGCCGGCCTCTCCGTGCTCGCCGCCCTGCACCCCGACGAGGCGACCGACCTGCTCCGGCAGCGACTCGACCGACTGGACGACGCGCTCCGCCGGGACCGCGAGACGCTCGACGCCCACCTGCGGGACGTCCCGCGACTGTTCCTGGTCGAGAACGAGTACGACCTCGCCATCCGGGACGCCGAGGCCACCTGGCTGCGGGCCCTGCTGGCGGAGTTGACCTCGGGAAGCTACCCGGGGCTGGACACCTGGCGGGCCTTCCACGAGACCGGCGAGATGCCGGCCGAACTGGCCGAGCTGGCCGCAAGGACCAGCAGCGACCCCGACACCGCCGACTGACAAGACAGCTCCGGCGGGGTGCGCCAACACCCCGCCGGAGCCCTACCCCGAACCGACACCTGAGCAGGCACCCGGCCCGAAGCGGCAACCACGAGGATAACCGGGTCCCCTCCCAGGACGGTTCGTCCGCACCCACGCGACGACACCAGGGAGAAAGAGCATGACAACGGTACGAACCGCACTCGTCATCGGCGGCGGCATCGCGGGGCCCGTGGCGGCCCTCGCCCTCCACCGCGCCGGCATCACCGCCACCGTCGCCGAGGCGTACCCGGCGACCGCCAGCGGAGCCGGTGGCATCGGTGGCACCCTCGCGCTCGCGCCCAACGGCGTGGCAGCCCTGCGGGCCGTCGGCGCGGACGAGGCGGTGACGGCGATCGCCACCGGGATCCACCGCAGCGTCATGGCCGTCGGCGCCCGACGGATCGACCTGCCGATGCTGGCCGGAGTGCCGCCGCTGCGCGTGGTACACCGGGCCGAGCTGCACCGGGTGCTGCACGACCGGGCCGTCGCCGAGGGCATCACCTTCGCGTACGGCAGGCGACTGGTCGACGTCACGCAGACCGACGACGGCGTGACCGCGCGTTTCGAGGACGGCACCACGGCGACCGCCGACGTCCTGGTCGGCGCGGACGGCATCCGTTCCACGGTCCGTGACCTCATCGACCCGGCCGCGCCCGGCCCCCGATTCACCGGACTGCTCGGCTTAGAGGCGGTCGCCCGGCACGAGGTGGACGCCGAGGCGGGCACGATGACGTTCGCCTTCGGACGGCGCGGCTACTACCTGTACTGGCCCGAGCCGGGTGGCGGCACCCGCTGGGGGGCCAACCTGCCGGGGCAGCGGCCGATGAGCCTCGTCGAGGCCCGTACGGTGCCCGCGCGGCAGTGGCTGGACACGTTGCGCGCCACCTACGGCGACGACGACCCGGGCCGGGAGCTGATGGCCACCAGCTCCGCCGACGACCTCCAGGTGGCCGGCGCGTTGCAGATCATGCCGCCCGTGCCGCACTGGCACCGGGGTCGCCTGGTGCTGGTCGGCGACGCCGCGCACGCGCCGTCGAACAGCTCCGGGCAGGGCGCCTCGCTCGCCATCGAGAGCGCGGTGCAGCTCGCCCGCTGCCTGCGGGACCTACCCGACGTGACGTCGGCCTTCGAGGCGTACGTGCGGCTGCGTCGCACCCGGGTCGAGAAGGTCGCCGCCCGCGCCGCGCGGATCAACCACACGAAGGCGCCCGGCCCGGTCGCCCGGACGCTGATGCCGCTGCTCATACCGCTGCTGGTGCGCACGGCGATGGACCCGGAACGCACCATCGCCCACGAGCAGCGCTACGTCATCGACTTCGACGCCCCGGTCACGGCCGAACCCGCCCTGCGGTGAGCACGGGCGCGGGGTGGCCGCTCGGCCACCCCGCGCTCCGACCATCGCAACCCGGGCCGCCCACCACGGCGGCCGGCCGACCTCAGGCCGAGGCGGCGGCCACCGCCGTGCGCGCCACGAGCGCCCGCCGCAGGTCGTCGTCGGCGTCGGTGACGACCCGCCGCAGGCCCGCCGTCAGGTCGTCGCGGGCCAGCAACGCCGCGGCCGCCTCCCGGGTCGGCTGCGCGACGGCGTAGCGGGGAAACGCCAGCTTCGCCACCCGGTCGGCCGTCCAGGGGGTACGACGACGAGCGGCGGCCGGCATCTCGGCGAAGTACCACCCGACGTACGCGGCGGTCAGCTCGGGCTGCTCGGGCTGCCAGAACCCCTCCGCGGTGGCCTCGAGCAGCCGGTTGGACAGCTCGGTGTCCCGCATGAGGATCTCCCATGCCGCCTGCTTCGCCGCCGGGTCGGGCCGGGCGGCCCGGCAGTACGCGGCCTGTTCCGCGCCGGCGGAGCTGACGTCGGCCCGCGCCTCCTCGGCGATCTCCGCCTCGCCCGCCGCGCCCAGCACCACGAGCCGGCGCAGCACCGCCCACCGCAGCTCCGCGTCGACGGCCAGCCCGGCCGGTACGTCCCGGCCGGCGAGCCAGCCGACGAGCAGGTCGCTGTCGGTGGTCGCGGCGATCCAGCCCCTGGCGGCGGCGAGCTGCAACGACTCCCCCGCCGGCGCGCCATCGAGCAGACGCCGGCACGCCTCGGCGACCCGGGCCAGCGCCGCCGAACGGGCCAGCGGGTCGAGGTAACGGTCCACCAGCGACCGGCTGATGACGAGCACGTCCTCCGCGATGATCACCTCGGTCTCGACGGGCAGCGCCGCGACCATCAGGTCGACCAGGCCGGCGACGGGCCGTTCGCCGTCGGTCGCCGCGTCCAGCGCCTCGCCCCAGAGCACCGCCCGGGCGAGCGGATCGGTCAGAGAAGGCAGCACCACCGCGACCGCGTCCGCCGACGCCTCGTCGAGGCGTACCTTGGCGAAGGTCAGGTCACCGTCGTTGAGCAGCAGCACCTGGGCCGCCGGCTCGCCCGTCAACGCGCCGAGCACGGTACGACCGCCGTCGACGGCCGGATCGAGATCCACCTCCGCGCGCTGGACGGCACCGTCCGCCGCGTACCGACCCACCCCGATGCGGTGCGGACGCAGCACGGGGTGCGACGCGGGGGCGGTCTGCACCACGGCGACCTCGGTGTAACGCCCGTCGGCGTCGACGTGGGCCTCGGCGCGCAACGTGTTGACCTGCGGCCGGCGCAACCACAGCTCGGCCCAACCGGACAGGTCCCGGCCGCTGGCGGCGGAGAGGCTGGTGAGCAGGTCGGCGAGGGTGGCGTTGCCGAAGCGGTGCGCGGCGAAGTGCGCGTTCAGGCCGGCGAGGAAGGCTTCGTCGCCGAGCCACGCGACCAGTTGCCGCAGCACGGCGGCGCCCTTGGCGTACGAGATGCCGTCGAAGTTGAGCAGGCCCTCGTCGGCGTCGGCCACCTCCGGCGGCGCGACCGGGTGGGTGGAGGGACGTTGGTCGGCCGCGTATCCCCAGGCCTTGCGGCGCATGGCGAACGTCGTCCACGCCTGGTCGAAGCGGGTGGCCTCGGCGGTGACCCGGGTGCCCAGGTACTCGGCGAAGGACTCGTTGAGCCACAGGTCGTCCCACCAGCGCATGGTGACCAGGTCACCGAACCACATGTGCGCCATCTCGTGGGCGATGGTGGTGGCCCGCACCTCGCGCTGGGTGTCGGTGACCGCCGAACGGAACACGTAGTCGTCGCGGAAGGTGACGATGCCCGGATTCTCCATCGCGCCGGCGTTGAACTCGGGCACGAACGCCTGGTCGTACTTGCCGAACGGGTAGCGCTCGGCGAAGAGCTGGTGGAACCGGTCCAGGCACCGCCCGGTGATGTCGAAGATCTCCTCGGCGTCGGCGTCCAGGTGCTCGGCGAGCGAGCGTCGACAGTAGATCGCCAGCGGTATGCCGTCGTGCTCGGCACGGCGGACGTGGTACGGCCCCGCGATCAGCGAGAAGAAGTACGTCGCCAGCGGCGCGGTCGGGGCGAACTCCCAGCGCCCCGGGGCCGGGGTGGCGACCACCTCGGCGTTGCCGGAGACCGTCCACCGCGGCGGCGCGGTGACCGAGAGGGTGAACGGGGCCTTGAGGTCGGGCTGGTCGAACGCGGCGAAGATGCGCTGGGCATTGTCGAGGAACGACATCGCGTAGAGGTAGGTCTCGCCGTCCGCCGGATCGACGAAGCGGTGCAGCCCCTCCCCGGCGTTGGAGTACGTCATCTCCGCCTCGACGACGAGGGTGTTCGTCGTGTCGAGATCGACCAGCGGCAGCCGGTTGTCGGTCAGCGTGGCGGGGTCGACGGCCCGGTCGTTGAGGCGTACCGCGAGGAGGTTCGCCGGCCTGACCTCGGCGAAGGTCGCGGCCCCGGCGGTCGCCCGGAACCGGATCTCGACGCGGGACCGGAACAGATCGCCGTCGCCGGTCAGGTCGAGGTCCACCTGATAGGACTCGACAGTAATCGCCGCGCCACGCGCGGTCGCCTCTACACGGGTCAGGCTCGGCATCCGCTTATCCTGCCCGATGGGGATCGGCAGGCGGTCCCCACCTGGCCCCCTGCAGTGGAGGAAAGAACCATGGCGCAGCACCCCAAGGGCGATTTCGACCTCTCCCGCGCGGTCTGGCAACGGGCCGAGGGGGACACCTCCGAGAGCGCTGTCGAGGTCGCCTTCGTCGACGACCTGATCGGGATGCGCAACTCCGCCGAGCCGCAGGGCCCGGTGCTGGTCTTCACCCAGGCCGAGTGGGACGCGTTCGTGGCCGGCGCGCAGGACGGCGAGTTCGACCTCGACTGATCCGCCGTGGCACGTGCCGGTGTCCTCTTCGAGGGGGACACCGGCACCGGTCGCGCGGTGGGGGTTTCTCAGCAGGGTTAGGGCGGGTGTCAAAGCCCGTGGCTAGTCGCCGTCGCCCCAGCCCAGACCGCCCGGGCCCGGCGCGTGGTGGAAGCCGGGATGGTCGGCGACGTCGACGCAGCGCTCCCCGTCCGGGCCGACCGCGCCGCAGAACAGCCGTTCGGCCCGGTGCCAGGCATCGGCCGGCGACAGGGCCGCCGCACCGAGCGCCAACTCCGGGCGGAGCAGGCTCAGCGCCTCCGCGTACGCCACCGCCTGTTCGAGCGCGTCGGCCGCGCCCGGCGCGGTGAAGCCCAGGTGCACGGTGAAGAACCGGCGCGGTCGGGCCGGCCGGCCCGGCGGGCCGATCAGCGGCCGCCCGGCCCGGCCCGCACCCAGCGTCTCGACCGCCCGCCGCTGCCGCCAGCGCGGCGGCCTGTTGTCGTTCATACGTCCTCCCCGTGGTCGTGGACACCTCGGCCCGACGGGGTCGTCACCGTCGTCCGACGATGCCGGCCGACGACGGCCCCACCGGCAAGCCAACCAGGTTCCGCCGCCCGTGGGAGGGGCCAGCGGACGCGCTGTCGACGCGGGGATTGCGCGGCGGCCACGAGGGTAGACGTGCCCCGGCGGCGACGCGGGCCGCCGCCGGAACCTCGAGGAGGCCCGATGGCGACCATGCCGGCCGACCGCGGCCCGGACAGCACCCTCGCCCTGCTGCGCGCCGGCTACCGGTTCATCGGAGAACGCTGCGACCGCCTGGGCAGCGACGTCTTCTCAACCCGGATCCTGCTCACGCCGACCATCTGCCTGCGGGGTCGACCGGCCGCCACCCTGTTCTACGACAACGAGCGCTTCCAGCGCGAGAGCGCCATGCCGCTGCGGATTCAGCGGACCCTCACCGGTCGGGGCGGCGTGCAGGGGCTGGACGGCGCCGCGCACACCGACCGCAAGGCCATGTTCATGTCGATCATGACGCCGACGGCGATCGCGCGACTCGGGCACCTCTTCGACGCCGAGTGGCGGGCCCGGATTCCCGCCTGGGAGGCGGCCGGCGCGGTGCCGCTCTACGACGAGCTGGGCCGGCTGCTGACCCGGGTGGTCTGCGCCTGGGCCGGCGTGCCGCTGGCCACGTCGCAGGTCGACCGCCGCGCCGTCGACCTGCACGCCATGATCGAGGGCCCGGCGGTCGTCGGCCCACGGCACTGGCGGGGCCTGCTCGCCCGCCGCCGCGCCGAACGCTGGATCGGCGACCTCGTCGAACGGACCCGGGTCGGCATCCACCCGGCCCCGGCCGACAGCCCGCTACGGGTCGTCGCCGAGCACCGCGACACGCGCGGGGCGCTGCTCCCCCGCCGGATCGCCGCCGTCGAACTGCTCAACCTGCTGCGTCCGACGGTCGCCGTGGACCGGTACATCGTCTTCGCCGCGCTCGCCCTGCGCGACCACCCCGCGTGGCGACAGCGGGTCCACGGCGACGACGGGGCCACCGAGCAGTTCGTCCAGGAGGTACGCCGTTACTACCCGTTCTTCCCGATGGCCGCGGCCCGGGTCCGGCGCTCCTTCGACTGGCAGGGCCACCACTTCCCACAGGGGCGGCGGGTGCTGCTCGACCTCTACGGCACGAACCACCACCCGGCGCTCTGGCCCGAACCGGAACTGTTCCGCCCCGAGCGGTTCGCCGACCGGCGCGTGGACCCGTTCGCGCTGATCGCGCAGGGCGGCGGCGACCACAGCACCGGACACCGCTGCGCCGGCGAGTGGATCACCATCGACCTCATGAAGCGGGCGGTCACCCACCTGACCGGCGGCATGCGCTACGACGTGCCGCCGCAGGATCTGCGCCTGGACCTGCACCGGATGCCCGTCCTGCCACCCGGCCGCATGACCGTCACCAACGTCCGCCGCGCCTGAGGTCGTCGTTGTCCCGGGGGTCGGTGCTTCGCACCGGTTTGGGCGGCCGCCGTGCGGGCAGGCGCAGCGGGCGGCACACCCGCCGCGCAGCACCGCCCAGGAGGCGCGATGCCCTCTCCGGCCACCGGTGACGCCCGGCGCGCCGCGCGTCACGACACCGGCGGAACGGCCCTGCCGATGGCGTACGTCCTGCCGCTGCGCTGGCACACCGACGCCGGCCTGGACGAGCTGACCGGCTACCTGCGCCGGCTGAGCGGTCTCGTCGACGTGATCGTGGTCGACGGGTCGCCTCCGGAGCTGTTCGCCCGGCACGCGGCGGCCTGGCGGGCGCTGGTGCGGCACCTGCCACCCGACCGCGCCCGGCGCGGGCTCAACGGCAAGGTGGCTGGGGTGCACACCGGCGTCGGCGCGGCACGCCACGAGCACGTGGTGATCGCCGACGACGACGTCCGGTACGACGAGGCCGGGCTCCACGCGGTGCACCGACTGCTGGACCGGGTCGACCTGGTCCGGCCGCAGAACTACTTCGACCCCCTGCCCTGGCACGCCTGGTGGGACACCGGGCGGACGCTGCTCAACCGCGCTCTCGGAAACGACTACCCCGGCACCCTCGCGGTACGCCGCAGCACGTTCCTCGCCATGGGCGGGTACGACCCCGACGTGCTCTTCGAGAACCTGGAGCTGATCCGTACGGTGCGGGCTTACGGCGGCGTCGAGGTCGCGCCGCCCTGGCTGTACGTACGGCGGCTGCCGCCGGACGCGGCGCACTTCCGGGGCCAGCGGGTCCGCCAGGCGTACGACGACCTGGCCCAGCCGGTCCGCCTGCTGACCGCGCTCGCGGTCGTGCCCGCGCTGGCCGCGGCGGTCGCGTCCCGCCGGCCCCGGCTGCTGCTCGGCATGACGGCCAGCGTCGTCGCCCTGGCCGAGGCGGGTCGCCGCCGCGCCGCCGGTGCCACCGTCTTCCCACCGACCACCACGCTGGCCGCCCCGCTCTGGCTGCTCGAACGCGGCATCTGCAGCTGGCTTGCGATAACCCAGCGCCTGCTGAAAGGCGGCGTCAGCTACGGCGACACCAGAATCCGCACCCCAGCCCACCGCCACGAAGTCCCCGCGATCTTGCACTTTCTGCTGGGACAGAAGCCGCGTTAGCCGACAGGTCAGCAACAGCAAGTGCAAGATCACGGGGAGATACGGCGACGGCTCGCAGCCACCGGGGTGGCCGCGAGCCGTCGTCGACGTCGGTGGCTTCAGGAACTGACCTGCTGGCGGGCCTGCTGTGCCTGGTCCTTGACGTCCTGGGCGGCCGAGCGGCCGTCGTCCTTGACCGCGTGCACCGCGTCCTGGGCGGTGGACCTCACCGACTCGGCGGCGTGCTGGGCCGGCTCACGCAGCTCGTCCTTGAGTTCGCTGGCAACCTCGCCCAGCTTCTCCTTGACGACTCCGCTGTGCTCGCCGACCTTCTCCTTGACCTGCGCGGCCGCCTGCTGCTCCCGGCGGGACGCCGGAATCAGCGAGGAGGCCAGCCAGCCCACGCCGAAGGCGATCAGACCGGCGGCGAGCGGGTTGCCCTGCGACTTCTCCCGGATCACGCGGGGCGCGGTGTGGGCCGCGTCGCTCACCGAGGAGGCCGCCGACTGCGCGGCGTCGCTGACGCTGGACGCCGCCGACGACGCGCGGTCACCCACCGAGTGGGCGGCGTGGCCGGTGCCCTGGCCGAGGTCGGAAGCGGTTCCCATGACCTTGTCCCTCACATTCTGCAGCGCGGAGCGGGCCCGCTGCTTACGGTCGTCGACGATGCGGCTGGGGCTGACCTTGTACGCCAACGCGTCCACGTCGGAGCTGAGGCTGTTGCGGGTGGCTTCGATCTCCCGGCGGATCTGGTCGGGGTCGGTGCTCATCGGGTGACTCCCTCCGGGTGGGGCTTGAGCGCGTCGGGGATCCGCTGCACGCTGTCGTTGGTCTGCTTGAGCCCGCGTACGTGCTGGGCGTTTTTCTTCGCCGCCGAGTAGAGGACGGCGGCGACCACGGCCCAGAGCACGGCCACGATCAGCGCGGCGAGCCCGGAGTCCATGACGTTGTCCAAGAACTGCCAGATGGCGATCGAAACGAAGAGGGCCACCATGTAGCCGCCGAAGCCGGCACCGCCGAATAGGCCCGCAGCCTTGCCGGCCTTCTTGCCCTCCTGGCGGATCTCGGCCTTGGCCAGCTCGACCTCCTGGCGCATCAGCGTCGACAGGTCGGTGGTGACCTGACGCATCAGATCACCGAGCGAACTGCCCTTCACCTCGGCCGCGGTGTGCGGGGCACCCGCGTCGGGGTGGTAACCGGAGTCCAGTCCGGACCCCTGCGTCGGCATGCTCATGCCGCCGCCTCCCTTCGGATGACTCGACACCTCACGGGCGAGGGCTGCCGCTGGACGGCACGCCCGGCAGCGGGTCGGTCTGGGTCACCGGCGGCAGCGGCTGACCGGTGCTCGCCGGCTCGGTGTAGCCGCCCTGGCGGGCCGGATCGCGGTAGCCGCCCGGCGTCGGGTCGGCGTAACCGCCGGAGGTCGGCTCGGTGTAGGTGCCCGGGGTCGGGTCGAGGTAACCGCCGGCCGGGGTGGCGTCCGCGGCCGTGCGGGGCGTCGGCGGCGGGGTGGGGATCACGGCGGTGCGCTCCGGGTCGTACGCGCCCGCGCCGCGGTAACCCGCGGAACCGTTGCCGGAGTCGTCACCGGAGGCCGAGATGCCCTTGGTCAGGCGGCCGGCCAGCACACCGAGCACCGCCGCGCCGACCAGGAAGGTGCCCGGGTTACGCCGCGCGTAGTCGCGTACCTCATTGATCAGGTCGCCGGGCTGGCGCTCCTCGAGCCAGCCGGCCACGCCGTGCACCCGGTCGGCGGCCTGGCGGGCCAGCTCGCTCACCGGACCGGCCTGGCCACCCTGCTCGGCCATCGAGCGCATCTCGTCGGCGATCGACCGCAGTCCGCCGGCCGCGCGGCGCTGCTGCTCACCGGTCTGGCTGGCGAGCTGGCTGCGGGCCTCGCCGTAGAGGTTGCGGGCCTGCCGGACGGCCTCACGGCCGACCTCGGTGCCCTGCTCCTTGGCGGTCTGGGCGACCGCGCCACCGGCGTGCGCCGCCTCGGACCCGACGTGCCGGGCCTGCTCGCGGACGCCGCCGCCGTTGGTGGACTCCTGGCCGTACGTGGTGGAGGTGGGTGACAGATCGTAAGTCATGATTTCCCTTCCGCTCGGAAGTGTCGTCGCGGTTGTTCTGGGGGAGGCGGCCGTGTCGCCGTGGCCGCTGACAACTCACCTACCCGGCGTTTTGGCTTCCATACCTGTTCGTGCATTTCTCTGCGCGAGCGTCGGGAGGGACTTCAAAATGGAGGATCGCGGGGCTGCGTCACGTCGCCGCTGCGGACAGCGACGTTCGCGGGACCGGGAGATCCACGAAAGGGGCACCGATGGCACGAGACGCGCGGGGTGGCCGACCTGCCGCGCCCCGACCGCGGGTGCAGGTCGCCGCGCTGGTCGTGGCCGGGGTCTTCCTGCTGATCGGTGTCCTCGGCTACATCCCCGGCATTACCACCGACTACAGCGATCTGGCCTTCGCCGGGCACCACTCGGACGCCAAACTGCTCGGCGTGTTCCAGGTCTCGATCCTGCACAACGCCGTACACCTGCTGTTCGGGCTGGTGGGTCTGGTGTTGGCCCGCAGCGTCGCCGGCGCGCGGGTCTTCCTGGCCGGGGGCGGCGCGATCTACCTCGCCCTGTGGCTGTACGGCCTGGCGATCGAGGCGATCGACGAGGAGGGTGGCGCGAACATCCTGCCGGTCAACGGCGCTGACAACTGGCTGCACCTCGCCCTCGGCTTCGGCATGCTGGCCCTCGGCCTGCTGCTGTCGAACGAAGCCGGGACCGGCGGACGCCTCGACACCCCGATCGACCGCCCCTGAGCTGCTACTTCGCGCGGATGCTCACCGGTACCTGGTGCAGCGCGGCTCGACCGGAGTCCAAGCCGGTCACCGTCGCGCACGCCGAGGCCGGGGCCTGACGCCGCCCGCGCGCCCATTAGCCGTTAGGAAGGGCCCCTTTCTATACACCAGGCGTTAAAAAGGTGCCCTTCCTTACGTCAGGCAGCGACCGGGAGCCGTTTGGCGAAGCAGACGCTGTACGGGTTGCCCACGTACTCGCCGTACACCGGGATCGGTTCGTAGCCGCACGAGGTGTACAGCCCGACGGCCGCCGGCAGGTACGTGCCGGTCTCCAGGCAGACCACGGTGTGCCCCTGCTGGAACGCGCACTCCTCCAGGGCGGCGAGCAGTTGCCGAGCGATGCCCCTGCCCCGGTACGCCGGCCGCACGTACATCCGCTTGACCTCGCCGGTGACGGCGTCGAGCGACTGGAGTCCGCCACAGGCGACCGCCCGACCGCGCACCACCACGGCCAGGTAGCGGATGTCGTCGTGGGTGACGGTGACCTGCCCGTCCAAACCGCCGTCAGCGACGCGCAGCTCACGCTGCTGGGCGACGACCAGGGCGGCGATTTCGGGATCGATGGCGGGCCGCGACTCGATCAGCATCACCCGACGCTAAGCGGGATTGATTTCGCGGAGGTTTCCGGCAATCAACCCGATCACGGAGCGCAACCGGCTACTCGGCGTCATCCTCGATGTCGTCGTCGCCCATGTCCGCGCCGATCTCGTCGGAGTCGATCTCGTCCTCCGGGCGCACCCGGCGGGCCTTGCGCGCGGCGAGCCGCTCCGCCGCCGACGCCCGGTTCGACTTCTCCTCCAGGCGGACGTCGGTGCCCCGGTTACCGGGCACGAACTCCACGCCCGCGTAGAGCGTCGGCTGCCAGTCGAACTCGCGCTCACCGATCCGGACCAGGTCACCGGGTTCGGCGCCGGCCTTGGCCAGCTTGTCCTCGACACCGAGGCGGGCCAGCCGGTCGGCGAGGTAGCCGACCGCCTCGTCGTTGTCGAAGTTGGTCTGCTTGACCCACCGCTCCGGGCGTACGCCCCGGACGGTGAACGAGCCGTCGGCCTCGGCCGTGATGGTGAAGCCGGCGTCGTCCACCGCCATCGGCCGGATCACGATCCGGGTCGGCTCGGCCGGCGGGGCCGCCTTGCGCTCCGCCTCGACCAGCTCGGCCATCGCGTACGTCAGCTCCTTGAGCCCCTCGCGGGTGGCCGCGGAGACCTCGAACACGCGGTAGCCGCGCTCCTCCAGGTCCGGGCGGACGATCTCGGCGAGGTCCCGGCCGTCCGGCACGTCGACCTTGTTCACGGCCACCAGCCGGGGGCGGTCGGTCAGGCCGCCGTACTGGCTCAGCTCGGCCTCGATGGCGTCGATGTCGGCGACCGGGTCGCGGCCGGGCTCCAGGGTCGCCGAGTCGATGACGTGCACCAGCACCGCGCAGCGCTCGATGTGCCGCAGGAACTCCAGGCCCAGGCCCTTGCCGGTGGCCGCGCCCGGGATCAGGCCCGGCACGTCGGCGACGGTGAAGGTGTGGTTGTCCATCCGGACCACACCGAGGTTGGGCACGAGGGTGGTGAACGGGTAGTCGGCGATCTTCGGCTTCGCGGCGGAGATCACCGAGATCAGCGACGACTTACCGGCCGACGGGAAGCCCACCAGGCCCACGTCGGCGACGCTCTTCAGCTCCAGCACGATGTCCAGCTGGTCGCCGGGCTCGCCCAGCTCGGCGAAGCCGGGCGCCTTGCGCTTGGCGTTGGCCAGCGACGCGTTGCCGCGCCCGCCGCGCCCGCCCCGGGCCACCTCGAAGGTGGTGCCGGCGCCGACCATGTCGGCCAGCACGGTGCCGTCGGTGGTCTGGACCACAGTGCCGTTGGGCACCTTGAGCACCAGGTTGTGGCCGTTGGCCCCGTCCCGGTTCGACCCGGCGCCGCCCTTGCCGTTGTCGGCCTTGACGTGCGGGTGGAAGTGGAAGTCGAGCAGCGTGGTCACCTGCGGGTCGACCACCAGCGACACGCTGCCGCCGTGGCCGCCGTTGCCGCCGTCCGGCCCCCCGAAGGGCTTGAACTTCTCGCGGTGGATCGAGACACAACCGTGCCCACCATCGCCGGCCTGCAGATGCAGGACGACCCGGTCAACGAACGTCGCCACGGCGTCAATCCTTCCAGCGAGGGTCGACCCCGCACGTCGAAAAAGCCGAGCGGGCCGGGACCCGGAGGTCCGCGGCCCGCTCAGCGAAGAGAACTACTGCTGCGGAACGATGCTGACGGTCTTGCGACCGCGCTTGGTGCCGAACAGGACCGAGCCGGCGGCCAGGGCGAACAGCGTGTCGTCGCCGCCACGGCCGACCAGGTCACCGGGGTGGAACTTGGTGCCACGCTGCCGGATGAGGATCTCACCGGCGCTGACGACCTGACCACCGAAGCGCTTCACGCCAAGTCGCTGGGCCGCGGAGTCACGACCGTTACGCGAGCTGGACGCACCCTTTTTGTGAGCCATTGGAGGACGACCTACTTCCCGCTGGAGATGCCGGTCACCTTGACCTGGGTCAACGGCTGGCGGTGACCCTGGCGCTTGTGGTAGCCGGTCTTGTTCTTGAACTTGTGGATCCGGATCTTCGGGCCCTTGGTGTGCGCGGCGATCTCGCCGGACACCGCGACCTCGGCAAGCTTCGCCGCGTCGGTCACCAGGTCGTCACCGTCGACGAGGAGCACCGCGGTGAGCTTCACCGCGTCACCGGGGGCACCGGTGAGCTTCTCGACCTCGATCACGTCGCCCTCGGCGACCTTGTACTGCTTGCCGCCGGTCTTGACGATCGCGTACATCGGAGGCGGACTCCCTGTCGTTGAGGCTGCTGACTGGTCGTCCCCGCGGCGGCTCGCCGGGTAGCAGTGCACGGCGGCGCGGGCACGCGGGAACTCGGCACACCAAAGGTGGGCCGTAGGCAAGAGTACGCCATCGCTGGCATGGACCCCAAACCGGCCCGCCCTGGTTACCGGGCGCAGAGCTGATCGAGACGCTGCTGGAGCCGGTCCAGCTCGGTCTCGTCGATCGACTCGACGTCGACGCCGAGGGCGGCGACCTCCGTGCCGAGGTCACTGAGCAACGTCCTGAGCTGCGCGTCGGTGGCCTGAGCCCTCTGCTCCCGCAGCGCGGTCCGCCAGCCGGCCAGGGCCGCCTGCGCCCGGGTCCGGGCCGCGTCGGCCGTCACGGTGTCACCCGCGCCCACCGCGGCGACCATCTGGCCCAGCTCCTCGACGTATTCCCGGACGGCGGTGGTCCCGGCCCGCCGCGCCTCGGCACAGACCCGGGCGTCACCGCCCGTCGCGCCACCGCCCAGCGGCGTAGCAGCCGGACCCGTCGGCGCGGAACCCCCGGTCGGGCCCGCACCACCCGAGCGGTCGTCGGAGCAGCCCGCCGAAGCCAGGAGTACGGCTACCAGCAGGGTACGAGCGAGCAGGCGACGCATCTTCTTCTCCTGACCGGGGCCGAGCGTTCCCGCATCGGGGTGACCCGAGCGGCGAGGTCCCTCCCCGTCACATTGCCGGGAAAGGGACCTCGTCAAACACCGGGCCGGTCAGCCGTCAGAGACGGGCGGGCCGGTCAGCCGTTCAGGGACGGCGGGCCGGTCAGCCGTCAGAGACAGGCGGGCCGGTCAGCCGTTCAGGGGCGGGTCCGTCGGCGGGCGCCACCCCGACGGGAACGACGACGTCCGGTGCCACCCTCGGCGGCCTCCTCGTCGCCGTCGGCGTCGGCGAGAGCGTCCGGGTCGTCCGCCGCGGCCAGCCGGGCCGACTCACCCCGCTGGCTGTCGGACACCGCCGGAGCGGCCTCCGTCTCCGTCTCGTACCGGGACAGGTCGTACCCCATGGTGTCCTGGTAGTCGGCGTGCGGTTCGGCGTGGTTGTCGGTGTCGACGACCTCGATGACGGCGCGCTCGGCCGGGGCGCTCTTGCGCGCCCGGCGGCGGGAGGACGGCGTGCCGTTCTCCGCGGCCGGGGCGGCCGCGGCGGCCGGCGCCGACGACGCGACGGCCTTGACCTTCTCCGCGGCCCCGCCGGTGCGCGGCTTCTCCGGCACCGGCTCGGTGTGGATGATGACGCCCCGGCCCTTGCAGCAGTCGCACGTCTCGCTGAACGCCTCGAGGAGGCCCGCGCCGATCCGCTTGCGGGTCATCTGCACCAGACCGAGCGAGGTGATCTCGGTGACCTGGTGCTTGGTGCGGTCCCGACCCAGGCACTCGGTGAGCCGGCGCAGCACCAGCTCCCGGTTCGACTCGAGCACCATGTCGATGAAGTCGATCACCACGATGCCGCCGATGTCCCGCAGCCGGAGCTGGCGGACGATCTCCTCCGCCGCCTCCAGGTTGTTGCGGGTGACCGTCTCCTCCAGGTTGCCGCCGGAGCCGGTGTACTTGCCGGTGTTCACGTCGACGACCGTCATGGCCTCGGTCTTGTCGATCACCAGCGAACCGCCGGACGGCAGGAACACCTTGCGGTCCAGACCCTTGATGATCTGCTCGTCGATCCGGTACTCGGCGAACACGTCGTTGGTGCCGACGTGCCGACGGACCCGGTCGACCAGGTCCGGGGAGACGTGCGACAGGTACGACTCGACCATGCCGTACGACTGCTCGCCCTCGATGACCAGCTCGCGGAAGTCCTCGTTGAACAGGTCCCGGACCACCCGGATGACCAGGTCGGGCTCCTCGTAGAGCAGCACCGGGGCGCCACCCTCGGCGGCCTTGGCCTGGATGTCCTCCCACTGCGCCTGCAACCGCTTGACGTCGCGGGCCAACTCGTCCTCGCTGGCGCCCTCGGCGGCCGTCCGGACGATCACGCCGGCGCCGTCCGGGACCAGCTTCTTGAGCACGTCCCGCAGCCGCTTGCGCTCGGTGTCCGGCAGCTTGCGGCTGATCCCGGACGCGTTGCCGTTGGGCACGTAGACCAGGTGCCGACCGGAGAGCGCGATGTGGCTGGTCAGCCGCGCGCCCTTGTGCCCGATCGGGTCCTTGGTGACCTGGACCAGCACCGAGTCGCCGGAGCGTAGCGCCTGCTCGATCGAGCGGGCCCGCCCCTCCAGCCCGGAGGTGTCCCAGTTGACCTCGCCCGCGTAGAGCACCGCGTTGCGGCCCCGGCCGACGTCGACGAACGCCGCCTCCATGCTGGGCAGCACGTTCTGGACCTTGCCCAGGTAGACGTTGCCGGCCATGGTGCCGGAGGAGTTGCGGGTGACGTAGTGCTCGACCAGCACCCCGTCCTCCAGGACGGCGATCTGGGTACGGTCGCCGCGCTGCCGGACCGCCATCACCCGGTCCACCGCCTCCCGGCGGGCCAGGAACTCCGACTCGCTGAGGATCGGCGGCCGCGTACGGCGCTGCTCCCGGCCGTCCCGGCGACGCTGGCGCTTGGCCTCCAGCCGGGTCGAGCCGGACACGCCCTGGACCTCGTCGACCGTACGACGGGGTTCGCGGATCTTGACCACGGTCGGCACGCCGTCGTCGGCGGCCGCCCCCTCGGTGTCACCCGCGCCCCGGCGACGACGGCGACGGCGACGGCGGGTCATCCCGTCCCCGCCCTCGGACTCCTCGTCCTCGTCGCCCTCGCCCTCGGCCTCGACCTCGGCGGTCTCCTCCTCGGCCTGCGCCGCCTCGTCGGACTCCTCGTCCTCGGCGTCGTCGGCGCCACCCTTGCCCCGGCCCCGACCACGGCGACCACGGCGACGGCGACGGCGCGCGGCGGCGCTGTCCTCGTCGTCCTCGTCCGCCTCGGTGGCCTCGTCGGCCTCCTCGGTCGGCTCCTCCTCGGCCTCGACGGCCT
This sequence comes from Micromonospora sp. NPDC049801, assembly GCF_040656575.1. NCBI lineage: Bacteria > Bacillati > Actinomycetota > Actinomycetes > Micromonosporales > Micromonosporaceae > Micromonospora > Micromonospora sp. NPDC049801. The sequence continues at coordinate 22,104 of NZ_JBFAMS010000029.1, read as the reverse complement.
CGATCGGCTCCACCGGCTCCGCGTCGCGGCGGCCGCGCCGCCGACGACGGGAGGGCTCGGCCTCGACGGCCGGCTCCTCGGCGACCGGCTCGGGCTCGGCCGGGCGGGTCACCGGCACGGCGTCCGGCTGAGGCGCCATGAACAGCACGGTGGGCGCGGAGAGCGCTGCGCGACGACGGCGGGTCTTCGGCGGCTCGGCCTCGATGGCCTCGGCCGGCTCGATCGGCTCGTCCGTCACGTTGGCCACGGCGACACCGGGCGCGACATCCCCGAACGCCTGCTCGGCCGCGCCCGGCGGGGTCTGCGCCTCGTCCAGCTCGGCTTCGGCCTCCCGCAGGTCGGACTCGGCCGGCGTCTCGTCGGCCGGGACGGGCTCGGGCTCGATGACGGCGGCCCGCTCCGACTCGACGGCCGGCTCCGACTCGACGGCAGCGGCGGGCTCCGGCTCGGTGACGGCGGGCGTCGCCTTCTTCCGCCGGGTGCGGGTCACCTTGACCGGGGGAACGACCTCGGGGGACGACAGCTCCGCGCTGGCCGCGACCAGCGGCTCCTCGGCGGTCGTCTCGACCGGAGCGGCCTTGCGACGGCGGCGGGGGGTTTTCGGAGGGACGTCCAGGTCACCGGAGATCGGGGCGAAGACCTCCGCCTGCGGCGACTCGACGGCGCCGATCCCACCGGTGGACGCCTCGACGGGCGCCTCGGCCTGCTCCGGCTGGTTGAGCGGGGCGGCCCGACGCCGGGTGACCCGTGCCCGTCGCGGCTTCGCGGCGGGCTCGGCGCTCTCGGCCCCGGTCTGCTGCGCGCCGGTGGCTTGCTCGGTGCCGGCGGTGCTGTCGGTGTTGCTCTGGTCAGCGGTATCCCCGGCCGGCTGTGAACCGGTCCGTTCGCCGCCCTCGGGCTCGTTCTCGAGCATGGACGTTCTCCAGTTCTGGCTGCCCCGGGCGCGGGTGAGCGCTGCCACGCAGGGTCGCCGCAAAAGTGTTTCCGCCGGGCGCGCGTGGTGCGCGACCGCCGAAGTCTGCCTGCAAGAGCGCTGACCGTCGGTCAGTGCCCAACGATGGCTGCCCCGCCGCGGTCCGCATCCAACGGATCCACGATCGCACCCTGCGCGGTCAGCGTGCCCTGAGCCAGCCGGGTCACCCTCGGCGAGACCGGCGGCTCCAGGTCGGCCACCACGCGGAGGCCGGAAAGGACGTCATCGGGCCGTACGGACGGAGTGACCTGCCGTACGACCAGTTCGAGTATCGCACACGGTACGGCCGGCGCCCCGGAAGGCGTCTGCGTCGGGGGTAGGACATCGATTGATATGACTGCCGCGCGGGCGTCGAAGGTGCGTCGCCCCTGCTTGGTCATCCGCTCGACCAGAACCTCGTCGGCGGCGGTGAACGCGTCCACGGCGGTGCGCAGGGTCGCCGTGTCGACCTCGGGCAGCTCGATGTGCCAGTGCGACGCCTCGATACGGTCGGCCAGGCTGCCACCCTCGGCGATCACCACCTCCAACACGTCCAGCCCGGGCGAGAGCGCGGCGTCGAGCGCGGCGCGCAGCGCCTCCGGGTCGACCGGGGCCTGAAGGCCGATCTCCAGGTACTCCGCCTCGCTGGCGACCCCGGTCGGAGCGGCGCTGGCGTAGGAGATCTTCGGGTGCGGGGTGAAGCCCTGGGAGAACGCGATCGGTACGGCGGCGCGACGCAGCGCGCGCTCGAAGGCCCGGGCGAAGTCCCGGTGCGAGGTGAACCGCAGCGGCCCGCGCTTGGCGTACCGGATGCGGGCGCGCTGGACGACCGGCGCCTGCCCACCCTCCGGCTGGTTTCTCTTACTGATCGTCTCGCTCCTCGAAACTCAGCACCTCGTTGATCATGAAGTTATTGTCGACGACACGCCGTGGTGCGGGCAACAACTTCATGATCGACGCGAGCGACCCACTGGGGTCGGTCAGGGGGCGGGGGTCTTCAGGGGGGTGATCGGCGTCAGGGGGAGGAGTTTCTTGCCCGTCGGGCCGATCTGGATCTCGGTGTCCATGGAGGGGCAGACGCCGCAGTCGAAGCACGGGGTCCACCGACAGTCGTCCTGCTCGAACCCGCTGACCGAGTCCTGCCAGTCCTGCCAGAGCCAGTCCTTGTCCAGGCCCGAGTCAAGGTGGTCCCAGGGCAGGACCTCCAGCTCGTCGCGCTGGCGGGTGGTGTACCAGTCGAGGTCCACCCCGAACGCGGGCAGCGTCTCGGCCGCCGCGTCCACCCAGCGCTGGTACGAGAAGTGCTCGCTCCACCCGTCGAACCGGCCGCCGTTCTCCCAGACCCGGCGGATCACCGCGCCGACGCGGCGGTCACCCCGGGAGAGCAGGCCCTCGATCAGCGACGGCTCGCCGTCGTGGTAGCGGTAGCCGATCGCCCGGCCCAGCGAACGGTCGGCGTTGATGGCCTGCTTGAGGATCTTGAGCCGGTGGTCGATGACCTCCGGACGGTCCATCGAGGCCCACTGGAACGGGGTGTGCGGCTTCGGCACGAACCCGCCGATCGAGACCGTGCAGCGGATGTCCTTGGAGCCGGTCGCGGCCCGCCCGGCCCTGATCACCTCGTGGGCCATCTCGGCGATCTCGAGGACGTCCTCGTCGGTCTCGGTGGGCAGGCCGCACATGAAGTAGAGCTTCACCTGCCGCCAACCGTTGCTGTACGCGGTGACGACCGTGCGGATCAGGTCTTCCTTCGACACCATCTTGTTGATGACCTTGCGGATCCGCTCCGACCCGCCCTCCGGGGCGAAGGTCAGACCGGTACGCCGCCCGTTGCGGGACAGCTCCTGCGCGAGGTCGATGTTGAAGGCGTCCACCCGGGTCGACGGCAGCGACAGCGACACGTTCGTGCCCTCGTACTGCTGGGCCAGGCCCGAGCACATGTCGCCGATCTCGGAGTGGTCGGCCGAGGAGAGCGACAGCAGGCCCACCTCGTTGAAGCCGGAGAACTCCAGGCCCTCACGCACCATCTGCCCCACGGTGGTGATCGACCGCTCCCGCACCGGGCGGGTGATCATGCCGGCCTGGCAGAAGCGGCAGCCCCGGGTGCAGCCCCGGAAGATCTCCACGGCGTACCGCTCGTGCACCGTCTCGGCGAGCGGCACGAGGGGCTTCTTCGGGTACGGCCACGCGTCCAGGTCCATCGTCGTGCGCTTGTGCACCCGGAACGGCACGTCCGCCCGGTTCGGCACGACCCGCTGGATCCGCCCGTCCGGCAGGTAGTCGACGTCGTAGAAGCGCGGCACGTAGACGCTCTCGGTGCGGGCCAGCCGCAGCAGCAGTTCGTCGCGGCCACCCGGGGAGCCCTCGGCCTTCCACTCCCGGACGATCGCGGTGATCTCCAGGACGGCCTCCTCGCCGTCGCCGAGCACCGCGGCGTCGATGAAGTCGGCGATCGGCTCCGGGTTGAACGCGGCGTGCCCACCGGCCACGATCACCGGGTCGGCGTCGGTACGGTCGGCGGCCAGCAGCGGAATGCCGGCCAGGTCGATCGCCGTGAGCATGTTGGTGTAGCCCAGCTCGGTGGAGAAGGAGATGCCGAACACGTCGAACTTGCGCACCGGCCGGTGCGCGTCGACGGTGAACTGCGGCACGCCGTGCGTGCGCATCAGGCTCTCCAGGTCGGGCCAGACCGCGTACGTCCGCTCGGCGAGGGTGTCGGGCAGCTCGTTGAGCACCTCGTAGAGGATCTGCACACCCTGGTTGGGCAGGCCCACCTCGTACGCGTCGGGATACATCAGCGCCCAGCGCACCGTCGCGGCGTCCCAGTCCTTGACGACCGCGCCCAGCTCACCGCCGACGTACTGGATCGGCTTGGAGATCTGCGGGAGCAACGGCTCGAGCCGGGGCCAGATCGACGGCTCCGAGCTGGAGTCGTCGCCCGAATTGGTCGCGGCCGCGCGCGGCGTCGTGGACGGGGCACTCATGATGCCCAAGGGTACGCGCCCGCTCGGAGGTGACCGCGCGCACGCCACGATGCCGGCCGACCGGCCGACCCGAGCCCCGCGCCGGCCGACCCGAGCCCCGCGCCCGGTGCCCGGGCGGCGGTGGTGGCGGCACGGTACTAACCTCGGACCGGCGCGAGAGGAGATTGCCGCGATGCCGGAGCCCCAGCCGGGAGCACGGCCGGCCGACGGGCGCACCCCTGGCCCGAGGCCGGACGACGCTCCGGCGGTCGCCGACGAGTCGACCTCCCCACCCGTACCCCCGAATCAGCCGGCCGCCCCCGACGGCCCGGAACCCCCGGTCGAACCGACCGCCGCCGCCCCGGCGGAGGCGGCGACGCCCGAGCCCGCGGCGAAGCCGGACCCGACGCTGTCCGAGCCCGCGGCGAAGCCGGACCCGACGCTGTCCGAGCCGGCGGCCGAGCCGGACCCGACGGCACAGCAGCCGGCGGCCGAGCCGGACCCGACGGCACAGCAGCCGGCGGCCGAGCCGGACCCGACGGCGCAGAAGCCGGCAGCCGGGCCGGACCCGACGGCGAAGGAGCCGGCGGCCGAGCCCGAGCCGGCCGACAAGCCCGAGCCGCACCCGACTTCCCCGGAGCCCGCGGCCGAGGCCAGGCCGGCTGCCGGGCCCGAACCCACGGCCCGCGAGCGCGTGGGTGAGGGCCCCGACTCCCCCGCCGCGCCGCCCGCGCCCCGGTGGAGCGGATCCGCGCCGGTTCCGCCTGCGCTGCCGCGTCGGCGCGCCTGGGGGGAGTCGGCCGAGCCGACCCCGCCGCCGCCGTTGCCGGAGCAGCCGCTCGAGCACCGCACCCCGGTCGACCCGTGGGCCGGGGTGGACACCGGCGGCTGGGACCTGCCGTCCGCCGAACTGCCTCCGCTGCCGCCGACGCTGGGCTACCCGGTCCCGCCGGCCACCCGGCAGTGGTCCGGGCCGCCGGTCGGCGCGCATCCCGTCTCACCGCCGCCGGTCGGGACGCACCCCGTCTCGCCGCCGCTCCACCACCAACCCGCCGCCCACCCACCGCCGGCCTACCTGCCGCCGGTCGCCTACCCGCCACCGCACGCCCGACCTGCCCCGCCGCATCCACCCACCGCCGCCGGGCCCGCCGCGCCGGTCCGCCCGGCGCCGCCGGCCCGGGTGCCGAAGCAGCGCCGGGGGCGGGGTCCGACCGCGCCGCCGCCGCTCGGGGAGGCCGCCAAGGGGTACCCGCCCCCTCGACCACGGCGCCGCCGGCGTCGCTGGCCGTGGCTGCTGCTGCTCAGCCTGGCCTGCTGCTGTGGCTGCCCCGCCTACTACGGCCTGCCGATCTCGTCCCAGTACCCGGCCAGCGCCGCGCTGCCCGAGCAGGTCGCCGACCTGAGCCTGCGGCAGGACGACGGCAGCTCCGAGACGGCCAAGCAGTTGGAGAAAGAGGTACGCCAGGAGCACCTGCTGGCCGAGGACACCTTCGCGGGCGTCTACCGGACGGCGGACGGCAAGCAGGTGACGGTATTCGGCGGCACCGGCTTCCGGCTGACCCCCGAGGCGGACGCGGACGAGGAGATCACGCGGCTCGGTGAGCGCTACGCGCTGGAGGCCCCCGAGACGGTGCGGACCGGCGTACGGGGTCGGTACGAGCGCTGCGCGATCGGTCGACCAGCCGGGGGCGACGTGGTGGTGTGCACCTCGGTCGACCACGGCAGCATCGCCACCGGGGTGTTCACCCGGCTCTCCGTCTCGGACAGCGCGACGTTGCTCGACACCCTGCGCACGCAGATCGTCCAGCCCAAGCAGGGCTGAGTCGCATCCGGGCCGCCGCTCGCGGGCATCCGGACGGCCTGGGCGGGGTCAGACCTCGCTGGCCGGGTCGGTGTCGGCGCGCTTCGGCGCGTACCGGGGGATGTACTCCTGGCCGGTGAGCTTCTGGATCTCGCTCATCACCTCGTCGGTCATCTGCCGCAGCGAGGTGCGATCGTCCGGGCGGCCGGTGAAGTCCAGCGGCTTGCCGAACTTCACGGTGATCTTGGCAGTGCCGGGGCGGGGTACCCGCGCCCCGATCGGCTGCGCCTTGTCGGTGCCGACCGTGCCCACCGGGATGATCGGCACACCGGCGGCGACCGCCAGCCGGGCCGCCCCGGTCCGACCCCGGTAGAGCTTGCCGTCCGGGGAACGGGTGCCCTCCGGGTAGACCACCACCAGGTCACCGCCCCGCAACGCCGGGATGGCGGCGTCGAAGGCGGACAGCGCGGCGCGCCCACCGGCCCGTTCGACCGGGATGGCGCCCAGACCGGTGAGGACGAACTTCGAGAACGCGCCCTTCGCGCCGGTGCCGGTGAAGTACTCGGACTTGGCCCAGAACGCCAGGTGCCGGGGCACCACCGTGCCGAGGAACAGCTCGTCCGCCACCGAGAGGTGGTTGCCGGCGAAGATCGCGCCGCCGGTCTCCGGCACGTGTTCCAGACCCTCCACGGTCGGGCGGAACGCCAACCGCAGCGCGGGCGCCACGGTGAGCTTGCCGATGGTGTAGAGCAGGGGCACTGGTCCTCCGGCAGATGAGGTGCGAGCAGGCGGTGTCACGGTAGCGGACGCCCCCACACCCCACCGACGGAGGTGGGAGGCGTCCGCGTCCCGACAGTGCTGGGTGTAAGGAAGGGCCCCTTCCTATACACCAGGCGTTAGAAAGGGGCCCTTCCTTACACCCGACGGACAGTGACCGTCACCCGCTCGCCCTCGCCGACCTCACCGGCGAAACCGTCGAGGCCCTCGGCGAAGTCGACCGAGTCGGCCAGCACCTCACCCGACACGAACTCCAGGTACGCCCCGACCGCGGCGCGCACCTCGTCGGACGCCGACACCGCCACCACGATCCGGTCCGAGACGTCCAGGTCGGCGTCGCGGCGGGCCTGCTGCACCACCCGCACCACGTCGCGGGCCAGGCCCTCGGCGGCCAGCTCGGGGGTGACCTCGGTGTCGAGCACCACCACGCCCTCGCCACCGGGCAGCGGCGCGGAGTGCTCGGCGTCGGCGGCCACGAGACGCAGCTCGTACTCGCCCTCGGCCAGGGTGATGCCGGCCGCCACCGGCGCGCCCTCGACCAGCTCCCAGTCACCCGCCTTGACCGCCTTGATCACCTGCTGGACCTGCTTGCCGACGCGCGGGCCGAGCGCCCGGGGCACCACGGTCAACACCTGCTCGCAGTACGCGGACAGCTCGGCGCTGAACTCCACCGCCTTCACGTTGACCTCGTCGGCGATCAGGTCGGCGAACGGGCGCAGTTGCTCGGCCACCGGGGACGCCACGGTCAACGTCGACAGCGGCAGCCGTACGCGCAGCCCCTTGGCCTTGCGCAGCGACAGCGCCGCCGAGGCGACCGCCCGCACGTTGTCCATGGCCGCCACCAGGTCGTGGTCGGCCGGGAACTCCTCGGCGGACGGCCAGTCGGTCAGGTGCACCGACCGCTCGCCCGTCAGGCCACGCCAGATCTCCTCCGCGGTCAGCGGCGCGAGCGGCGCCACCACCCGGCAGAGCGTCTCCAGCACGGTCGACAGCGTGTCGAAGGCGTTGGCGTCACCCGACCAGAACCGGTCCCGGGACCGGCGCACGTACCAGTTGGTCAGCGCGTCCAGGTAGGACCGGACGGTGGCGCACGCGCCGGAGATGTCGTACGCGTCCATCTGCGCGCCGACCGTCGACACCAGCTCGTTGGTCTTGGCCAGGATGTACCGGTCGAGCAGGTGCGTCGAGTCGGTGCGCCGCCGCGCCTGGTACCCGTCCGCGTTGGCGTAGAGCGAGAAGAAGTACCAGACGTTCCACAGCGGCAGCAGCACCTGGCGTACCGCGTCGCGGATCAGCGTCTCGGTGACCGCCATGTCCCCGCCGCGCAGCACCGGCGAGGACATCAGCATCCAGCGCATCGCGTCCGACCCGTACGAGTCGAAGACGTGGTAGACGTCCGGGTAGTTGCGCAGGCTCTTGGACATCTTGCGCCCGTCCGAGCCGAGCAGGATGCCGTGGCTCAGGCAGTTGCGGAACGCCGGCCGGTCGAACAGCGCGGTGGCCAGCACGTGCATGGTGTAGAACCAGCCGCGGGTCTGCCCGATGTACTCGACGATGAAGTCACCCGGGTAGTGGTGCTCGAACCAGTCCGCGTTCTCGAACGGGTAGTGTACCTGGGCGAACGGCATCGACCCGGACTCGAACCAGCAGTCCAGCACCTCCGGCACCCGGCGCATCATCGACTGACCGGTCGGGTCGTCCGGGTTGGGGCGGACCAGGTCGTCCACCGCCGGCCGGTGCAGGTCGCTCAGGCGTACGCCGAAGTCCCGCTCGATGTCGGCGAGCGATCCGTAGACGTCCAGGCGCGGATAGTTCGGGTCGTCGGACTTCCACGCCGGGATAGGCGAGCCCCAGAACCGGTTCCGGCTGATCGACCAGTCGCGGGCGTTGGCCAGCCACTTGCCGAACGAGCCGTCCTTGATGTGCCCGGGCGTCCAGTTGATCTCCTGGTTCAGCTCGACCATCCGGTCCCGGAACTGGGTCACCGCCACGAACCACGACGACACCGCCTTGTAGACCAGCGGGGTGTCGCACCGCCAGCAGTGCGGGTACGAGTGGGTGTAGGTGTCCTGCCGCAGCACCACCCCCCGCTCCTTCAGCTCCCGGATCACCGGCTTGTTGACGTCGAAGACCTGCTCACCCTGGTACGGCGGGACCAGCGCGGTGAACCGCGTGTGGTCGTCCACGGTGACGATGGTGGGGATGCCGGCGGCGTTGCAGACGTTCTGGTCGTCCTCGCCGAACGCCGGGGCGAGGTGCACGATCCCGGTGCCGTCCTCGGTGGTGACGAACTCCGCCCCGAGCACCTGGTACGCGTTGTCGCCCGCCTGCTCGACGAGGAAGTCGAACAGCGGTGTGTAACGGCGTCCGACCAGGTCCCGGCCGTACACCGTGCCGACCTGCTCGTACCCGTCCAGCTCCTTGGCGTACGCGCCGAGCCGCGCCGCCCCCACGACGAACCGCTCCCCGTCGCGTTCGAGCACGGCGTACTCGATGTCCGGGCCGACGGCGAGTGCCAGGTTCGACGGCAGGGTCCACGGCGTGGTGGTCCAGACACCCAGCTTGACCGGCCCGCGCAGCAACTCCGGGGCGGAGTCGTCGGCGGTCAGCCCGAACCACACGGTCAGCGTCGGGTCGTGCCGGTCCCGGTAGACGTCGTCCATCCGGGTCTCGGTGTTCGACAGCGGCGTCTCACAGCGCCAGCAGTACGCCAGCACCCGGAAACCCTCGTAGATCAGACCCTTGTCGTGCAGGGTCTTGAAGGCCCACATGACGCTTTCCATGTAGTCCAGGTCGAGGGTCTTGTAGTCGTTGGTGAAGTCGACCCAGCGGGCCTGCCGGTTGATGTACCGCTCCCAGTCCTGGGTGAACTCCAGCACCGACGTGCGGCAGGCCTCGTTGAACCGGGCCACGCCCAGGTCGATGATCTCGGCCTTGCTGGTGATGCCGAGCTGCTTCTCGGCCACCACCTCGGCGGGCAGGCCGTGGCAGTCCCAGCCGAAGCGCCGCTCCACGTGCCGGCCGCGCATCGTCTGGTAGCGCGGCACCACGTCCTTGACGTACCCGGTGAACAGGTGGCCGTAGTGCGGCAGGCCGTTGGCGAACGGCGGGCCGTCGTAGAAGACGTATTCGTTCTTGCCGTCGGTACCGGCGGGGCGGGCCTCGATGCTGGCCTCGAAGGTCTTGTCGGCCGTCCAGTGCTCCAGCACCCGGCGCTCGACCGCGGGCAGGTCCGGGCTCGCCGGGACACCGGCGGCGGGGTCGTGCAGTGGATAGGCCATCGCCTGTCGCTCTCCTCGCAGCTCACTCAACGTGGGTCTGCGAGGACGAACCGTCCGGGGTACGCCGACAACGACGCTCCCCGGGTGGCCCGCGGTACCACCCCGCTTGGCGGTCAGGATCGACCGCCCGCTCATTGGCCGGCTGTGACGGGCCGGACCCGTCCGGTTCTACTGGGCCGGTCACCCGGCTGTTCTTCCGGAGGCTCACCGGTGATGGCCGGGTCATCGCCTTACGGCCTCCAACGATACAAGACCCACCCAGCCCCCCGCCCCCGACTAATCCCCCACCCCCACCCCACCCCCACCCCACCCCACCCCCACCCCCGCCCACCCCCGGTGATCAAGAGGTTTGCGTCAAATTCGCGCCGGATCCTGACGCGAATCTCTTGATCACCAGGGGTGGGCTCCCGGGGGTGGGGGTGGGGGGTGGGTGGGGTCAGGGGGTTGGGAGGGTGGTGGTCCAGAGGGAGGCGCCGTCGCGGTCGCGTAGGTGCACCGTCAGGGCCCCGGATTCGCCGTCGATCTGGACCTCGCCGAAGTGCTGGAAGCCCTCGGCCGGGGAGGTGTTCGCGCGCGGCGGGGCGTGCACGAAGACCGCCTGCGGTCCGAACGTGCCGTCGAGGGCGTTCGGGCCGAACGCGCCGGCGTGCGCCGGGCCGGAGACGAACTCCCAGAACGGCGTGAAGTCACCGACCGCCGCACGGGACGGGTCGTAGTGGTGCGCGGCGGAGTAGTGCACGTCGGCGGTGAGGAAGACCATGCCGGTCACCCCGGCCCGGTGGGTCGCCCGCAGCACCTCGGCGAACTCCAGCTCACGCCCGACCGGCGCGCCCGGATCGCCCTGCGCGACACCCTCCTGCGCGCCCGGACCGTCTGGCACCACGACCCCGATCGGCAGGTCGTTGGCGATCACCTTCCAGGTCGCCGTGGAGCGCTTCAGCTCCCGGATCAGCCACTCCCGCTGCTCGCGGCCGAGCAGACCGCGCTTCGGGTCGGCGTACGTGTTGCCGTCGTTGGGGTCCTTGTGCGTCCGCATGTCCAGCACGAAGACGTCCAGCAGCGGCCCGTACGAGATCCGCCGGTACAGCGGCCCGTTGTCCGGCACCGGCAGCCACTCGTGGAACGCCTGGCTGGCCCGCGCTGCGAGCACGTCGACCCGCTGCTCGGTGTAGCGCGGGTCGTCCAGGATCTCCCCGGGATACCAGTTGTTGAGCACCTCGTGGTCGTCCCACTGGTTGATCTGCGGCACCGCCGCCGCGAACTCCCGCAGGTGCTCGTCGAGCAGGTTGTAGGCGAACTGCCCCCGGTACTCGGTAAGCGTCTCGGCGACCTTGCTCTTCTCCGGGGTGATGAGGTTGCGCCAGATCCGCCCGTCGGGCAGCGTCACCGACTCCACGAGCGGGCCGTCCGCGTAGACCGTGTCGCCGCTGCACAGGTAGAAGTCCGGACGGACCGCGCGCATCGCCCGGAAGATCGACAGCCCGCCGAAGTTCGGATCGATCCCCCAGCCCTGCCCGACGATGTCCCCGGTCCAGACGAACCGCACGTCCCGGCGGCGGTGCCACCCCGGCGCGGTGGTGAACGAACCGGTCAACGGCTCGCTGACCACCCCGTGCCGGTCCAGGCTCTCCACCCGCACCCGGTAGTGCAGCCGCTCGGCGTCCGGCAGGCCCCGCAGCCGGACCTTGCCGGTGAAGTCCGCGTTCGGGCCCAACACCGGGCCACGGAGCTGCCGCGCGCCACGGAAGTCGGGGCGGCGGCTCAGTTCGACAAGCATCCGGCCCGGGCGGTCGGCCCGCGTCCAGACCAGCGCCGAATCCGCGGTCACGTCGCCGCTCTGCACCCCGTGGGTGAGCACGGGGCGTCCGGCCGGACGCCAGGCCGGAGCGGCGTTCGCGCCGGCGCCGCCCAACAGGGCGCCGCCGGCGACTCCGGCCCCGGCCACCAGGCCAGCCCGCAGCAGGGTACGTCGATCAAGCTCGGTCATGCTTCCTCCCGGTGATGGGTTGACCCCGTGGGTGTACCGGGCGCAGATGACCGCGGCCGGCGGTCCGGGTGACCGGCGACCGAACGCCTGTTGTCCGAAGGGCACGACCCGGCGGCCAGCGCGGCTTGACCCCGGCGAGAGGCTCGCGCAGACTTCGCCGGTGCGTCCGCTCAGCCATGACGAATTTCAGGCCATGCGTCGATTCCCCGCGCTCGACGGCCTGCGGGCCGTGGCGGCCGTGATGGTCTTCGCCTTCCACTTCGGCGGTCCGTCCTGGGCCTGGTTGACCGGCTGGATCGGCGTACACCTCTTCTTCGTGCTCTCCGGCTTCCTGATCACGACGCTGCTGTTGCGGGAGGAACACCGCTACGGTCGGGTCTCGCTGCGCGCCTTCTACCTGCGGCGGTTCTTCCGGATCATGCCGATGTACCTGCTCGTGCTGTTCCTGACCTGGGGGCTGGCCCGGCTCAACGGCACCGCCGACGCGGTCGAACGCTCGATGCGCTACTACCTGCTGCTGCTCAACGAACTCCTGCCGGCGAACACCCCCTACCTGCACTCCTGGACGATCGGGATCGAGCAGAAGTTCTACCTGCTCTGGCCGGCGATCGCCTTCGTGCTGGTGACCGGCGCCTTCCGGCGCCGGCTCGCCGTGACCCTCGCGCTCCTCGTGCTCCTCGTCGCGCTGATCCCGCCGCAGATCGGCTGGCTGAGCTGGCCCATCCACTACGTGGCGATCCTGCTCGGCTGCCTGACGGCCGTGCTCATGCACCACCCACGCGGCTTCGCCCTGTTCCGGCCGCTGACCCACCCGGTCACCGCCAGCGTGGTGATCGTGGCCTTCGCCGCGGTGCAGGTGGCCGTGCGGTACTGGCCGGCCCGCTTCGGCCAGGAGGCGCTGATCGGCTGCTACGCGGCGGCGGCCGCGCTGCTGCTGCCGGCGCTGCTGTCGCGCAGCGTCCTGGCCCGTGTGCTGGGGCTGCGGCCGCTGGTGTTCGTGGGCGAACGGTCGTACTCGATGTACCTGGTCCAGTCCATCGCGGCGTGGGCGGCGGTCGGGCTGCTGCCCGCGGTGGGTCGGCACAACACCACCATCTTCGTGGCCGCCGTGGTGGTGGCGTTGGTCCTCGCGGACGTGCTCTACCGCTGGGTGGAGCTACCGATGATCAAGGTGGGCCGCGACCTGGCCGCCCGGGTGTCGCGACCCGTACCCCGCGACCAGGACCGCCCGTCCGGTGACGTCGACGGCGTCGTCCGGATCCCCCGCCCCCGCGAGGTGCTCCCGGACACCGTCCCCGCGACCCGCGGCTGACCCCCTCGACGTGACCGGGCTCATAGCCCCGGTTGTCACAGCGCGACCGGTCGGACCGTCGTAGCGGTGTCGAACCGATCAAGGAGGTTGCCGTGCAACGGATGAAGCTTTTCGAGGTCGCGCCGCAGGGATACCAGGCCGTGTCAGGTCTGGAGAAGTACGTCCAGGCGAACGTCGACCACACCGTGCTGGAGCTGGTCAAGCTGCGGGCGTCGATACTGAACGGCTGCGCGTACTGCGTGGACATGCACAGCCGCGACGCCCTCGCCGCCGGCGAGTCGAGCCGGCGGCTGTTCGCGGTGGCCGCCTGGCGGGAGGCGCTGTCGTTCTTCAACGAGCGGGAGCAGACCGCGCTGGCGCTCACCGACGCGGTGACCCGGCTCGGCGAGCACGGGGTGTCGGACGAGGTGTGGGACGCCGCCGCGAAAATCTGGTCGGAGAAGGAGTTGGCCGATCTGGTCCTCGCGATCGCCACAATCAACGTGTGGAATCGCATCGCCGTGACGACGCACACGGAGCCCCCGGCGCAGGTGTGACGACCGAGGCGGCAGAGGCGGCCGGTGCGCTCCAGGCGCACCGGCCGATGCTGCTCGGGCTCGCCTACCGGCTGCTCGGCAGCCGGCACGACGCGGAGGACGTGCTCCAGGAGGCGTACCTGCGCTGGCTGGGCGTGGACCGGTCGACGGTGGCCGAGCCGCGCCGCTACCTGTCCCGGGTGGTGACCCGGCTCGCGTTGGACCGGCTGCGGACCCGGCAGGCGGCCCGCGAGACGTACGTCGGACCGTGGCTGCCCGAGCCGGTGCCGACCGAGCCCTCGCCGTTCGGCCCGCTGGACCGCGCGGAGCTGCGGGACTCGCTGTCCACCGCGCTGCTGCACGTGCTGGAACGGCTCACGCCGCCGGAGCGTGCCGTGTACGTCCTGCGCACCGCGTTCGACCTGCCGTACGCCGAGATCGCGGAGATCCTGGACCGGACCCCGCAGGACTGCCGTCAGCTGTACCACCGGGCGAACACGCGCGTACGCCAGGAGGACCGCCGCTTCACGGCCAGCCGGTCCGAGCGTGAGCGGTTGCTGGAGGCGTTCCTCGCCGCCGCCCGGAACGGGGACCTGGCGACGCTCACCCGTCTGGTGGCCGCGGACGTCACGGCGTGGAACGACGGTGGAGGTCGCGTCCGTTCCGCGCGCAACCCGGTGCGCGGTGCGGACCGGGTCGCCCGGTTCTACGCCGAGATCTACGGCCCACGCCGCGAGTGGACGGCGCGGCGGGTCGAGTTGAACGGCGAACCCGCCATCCTGCTCACCCGCGGCGACGGCGGCCGCTACACGATGACCGTCACCGCCGCCGCCGGTCGGATCACCGGGATCTACGTGGTGGGCAATCCGGAGAAGCTACCCCCGGCCGCCTGAAATCGTGAGGTCGTCAGCCCAGCTCGGGGAACCAGAGCGCGATCTCGCGCTTGGCGCTGTCCGGCGAGTCGGAGGCGTGCACCAGGTTCTCCCGGTTGGAGAGCGACAGGTCACCGCGGATGGTGCCGGCGGCGGCCTTGCGGCCGTCGGTCGCGCCGACCAGCCCCCGGACCACGTCGATGACCTGGTCGCCGGAGAGGACCAGGGCGACCAGCGGACCGCCGGTCATGAAGTCCTTCAGCGGCGGGTAGAACGCCTTGTCGACGTGCTCGGCGTAGTGCGCGTCCGCGAGCGCGGCGTCCATGGTCCGGTGCACCATCGCGTCGATCCGCAGCCCTTTGCGCTCGAAGCGGGAGAGGAGCTCGCCGACCAGGCCGCGGCGGACCGCGTCGGGCTTGATCAGCACGAGGCTGCGCTCTTCCGGGCTGTCGTTGGACACGCTGGGTTCCTCCTGTACGCGCAGAACGCTTGGGCTCGGTACGGTCAGCGTAGCGACCCGGTCCCGGCGCCGGCGCGGCGGCCGGTCTTTCCACCGGTGGCCGATCCGGCCTAGCCTGGCCCTGACCCCCGGGAGGTCCACTGTGGCGAATGGCGGGAACCGGCCCATCGCGCCGGTACGCAAGCTGGTCGGCACGGTGCTCGGCACCGTGGCCACCTTCGTCGTCCTCTTCGGGCTGGGCATGACCAGCTGGGCCATCGTCGCGCTCGGCGTCGCCCTGCTGGTGCTGGCGATCGCGCTGGCCACCGTGAAGGGCGGCGGGCGCACCTGGGTGGTCGGCGTGGCGCACGTGCACAGCGCCTCCGAACCACCCACCCAGTACGCGTTCGGCCGGTGCGAGCTGCAACTGGTCATCGACGCGCCCGGCCTGCCGCCCCGATCCAAGAAGATCATCGAGCCGCGGGTGCCGGTCTCCAAGTGGCCGTCGTTGGGCCAGACCCTGCCCATCCGGGTCGCGCTCGACGACCAGCGGCACGTCAAGGTCCTCTGGGACGAGGTGCCCACCCACGCCGAGACCGCCGCGGCCGTCGCGGACCTGCCGCCCGAGTTCGGCGACCTCGACCCCGGCGACGAGGTGCTGATCGAGCAGGACGCCCCGCCCTGGGCGGACCGCGCGCCCGACGACGACTTCCGGGACGCGCGCGGCGGCGACCCGTTCGGCCCCGACCCGTTCGGCGACCCGCGCGGCCCCGATCCGTTCCGCGACCCGCGCGGCGGCGACCCGTTCCGCGACCAGCGCGGTCCCGACCCCCTGCGCGACGACCGGTCCGTCGTATCCGACGAGCGCGAGCCGGTGGTGGTGAGCCAGGCCCCGGGCGGCCCGGTGGTCCTCGAAGGCGTCGTCGTCGAGCAACAGCCCGGCGCGGGACTGCCCCGCCGGGCCACGCCCGCACCCCGGCCCCCGGCCGAGGAGCACTTCGACCAGCCCGGCGTCGACCCGGACGACCCGGACGACGTCCGTGCCGCCGAGTCCGACGACGACCCCGTGGACGCGGAAGCGCAGGCCCGGTCCGCACCGAGCGCGGACCGGCCGACCGACGCCCCGCCGACGCAGCGGACCGGCCCGCTCGCTACCGACCCGCTGGACCCGCTGGACCTGCCGCTGGACGACCCGACCCCGGCGGGAGCGGCCCGCGAGACCGTCACCGCCGAGGCCCTGGACGAGGCGATCTTCGGGTACGACGGAGCGTCGGCGGCGGACCCGGCCGGTCCCATCAGCGGCGTCGGACTGACCCTGCTGGTCACCGACCTGGCCCGATCGCTCGGTTTCTACCGGGACATGCTCGGCTTCTCCGAGGTCGACCAGGGCACCGGCAACGCGGTGCTCGCCTTCGGCTCGACCCGGCTGGTGCTGCGCGAGGTGACCGGGGCGGCGCCCATCAGTCGCCGGCTCGTGCACGTCAACCTCGAGGTGGACGACATCGAGGCGGCGTACGGACGGCTGCGCGGATCCGGTGTCCGCTTCACGTACGCCCCACGCGTGGTCAACCGGGGCAGCAGGCTGGAGGTGTGGGCGGCGGCCTTCCGGGACCCGGACGGCCACGGCATCGCCCTGACCCAGTGGCGCGAACGCGCCGACGCCTGACCCGACCCTCGGGGGTCAGCCGAGGATGACCCGGCGGACGTGCAACGCGTACGCCCAGACCAGCGCGAAGATGATGCCCAGCACGAGCAGCGACCAGTGCAGCAGCCCGGCCAGCATCAGCAGGCCCTGCAACACGGTGCCGGCGTGCCAGGCCCAGGGACGCCGCATCATGCCGGCCAGCAGGATGGCGGCCACCGCCAGGGCCACCACCACGGCGATCGCCGCGCCGCCCAGGTCACCGCCGACCACCCGGATCGGTTGGATGGCCAGCAGCAGCACCAGCGCCTCCAGGCCGAGCGTTCCCGCGCCGAGACCCCGTACGGCCGCCTGCGGGTTCCGCAGGCCGGAGCGCCGTACCTGCCCGGCCTCCGGCTCCCCCGCCGTCGATGCGGCCGTGTCCTGGTCCGGAGCGCTCCGACCGCGGTCCGGACCGGTCGCGTCGTCGGTGGCGCGCGGGTCGCGGTCCAGGTCGGTGGCGCGCGGGTCGCGGTCCAGGTCGGTCGCGTCGGTGGCGCGGGGGTCGCGCTCGGGGCCGGTCATCGCTTCAGCAGCCGGCGGGCGTCGGCGACCGTGACCACCGAACCCGTCACCAGGACACCGACGCCGCTGAGCTCACCGGGTACGTCCTCCTCGGCCAGCGCGACCGCCAGTTCGATCGCGTCCGGCACCTCCTCGGCCACCTCGACGCGCTCCTCGCCGAAGATCTCGACGGCAAGCGCGGCGAGCTCCTTCGTCGGCATCGCCCGTGGCGAGCTGTTGCGGGTGACCACCACGACGTCGGCCACCGGCTCCAGCAGCTCCAGCAGGCTGCTCGCGTCCTTGTCGGCGAGGACGCCCACCAGCGCCACCAGCTTGCTGAACGCGAACTCCTCCTGCAGCGCGGTCACCGTCGCGGCCATACCGTGCGGGTTGTGCGCGCCGTCCAGCAGGACGGTCGGAGCGCTGCGGACCCGCTCCAACCGGCCCGGGGAGCTGGCCGTCGCGAACCCCTCCCGGACGGCCTCGACGTCCAACTGACGGCGGGCCCCGGCACCGAGGAACGCCTCCACGGCGGCGAGCGCCACCGCCGCGTTCTGCGCCTGGTGCGCGCCGTGCAGGGGGATGAACACGTCGTCGTAGACGCCACCGAGGCCCTGCAGCTTGAGCACCTGCCCGCCGACGGCGACCGCCCGGCTCAGCACGCCGAACTCGGCGCCCTCACGGGCGATGGTGGCGCCCACCTCGGAGCAGCGTTCGAGCAGGGGACGCGCGGCCTCCTCCTCCTGCGCCGCCGAGATCACGGTGGCGCCCGGGTGGATGATGCCGGCCTTGGCCAGCGCGATGTCCTGGAGCGTGTCGCCGAGCCACTCGGTGTGGTCCAGGCCGATCGGCGTGATCACGCAGACGCCGGCCTGGATGACGTTGGTGGCGTCCTCGGCGCCGCCGAGACCCACCTCGACCACGGCGATGTCGACGGGCGCGTCGGCGAACGTGGCGAACGCCAACGCGGTCGTCATGTCGAAGTACGTCAGCGGCTCGTCCGAGCGCGCGTCGACCAGCTCGGCCAGCGGCTTGATCTCCCCGTACACCGCGGCGAAGCGCTCCTCGCTCACCGGCTCCCCGTCCAGGCTGATCCGCTCCCGGACGGTCTCCAGGTGCGGACTCGTGTACCGGCCGGTGTGCAGCCCGAACGCCCGCAGCAGCGAGTCGATCATCCGTGCGGTGGACGTCTTGCCGTTGGTGCCGGTGAGGTGGATCGACGGGTACGCCCGCTGCGGACTCCCGAGCAGGTCGAGCAGCGACTCGATGCGGTCCAGCTCGAACACCATGCGGGTGAAACCGCGGGCGTTCAGCTCGGCTTCGGCGGCGGCGAAATCGGTACGGTCGGTCACGAGGTAAGCGTCTCCAGAGCGGCGTCGATCCGGACCAGGTCGGCCTCGGCGGTGGCGAGCCGGTCGCGGATCTTCGCGACGACCGGCTCGGGGGCCTTGCCGATGAAGGCCGGGTTGTCGAGCTTCGCCCGGGCCTGCGCGACCTCCTTCTGGGCGGCCGCGCGGTCCTTGGTCAGCCGGGCCCGCTCGGCGGCCACGTCGATCGACCCCCGGGTGTCCAACGCGACACCTACCGCGCCGGGCATGGCCAACGTCGCGCTGGCCTGGAAGTCGTCACCGGCGGGGTCCAGCCGAACCAGCGACCGGATCAGCGGCTCGTGGGCCGCGATGCCGGCCCCGGCCAGCCCGTCCAGGCGGGCCGCGACCCGCTGCGTCGGGCGTAGCCCCTGGTCGGAACGGAACCGGCGGATCTCGGTGACCACCCGCTGCACGGCGGCCAGCTCGACCTCGGCGGCGTCGTCGATGAGCGACCGGTCGGCCACCGGCCAGGCGACGGCCTGCACCGTCTCGCCGCCGGTCAGCGCGAGCCACAACTCCTCGGTGACGAACGGGATGACCGGGTGCAGCAGCCGCAGCAGCTGGTCCAGGACGTGGCCGAGAACCCGGCGGGTCACGTCGGCCCGCTCACCGCCCTCGGCGAGCACCGGCTTGCTCAGCTCGACGTACCAGTCGCAGACGTCGTCCCAGGCGAAGTGGTAGAGCAGGTCACACACCTTGGCGAACTCGTACGCCTCGAACTGCTCGTCGACCTCGGCGGTGACGTGCGCCAGCCGGGACAGGACCCACCGGTCGACGGTGGAGAGCTGCTCGACGGGCGGCAGGTCGCCGGTCGTGTGCGCGCCGTTCATCAACGCGAACCGGGTGGCGTTCCAGAGCTTGTTGCAGAAGTTACGCGAGCCCTGGCACCACTCCTCGCTGACCGGCACGTCCTGGCCGGGGTTCGCGCCCCGGGCCAGGGTGAACCGGGTCGCGTCGGCGCCGTACCTGTCGATCCAGTCCAGCGGGTCGACCACGTTGCCGAACGACTTCGACATCTTCTTGCCGAACTGGTCGCGCACCATGCCGTGCAACGCGACCACGTCGAAGGGCGGCCGGCCGTCCATCGCGTAGAGGCCGAACATCATCATCCGGGCGACCCAGAAGAACAGGATGTCGTACCCGGTGACCAGCACGCTGGTCGGATAGAACTTCGCCAGGTCCGGGGTCTCTTCCGGCCAACCCAGGGTGGAGAACGGCCACAGGCCGCTGGAGAACCAGGTGTCGAGGACGTCCTCGTCCTGGTGCCAACCCTCGCCGGTCGGCGGCGTCTCGTCGGGGCCGACGCAGACGATCTCGCCGGCCGGGCCGTACCAGACCGGGATGCGGTGCCCCCACCAGAGCTGGCGGGAGATGCACCAGTCGTGCATGTTGTCGACCCAGGCGAAGTAGCGCTTCGCCAGCTCGGCCGGCTCGATACGGACCCGACCGTCGCGCACCGCGTCACCGGCGGCCTGCGCGAGCGGGGCGGTGTTGACGAACCACTGCAGCGACAGCCGCGGCTCGACCGTCGTCTTGCAACGCGAACAGTGACCGACGGCGTGCACGTACGGGCGCTTCTCGGCGACGATCCGGCCCTGTTCGCGCAGCGCCGCGACGATCGCCGGCCGCGCCTCGAACCGGTCCAGCCCTTCGAACGGGCCGGGCACGGTGATCACGCCGCGCTCGTCCATGACGGTCAGCGCGGGCAGGTCGTGTCGCTGGCCGATCTCGAAGTCGTTCGGGTCGTGGGCGGGGGTCACCTTGACCATGCCGGTGCCGAAGGACGGGTCGACGTGCGCGTCGGCGACGATCGGGATCCGTCGGCCGGTGAGCGGCAGCTCGACCTCGGTGCCGATCAGGTGCTGGTAGCGCTCGTCGTCGGGGTGCACCGCCACGGCGGTGTCGCCGAGCATCGTCTCGGCCCGCGTGGTGGCCACCACGACCTCGTCGCTGTAGCGGATCGAGATCAGCTCACCGTCGTCGTCGGTGTGCTCGACCTCGATGTCCGACAGTGCGGTCAGGCAGCGCGGACACCAGTTGATGATCCGGTTGGCCCGGTAGATGAGGCCGTCGTCGAAGAGCTTCTTGAAGATCGTCTGGACCGCGCGACTCAGGCCGGCGTCCATGGTGAAGCGCTCCCGCTCCCAGTCGACGGAGTCGCCGAGGCGGCGCATCTGGCCGAGGATCTTGCCACCGGACTCGGCCTTCCACTGCCAGACCCGCTCGACGAACTTCTCCCGACCGAGGTCGTGCCGCGACAGCCCTTCGGCGGCGAGCTGACGCTCGACCAGGTTCTGGGTGGCGATGCCGGCGTGGTCCATGCCGGGCAGCCACAGCGCCTCGAAGCCCTGCATCCGCTTGCGACGGGTCAGGGCGTCCATGAGCGTGTGCTCGAACGCGTGGCCCATGTGCAGGGAGCCGGTGACGTTCGGCGGCGGAATGACGATGGTGAAGGGGGGCTTGTCGCTGTCGGCGGAGGCCCGGAAGTGCCCAGCGGCTACCCACTGCTCGTACCGCCGCTGCTCTACCTCGCCAGGCTGGTACTGGCCGGCAAGGGTCGGGGCGTCGGGGCGTCGGGCATCCAGTCTCTCGGTCACCCGACAAGTCTACGAAGGGCTTCTGCGGACCTGACGTGCGCCACCTGTCGTTCGCGTACGGTGTCGGCTATGTCCGACGCACATCTCACCGAGCGGTCACTCGACCACGGCCGCGAGCCGGTCGAACTGACCGAGGAGCCGATCCAGCTGAGCACTCGGGACACCGGCGGCGATCCCGACGAGCGGTCCGGTGGCTGGTCCCGCCGCCGCCGGATCGGCTGGACGGTCGCCCTGGTTGTCGGCCTCGCGGGCGCGGGTGTGCTGGGGGTCGGCGGGTGGCGTGTGGCGCAGCAGAAGGACACCCGGCTGACCTCGCCCGAGCGGGTGGCGGGGTTGACGCGGGACGACAGCGAGCGCGCCAAGAGCACGGCGGACTACCTGCGCAGCGGCCTGGCCGCCGACATCGACCTGGACCGGAGCTTTGGCACCGTCTACCGCGACCCCGCCGACGACAAGCGCGCGGTCCTGGTCTTCGGCGGCACGACGCTGCTCTGGCAACCCGAGCGCGACCTGGACAGCCTCTTCGGCCTGATGTCCGACGAGACCGGGGCGGTGACGGGGCTGCGTAAGGTGCCTGCGGGCAAGCTGGGTGGAGTGATGAAGTGCGGCAGCACGAGCGGTGAGGGCGGCGACTTCGCGGTGTGCGGTTGGGCCGACCACGGCAGCGTCGTGATGGCGATGTTCCCCGGCAGGTCGGTGACCGACGCGGGCGCCCTCCTGGGCGACCTCCGCAACGAAATGCAATCCCGAACCTAACCCCTCCGCACCCTCCCGCCAGCCCTCTCCAGACCCCCCTTCGCGGCGTGTTGATCATGAAGTTGTTGCCACTGTCATCGGCGTGTCATCGCAAAAACTTCATGATCACCAGTGCCGAATGGGGGCCGGGGGCGCGGGACAAGGGGTGGGGTTCTTCTTGGGGGGAATGCAGGAATGGCCACCCCCATAGGGGTGGCCATTCCTGAAAGATTGTCCGGCGGTGTCCTACTCTCCCACACCCTCACGAGTGCAGTACCATCGGCGCTGGAGGGCTTAGCTTCCGGGTTCGGAATGTGA
>NZ_JBFAMS010000028.1:0-56058 GCF_040656575.1 Micromonospora sp. NPDC049801 | reverse complement strand
TCAGCTCCGCGACGCCGCCGGCGGCCCGGCCCTCGACGTGGAACCAGGCCTCGTCGACACCCGGGTGTGGGCGTTGGATTCGGCTTGGGCCTTTAGCTGGGCGGCTCGGTCGAGGTCGGCCTGTTGGACTGCGGCTACCGAGCCGAAGATGTGGACCGCCTGGTAGTAGGTCCAGGCCAGGCTGTAGCAGGCCGGGCGGACGATTGTGTTGTACGTGGCGCAGACCCGCTTCAGGTCGGCGTAGAAGGCGCTGTCGAGGCGGGCCTTGTTGGCGGAGAACTGACCGACCGCCTTGTAGTTGCGGTAGCCGAAGTCGTGCCGGTAGCAGCCCAGGTTGAAGGTGAAGCCGAGCGGGTTGTCCGGGCTGGACGAGCAGTAGTCGGTGGACCAGACGAAGTTGTACTCGGCCCAGGGGGCCCGGTTGAGGCGGGCGCTGTTCCAGGAGTTGTAGCTGGACGCGCTGGTCTGGGTCCAGCTCGACAGCACGGACAGCTTCTCGGCGGGGGTGACGGCGGCGGCGGGGGAGGCGATGGCGAGGGTGGCGAGCAGCGCGAGCGCGCCCGAGGCGAACAGGGTGGCGAGACGTCGGGGCACGGTTTACCTCCGCGGGGTGTGCGGTGGGACGGAAGTTACCGGCTGGTCACCGGATGTCGACAAGTTTCGATCAACTGATCAGCCTGCCGGTATGCGCCTCGCCAACTATCTGTGACATGCGTTGAAACAGACGAATGCCCCGGACGCGGGTGCGTCCGGGGCACTCATCGGACCTGGTCAGCGCAGCAGGAACGCCGGTGGGCTGACGTGGCTCTCGTTGGCCGTCCGGTCCAGCGCGGTCACCAGGTAGGTGTAGCGCCGGCCCGGCTCGGCCGACGTGTCCACCCAGGACTGGACGCCGCCCGGGGTGGCCCGGACGGTGTCGACCAGTCCGGTGGCGTCGGCGGTGGCGCACTGTCCGGGCAGCGTGGTCCCGTCGAACCGGTAGATCGCGTACGAGGTGGCCGTGCCCAGGGGGCCCCTGCCGTCGGCCGGCTGACGCCAGGTCAGCCGTACCCCGTCGGTGTCCCGCGCGACCCGGGTGACCACCGGCGGGAGCAGCGGCTTCGCCGGCAGGTGCGGCATGGCCGGTACGAGGGCCGGGCGCGAGTAGTGCTCGGCCGCGTAGATGTCGGTGGCGTCGAGCCGGTTGGCCCGTACCTGGACGGCGGAGAAGTGCACGTTGCCCTGCACCTCGGGGTACGACCGGTTGAGCGTCAGGTGGTCGGACAGCTCACGCGGGTTCTGCCAGTACGGCCCGTACGCGGGGTCGCCGCTCTTGTAGTCGGCCTGGCCGATGTAGAGCTGCACCCGGGTCCCACGTACCGTCTCGGCCCACCACGGCACGAGTCGCGCGTAGTCGGCCGCCGGGTACTGGCCGATGTACCAGTAGAGCTGCGGCACGACGTAGTCGATCCACTCCTGCTTGATCCACTTTCGGGTGTCGGCGGAGATGATGTCGTACGACTGGCTGCCGGTGGTGTCCGAGCCGAGCGGGTCGACGCTGGCGTTGCGCCAGATGCCGAACGGGCTGACCCCGAACTTCACCCACGGCTTTGCCGCCTTGATCTTGCCGTTCATCTCCTGGATCAGCAGGTTGATGTTGTCCCGCCGCCAGTCGGCCCGATCGGTGAAGCCCCGGTTGTGCGCCGCGAAGGTGGCATCGTCGGGCACCTGGTAGGTGCCGCTGGGGTAGGGGTAGAAGTAGTCGTCGAAGTGAACGCCGTCGATGTCGTACCGCTGGACCGCGTCCATCATCGCGGTCTGGACGAACTCGCGGACCTCGGGGATCCCGGGGTTGTAGTAGAGCCGGCTGCCGGCGACGCCGGCCGGCGGATAGGCGAAGGTCCAGTCGGGGTGCTGCCGGGCCGGGTGGCCGGGCGCGAGCTGGCCGGGGTCGGCGCCGGCGCCGCCGGGGGCCGGCATGGAGACCCGGTACGGGTTGAACCAGGCGTGGAATTCGAGGTTGCGCTTGTGCGACTCCTCGACGAGGAAGGCCAGCGGGTCCCAGCCGGGGTCCTGGCCGCGCACCCCGGTCAGGTACTCCGACCACGGCTCGTACGGCGAGGGCCAGAGCGCGTCGGCGGTGGGCCGGACCTGTACGACCACGGCGTTGTGGTGCAGTCGTTCGGCGAGGTCCAGCAGGCCGCGGTACTCGGCCTGCTGGGCGGCGATCCGGTCCGGGCTGGTCTGGGAGGCCTTGCTGGGCCAGTCGATGTTGACCACCGACGAGATCCACATGGCCCGGAACTGGCGCTTGGGGGTGGCCGGGTTGGTGACACAGGCGGCGGTGGTGGGGGTGGTGGCGCTGGCGGGGGTCGCGGCCGCGAGTGAGCCGAGCAGAATCGCGGTCAGGCCGGCGGCGGTGACGCGGAGTGCTTTCATGCGGTATGTCCCTTCGTTGGGGCTCCCGGCGCAGTCGGTATGCGGCAAGATTCGCCGCTGCCTATCTGCGTACAGAAGGAAATTTTCACAATCGCGTCGCCGCCGCAAGTGTTCGTGGTTGACCATTCGCCCCGCTGGGTAGCAACGCCGGTCACCGGCCGCCACGGTGGTGGTCGCGCGGTGTGAAGGGGTGAGCGCATGTCCGTGCTGCGAACCAAACCGATCAAGGACGTCATAGCCCAGGGCGAGGCCGACGGCAGCGACGGCGGAGTCGGACTCAAGCGGCGACTCGGCGCCCTCGACCTCACCGGCTTCGGCATCGGCATCGTGATCGGCACCGGCATCTTCACGCTCACCGGCATCGAGGCCCGCGACAGCGCCGGCCCCGGCGTGGTGATCTCCTTCGGGATCGCCGGCGTGGTGGCCCTGCTCGCCGCCCTCTGCTACGCCGAGCTGGCGTCCAGCGTGCCGACCGCCGGCAGCGCCTACACCTACGCGTACGCCACGATGGGCGAGATCGTCGCCTGGATCATCGGCTGGGACCTGCTCCTGGAGTTCGCGCTCGGCGCGGCGGTGGTGGCCCGCGGCTGGTCCGGCTACCTGGCCGAACTGCTCGACCTGCCGACCCGGTGGTTCGGCGAGGAGGGCAGCGTCGTCAACGTGGGCGCCATCGCCATCGTGCTGATCCTCGGCATCGTCGCGATCGTCGGCATCCGGGAATCCGCCCGGATCACCAACCTGCTGGTGCTGGTCAAGGTGGCGATCTGCGTCTTCGTGGTGGTCGCCGGCCTGTTCTTCGTCAAGGCCGCCAACCTCACCCCGTTCATCCCGCCGGCCGAGCCCGCCGGCAGTGGCGACGACGGCATCAAGCAGCCGGTGACGCAGGCGCTGTTCGGGTTGGAGCCGTCGGTCTTCGGCTTCGTCGGGGTGCTCAGCGCCGCCGCGGTGGTCTTCTTCGCGTACACCGGCTTCGAGGCCGTCGCGAACCTGGGCGAGGAGACCCGCAAGCCCAAGCGGGACCTCACCCTGGGTCTGCTCGGTACGCTGCTGATCTCCACCGTGCTCTACATCGGCGTCTCGCTGGTGGTCGTCGGCATGGTGCCGTACACCGAGATCGACCGGGGCGCCCCGATCGCGTCGGCGTTCGAGTCGGTGGGCGCCGGCTGGGCGGCGACGCTCGTCTCCATCGCGGCGGTCGCCGGTCTGACCAGCGTCATCCTGGTCGACCTGGTGGCGATGGGTCGGATCGGCTTCGCCATCGCCCGGGACGGGCTCATCCCGCCCTCGATCGCGGCCGTGCACCCGCGCTGGGGCACCCCGTACCGGATCTCGGCGATCATGACGGTGGCGGTCGCGCTGCTGGCCGGTTTCCTGCCGCTCTCCGCCCTGGCCGACCTGGTCAGCATCGGCGCGCTCTGCGCGTTCGTACTGGTCTCGCTCGCCGTACCGATCCTGCGCCGCAAGCGTCCGGACCTGGACCGGCCGTTCCGGGTGCCGTTCTCGCCGGTGCTGCCGATCGTCTCGGCGGTCGCCTGCCTCTACCTGATGCTCAACCTGTCCGTGGAGACCTGGCTGCGGTTCCTGGCCTGGATGCTGCTCGGCGCGGTGATCTACTTCGGCTACGGCTACCGCCGCAACCGCCTCGCCCGCCACGAACCGGCCGTCGCGCCGGAGCAGCGCGAGCCGAGCGCCTGACCCCTCCGGCACACCACAAGGGCCCCCGCCACGCGGGGGTCCTTCGTGCGTGCCGGACCCCTTCTACAACGTTGTAGAGCGGGTATCGTGCGCGGGGCTACATCGGGGAGGTTGCGGGGTGCGACACAGGCTCAAGGACGTGGCCGAGCGGGCCGGCGTCTCGGTGAAGACCGTCTCCAACGTGGTGAACGGCTACCTGCACGTACGTCCGGACACCCGGGCCCGGGTTGAGGAGGCCATCGCCGAGCTGAACTACCGGCCCAACCTCTCCGCCCGTCACCTGCGCAAGGGGCGGACCGGGGTGATCGCCCTGGCGGTGCCGGAACTGGACATCCCGTACTTCGCCGAACTCGCCCGGCACGTCGTCACCGCCGCCGCCGAGTACGGCTGGACCGTGCTCGTCGACCAGCAGGCCGGCGGCCGGCGTGAGCAGGAGCGGGTCGTTGCCGCCGGCATCACCGACCACCTGATCGACGGGCTCATCTTCAGCCCGCTGGCGCTCACGGCGGAGGATCTGGCCAGCCTCGACGGCACCCCGATGGTGCTGCTCGGCGAGCGCGTCGACCACGGCCCCGCCGATCGCGTGGTGATCGACAACGTCACCGCCGCCCGGGAGATCACCGACCACCTGATCCGGCTCGGCCGCCGCCGGATCGCGGCGATCGGCGCGCAGCGCACCGACGAGGGCGCCAGCGCCCGCCTCCGCCTGGCCGGCTACACCGAGGCGCTGCGCGCTGCCGGCCTGGCCTACGACGAAACCCTCGTGGCGTCCGCGGCGGCCTGGCACCGCGCCGACGGCGCGGCCGCGATGCGCGGCCTGCTCACCACGGGAGTACGCCCCGACGCCGTGTTCTGCTTCAACGACACGCTCGCCCTGGGCACCCTGCGCGCCCTGCACGAGGCCGGCCTGCGCGTGCCCGAGGACGTGGCGGTGGTCGGCTTCGACGACATCGAGGACGGGCGTTTCTCGGTCCCCACCTTGAGCACCGTCGCTCCCGACAAGGAGCAGATCGCCCGGCTGGCCGTCGAACTCCTCGCCAATCGCCTCGACGGCGACCGCGCTGCCCCCGCCCGCGCGCTCAAGGCCCCGTACCGGCTGGAACTGCGCGAATCCACCAGGTCCTAGTCGAAGAAGCGGGCCAGGTGGAAGTTCGGAGCGGGCTCGGCGTCGGCGGGCAGGGGCGTCAGGTCGGCGAAGATCGACGCGCCGTCGCACCCGGCGTGCAGCGGATACCAACGCGGCGTGCCCGGCGGTCGGAGCTGGCAGATCCCCTTGAAGGTCTGCACGTCCATCAGCCGGACGTGGGTGGGGTCGGCCACCGCGTTGACGTGCCCCCACCACGGGCTCATCACGTGCAGGACGCCACCCGGGCGCAGCACCCGGTGGCACTCGTCCACCAGGGGCAGGAAGTCGATCAGGTGCTCCAGGATGTGCACCGCGAACAGGACGTCCACCGAGTTGTCGGCCAGCGGCAGCGAGCCGGAGAGGTCCGCCACCGCGTCCACCCCCGGCGCGGGATAGATGTCCAGCCCGAGGTTGCCCGACCACTGCTTGGTCGGGCCGCAGCCGAGATCCACCACCACCGGCGCGCGTCCGCCGACCCCGACCCTGCACCAGACGCCGTAGACGCCGGCCAACCGTCCCACCAGGTCCCGCACCAGCCGTAGGTCGGCCGGCTCGGCCACCTCTCCGTTGAGGTGGGCGACCCCGCGGTCGAACCGCACCTCGACGGCCAGGCCCCGGAGCCGGTCGTCGTTCCGGACCTGGTCCGCCCACGCCTGCGCGAGGAATTCGTCGATCAACCGCAGCCGGTCGGCCGAGGGCGGAGTCTGTGCCAAAGCGACCATTCGGGCCACCTCCCGCCGCGCGTTACCCGCCTACGCGCCCGGTATTCCCGTTTCACCGTCGCGCGACCGCCGGTGGGCGTGTCGGGGCGTCCCGAGCACCTACCTGTCGAGCCTGATGACTGTGCGGCATCAAGATGCCCCATAGTCATCACGCCCGTCGGAGTGCCCGCGCTCCGGGCGCACGGCCCGCGCTCCGGGCGCAAGGCCCGCGCTCCGGGTCCAGGGCCCGCGCTCCGGGTCCAGGGCCCGCGCTCCGGGTCCAGGGCCTGCGCTCCGGGCCCAAGGCCCGCCCCGGCCCGGCACCGTCGAAGGTCAGCCCGACAGCGTCCGGCGACCCCCGCGCATCCGCTGGCGGGGTGGGGGAGTGGCGGGCTTCGGCCGCTTGAGGTGGTAGCGGTGCAGTTCGTGGTTGCCGGGCAGCGACGGGTCCTCACTCATCGCGACCAGCTCCCAGCCCTGGTCGCCGGCCCGGTTGAGGTGGGCCAGCGACGTGTCGCCGTACGGCGTGACGTCGACCATCGAGCCGTCCGGGCCGTACCAGACGAAGACGACCTCCCAGCCGAGGTCGTTGGTCGCGGCCTGGCGGCGGCGGACCAGCAGGGCGTACTCCCACTTGAGCATGGCGTCATTCTCACCCCGCGCCGGCCCGTGGACCGGCATCAATCCTCGGCGATCCGCCCACCGTCGACCCGCAGCCGCCGGTTGGTCTCGACGGCCGCCAGCATCCGCCGGTCGTGGGTGACCAGCAGCAGCGTTCCGGGGTAGCTGGCCAGCGCCGATTCGAGCTGTTCGATGGCGGGCAGGTCCAGATGGTTGGTGGGCTCGTCCAACACGAGCAGGTTGACCCCACGGCCCTGGAGCAGGGCCAGTGCCGCCCGGGTCCGCTCGCCGGGGGAGAGAGTCGCCGCCGGTCGGGGGACGTGCGCCGCGCGCAGCCCGAACTTCGCCAGCAGGGTCCGCGCGTCCGCGGGCGACATGTGGGGTACGGCCGCCTGGAACGCGTCGATCAGCGGCGCGTCGCCGAGGAACAACCCCCGGGCCTGGTCCACCTCACCGACCACCACGCCCGGCCCGAGCGAGGCGGTGCCCTCGTCCACCGGCAGCCGCCCCAGCAGCGCGGCCAGCAGGGTGGACTTGCCGGAGCCGTTCGCCCCGGTAACCGCGACCCGGTCCGCCCAGTCGATCTGGAGGTTGACCGGCCCGAGGGTGAAAGCTCCCCGGCGTACCACCGCGTTGCGCAGCGTGGCCACGACCGCGCCGGCGCGGGGCGCGGCGGCGATCTCCATCCGCAGCTCCCACTCCTTGCGGGGCTCCTCGACCACGTCGAGCCGTTCGATCAGCCGCTCGGTCTGCTTGACCTTGCCGGCCTGCTTCTCGGTGGCCTCGCTCCGGAACTTGCGGCCGATCTTGTCGTTGTCGGTGGCCTTGCGGCGGGCGTTCTTCACGCCCTTCTCCATCCAGCCGCGCTGGGTACGGGCGCGCGCCTCCAGACCGGCCTTCGTGTCGGCGTACTCCTCGAAGTCGGCGCGGGCGTGCCGCCGCGCCACCTCGCGCTCCTCCAGATAGGCCCCGTAGCCGCCGCCGTAGTGGTTGACCTGCTGCTGCGGCAGGTCCAGCTCCAGCACCCGGGTCACCGTGCGGGTCAGGAACTCCCGATCGTGGCTGACCAGCACCGTGCCGGCCCGCAGCCCGGTAACGAACTCCTCCAGCCGCTCCAACCCGGCCAGGTCCAGGTCGTTGGTCGGCTCGTCGAGCAGGAACACGTCGTACCGGCTGAGCAGCAGCGACGCCAACCCCGCCCGGGCCGCCTGACCGCCGGACAGCCCGGTCATCAGGTGGTCCAGGTCGACCGTGAGCCCCAGATCGGCGCTCACCTGGTCGGCGCGTTCGTCGAGGTCCGCGCCGCCGAGGGCCAGCCAGCGCTCCAGCGCGTCGCCGTACGCGTCGTCGGCGCCCGCCGACCCGGCCGTCAACGCCTCGGTCGCGGCGTCCAGCGCCGCCTGCGCGCCGGTCACCCCGGTCCGGCGGGCCAGGAACTCCCGTACCGTCTCGCCCGGCCGCCGCTCCGGCTCCTGCGGCAGGTGCCCGACGCTCGCGGTGGGCGGGCTGAGTCGCACGCTGCCGGCCTCTACCGGCAACAACCCGGCGAGGGTACGCAGCAGCGTCGACTTCCCGGCCCCGTTCGGCCCGACCAGGCCGACCACGTCGCCCGGGGCGACCACCAGGTCCAACCCGGCGAAGAGGGGGCGGTCGCCGTGCCCGGCGGCCAGGTCCTTGACGATCATCGTGGCGCTCATCAGGACGGCAGCCTATCGGGCCGCCCGCATGAGACCGGCCGCGAGCGGGCAGACTCCATGACGTGGTGACCACACTGGCGATCGACTGCGGTGGTGGCGGCATCAAGGCGTCGGTGCTCGACGAGGCCGGCACGATGCGCGCCCGACCGCTGCGGGTGCCGACCCCGTACCCGCTGCCGCCCGATCTGTTCGTGCGGACCCTGCTGGACCTCGGTGGGCGACTGCCCACGGCCGACCGGCTGACCGTCGGCGTCCCCGGGATGATCCGGCACGGCGTCGTGGTGGCCACCCCCCACTACGTCACCCGCAGCGGACCCCGGTCCCGGGTCGACCCGGAGCTGCTGGCCGAGTGGTCCGGCTGGGACGCGCGCGGTGCGCTCGCCGACGCGTTCGGGGTGCCGGCGCTGGTGCTCAACGACGCCGAGGTGCACGGGGCCGGTGTGGTGGCCGGTACCGGCTGTGAACTGGTGTTGACGTTGGGAACGGGGTTGGGCAGCGCCCTCTTCGACGGCGGCGTCCTCGCGCCGCACCTGGAGCTGTCGCACGCGCCCGTGCGGTGGGGCACCACCTACGACACGTATGTGGGCGAGCCGGAGCGGCGGCGACTCGGGGACGCCTTCTGGTCCCGCCGGATCCGGCAGGTCGTGGACGGGCTGCGACCGGTGTTCCGGTGGGACCGGCTCTACCTGGGCGGGGGCAACTCGCGGCTGATCCGACCGGAGCAACTCGCCCGGATGGGCGACGACGTGGTGGTGGTGCCGAACACGGCGGGGATCGTCGGCGGCGTACGGGCCTGGGAGCTGTCCGCCGGCCGCCGGGACGCCCGAACCTGACCCTATTTCGACCCGGGGAACAGTCGCCAAACGCCGAGTGTTGTGCCAGCGTCGGAACAGGTGACGGCGCGACCCGAGGAGGTGGGCAGATGGATCTCCTGGCGGACTACCGACGGGCGACCATGTTCTTCGAGACCGGTGACCCGAGCGGAGCGGCCCGACTGCTGGAGCCGATCGTGGACGCCGAGCCCGGCAACGCGGCCGTCCGGCAGTTGCTGGCCCGGGCGTACTTCCAGTCGGCCCAGCTCAACCGGGCCGAGGAGCAGTTGCGGGAACTTGTCGACCGGGACCCGAGCGACCACTACGCGCACCACGTGCTGGGTCGGACGCTGGAGCGGCTGAACCGACACACCGACGCGCTGCGGCACCTGCGGATCGCCGCCGCGATGTACGCGGCCAACGACGACTACCGGATCGCGCTCCAGCGGGTGGAGACCCGCGTGGGCGGCACCCGCTGAGCGGAGACCTGGTGACGAGGAAGGGGCGGTCCCACGGGCCGCCCCTTCGTTCGTCTGGTGGGTGGGCCGACGGGCGTGCCCAGGGCCCGTTTCATGAGGGCGGTCGAGTCGAGGCGGAGTCCGGGCGGCGGTCCGGCAAGGCGCGGTTTCGTCCGGATACCGGTGTTGTATCCGGACGAAACCGCAACGCGGCCGGTCGTCGTCCGGGCCCGCCGCAGGCCGGCCAGTCCTCATGAAACGGGCCCTAGGATGGCGGACATGGGACCTGACCGGCCGGGGGCTGCGGCATGAAGCTCAAGCTGGACCTGCACGACATCTTCAACAAGGGCCAGGACATCGACCGCGCGCTGCGCGGGATCATGGACGAGGCGGTCGCGAAGAAGGCCACCCTCGTCGAGATCATCCCGGGTAAGGGGTCGGGGCAGC
Source organism: Micromonospora sp. NPDC049801 (assembly GCF_040656575.1). Taxonomy (NCBI): domain Bacteria; kingdom Bacillati; phylum Actinomycetota; class Actinomycetes; order Micromonosporales; family Micromonosporaceae; genus Micromonospora; species Micromonospora sp. NPDC049801. The sequence continues at coordinate 46,083 of NZ_JBFAMS010000028.1, read as the reverse complement.
TCAAAAAGCGGGTGCTGCGGTTCCTCGACCAGAAGGACGTCAAGCAGCTCTACCACCGGGTCGAGAAGGACTCGAAGAACTTCGGCCGCCTCTTCGTCCACTTCCGTTGGAAGTAGGCCGCGCGGTTACCTGACCTGCGAGGGGGTTTCCGATCTAGGCTCTGACCTGCGGAAATACCCCTCGCAGTCTTCCAGCGTCTTCCAATGTTGCTCGCTCTGGTTTGTCCCGGAGTTGTCCCCGACGATCTTGGACCCGTGGTTACTCTCCGGGTTCGACGCCGGCCGCCCGGCAGATCTGGCGGACGCGCTCGCGGGTGTAGCCGGTCGTCCGCACGATCTCGCTCTGCCTCACGCCGCCCCTTGCTGCCGCGACGATGGCGGCGGCGAGACGTGGGCGCACGGCGTCCAGTGCGGCCTTCGCGTCCCGGTACTCGCGGGCGACGTCTTCAAGCTGATCCATCCGCGCAGTGTCCCACAACCCGTGAGGCCAAACAATATGGCCAAGCTAGTTGACATGCCGACCAGCGTTAGGCCAAACTAGTTGGCGTAACCGCGAGCAAGGAGTTCCGGTCGGGGCCGGCAGCCAACGGCCCCGACCACCCCCAAAACCAGAGCGGGCCCGGCAGGTGTTCCAGCACCTGTGATCCGGGCCCTTGATCGCCGCTGGAGGCGACCCATGGGCATCATCGCATCTTCGTCCGTCCCGCCGGAGTCCCGGCTCCACGAGGCCGACACCAGGAACCTGACCGCCATCAGCCGGCCGGCCGACATCCGCTTCCCGGTGAACCCGGTCTACACCGGGCGTGCTGCGGTGGCGGTCGAGCAGGACCTGGCGGCGAAGGCCCGCGCCCTGTTTGAGGGCAACGCCACGGCGGCCGAGATGGCCGCGCAGCTCGGCGTGACCGAGACCGAGGCCGTCGACCTGGTTCTCGACGACATCGCCCGGGAGACCGGCTGGACGCGCGGCGTCGGGCTGCGGGCGAAGCCGGGGGGCGGCGGCAACCCGGACCTGTGCCCGTCGTGGTGCACGAAGACCCACACGGACCTCACCGACGAAGAGCTGCTGCACTCGTCGACCGCGACGAGCATCAGCATCGAGGACGGGACGCACCTGCGGGAGACAGTCACGATTGTCGTGCAGCTCGACGCGTTCGAGTCCCCGGCGCTGCCCGGCGGGATTGACCCGACGTCGGTCTACCTGTCGGCGAGCTGCGACCAGAACCCCGACACCTGGCTGTCGGGGAACATGTCGCCCGCGCAGGCCGAGCAGATCGGCCAGGCCCTGCTCGACGCGGCGCGTACCGCCCGCCAGGCCAGCGCCTGATGGCCCGCCCGGACTGCCCGGTGTGGTGCCTGCCCACGGCGCACAACCCGGACCCGAAGGTGCACATGTCCGTCCCGGTCGTGGTGGTCACGCCGGCGGCCCGGTTCGTGATGCACCTGGAATCGGCCGGCGGCCGGACGCCGTACCTGACCGTCGCGCAGTACTCGGAGAAGGTCGACGAGACCGACGAGCCGACCTTCGAGCCGGACAACCTGCTGGTGCTCAAGCTCGCCGAGGCGGCGGCCGTGGCCGGCGGCCTGGCCGAGCTGATCGGCCGTGCCCTCGGTGGTGACCGGTGAACCGGCTCACGACCGGCTCACGACCGGCTCACCAGACGGCTCACACCCCGGCTCACGAATCGACCACGGAAGGGCTCACGATGAACCGACGCGGACTGCTGGCCGGCCTGGCCACGGTGGCCACGGCCACCCTCTTGCCGGCGGCCGTGCCGGCTCACGCTGAACCGGCCATGGCCGGCCACGGACTGACCCTCACGGCCGGCGGTGAGCTGGTCCAGGGCGGCCACCGGGTGACCCGGCCGTGCCCGGTGTGGTGCGAGGAGGACCACGGCCCGGACGCGTACAAGGCCGGCCTGGAGCGTGACCTCGGGGAGCGGTGGCACAGCGCGTGCCTCGGTCGCGGTGAGGGTGACGTGTGCGTCCATCTGATCCGCGTCGACAAGCTGCTCACCAGTGAGTCGGTCGGTGAGCAGGTGGCCATCCACGTTGACGAGGACCTCACCGGGGCCGACGCTCTGCTGGTGTCCCGGATTCTGGTCGCGTCGGTGGACATCCTCGCCGGGCGGATGACGGTGGACCAGTGGCGGTCCACGTCCGGGGTGGACCATTGCCGGTCCAACCGCGCGGCCTAACCTGGCACACACGGCGGACCAACCAGCAGATCACTTCCGGTCCATGGTTGGTCCGCGGACCAGTTCATGACCTGCTGGTCCAGCCAAGCCAGTTGGACCGGTCACGTGGACCAGGAGCCGGCGCTCTGTGGCTGCGACCGGGTGGACCAATGCGTTGGACCAGGGCGGACGGGGGAATTCCCGAGCAGGTCGGGATGTTGATCACAGGCAATGGCTGGTGTCGACTGGCCACTGTCGAGAGGTAGTACATGAGAGCGAAGATCTATAACGGCAACCTGCGGGTCGATCTGCTCCACACGCCGGAGGACCTCGCGAAAGTCGTCCGGGTCGTCAGCGCCGCCGGCCTGATCAACATGCGGATCAGCCCTGAGGGCGAGGGCCCGAGCGTGGCCGTCGATGTGGCCATTCCGGACGGCTGGGCGACTCACGTCGGCGCGGCGCTGCTGTCCCTCGCCGCCGCGTTCGGTGAGCCGAGCCCTGAGGTTGCCCTGGCTCGGTGGCAGGAGCGGGTGCCGGAGTTCGCCGCGGCGGCGGAGCAGCTCAAGCACACGGAGTCGTAGTGGGATTTGTGGACAGGGCGGCGCTGCGCCGCCCTGTCCACAAATCCCCGCCCTGCGTGCCCGCTCCAACCTCTACCGAACGTCACCGGCCAGACCTCCAAGTCGGCACCTCCAAGTCTCCAACTTGGCGGCTTGGAGGTGCCTCTCCCCTAAGGGGGGCAGCCTGCCCGGCGGGGTTGGCGCCAAGTCTCCAAGTCACGGACGGTGGTCGACTTCACGCACTTCACGGACTTCACACTTCACGCACTTCACGGCCTGCTCCTCGCGCGCACGCGCGCGTAGAGGGACCGCTCGGCCCACCGTGAAGTCGTGAACAGCGTGAAGTCCGTGAAATGCCGCCGAGCGCGGCGAAGACGCCCCGATCGAGGCTGCTGCGGTCGGCCCGCCCCCTCGCCGCCTGACGCTAGACCTGGCCGTCGTCCTTGGCGAAGGGCCGCTCCTTGGCGTACTCGGCGAAGTCCTTGGCGAGCCGAGCGAACTGGGCGCGGTTCACCTCGAAGGTCAGGGCCTCCTCGTCGCCCTCCGCAGCGTTGCGGCGCTTGGCCTTCATCGTCACCACGTGGCGCGACTCCGTCTCGGAGCCGTGCGGGAACGACGTGCTGATCGCGATACCGCTGAACATCAGCTCACCGCTCTCGAGATCAGAGTCCATGAGGATCGCCCGGTGCTCCGGGCCGTCCCGCTGAACCCGCCACTCCTCTCCGCCGGAGATCCGGTCGGCGTGCGGAATGCAGACCGCGTACTCGACGCGCCTGCCCGGGGTTCCGGGGTTGTCGGTGATGACCGTCTCGGCGGAGTTCTGGCAGCGCAACACCATGCAGCTCATCCGAACAAGGTACGGCTTTCGACGCGGGAAGGCGGAGGAGGGCCAGGCGCCGATCCCAACCGACGGCAATGCCTCAACGCCCAATGCCTAACGCCCAGCCTCCGAAACGGGGAGGCATGCGCACGGGCGCGCAAAGGCATTGGGCATTTAGGCATTGGGTGTTGAGGCTGAAGGCTCGATCAGAAGCCAACCGCGGCGGCGGGAGACAGTGGGCTGCGACCGCCTCCAACGATCATGCTGGTGGGATGCCTGAACCTGAATCTCAGTACCTCGATGCCCGTAAGGTGGACGCGATCGTGGCCGGAAGGCTCGACGAGGCCCGTGACGCGATACGCGCTGAAGTCGACGGACTGCTGCGTGCCGCAGCTACCGCGCGCGCCGGCGCCGCGCGGCCTGCGGCCGAGAGAGCCCGGAAGCTGCTCTACAACGTGAACGAGGCCGCTGAGCAGCTCGGTGGAATCAGCAGACGGAGCCTGGGCAACCTGACCCGCTCCGGTGAGCTGGAGTCCGTGATGGTCGGGGGACGCCGGATGATCCCGGACGCAGCCCTGGTGGCCTATGTCGAGAAGCTCCGGACGGTGGCAGCTACTGCCGTCGAGGTCGACGCTGCCGTTGCTGCGCGACCCGGAGCCGGGTCAGGGCCAGCGCGGCGTCGCGTTCGGAGTTGAGGGCTGGTTCCTTCATGATCTCCTCCAACTCGCTGAGGTCCGCCGGGGTGAAGCGCACCTGCTTCCCGACGCGGTGGTGGGGTATCTCCCTGGCGGCCGCCCGTCTCTTTACCCACTCGGCTGAGACCTGGAGATGCTCGGCCAACTGAGGGATGGTCAGCCACCTGTCCGCCGCAAGCCGAGCCCGGATGTCGTCGATGAGCGGGCCGAGGATCGCTAAAAGCTGGATCATCTGCTGGTCGGTGAGCTGCGGGCGGCCCACGAGGTCCTCGGTGTCCGTCATACCCGGCCGCCGCGCCGCCGCGGTAGGTGCGCGATCCGGATCAGGTGCGCCCGGCGACGGCTGTCCGCCATCTGCTGCTGGGTCACCTGGTCCAGGTCGGGGAACTCTGCCTGGACCTCCTTGAGCCACTTCGAGGCGGCGGCCCGGCGGGCGGGCTCGGTCGCGGCGGAACGGTCGGGGGTGTTGCCCCAGCGGGTGTGTGCGCCGATGCGACCGGCAGCAGAGGGAGTCACAGCTTTCTCTACGGCTCAGGTGGGCCATCGGCTCACGGGCGGGAGCAATCACGAAGACACGGTGACTTAAACATGTCAAAGCAACCACAAAGTGTGACGAGTCGAGGGACACTATCCCGGACATTGCGAGGGACAAAAAAGGTGCTATAAATCGAGTCACCCCCCCACGCCCGCAGGAGTCGACCATGACGAGCACCGCACGATCAGGCTCCAGGTCTTACCAGAGCACGCACCCGTGGATCACCTTCCGCCTCGACCTCCGGGACCTCGGTTGGAAGACTTGGCTGTTGCTCGGCGAGGCCGAATCGAAGTGCCAGCATGTCGCTGGAGTGCCCCTCCGCCCTCAGATCGCCAAGGAGCTCTACCTCATCTACTTGAGCAAGGGCATCCATGGCACCGCCAGCATCGAAGGCAACACCCTCTCCGAGGACGAAGTGCTCAAGCGCGTCTCGGGTGACCTTCCCCTGCCTCCCTCCCGGGCATACCTCGGGCAGGAGGTTGACAACATCGTCGCCGGAGCGAACTCGATCCTGGCCGACGTCCGTCAAGACCGGCCGATGGAACTCACCCGCGAGCGCATCGAGAGCTTCAACCGGCAGGTGCTCGACGGGCTCGAGCTGGACGACGACGTGCTGCCGGGCGAGATCCGCAAGCACCGCGTCGGCGTGATGCGATACCTCGCGCCCGACCCGGACGACTGCCGTCATCTGCTGGACGAAATGTGCCGCTGGCTCAACGACTTCAACACCGACGAACCGGCGCTGAAGTTTCCCTACGCACTGCTCAAAGCGATCCTGGCTCACCTCTACATCGCGTGGATCCACCCCTTCGGCGACGGCAACGGCCGCACCGCCCGGCTGATCGAGTTTCAGTTGCTCGTTCAGGCGGGACTTCCCGTCCCGTCAGCTCACCTCCTATCGGACTTCTACAACAAGACGCGGGACGCCTACTACCGCGAGTTGGACCGCACAAGCCGCCAGCCCTACCCGATCGAGCGGTTCATCCACTACGCGGTCGAGGGCTTCGTGGATGAGCTGCGCGAGCAACTGGGCCGTATCGGTCAGGAGCAGATGCGGGTTACCTGGGAGAACTTCGTCCATCAGTCGATCCACTCCGACAGCCCCGCGAAACGCCGCCAGAAGGCTGTTGTCCTGGACCTCACCGAACAGCGGGATCCGGTGCCCACCAGCAAGATCCCAGAAATGACGCCGCGGCTTGCCGCGGAGTACGCGACCAAGGGTGAGAAGACGCTCAGCCGGGATATCAACGCCCTCGTGAAGATGAAATTGATCAAACGGGTCCGCGGTGGTCTGGTTGCCAACACGGACATCATCCGAGCGTTCCTCCCAGAGCGTTCCCAGGTCTAGACCGCTCACGTGCACCGCTGATCGAGGGCGTCACCGTTGTGGTGACGCCCTCTGCGCGTTGGGCCGGCTTGGCCACCCGCTGCGCCGTGTCCATTGTGTGCATCGATCTGACCGACGGTGGAGGGGCGCATGGCCTCTGCGGATCTTGGTGGGGAGCACCGGTGCCAACTACCGCCGGCCCGACCCCGCCTGAACTTGCCGCTTCAGTTCCCGGAATGCATCCGAGATGGCCTTCTTCATCTTCCGCTCCTGGTCCTCATGCCACTTGCGGTGCCTGAGTCCGTCCCCGATCGCGGCGCCGCAGGTCTGGCAGATCGGATACTCCATCGGTCGCTCCTAGAGGTCACGAGTGATGGGGTAGAAGTCTTGCGACTGGCGCTGCTTCCGGCCGTCCTGCCAGTCCACCACGACCTCCTCCGGGATCTTGTCGCCCAGTGCTGTCGCGTAGTTCATGTGCATCTCCTCGCCGGGGTGCAACAGGGGTGTCTCCGTGCGGTGGTTCCAGCCGCTGAGGCGCAGCTCGACCGGCTTGCCGTTGTGGAAGAATCCGACTCGCACAGCATGGGCCTCAGCCGGACCATGGTTCTTCACCACGAACCGGTATTCCGTCGCAACCTGATCGCCTCGCACCTTGCGATACTGCTCGCTGCGGACCTCGATGCTGGCCTTCCGCTCCTTCTGCGAACTCGCCTCCCTCTCCTCGGCAAGTTGCCGGCGGGCTTCATCAGCCGCCGCCCGTTCGTGCAGCAGCAAGGCAGCGGCGGCGAGAGCGGCAGCCAGTCCGGCAACGACGCCGAAGACGCCACCCCATGCCTGCATCCAGTCGGTCACCTTCGGCTGTTCCTCGCCGGCTGGCGCTCGGTAGACCGCAGCGATGAACCACATCGACCCGACGACCAGGAGCGCGCTGGTGGTGAACCACACGGCCAGGCGGCGTCCGATCCAGTCCAGAAGCTTCGTCACCGGGTCATCATGGCAACGGCCCGCCAGGATCACGCCTGGCGGGCCGTCGTGTGTCCGTGGTCAGTCGAGGGTCGGCATGGGCGTCAGGCGAGCCCAGAGACGCCACACGCCGTCAACCGCGGGCTCCCAACCGTCCGGCTCGGGGCCGTGCTGAATGAACCGCGCGATCCGGGAGCCGATGAACTCGACGGCCTGCTCGAAGGCGACCCGGTCCAGGTCGGGGCGGATCAGCCCCCCGTACCGGACCCCGCCCGGCGCCGACTCGACGATCGCGCACACCGTCAGCCCCGGGTCGCCAGGGAAGTCGGCGTCGACCACGACGGTGACCGGTACCGCCTCGGTGCTCATCCGGCGGCGGGGAGTAGTGCTGCCGGGGCGACGCCGATCCGGCTGGCGAAGTCGATGAGTTCCTCGCGGATGATCCGACCGTCGGGCCACTCCAGGACCACCCGATGCCGCAACTCCCCGCCCTGACCGCCAGCAGTCTCGCCGGGTCCAAGGGGATCCACTCGGGCGCCCTTGGGCAGGTAGACGGCTTCCTTGCCGCGCTCCCTGATGTACGCCATGCCGGCCTCGCGGGCGGTGCCACCGCCGGCCAGGTAGGGCAGGTCGGGGGTGTTCAGGGTGGCCCCGCCCCACACCTGACCGAGGCCGGGGACGCTCACGCCGGGGATGCGGAAGCTGAGCCCGTTCCACCGGCCGACGATCCAGTTGACGGCGGACCGGAAGGCTTCGCGGATGCCGTTGAACATGCCCCGCGCGGCCCCGCTGATCTTGCCGGGCAGTGAGCCGACCCAGCCGACGAACGCCGCGCCCTTGCTGATGATCCAGTTGAAGGCGTCGGCGGCGCCGCGGCCGATGGCGGAGTAGACGGTGACCATGGTGGACCACCACCGCAGCGCCCCACCCACCACTAGCTCGATCATGAATCGCCAGTAGGCCAGGATCCCGTCGACGGCCCCGGTCACCCCGGACACGATGCCGTCCCACACCATGATCCAGAAGTCGCGGAACGCGGCGGACTTCATCCACAGCAGGGTGATACCGGCGACGATCGCGATGATCGCCAGCACGAACAACCCGAGCGGGTTGAGCATCATGACCACGTTGAGGGCGGTCTGGACAGCCGTCCACACCTTCGTCGCCGCGACCACCGTGCCGATCACCACCGCCAGGGCACCGAGGGTGACCGCCAACGGCTCGACCACCGCACGGTTCTCACCCAGCCACTTCGCCAGCGACTCGACGTACGGCACGGCCTGCCCGAGCTTCTCCACGAGCGCGACCTGGAAGGCGCGCTTGAGCCGGTCCAGCTTCGCCCCGGCCGTCTCCGACAGCGCCTTCCCGGCGGCGTCGGTGGCACCCTCCACCTGACCCAGGGCGCCCACCGCCGAGCTGGGATCCAGCGACAGGAGAGCCTTCTGCATGTCCTCGCTCTTCGTGCCGAAGAGACCGAACTGGATCGCGGCCGCGTTGGACTGACCGCCCGTGCGCCGGATCGCGTCGAGCACCTGGTCCAGGGCGGCAGCTGCCCCGGGGCCACCCTTGGCGAAGATCGCCTGCATCTTCTCGGCGTCGAAGCCGAGGGCCTTGAAGGACGCGGCGGCTTCCTTCGATCCGTCTTTGGATCGGATTGCGAACTCCTTGAGCCCGTCTGCCACCGTGTCGAGGTCGCGGGCGCCGGCCTTGGTCGCCTGCGCCATCAACCCCATGCCCTGAGCCCCGGACAGCCCCAGCGCCTGGAACTGGACGCTGTACTCGGAGAACGTGTCGAGCAGGTCACCGGCCTGGTCGCCGGTGGTGCGCATCGCGGCCGTGAGAACATCCATGGCCTCGGAGGCATCACCGGCCAGCCCGGTCTTGACCATCTGCCCGGCCGCGCGTGCCGCCTCGGTGACGTCCAGGTCGAAGGCGTCGGCGAGGATCTGCGCCTGCCGGGCAACGGCCTTGATGTCCTCGGAGGCGGCGTCACGGTCGATGAGTCCGCCCTGGATGACCGCGCGGACGGTCTGCCCGAGGTCGGCCATGGACTCGCCGAATCCCTCCTTGTAGAGGTCCCCGGCGATCTTGCCGAAGCGGCCGGATTCCTCGGCGGTAAGGCCCATCTGCGCAGACAGCTTCGCCTGCGCCTTGTCGAGATTGAGCATCGAGGTGAGGCCGGCGGCCAGGGCGACCGCGGCGGCGGCACCCCCGGCGGCGGCCATGGGGCCGAGCCGGTTGGCGAAGCTGCGGAAGCGGCCTTCGGACTTGTCGAGCCCCTGCTCGAAGTCGCGGTCGTCGAGCTTGAGGACGGTGGAGAGTTCACCGAGTTTCAGCGCCACGGGGTCACCTCGGCCGGTTGAAGTTGTCGCCCGGCTGTGGGTCGACCGCGCCGTCGCGAAGCGGGCTGCTGAGCGTGACGACCCCGCTGTCCTTCATCGCCTGCACGGCGGCGGTGTACGGCGCCGGGGCGCTGGCGACCGTCTCGACGGTGTAGCCGCGGACGGTGGCGTACTCGACGAAGGGGTGGTTGTCGGCCACGTAGGTGACGCCGTTGACGAACCACACGGCCTCGCCGCTGTGGTTGGTCGGGCCGTTGACGAGGTGGCCGGGGGCTGTGCCGGTGAGCTTTCGCATGGGTGGTGCCTCGATTCAGGGTGTTGGTACCAGGGTGGCGGGGACCTCCGACAGGTCCCCGCCGTGTCGTGCTGGTTAGGCGTGCTGGCCGGCGAACCGGGAGGCGATTGCCGCGTCCAGGCCCATCGATCCGGACTGGGGTGCGCCGGCTGCGGTGAGTCGGGTGTGCTCGACCATCGGCGGCAGTTCGGCCAGGGTCACGGCCAGCTCCCGGTCGAAGATGATCGCGGCCCGTTGGTCGCCGCTGGTCAGCTCGGCCAGGCGTTCGTCGACGGCCCGGATGATCTGCGTGGCGTCGGGTTCCTCGAAGGTCAGGGCGTCCATGCCGCCCGGGGTGGGGCTCTGGGTCTGGATCCAGGTCGGGAATTCCTCCCGCATGGCCAGCAGCGCCTCCACGTCGCCCGTGGAGGCGATGACGGCCCGGGGGGTGCGGCCGGCGGCGAGCAGCGCCTCAGTGCGTCGCCAGGCGGTCTGGCGGGCCATGATGGCCTCCATGCCGGGCTGGGGCTGGGGCCGGTGCTCGGCGACGTACGCGCGGACGGTGTCGGCGTCGTCGTCGACCCGCGACATGAGGGCGTCGACCTGGCGCTCGGCGTCCCTGCGGGCCTCGGCGGTCAGGGTGTGGACCCGGGTGGTCTTGCCCTGCTCGCTCAGGCCCTGGTCGTCCGCCACGGAGCGGTGGGCGTCCTGGATCGCGGTGGTGAGGGTGGTGCGGATCTGCCGGAGGTCGGCGAGTGCCTGCCCAAGTCGGGCGCGGGCAGCGGACGCGGTGGCGTGGGTGGTCTTCACGGGTGGTTTCTCCTCGGGTTGTCCCGGGCGCCGGATGCGCCTCGGGGTGGGGTATCGGTCTGATAGGGAGCTAAACTGGCAGGCCCCTGACCTGCGGAAACAGGGGTGCGTCTCACGGGTTTCTCACACCGTCGACACGCTGGAGGGCCCGGTCGAGCTGCCTGGAGATCCGGGGAAGCCGACGCTCCACCTCGGCGGCGGCACGGCGGGCACGACCGGACGACTCGTTCGCGCGGACCACGGCGGCGCGCACGTACTCGGCGACCTCCCGCGCCAGCTCGGCACCGGCCAGTCGCGCGGCCGGGTCGGGGTCGCGGGCCAGGTTCGTCAACGCGGCACCGAGGGCGCGGTTGGCGTTCGCAAGTCCGGTCCGGCCCTCGTAACCGCACTGCCGGCCAGCACGGCGAGGCGGCACGGTGACGTCCGGGTCGTCGTCTCGCATCCGCGCAGGGCTGCGCGCGGACTCCCCAGGAACCGAGGGCGGTTCCTGGGGGGCCTCACCCCGACCGCTCACCACTCGGTCACCAGGTGTCGCTGCGGTGGGCCGTCGAGTACGACGATGCCGCCACCGTCGATGAGCCGTTCGACGATGGGGTCGCCGTACCGCTTCACGAGGTCTTCGTAGGCGGCCTCGGGGCCGTTGGCGGGGCTGTTGGTGGTGACGACCAGGCGCAGTTCGTGGGCGCAGCGGTGGTCGACGATGCGCTGTAGCTGCTCCAGCCACCAGTCGGTGACGCGTTCCCGGCCGAGGTCGTCGAGGACCAGGAGGTCACAGGTGGTGGCGTGGTCGTAGGCGTTCGCGTCGGCGTCGGGCTTGAGTGCGGCGGACAGCTCGGCGGCTGGCCAGACCGTCACCCAGAGGTTCTGGCCGTGGGTGTCGTTGGCGACGGCGTACGCAGCGAAGGTCTTCCCGGTGCGCGCAGGGCCGGCGATGACGAGGGCGCGGGGGCCGTGGGCGCGCCAGGCGCTGATGCGGTTGCCGGGGTTCTGCTCGGGCTTGAGCCGGGCGTACTGGGCTTCCGCGTACCTGCTCGGCCGGCGGCGGGTGTAGATCAAGGCCCGGTTGGCGGCCTGGCGGGTCCGGATCGCTTCCATCTCGGCGAGGTCGGCGAGGCGCATCAGTTCGGCCCCGCGGTCTGGGTTGGCCTCCTTCGCGCCGGCCTGCCAGCGGTCGAGCTGGGTGCCGATGGGCACGACGTTGGTCGTCATGGCTGTCTCCCTGGTGTGACCTGGCTGGCCCGGATGGCGCCGGCGAAGGGGTTCCTCGCGGCGCGTTGCTCGGGGGTGAGCTGGTCGACGTGTCGGTTCGCGCCGGTGGTGGCGTGCCCGTTGCTGGCGCGCTCGGTCTTCCACTTCTGCTGGTTGCCGAGCCACTTACGCCAGGCGGCGACCCAGTCGCGCTTGATGGCCTTGGCGCCGCTCTCTGCTCGCCAGTGGTCGAGGAACAGCGCCGTCTCGGTCGCGATGTCGACGTCGGGGGCGTGCTCCCGCCACCAGGTGCGCATGGTCGGGGTGACCGCGAAATCCTCGGGAACTCGTGTGCCTCGCTGGCTTGGTGCCTTTGGAGGGTCCTTCGGAGGGTCAAAGAGAGAGGGTCGCGTTCCACTTTCCGTACCGGTCCGGTCCTGATTTCCGTACTGGTCGGGCGGAAAACCGTACTGGTCTGAGCCAGAATCCGTACCGGTCCTGATTTCCGTACCGGTTCCACTTCCCGCACCGGTTCGGATATCCGTACCGGTTGCCAGCGGCAGTGCCAGTAGGTACACGGTGATCTGCTTGTGCCCCGGGCGGTGTCCTGCCGGCTCAAGCCAGCCGGCGGCCGTGAGCTCGGCATGCACCTTGGCCACCGTCTCCCGGGATCGGATGCCGGTCTGCGGCATGAGCCGCTGGTAGACCACCCAGGCGCGGTCGCGCTCGGGGAAGTTGCGGGCGTGGTTGCCGTAGCAGAGGGCCGTGATCTTCTGGGTGCTCGGCAGCGCGGAGTCCCAGACGGCGTCGATGTAGACCTGATCCGGTGAGAGCGGTGGCCGACGATTGGCCACCTGCTCGCGGTTTCGCTCGGCAACAAGGCGGCGCAGTCGGTCCGCTCCGGTTTCGGGGCTGGGACCGGTCGAGGGCATCTCAGGCGTCCGCCTTGGCCTGCTGGTCGAGCCACTTCTCCACGTCGTCCCAGCGGTAGCGGATGTGCCGACCTACCTTGGATCCGCGTGGGCCGATGCCACGGTGGCGCCACTGGTAGAGGGTGCGTACAGGCACGCCGAGGTGCTCACTGACCTGCTCCGGCGTTGCCAGGGGTCGTTTCGGGCTCACGGCTCTCTCCTTGAAGCGGAATGAAGTAGCTCGCTTCAACAGTGCTTGACGTGTGCCACTGGTGTCAAGCGAAGTCGACCAGTACGCTTCAAGCGTGTCTAGTTCATGGATTCGCTCGGGAAGCCCGATTGATGGCTGACGACGTACACGAGCGGTGGCAGCAGGAGTTGAACCTGGCACCGCCGTTCGCGCAGGCGCTCGGTGCCCGACTTCGTGAGGTCCGGGAGGGGAGGCAACCCCCGATGACCGCCGACCAAATCGCTGGCGCCGCGCGGTTCTTCGGCTTCCCCTGGCATCGGACTACGGTGGGCCAGATCGAGCGAGGTAGGCGGGTTGTGACCGCTGCTGAGCTGCTGATCCTTCCTCGGATCTACGCGGCCCCACTACGGGAACTGCTGCCCCAGCAGACCGTCTGGATCACCGATAAGACCGCCGTGACGTCGGCGGCACTGTGGCGGTCGATCGTGGATGAGGCCGGTAGGTGGTGGCCAGACGGCCCCGGAGGGTGGAGCACCGAGGCGGGCCGCGACTCCGCGCAGATGACGGCCGCCGAGCTGACCGCCCTGGTGAACGCCGTTCAGGCGGCGACCGATGGACAGTGGCCGCAGGATGCCCGCCCGGAGCACCGTACGACGCCGGACGAAGCCGAGAGCAAGGCGGCGGCCAGACTGGACACGACGCCCCAGTACGTGGCGTACGCGGCCCGGATGACCTGGGGGCGGGGCCTCAGCGATGAGCGAGACCGACGCCTGGGGGAGCGCGGCCAACCGCCGACAGACAAGCGGGCATTGCAGGCCGCCCGTGGCCACGTCACACGAGCTCTGCTAAAGGAGCTTGAGCCGGTGATCCGGGAACTGGAGGCCCACCGCAGCGACCAGGGCGAGCCGATCAACCCCAATGACTTAGGGTCGATCCGATTCACGCGAGGCGACGATGGCAGTCGATGACCTGTGGTACCTGAGCAAGCGCGGGCCGGACGGCCCGGACGGCGAGCCCGGCCCGCGGCTGGCCTCGAAGCAGCACGGCCGCGGGAAGCGGTGGCGCGTGCGCTGGGTGGACGACGCCGGCCGCGATCGGCGGCAGCTATTCGAGCGCAAGGCCGACGCCGAACGCTACGACGCCAACGTCCGGGCCGACCTGTCGCGCGGGCAGTACATCGATCCGGTGCAGGGGAAGACGACCGTCAAGGCGTACGGGGAGGCGTGGCGCGCTGGCCATCTTCACGCCGGCAACACAGCCGACCGGATTGAGCGGACACTGCGGCTGCACGTCTACCCGTACCTCGGCGATATGCAGCTCGCCCAGGTCCGGCCGACGCACATCAAGAACTGGGTCAAGGACCGCTCCAGGGTGCTCGCCCCGTCGTCGATGAAGGTCGTCTACAACGTGCTGTTCGGCCTGTTCCAAGCGGCTGCGCAGGACAGGAAGATCGGCGTCTCCCCGTGCTCCGGTGACATCAAGCTCCCTGCGGTGAAGGCAGAGCGGCACGTGATCCCGACGCCGGAGCAGGTCCATGGCCTGGCCATGGCGCTGCCTGAGCACCTCCGGGCGCTGGCGTACGTGGCGGCCGGTTGCGGCCACCGGCAGGGTGAGGCGTGGGGCATCGAACTGGAGCACGTCGACTTCCTTCGCCGGGAGATCCAGGTCGTTCAGCAGCTCTGCGCATGCGCTGGCCGGGAGCCGCACTTGGCGGCGCCGAAGACCGACACGAGTGTGCGGACGGTGGAGATGGGCCAGGTGGTGGCGGAAGCTCTGGCGCGGCACATCGAGCTGTTCCCGCCCGAGGAGGTGGAGATCCTCGACGAGACGGACCCGCGCAAGCCGGTGGCGCGGAAGGCGAAGCTGCTGTTCGTCAGCGCCAGGGGCAAGCCGATGCGCCGGTCCGGGTGGTCGTACCCGTGGGCGAAGGCTGTGAAGGCGTCGGGGTTGCCGGAGGGGTTCGGCTACCACGGGTTGCGGCACTACTTCGCCACGCTGTTGATCCACGCGGGGGCGAGCGTCAAGACGGTTCAGTTGGCGTTGGGCCACTCGACGCCGATGATCACGCTCAACACGTACGTCCACGAGTGGCCCGAGGCGGTCGACCGGACCCGCAACCTGGTTGACGCTGCGCTACGGCAGAAGCCGACGCTGAAGGTCGCGCGATGACGGCATTTCTGGGCTGGGTTGTCCCCGATCTGTCCCAGATGATCAAGGAGGCGGCATCGGTACAGGTCAGAGCCCTTGATCGTTCCATACCATCCACTTCCGTTGGAAGTAGCAGCGTGATGGCCTCTGACCGACGCTTCCGTACGCCCCGGACCGTCGAACCGTGACACCTTAACCACGGTCACGACTCTCAGGGCTGAGCTTCCCTCAGTGGGCCGAGCAACCAGCGATTGGCGGCTGCGTGACTGCGGAGGTGAACCACGGGAAGGTCCGGACGCCGGGCCGACAGGGCCTCGATACGTGTGGCCGTCTGAGGATGCGTGTTCCACGCCCAGCGAACGATGTGCTCGGAGTCGGTGAACAGGGTCCAGAGCGGCGGTTCCACGTTGCCGTTCCAGAGCTGTTGGCGTCGAAGGCGGCGTACGACGGTCCGCCGGACGACCTGGCGCATCACGGTGATCTTCGGCAGATCCAGCCACACCACCAGGTCGGCGAGGTCGGCGAGATGGGTGCGTACCGCCCTGTACTGCCACTCGGTCACCCAGGAGGGACCTGCGCTGAAGCGGCGTACGTCGTCTTCGAAGGACGGCCGTCTGGTCCACGACGGTCCGTGGAACAGGCCGTCGATCTCAATGTGCGGCGCTTGCAACGACGTGGCGATGCGGGAGGCGAGGGTCGTCTTTCCGGCGCCCGAGGTGCCGGCGACCAGCACGCGGCGGGGACGCCACGGCAGGGGATCGGCGGCGTGCAGGTGCGGCATGGCAATGAGGGTAGTTCGACCGGATCGGCTTGGTACCTACCGCGACTCTAGAGTGCCCGCATGCTCGTATCCCAGTACGCGTACCTCGCGCTGTCCTCCGTCCGGGTGTCAGCGGCCGAGATCACGAGCAGGTTGGGCATCAAGCCAGACGAGGTGCTCGTCCGTGGCAGTCGCCAGGCCGATCCGGTTCGGCCCACCGCTCATCGGTGGAAGATCGTCTGTCGCAAGCCCGGACTTACCGTGGACGAACAGCTTGCGGAGATCGTGGATCGCCTGTTCGACCACGCCGAGCGGATCGGGGAACTTGCCGCTGAGCTGGACCGCGTCGATGACGTGCCCGGTGCGAGTGTCCTGCAAGTCGTCCGGGTGTTCGAGCACCCGGACGGCGAGGAGGAAAACCTGACCAGTCCCGTCGACGGCATGCAGAAACTCGCGGGGCAACACCAGTTGCTGGGCTGGCACCTGAATGCCCAGGTGCTGGAATTCCTCCGGCTCACGCGGGCGGAACTGGACGTGGACGAGTACCTGTACGGATGAAGAGCCCACGCCGGCGATAGGGCGGAGATGACGTCAGCGCTTGCGGATGTGGCTACCGAAGAGCGTTCAGCGCGTCTCGGAAGTCGGCGGTGGCCTGCTCGCGGGGGTAGCGACGGTGAAGTTCGACGTCAACTTCACCGGCGACGAGCAGCAGCGAGGGCAGGGACCGCCGAGTAGCGGCGAACGCCGTCACCCCCTCCTCGACGGCCCGGTCCAGCTCGCCAGCGCGCAGGGCTGTGGCGGCGAGCGTGAGTCGGGCTTCGGCCATCCGCATGGGTGACCGCTCGGTGCCGTCCGATCCGGTGCCGAGACGCAGAACCTCGTTGGCGTAGTGCTTGGCGAGAGTGTCGTGTTCGGCGAGGCGGTAGGCGTCCATCGCGTAGAACAGCCATTTGCCGGGATCGACCTCGAAGTGGTTGTCGGGTCGGTCGGGCGCACCGAGGTCGTCGAGGAGCCGCCGACCTCGATCGAGCGCCGTCCGCGCGCCCTCAAGGTCGCCTAGTCGTGCCAGCGATTTGGCTTCCTGTGCGATCAGTTGCACCCCCACCCGCTGTCGACCGGCGGCTTCCTGCCCAGCTCGGGCGGCAGTCAACGCTGCCTCGTGCCGGGACTGGGTGAGTGCGAACCACGCCGTCATCTCCCACGCCCAGCCGGTGATGTCGGCGTGCCCGGCTTCCTCGCCGAGCTGACGGGCGGCAGTGCCGGTGGCCTCGGCACTGGCGCGTTTGCCGAGGTCGTATTCGACACAGCCGATCAGCAGCGCCAGCCAGCCTGCGCACACCAGCAGTTCGCGGTGCTGCCGCAGCCCGGTGGGTCGCTGTAGCAGTCGGGCGACCTCGCGCAGCCAACCCCGACCTTCGGCGCGGAGTTCCCCGGCGTCGCGCCACCCGTACTGGCAGCACAGCTCGGTCACGGTCGCCTGCAACGTCTCGATGGTGGCGGGGGCGGTGTCGCTGGCGTGCATTCGATGTAGCAGCTCGACGGTCTCCGACGGCCGGATGTCGGAGGCAGCGGCGATGTCCAGGGCGGCGCAGGCGATCAGCTCCCCACGAGCGGCCAGGACGTCGTCGATCCGGCGGGCCAGATCCTCACCCGGTCGACGACGGCCGTTCTCAAGCCGTGAGAGGTGACCCTTGTCGGCGGGCAGCAGCTCGGCGAGAGCGGCCAGGCTGAGCCCGCGCGCTTCCCGCGCTGTCCGCATTCGGGCGCCGAATGTTGGCATGTCTCGCGCCTCCCACCGGAGTTGCCAGGTTGCCGGTGCGCATTGGCAACGCGCAACCCGTCGACCGATGTGAGCGTACCGCCGCACGGTGTATCGGACGAGCACACGCAGTGATCGGCGGGAGGCGTGGTGGCGATTCGGGAGCGGTTCAAGCGCTGGTGGAGCAGGCGGAGGCAGGTCCAACTGGACGTGACCGGAGCAGCGACCTGTTACCCACAGCGGTTCGGCGCGTACGGGATCACGGTGCGGGACGGCAACCGCGACGGTGGGCGGGCGGCTCGGTGACGGCTGGAGAACGGCAGACTGTACGGGCCAATCGGGCTGAACGGTCGGTGTCAGCGCTGGATCGCCGGATGGACGGGGAGCACCTGCCGCGCCGCCCGCAGTGGCACTGCCAGACGTGTGTGGCAGACACGCCCTGGCCGTGCCATCCCGCGCGGGTGCGCCTCGCCGAGGCGTACGGGCGCGACCGCATCGGCCTTTCCATCTACGTCAGTGGGCTGCTCTTCGTCGTCGTCGTGGAGCTGCCCGAGGTGGCGCCGGCCGAGTTGTACGAGCGGTTCGTGGCCTGGACGCGCTGATGGGCAGCGTCCACCCAGGCGACGGGGTCATGTCCTACTCCGACTGGGCGCACGGTCACAGGCTGGCCGTGAGGAGGCCGCGCACCGCCAGCGGTAGCACCGCGCTCAGGTTGCCCACCAGGGCTTGTCCCATTCGGACTACTCGCGTCAGCCGCCGGGCTTACCGGTCGGGAGCGGCGGACCCGCGGTGACGAACCGGATCGTCGGTTTCAGCTTGGCGCAGAGCTTGCGGGGAAAGGCCGGCGCCGCCTTGATGATCGCACCGCACCCGCCCGACGTGGTGCGGGTGACGGTCGACCAACCGGCCGGCTCGTTACGCAGGAAGTAGCGCCGTACGGCGGTGTCCACCTCGCACCCGGGGCGCGGCTCGACGCCGCACGACGTCGGGTCGTCCGGCACCGTCATGATCAGCCAGTTCCCGTCGCAGGCCTCGACGTGGCCCTGCGAGTGGCGGGACACGTCCATCCCCCGTACGGCCGCACGCGTCCAGGTCGGGTCGCAGCGGTCCTCCGGTGGCTTGCAGCCAAGGTGCTCGTCACACCGGCTGTACGCGCCGTTCTTCAGCGCCCACGTCTTCTGGTTGAGCGACAGCGGGCGGTCGCCGATGGGCTCCGCCGACGTGAGGGTCACCTGGGCGGGCTCGGAGGTCGGGCAGGCGCCCACGGTGGCGGACCCGGCCGATTCCTCCACGATGTCGGCGAAGATGACGCCGTTCTCCTCGGTCTGGTTGTCGACCCGGACGTTGCGGGAGCAACCATCGCCACCAGCGAGCGCCTTGACCTGCACGGTCACCGCCCGGACACCCGGACCGGGCGTCACGCCGCTCACCTCGGCCTGGTAGGTGTCCCACGCGGCGGACGCGCTCGGTGCGGCGTCTTCGGGCCGGGTCTGCGGCGCCGCGCAGGCAGCCACTCCCGGCACGACGACAGTCAGCAGGCAGAGAACGGTTGCGAGCCGGCGCATGGGTGACATCCTGCCCGTCCGCGCCGCGTTTCGTGGTCCCGCTCGGGTGATCCACTCCAGTTTGGCGAACTGGGGCTATCCCCGCAGCAAGACGCCCCCAGTTCGCCGATCTGGAGTCGATCATCCGCGCGCGGAGGACGGCGCGACCAGCGGCCGAGGTGCGGGCCGGCGTGGGAGTCAGGCGTCGGTGCGGGAGGTGTGCGCGACCGGTCGTCGGGACCAGCACTGCGGGCGCTGGCGAACGGCCAGCTCCAGCGCGAGGTGGTCGGACTCGATCATTTCCCGGGCTATTCGACGCGCCATCTCGAGGCGGTCGACGTACGCGTCAAGATCGGTCGGGCCGGCGCCAGCCATAATCGAACTCCTCGTCCCATTCGAACTAGTCGCATCATGCACCGTGCCGGCGAGCCGCCACCATTCTCCGATCGGTGGAATCGATCCGCCGTACGGCTCTGGGTGTCGTACCCCCGGCTGGGCCGATGGTAACGGCGCGTCCACCACCTCGCCCGCGAACTGCCAAAAGTGTCCACCAGATACGTCGCGATCAATGGTGACGGGTGGATTTGCCGGTGCTCGCTACATTGCACGGTGCACGGTGCGCGGATCCGCAGGGCGCGACGTGTCCGGTGAGGGATCTTCGATACGAGAGGACCGCCGTGCGACAACCGAGCAGAACCGACCCGTTGTTCGTGGCCGTCGAGTCCGAAGCGATCACCCGCGCGGACGTCGCCGGTCTGGTCGCCGGGCGGATCGCCGCCGTCCGGGTGCCGGGGCTGCTGCCGGCGGCCTGCTGCCACGCCATCACCACCGCGCTCGCCGGCGCGGAGATGGACCGCTACGACGAGAGTCGCGTGTTTCCCGTCGTCGCGAAGTTCGGCCCGGCCATCAACGACCACCGCGATGGTGGGGAGCTGCGCGAGGACTACTGGGCGGCGGCCGACGCCGCGGAGAAGGGCTGGTCCACGTTGGGCCTGCCGGACTCGCCCCGCGAGCTGTGCCTGGCCGCGTTCCGGGCGGCCTGGCCGGACGTGTCGTCGGGGCGGCGGCAGGACCGGCAGATGCATGTCGGCATCGTCCGTGAGATCAACGCCGGCCTTCAGGTGCACTTCGATGACGCGGTCCGGGAGTACGCCGGCCGGCTGCTCGACAGCGAGGTGGTGGCCCAGTTGGCGTTCAACATCTACGTCCAGGTGCCGCCCAGGGGCGGGGAGACGGTGCTGTGGCGTCGCCGGTGGCAGCCGGACGACGAGGACCTGCGGATCCCCGGCGGGTACGGCTACCGGGAGTCGGTGGCCGACGGTACGCAGTCGTTGACGTTGCGGCCGACGTTGGGAGAGGGATTCCTCTTCGACCCGCGCCACTATCACACGGTGCGTCCGGCGACGGATGGCCGGCGAATCTCCATAGGATGTTTCGTCGGGCTCACCGACGACGGTCGACTGGCTCTCTGGTCGTAGTGAAGGGCGTTTCCCCATGGTGGACAGAAGCGACGTCGAGGCGGCTGCGGCGCGGGTCGAGGGGCGGGTCCGGGAGACGCCGGTCATCACGGTCGACGGTGCCGACCTGGGCGTCCCCGGGTTGCTCAGCCTCAAGCTGGAGCTGCACCAGCACACCGGTTCGTTCAAGCCGCGGGGAGCGTTCAACCGGATGCTCCAGGGGCCGCTGCCGTCGGCCGGGGTGATCGCCGCCTCGGGGGGCAACCACGGCCTCGCCGTCGCGTACGCGGCCCGTTCGCTGGGCGTACCAGCGGAGGTTTTCGTGCCGGTCACCGCCTCGCCGGTCAAGGTGCAGCGGCTGGCCGGGCTGGGCGCGCAGGTACGGCAGGTGGGTCAGCACTACGCCGAGGCGTTGGCGGCCAGCTCCGAGCGGGCCGCCGAGACCGGCGCGCTGGTGGTGCACGCCTACGACCAGCCGGAGGTGGTGGCCGGGCAGGGGACCGTGGGCCGGGAGTTGGAACGCCAGCTCGGCGGGGTCGACACCGTGCTGGTCGCGGTCGGTGGCGGTGGGCTGGTGTCCGGCATCGCCACCTGGTTCGACGGGTCGGTGCGTGTCGTCGCCGTCGAGCCGGAGCAGATCCCCACCCTGAACGCCGCCCTGAAGGCGGGCCGGCCCGTCGACATCGAGGTGGGCGGTATCGCCACGGACTCGCTGGGCGCCCGCCGGATCGGCGAGATCGCCTTCGACACGGCCCGTCGTACCGGTGTGGTCTCGGTGCTGGTACGCGACGACGACCTGACCCGCGCGCGTCGTCTGCTCTGGTCGGAGCTGCGGGTCGCCGCCGAGTTGGGCGGCTCCGCCGCGTTGGCCGCGCTGGTCGGCGGGGCGTACGTGCCCAGGGCGGGGGAGCGGGTCGCGGTGATCGTCTGCGGTGGCAACACCGACCCGAGTGACCTGGGCCCGTCAGCGCCCCACTGACTCCTCACCCGCCGTTGCGCAGGCGGCGCAGCGCATGTTCCACCTGGAGGGTGTCCAGGTGGAAGTCCCCGAGCAGCCGCCGTCGGTCGGCCAACAGGCGCTCGTACACGTCGATCGCCTCGTCGACCCTCCCGTCGAGCAGGAGCACCACGGCGAGGGTGGCCCGGATGGCGAGCACCTCGCTGCGGTCGGCGTGTCGGGGATCCACGGTGGCCAGGGTCGCCCGCAGCTCGGCCTCCGCCTCGGCGAGGCGGCCCTGCTCCTGCAGGCATCGGGCCAGCGTGTGCCGGGCCTGCCACGTTTCCGGCTGGTTCGACGGCCACCGCCGGTACCGAACCTCCAGGACCGCGTGCAGCATCTCCTCCGCCTCGGGGGCGCGGTGCTGGGCGAGGACGGCCAGCGCGAGGCTGTGCCGCACGACCATGGTCTCCCAGTGCTCGGGGCCGCGTACCTGTTGCTCCGCGGCGACGATCTGTCGTAGTTCCGACTCGGCCTCCGGCCACTGACGCTGCGCCATGATCGCCTTGGCGAGTTTGTGCCGGCTGGCGAGGGTGTCGGGGTCGCCGCTGCCCAGCACCCGGGTGCGGTCGGCGATCACGTCGCGCAGCACCCGGTCGGCCATCTCCGGCTGGTTACGCTCCAGCCAGGTGCGGCCCAGCTCGTGGCGCAGCGCCAGCACCTCGGGCCGGTCCAGCTCATGGTCGTACGAGGCGCAGCCGCGCACGATCGGGTCGAGGATGTCGAAGGCCGAACCGGGCAGGCCGACGGCGATGAGGTAGCGGGCGGTGAGCCGGGTCAGTTCCAGCGCCCGGCGTACCGTCTCGGGGTCGTGCTTGTGTTTCGGCGCCAGATATTCACGCACAGCCTCGACCAGGTGCGGCACGAGTACGTCCCAGTTCGACCAGACGGTCGGATCGTCCGGATTCTGGCCCTCGGTGGCGGCGAGCAGCAGCTTCATCACCACGCCGTGGTACTCGGCGATCTGCTCGCGGACCTCGTCGCGGTCGCGGAACATCGCGTGTACCAGCGGGTGCAACGACAGCACGTGCGCGAACGCCGGGTCGGTGACGTCCTCCTGGACGTCGAAGTCGACCAGGGCGAGGTCGCCGATGCCCTCCAGCACCTTCACCCGCTGCCGGGCGGTCAGCCCTTCGAACAGGGGCGATCCGGCCAGGATGGCCGGCTTGAGGACCACCTCGTAGGGCACCGGGGAGATGCTCAGGCAGGCCAGCACGTTGAGCAGCGGCCGGCTCTGCTCGAGCCCGCGGCGGGCCAGCAGGTCCAGGGAGATGTCGTCGACCTCGCGGACGATCTCCAGGCCGAGTGATTCGTCGAGGTCGACGTCGGGGGCGTCGAGCGGCGCGCGGAAACGGCGTTCCACCGCCCGGCGGTAGTCGGCGAAGGTGGTGATGGTGGAGGAGCCGCGCCAGACCGGGCTGGCGTTGACCGACCGCAGGTAGTTGCCGGCGGCCCGCAGGGCCAGTGGCAACCCGCCCAGGTCGCGCGCCAGTTCACGGGCGTCGTCGAGGCCGCCGGCCTGCGCGCCGGCGCGGTCGATGAGCACCTGCGCTCCGGCATCGGCGTCGAGTGGACGCACCTGGTGCAGGGTCGACCAGGTGCCCCAGGTGGCCCGGTTGCCGTCCCGGGTGGTCACCAGGACCATGCCGTCCTCGGCTTCCGGCCTGCGCAGCCAACCGGTGCCGTCGGCGAGCACGCCGTCGGTGGGGCCGAGCGTGGCGGGCTCGTCCGCGCTGTCGAAGATCAGCAGCCACGGCTGTCGGGCGTGGTTGAGGTAGCGCCAGACCAGGTCGGTGGCGCTGATCATGCCGGACCAGGCCTGGTCGACCTGGCTCTCGGACGCGCCGAGCTGGCTGACCACCTCGCGCATCCCGGAGTTCAGCCGGCCGGCCTGCACCCACCAGACGGTACGGCCGTCCGCGCGGGCCCGACGCGCTATCTCCAGGGCCACGTGACTCTTGCCGGAGCCGCCCATGCCGCACAGGATGTGCACCGACGGCTCTTCCCCGTCGGTGTCCGCCGGATGCATGATCTCGTCGATCAGGTCGTCGCGGCCGTGCAGTGGGCTGTCCAGGCGCCCGAGTGGCGGGTCGACGGAGACGCGGCTCGGTCGGTCGTAGGCCGGCCGGCGCACGCCCGCATCCTCGGGTGGAACGTCCGCAGTCAATGCGGTCCCCCTTCGGTGGCGAAATTGCGGCGCGGCGGGTGGCAGAAGAGATCATGTCCACTGGATGGACATTCGGAGGGGTCGTCACCCGCCCTACGTCAACCGCAAGGGTATCCACCGCCGTACTGGGTTGCACACTCTCCGTTTAGGTCACCCGACCGACCGGAATCGACACCGCCATTTACAATTCGTCGGCCATTCGAACCGATCCGCCGTCCTCGGCGTTCGCGCGGGGCATCCACGATGGACGCATGAACTGGTTGCCGTACGACGATGTGGCCGACTGGGGTTCGGTGCCGGACTGGTTCGGCGCGCTCGGCTCGATCGCGAGTGTGCTCTTCGTGTACCTCGGTCTGCGCCGGGAGATCCGCGCCCGTCGCGTCGACGAGATGCGGGTCCGGGCCACCCAGGCCCGGCTGGTCTCCACGGTCACCGAGATCCGGGGCAACGCGGTGCTGCGGGTGACCGTGACCAACGAGAGTGACGCGCCGGTGCTCGATGTGACGGTACTGCCGCGACTGGTGCCGTCCGAGGATCCGGACGGCCCGCCCGTCGACCTCGCCGGAGCGAAACAGGTCGGACGCATTCACGGCCGGAAAAGCGCGGAACTGTTCGTCACGGTCGCTGCCGCGCGTCGGCTGCACGCGGCGACCGACAGCGTTCTGGTGGAGCTGACCTTCACCGATCACGACGGAAACCGGTGGCGGCGTATCGGCTCCGGTCAACCCGAACCGGTGAACTGACGGAAACACGATTCACAAACCGGTGGTTCGGCGACACGCATCGGCCGCCGAACCACCGGTTTGTCTTTCTCAGATCGGATATGTGCGGGCGACGGCCAGCATCTCGGAGCTGTGCGACCCCACGACACCGACGGCCGGCGGCCGGGGCCGGAAGCCGGGCAGCGCGTCCAGCCCGTCGCTGGCGTCCATCGCCCGCAGCGCCACCTGCGCGGCGATCGGTCGCAGCGTCAGCGTGACCTCGACGCCCTCCGGTGGCGGGGCGTGGAAGACCAGACCGAACCCCCACCTGCCCGCGCGCGGCTCCACCGGCGCCGCGCGCCCGGCGACCTCGGCGCGCAGCACGGTGGCGGTCGTCGTGTCGACGTGCAGGGTGGCGAGGCGGACCGCCCGCTGCGGAGTGAGGCGCAGCCGCAGCGTGCGTTCACCGCCGGCACTGGTGTCGGCCAGCACGTCGAGCTTCGGCGCCGGCAGGCTGGCCGCCTGGGCCGGGCCGACCCGCAGCTCACCGTCGCCGAGGCCGGGGAAGTCGTCCGCCACGCTGGCCACCCCGTCGACGTAGCCGTCCGTCCACGGCTGCGGGTCGGTCTCGTGGCTCAGCCAGCGGGCCTGCCCGGTGCCGGCGTCCATGGCGTACATCAGGTGGGTGGGCGCGGGATGGGCGGCGTCGAAGCGGTCCACGACCAGCCCGACCCCGGCGAGCACCACCGCCGCCACGGCGGCGGCGCCGGCCGGCAGCGCGGCGCGTCGCCGGGCCCGCAGCGCCAGTAGGCCGCGCTGCCCGCCGGCCTGCGGATGCAGCAGGTCGACCACCGGTAGCGCGGTCAGGCCGAGCAGCACCGCGACAAGCGCGGCCACCCCGCCCATCGCCATCCCCAGCGCGGGGAAGAGCAGTACCACCGTCGGCAGGAGGATCACGACGCCGACCGCGGCGGCGGCCGTCACCGCCACCACCGGCCACGGCCCGGTCTGCCGGGTACGCAGCGCGACCAGGCCGCCGAGGGCGCCGGCCAGGGCCGGCAGGGTGGTCAGGTACGCCCCGCCGGGTACCGCCACGGCGAGCAGCACCCCGAGCAGGGCCAGCCAGGCCAGACCGCCCACGGCCAGCGCGGCCGGGCCGATCCGGCGGCGGGTCAGCGCGTACCAGGTGAAGACGATCGCGGTGGCGAGCGCCAGCACGGCCATCCGGTACCAGATCGGGCGGTACGGGTCGAGCAGCTCCGCGTAGCCCGGCCGGATCGTGGTGATCGCCAACCAGAGCAGTTGGGCGGCGACCGGCGCGGCCACGATCGGTACGAGGGCGAGGCCGAAACCGGCGACCAGTCGGCCGGTGCTGGCCCGTCCGCTGCGGCGGGTCAACCAACCCAGCGCCGCTACCGCGAGCACCGCGAGCAGGGCCAGCGGCAGGACGAGCCAGCCCGGGTAGCGGGCCAACCCGCCCGGCAGTGGGAAGTAGGTGGCGTCGTGCCCGGAGCGCAGGTCGGTCAGGTCGACCGCGCCGAACTCCCGGGCCAGGCCCAGCGCGTTGTCCCCGTGCTGCTGGAGGCTGCCCCGGTCCATGGCGGCCGGCGTGTCCAGCGGCGTGTGGTAGATCGCGCCGCCGTCGATGTAGGCCGAGTTCAACCCGACGAACTTCTGATCGAGGAAGGCGGTGAAGTCGGTGTCGTTGGGCAGCGCCCGATAGATCTCCACCGCGAACGAGGTGCCCACCGGGTGGGGTGCGGCCCGACCGAAGACGTCCACCAGCTTCGCGTTGTTCTTCGAGGTCTCGAACATGATCACCGGACCGGTGGAACCGCGCGCCTCAAGGTTGAGCACCACGCCGCCGTCGGCGGCGAGCGGGTTGCTCGCGGCGAACGCCGCCGCGCCGCAGAGGCACGCCTCCTCGGCGTCCGTCAGCACGAAGACGACGTCGTTGCGGGGCCGTGGGCCGGTGGACAGCGCGCGGGCCACCTCGAGGATGGCCGAGGTGCCGGCCGCGTCGTCGTTGCCGCCCGGTCCGGTCTGCACCGAGTCGTAGTGGGCGACCAGGAACACCCGGCCCGTCGGATCCGTCCCGGGCAGCCGGGCCACCACGTTGCGGACCCGGGCGAAGGTCGCGCCGCCGGCCGCCCCACTGAGCTGGCCGGCCTCCGGCGCGACGGTGTCCTGCACCTGCGTCTCCAGGCCCAGGCCGCGCAGCTTCTGCTCGACGTGCGCGCGAACCTGCTCGTTGGCGGGGCTGCCGGCGACGTGCGACCGGGCCGCGATCACCTGGACGTCCGCGTACGCCCGGGCGGCGCTGAACTCGCCCGTCGGCGCGTCCGCCGGCCGTGGCGCCGGGGTCCGCAGGTCGAGCAGGCTGCCGGCGCCGACGGCCGCCAGCGCGACCAGCGCCGCCGCGGCGGCCGCAAGGCGCCGTCGCGGTCGGGTCAGCGCGCGGTCGGCAGGGGGTACGCGCGGAGGTGCCTTGAGCGGTACGTCCGCCGTGACGGGGGTGGGGGGTGCGCCCATCCGAACTCCTCGAAGGTGGTGGGGCCTGGGGGTGGCACCATCCTGCCGGTCGGCGGGTGGGAGGGGGATGGCCGGGCGTACCCGGATCGTCGCGTCCGCTCGGTCCCCGATTCCCCCCGACGGCAGTGATCCTGCCCATCCCCGCCCCGTGCCGCGGCCATCGTGTTGTGTGCGACCGTTGTCTAATACAGGATCAGCAGGGCACTCGGAAGGAGCCCGACATCACCAGCGAACTCCCGCGTCTCGCGGCGGTGACCCGGCCCCACCGGGGAGGCGGCCTGGCCGGCTCCCCTGTCGTGCCGTACCCGCACGGCGGGCTGGCGCGGCACGGCAACCTGCCGCCCGGCGAGCGGCTGCGGGTGCTGCTGGTGGAGGACGACGAGGGCGACGCCTTCCTGGTCGGTGAGCTGCTCGCCGAGACGAACTCGATGATCGACCTGCTGGTCGCCACCAGCCTCCGGGAGGCACGGCAGCGGATCGGCGACGTGGACTGCGTCCTGCTCGACCTGGGCCTGCCGGACGCCCAGGGGCTGGACGGGCTGCGTCAGGTGCTGGAGATGTCCAGCGGCGCGGCGGTCTGCGTCCTGACCGGCCGTTCGGACGAGCACCTGGGCGTCGTGGCGGTCGCCGAGGGCGCACAGGACTACCTGGTCAAGGGCCAGGTGGACGGGGTGCTGCTGACCCGGGCGCTGCGCTACGCGGTCGAGCGTAAGCGCGCCGACGAGAACGCCCGCCGGCTGCGCGAGGTCGAGCTGCGCCAGGCCGAGTCGGCCCGCCTCGAACGCGGCCTGCTGCCGCAGCCGCTGATGACGACCGACCAGGTGGCGGTACACACCTTCTACCGGCCGGGCCGGCACGCCGCGCTGATCGGCGGGGACTTCTTCGACGTGGTGCAGACCCGTCCGGACCGGCTCGACCTGATCGTCGGGGACGTCTGCGGGCACGGGGTGGACGAGGCCGCGCTCGGTGTGGAACTGCGGGTGGCCTGGCGGGCCCTCGTGCTCGCCGGGGTGCCGGACGACGAGGTGCTGCCCGCCCTGGAACAGGTGCTGATGAGTGAGCGCCGCCTTCAGGAGATCTTCGCGACGGTGGCCACCACCCGACTCGACCTGGACGCCAACCGGGCCACCGTCCGACTCGCCGGGCACCCGCCGCCGCTGCTGCTCTCCGGCGGCCGGGTCGTCCCGGTGCCCGCCCCCGGCGGCCTGCTGCTGGGCGTACGACCCCGCCGGCCGATCGCCTTCGACCTGGAGTTCGACACCGATGACTGGTCCCTGCTGATGTACACGGACGGCCTGATCGAGGGACGGGTGGGCACGGGCAACGAACGGCTCGACGTGCCGGGCCTGAGTGGGCTGCTCGACGAGCCCGCCAACCGGGAGGTGTCGCTGCCCGAGCTGCCCGCCTGGCTGGTGGGCCGGGCCGAGCAGATCAACGGTGGTCCGCTCGCCGACGACGTGGCGATGCTGCTGGTCAGCCGCGGTGGTGGCCGGTGACGCCGATGGTCGGCGGCTGGAGTCTGCGCCGCCGGGTCATCACGCTGCTCACCGTTGTGGGTGTGCTGCTGATCGGTCTGGCCGTCGCGGAGGCGGCCATGGCCGCCCGCAACCGCACCCAGATCGACGCGATCCTGAACCAGACCGGGCCGCTGCGGGTGCAGTCGCAGGAACTGCTCAACGCGGTGCTCGACCAGGAGACGGCGGTGCGCGGGTACGCGGTCAGCGGTGACCCGGCCGACCTGGGTCCGTACGACGCGGGCCTCGAACAGGAGAAGGTCACCGTCGCCGGGATGCGGGCCCTGCTGCACGACTACCCGCAGATCGGTCAGGAGCTGCGGACCGTTGAGGAGCGTTCGGCGCAGTGGCGGGAGACCGTCGCCGAGCCGGTGATCACCACGACGGAGCGCGAGGGCACCCGGGCCGGTCAGGCGCTCGTCACCGAGCAGGCCCGGCAGCGGTTCGACCAGGTCAGGTCGGCCGTCGACGACCTGCAGAAGGAGATCCTGGACGCTCGGGAGCAGTCCGCCGCGGACGTCCGCAACAGCAGCAACGTGCTCGTCGTACTGCTGATCATTGCGGCCCTGGTGGTCGTCGTGGCCGGCGCGGTGCTGCTGCTCTCGCTGGACCGGATGGTGGTCCGGCCCCTGACCGGCCTCGCCGACCAGGTTCGCGAGGTCGCCGCGGGCGACTACCAGCACCGCGTCGCCACCGTCGGCCCACCGGAGTTCATCCAGCTCGGCGACGACGTGGACGCGATGCGCCAGAAGATCGCCTCCGACCTGGCCGAGGTGCGGGAGGCCCGCGAACGCATCGAGTGGGTCAACAGCCAGCTCCAGAAGCAGGCCGAGGAGCTGACCCGGTCCAACCGTGACCTGGAGCAGTTCGCGTACGTGGCGTCCCACGACCTGCAGGAGCCGCTGCGCAAGGTGGCCAGCTTCTGCCAGTTGCTCCAGCGCCGCTACGCCGGGCAGCTCGACGAGCGGGCCGACCAGTACATCGCCTTCGCGGTGGACGGCGCGCAGCGGATGCAGCGACTGATCAACGACCTGCTCGCGTTCTCCCGGATCGGCCGGCTCACCACCGGCTTCGTGGACGTCGACCTGAACAAGGTGATGGGCGACGTGGCCGGCCAGACCGAGGCTGCCCGGCAGTACGCGGACGCGGAGCTGACCTGGACCGGGTTGCCGGTGATCCGTGGCGAGGAGCCGCTGCTCACGAACCTGCTGGCCAACCTGGTCAGCAACTCGATCAAGTTCCGCCGTCCGGACCTGCCGCCGAAGGTGCACATCTCGGCTCGGTTGGTCGACGCCGAGTGGGAGATCAGCTGCCAGGACAACGGCATCGGCATCGAGCCCGAGTTCGCCGACAAGATCTTCGTGATCTTCCAGCGGCTGCACTCGAAGGACGCGTACCCGGGCACCGGCATCGGGTTGGCGATCGTCAAGAAGATCGTGGAATATCACGGCGGGCGGGTGTGGGTGGACACCGACGTGCCGGAGGGCACCGCCATCCGGTTCACGCTCCCGGCGCGTCCGGAGGACGTGGAGGCGGCTGCCGCCGGCGAACCGGTCGAGGAACCGCAGGACGGCTCGGCGGGCGACGTGACGCCCGCGGACGGGGCTTCTCCCGCGCTGTCGGAGCACTCCGCCGGGGCGGACCAGCCGGACCGGGCCGACGGGCCGCCGGAAGGCGGTAGAACGGGTGACATGAGGGAGACGGTGGGATGACCGCGCCGGCGGACGGCAAGAGCCCGATCGAGGTCCTGCTGGTCGAGGACGACCCGGGTGACGTGTTGATGACCCAGGAGGCGTTCGAGGAGCACAAGCTGCGCAACCGGCTGACCGTCGTCTCCGACGGTGCCGAGGCGCTGGCCTACCTGCGGCGCGAGGGTCAGTACGCGGACGCCGTGGCGCCCGACCTGATCCTGCTCGACCTCAACCTGCCGCGCCGGGACGGGCGGGAGGTGCTGGAAGAGATCAAAAAGGACGAGGAACTGCGCCGGATCCCGGTGGTCGTCCTCACCACCTCCCAGGCCGACGAGGACATCCTGCGCAGCTACCAGCTGCACGCCAACGCCTACGTGACCAAGCCGGTCGACTTCGAGCGCTTCATCTCGGTGGTCCGGCAGATCGACGAGTTCTTCGTCAGCGTGGTCAAGTTGCCGCCGCGTGGCTGACACCCTGCTCGACGACGTCGGCGACCTCCTCTCGGAGGCCGCCGACCAGGTCGTGCTGCCGCTGTTCCGCAAGCTCGACGACGACGACGTGTCGGAGAAGGCGCCCGGCGAGGTGGTCACCGTCGCCGACCGTCGCGCCGAGGAGCTGATCTCCGCCGGGCTGCGTCGGCTTCGGCCGGGCTCGGTGGTGGTGGGTGAGGAGGGCGTCGCCGACGACCCGGAGCTGCTGGGCCACCTGCGCGACACCGGGGACGTGTGGCTGGTCGACCCGGTCGACGGCACGGCCAACTTCGCCGCCGGCCGCCGACCGTTCGCCCTGATGGTCGCCCTGCTGACCGACGGGCGGCCGAAGGCGGGCTGGATCCTCGACCCGATGGCGGGGACGCTTGCCGCCGGCCTTGCCGACGAGGGCACCCTGCTCAACGGCCAGCCGGTCGGCACCGCCGACGTCGTGCCGTCCCTGGGCGACATTCGCGGCGTGGCGATGACGCATTTCCTGCCGCCGGAGGCCCGCGACCGGGTCCGTGCCGGTGGTCGACGGCTCGGCGAGCTGCTGCCCGGCCAGCACTGCGCCGGCCGGGAGTACCTGGACATCCTCACCGGCGAGCAGCAGTTCGCCCTCTTCTGGCGCACCCTGCCCTGGGACCATGCCCCGGGCAGCCTGCTGGTGCGCGCGGCCGGTGGCGTGGCGCGCCGGTTCGACGGCGTGGACTACCACCCGGCCGACGAGGGTCGCGGGTTGCTCGTCGCGGCCAACGAACAGGTCTGGGCCCAGGTCCACGAGGCGTTGCTCAGCTCCTGAACCGGAGCCCTCGCGTGCGGCGCGCTACGACGCCGGCACGCTGCGTCGACACCGGGGCCGGTGGGCGGTCGCGGGACTGGTCACCGGCGCGCGTTCCGGTATCGTGACCGGCGGTCTCCGCCAGCAGGCCGCCGCCCGGCGCCGGCGGGGACGCCGCCGCGCAGAGTTCACCGGGGGCCGGCGGTCGACGGAAGGACGCTTTCGTGCCCACCACCAGGCTCAGTCAGCCGCGCGTTCGCCGCGTACTGCTCCCTCTGCTCGCCGCCCTGGCACTGGTGCTCGCTCCAGGTGTGCCCGCATCGGCGGAGCCGGACGAGGGCGGCACCAAGAAGTTGCGGGACGCGCTGGAACTGACCGCCAAGGGCCACATCGAGGCCAAGGCCAAGCTGGACAACTCCAAGCGGCGGCAGACGGCGTTGAACGGCGAGCTGAAGGCCGTCGAGGTTCGCCTGGTCGGGTTGACCGCCCAGGTCGGCGAGGTGGCCGCGCAGTCGTACCGGGCGGGTCGGCTCACCCCGACGGCGATGCTGCTCAACACGGCGACTCCGCAGGCGTTCCTGCAACGGGCGGCCGACCTGGACCTGATGGCCCAGCGGGACAGCAAGCGGTTGCGTGATCTCACCGAGGCCCGGCAGCAGGCCCAACAGGCCAAGATCGCCATCGACACCGAGGTCCGTGAGCAGCAGAAGCAACTCGCCGTCATGGCCAAGAAGAAGAAGGAGGCCGAGGCGGCGCTGGCCGAGGTCAGCTCGGGCGGCAGCAGCGGGTTCAGCGGCGGCAGCTCGTCCTCGGCAAAGCCGGCGCCACGGAACTCCGACGGCTCGTGGCCGTCGGAGTCCTGCTCGGTGAAGGACCCGACGACCTCGGGATGCATCACCCCGCGCACCCTGCACGCGCTCAAGGAGACCCAGGCGGCCGGCTACAAGCGGCACGTCTCCTGCAAGCGCAGCGGTGGCGGTGGCGAGCATCCGAAGGGTCGGGCCTGCGACTTCTCGGCCGCCACGAACGGCTTCGAGGACAAGAACGCGACCGGCGGCGACAAGGCGTACGGGGACAGCCTGGCCGCCTGGCACGTCCGCAACGCCGAGCGTCTGGGTGTGCTCTACGTGATCTGGTACCGGCAGATCTGGCATCCCGGCACCGGGTGGCGTGCCTACAGTGGCAGCGGCAGTCCCGCCGCATCGCACACGAACCATGTTCATCTCTCGATGTACTGACCCGGAGCGGCAGCTTCGCTGCGTACCATCGCGACGATGAGTTTCCCATCGTCCGACGTAGCGGCTCCCGAAGCTCCGCCCGTGCCGGTCACCGGCGGGGCGCTGCCCAACGGCCTGGCCGCCTTCCTGGTCTTCTTCGCCAGCGGTGCTGTGCTGGTGCTGGAGACGGTCGCGCTGCGCCTGGTCGGCCCGTACGTCGGAGTGACCCTCCAGGTGACCAGTTCGGTCATCGGCATCGCGCTCGCCGCGATCGCCTACGGCGCGTGGTCCGGCGGCTGGTTGGCCGACCGGCGCGACCCGCGCGGCCTGCTGGCACCCGCCCTGGTGCTGGCCGGGATCGCCACCGCGATCACCCTGCCCGTGGTGCGCTACGCCGGCGAGGTGCTCCGTGGCGGGGCGGCCAGCGCCATCCTGCTGCTCGTGGCACTCGCCGTGTTCGTGCCGGCGGCGCTGCTGGCGGCGGTCACCCCGCTGGTGGTGAAGCTCCAGCTCGCCGACCTGCGCCGGACCGGCCAGGTGGTCGGCCGGCTGTCCGGCATCGGCACCCTGGGCGGCATCACCGCCACCCTGCTCACCGGCTTCGTGCTGGTCGCCGCGCTGCCCAGCACGGTCATCCTGCTGGCGCTGGCGATCTCCCTCGGCCTGGTCGGTATCGGTCTCGGCTGGTACCTGCGCCGTCAGACGCGTACCGACCTGCCGGGTCGGGCCCGGGCCCGCGCAGCGCTGGCCGTCCTCGGCCTGCTCGGGGCGGGACTGAGCACCATCGCGCCGAACCCGTGCGACATCGAGACGGCGTACCACTGCGCCCGTGTCACCACCGACCCGAACCGGCCCAGCGGCCGGATGCTGCTGCTCAACTCCGCCCAGCACTCGTACGTCGATCTGGCCGACCCGAGGCACCTGGAGTACGCGTACACGAAGTGGATCGGCGCGGTCGCCGACGTGGCCGCGCCGGCCGGGCAGCGGTTGGACGCCCTGCACCTGGGCGGCGGCGGCTTCACCGTGCCGACGTACCTGACCGCCACCCGGCCGGGCACCGACAACGTGGTGTTCGAGATCGACGGTGGCCTGGTCGAGCTGGGCGAACGGGAACTCGGCGTACGCCCGGGCCCAGGGCTGCGGACGGTCGTGGGCGACGCCCGGATGCTGGTCGCCGACGAGCCGGCGGACAGCCGCGACCTCGTCGTCGGCGACGCGTTCGGCCACCTGGTGGTGCCCTGGCACCTGGCGACCCGGGAGATGGCCGCCGAGATCCGGCGGGTGACCCGCCCCGGCGGGGTGTACGTGCAGAACGTCATCGACTACCCGCCGCTGCGGTTCATCCGCGCCGAGCTGGCGACGGTCGCCGCCGAGTTCACGAACATCGCGCTGATCGCCCCGCCGGAGGCGCTCGCCGAACAGCGGGGCAGCAACTTCCTCATCGTCGCCTCCGACGCGCCGCTGCCGCTGGCCGCCGTCCGCGCCCGCCTCGACGTGGTCGACGCGAGCGTCAGCCTGCTCTCCGGCGCGGACCTCACGGATTTCGTCGGCACGGCGATGGTGCTGACCGACGACTACGCGCCGGTGGACCAACTGCTGGCGACCGCCTGATCGGGTGATATTCCTGACCGATTCCGATCCTTCAGGTGTAGAGCGGTCCGTGGTGGGCAACAACGGCCACCATGGGCGGTGGGGACCGTAACGGCGCGCAACTCCTCGACGAGCGGTATCGGCTCGTCGAGCAGCTCGGCGCGGGTGGCATGTCGGTGGTCTGGCGCGGTTACGACGAGGTGCTGGGTCGCCAGGTCGCGGTGAAGGTGTTGGCGTCACGGCTGGCCACCGACCGGGCCTTCCGGCACCGCATCCGCGTCGAGGCGCAGGCCGCCGCGCGGCTCTGCCATCCCAACATCACCAACGTGTACGACTACGGCGAGTCCCACCAGGTCGGCCTGACCGTGCCGTACGTCGTGATGGAACTGGTCGACGGCGGTTCGCTGGCGACCCGGCTCGGCCGCGAACTGCGGCTGCCGTGGCGTGAGGCGGTGACGATCGGCGCGGAGGTCAGCTCCGCGCTGGCCACCGCGCACAGCCGTGGGGTCGTGCACCGCGACGTCACCCCGGGCAACGTCATGCTCACCCCGACCGGGGTGAAGGTGGTCGACTTCGGGATCTCCGCGCTGGTGGGCGAGAGCGAGAAGGGGCCGGACGGCGCGTTGCTGGGCACGCCCGCGTACCTCGCGCCGGAGCGGCTGGACAACGGCCAGGTGTCCCCGGCCACCGACGTGTACGCCGTGGGGCTGCTGCTCTACCGGATGCTCACCGGTCGGTTGCCGTGGGAGGCGACCACGACCACCCAGATGCTGCGGGCACACATGTACAACGACCCGGAGCCGATGCCGCCGGTGCCCGGGCTGCCCGACGAGGTGACCGACCTGGTCCGGCGCTGCCTCGCCAAGCGTCCCGCCGACCGGCCGGCCACCGCCGAGCTGGCCCGGACCCTCGCCGAGGCGGCCGGAATGCTGGCGGCGGTACCGGTCTCACCGGCGGGCGGTCCGCTGGACCCCGCCGCGCTGGCCAACGCGGGCACCACGATCCTGCCCTGGTCGGCGGAGACGGACGCTCTTCCGCTGTCGCGGACCCGGCGAGGCCGCATCCGGCAGGCGAACCGGCGTCGGCGGGTGGAGGCCGGGGTAGCAGCCGTCGGGTTGATCGCGGTCACCGGGGCGATGTGGGGGCTCACCTCCCGCAGCCCGGCCAGCGGCCAGGACCGGCCCACCACCGAGGCGCGGATGGGTCTGCCGGAGAAGGCGCCCTGCGAGGTGGCGTACGCGCTGCGCACCGACTCCGGCAAGGACTTCACCGCGGAACTGACCCTGACCAACACCGGCGACCGGGCGCTGAGCGACTGGACGATGAGCTTCACGTTCCCCGGCCAGCAGAAGGTGACCAAGGCCGAGCCCGCCCCGGCGCAGCAGCAGGGCGGCGCGGTGCAGATTCGCCCCGCGGCGCAGGGCAAGACGCTGGCGCCCGGCGCGGCCGAGAAGCTGACCCTGGCCGGTACGTACACCGGGGCGAACCCGCTGCCGGTGGAGTTCCGGCTCGGCGACGCGACCTGCGGGGTACGCGTCTCCGGGGTGGCCGGGTCGGTCCCGTCCACCGCCCCGGCCGTCAAGGTCGCCCCGACCAAGGCCGCACCGAAGAAGACGACGAAGACCACCACCAAGGTCGCTCCGAAGGCACCCGCGCCACCGAAGGCACCCGAGCAGCCGAAGGCGCCGAAGGCGAACAAGGGCAAGGGGCCGGGTGGTCCGGGAAAAGGGTGACAGCGCCTGAGGGGCACGCGCGCCACCCGAAGTGAGGTGTCAGCGCCGCCCCGCGAACCGCTGCACCTGGTCTATCCCGCCCTCCACGACAAGTACTCCGCCGTCCACGAGCGCCGTGTCGTCCGAGGCGTACCGGAAACGCTCGCCCGGCACCTTCGCGCCGATCACCCGGACCCCGTCGCGCTCGTGCGGACGCAGGTCGTGCAGTGTCCGACCGACCAGGGACGGCGGAACCCGGACGGTGGCGATCGCGAAGTCGTCGTCGAACTCGATGAAATCGAGCAGCCGACTGACGATCAGGTGCGCCACCCGGTCACCGGTCTCCGCCTCCGGGAAGATCACATGGTGCGCGCCGACGGACGACAGGATCTTGGCGTGCTTCTGCGACGTGGCGCGGGCCCAGATCTGCGGCAGACCCAGCTCGACAAGCGCCAGCACGGTGAGCACGCTCGCCTCCACCGACGCCCCGATGGCCACCACGGCCCGACCGAAACTCGCGACGCCGAGCTGCCGCAACGCCCCCTCCTCCGTCGCGTCCGCCTGCACCACCCGGTCGAGCTGGGCCGAGAAGCGCTGCACCTGGTCCGGATTGCGGTCGACGGCCAACACCTCGCGTTCCATCCGGGCGAGGGACCCGGCCAGGTGACAGCCGAACCGGCCCAGCCCGATCACGACGACGCCACCGCCGTCCGCTCGTCTCGTCGACACCTCGACCTCCTCGTCGCTAGCCGACAATCGGCTGTTCCTGGGGATAGCGGTAGAGCCGGCGTCGGGTGTTCAAGGCGATCGCCGACCCGAGGGTGAGCGGCCCGACCCGACCGATGAACATCAACACCGTCAGCACCACCTGACCACTGCTCGGCAGTTCGCCGGCCAGGCCGATGGTCAGCCCGGTGGTGCTGAACGCGGACGTGACCTCGAACAGCACCGCGACGAACCGCACGCCCTCGGTGAGCAGCAGCAGGAGCATCGTCCCGGCGGTGACCAGCGCGACGCTCAGCAGAGCGACGGTGACGGCCTGCCGTTGGCTGGCGGTGGCCACCCGGCGGTGCCCGACCGTCACATCGGGCTCCCCGCGCAGCTCCGCCCAGATGGTGAACGCCAGCAGGAAGAACGTGGACACCTTGATGCCGCCGGCCGTGCTGGCGCTCCCGCCACCGATGAACATCAGGACGATGAGCAGCGGGTAGCTCTCCTCCTGCAGGTCGGCGATGTGCAGGACACTGAACCCGCCCGTCCGGCTCAACGCGATCTGCGTGAACGACGCGAGCGTCTTCCCGGCGGCGTCGTACGGGCCGATGGTGCTGGCGTTGGTCCACTCGGCGGCGAGCAGACCGACGAAGCCGAGCAGCAGCAGCGCCACGCTGCCCCAGATCGTCAGCTTGGTCGCGACCGCCCAGCCCGCCGGCCTGCGCCACTCGCGCACCGCCTCGAACAGGGCGGGGAACCCGAGACCGCCGACGATGGCGCCGAACGCCAACGGCAGCGACACCCACGGATCACGGTCGAAGGCCAGCAGGCCGTCCGAGTAGAGCGCGAACCCACCGTTGTTGAACGCCTGGACGGAGTGGAACACCCCCGACCAGAGGGCCCGGCCGGGCGGGTAGTCGTACGCCCACCAGAGGCGGCCGGCGACCAGCGCCGTCATCACCGCCTCGCAGGCGAAGACGGTCGCCGCGATCCGGCTCAGCAGCCGGGTCACGTCTCCAACGCCGAACTCCGCCGTCTCGGCCTGCACCAGCAGCCGGTTGCGCAGGCCGAGCTGACGGGAGACCACCAGGATGACAAGCGCCGCGACGGTGAGGATGCCGAGACCGCCGAGCTGCGTGAGCAGGGTGATCACCAACAGGCCGCCGCCGGACCAGTAGTTCGGGGTGTCGGTGACCACCATGCCGGTGACGGACACCGCCGAGGTGGCGGTGAACAGCGCGGTGACCAGGGGCGGTCGCTGGTGCTGGACGGTCGACCAGCGCGTCATCAGCAGCCCGGTGCCGAGCAGGATCGGCACCAGGAACCCCAACGGCACGAGCCGCACGGGGTTGCGGAGTAACCGACGCACCAGACAATCTTCCTTTTCCGTACGACCGCCGGAGTCGGAACGCCCATTCCGGAGGTTCACCTGCCGGCCAGACATCGACCAACTCCCGGCCAATCGCACCGGGTCTGCTGTCTGCGACACCCTCGATGACAGGAGACGGCGTTGCGACGTACCCTCTCGACCCTCGGTGTGGCCGGCGCGCTGCTCGCCGCCGCCGTGGCCGTGCCCACCATGGCCGCCGCCGGCCCCTCGTCCGACGCGGACCGCGCCCGGCCCACCGACCGGCCGATCGTCATCGGTCACCGTGGGGCCAGCGGTTACCGGCCGGAGCACACCCTTGAGGCGTACCGGCTGGCGATCCGGATGGGGGCCGACTACATCGAGCCGGACCTGGTGTCCACCTCCGACGGCGTGCTGGTCGCCCGGCACGAGAACGAAATCTCCGGCACCACCGACGTCGCGGCCCACCCGGAGTTCGCGGCCCGCAAGGCGACGAAGACCATCGACGGCGTCGCCGTGACCGGCTGGTTCACCGAGGACTTCACCCTCGCCGAGCTGAAGACGCTGCGAGCCAAGGAGCGGCTGCCGCAGGTACGCGTGGCGAACACCGCCTTCGACGGCCGATTCGAGGTGCCCACCCTCCAGGAGGTCATCGACCTCGCCCGGACCGAGGGGCGGGCACGGGGCCGCACCATCGGCATCTACCCGGAGACCAAGCACCCGAGCTACTTCACGTCCATCGGCAAGCCGCTGGAGGAGCCGCTGCTGGCGGTGCTGCGGCAGAACAAGCTGGACCGGAAGAACTCGCCGGTCTTCATCCAGTCGTTCGAGACGGCCAACCTGCGCCGCCTGAGCCGGCTGACCGAGGTGAAGCTGATCCAGCTCCTCGACGCGACCGGCCGCCCGTACGACTTCACCGCCGCCGGTGACACCCGCACCTACCAGGACCTCGCCACGGCCGCCGGCCTGAAGTGGATCGCCGGGTACGCCGACGGCATCGGCGCGAACAAGAACCTGATCGTGCCCCGCGACGCCGCCGGCAACCTGCTCGCCCCGACGAACGTGGTCCGTGACGCGCACCGCGAGCGGCTGCTCGTGCACTCGTGGACGTTCCGCGCGGAGAACCAGTTCCTCCCCGTCGACTTCCGCATCGGCACCGACCCGAACGCGCGCGGCGACATCACGGCCGAGTACGAACTGTTCTTCGGCCTCGGGTTGGACGGCGTCTTCAGCGACCACCCGGACACGGCGGTCGCCGCCCGCGCCGGCCGCTGACCCCGCCGACACCGCCCCGGGCCGCTGATCCACCGCTGGTCCTCGGCCCGCCCGCTGATCCACCGCTGGTCCTCGGCCCGGAGCTGGCCCACCGCTGGTCCTCGGCCCGCCCGCTGACCCGCCGCTGGTCCTCGGCCCACCCGCTGACCCGCCGCTGGTCCTCGGCCCGGAGCTGGCCCACCGCTGGTCCTCGGCCCGCCCGCTGACCCGCCGCTGGTCCTCGGCCCGGAGCTGACCCGCTCCGAGTCGACCACCGGGCCGATCACGCCCGGCCCACACGCTGGCCCGTCGTCCGTCACCTCGGACGCCGGGCCAGCGGCGTCCCGGGCGCGGGCGCAAGATCGTGCTCGATCCAGGAAGTAGTGGCATCGCCTCGCCCCCGAGGCCACTACTTCAACGATCGAGCACGATCTTGATGGGGTGAGGCGGCATGGGGGCAGCAACTTCCCTGTTGTTGCTGCTTCCGCCGGCCCTGAAGCAGCAACAACAGGGAAGTTGCGCGGATCTTCGCCGCTCGACCTCGCCAGCCGCAGCTTCGGCCTCGGCGACGGCGGCCGGGGCGGGAGGGGCGACGCGGGAGGAGTGCGGAGGGTGGGCGGGGCGACGCCGGGGGAGTGCGGAGGGTGGGCGGGGCGGAGGGTGGAGCGTCAGCGGTCGGGGTGCTCGGCGACGTAGGTGCCGCGCCCAGGCTGGCCGGTGATCAGCTCGCGGTCGTGCAGCAGGGAGAGCGCCCGCGACGCCGTGTTCATGTGCACGGCGTAGCTCTCGGCGAGTTCCCGAGTGGAGGGCAGCTTCTCGCCCGGCTTCAAGTCGCCGCTCTTGATCTTCGCGGCGATCGCCGCTGACCTACCGGCGGCGTTGCGGTTCGCGCGGGCGATCACGCCGCGCTGGGTTTCCTCGCCGACGTGGACCGGGCGGAGACGACGGTGTCGGAGGAGGATGCTCAGTGCGTACGACATCGGGTGTTCTGTGACCACCTGCTCGGCGGCCGGCGGCGGTGCCCGCGCCCGGCGGACCACGCCGGGCCGTGCGGTTGACGGCGGATGGCTCGGGGCGACACACCTGTCGATCCGTCCGTGGCGCTGCGGGCCATCGGGGGATCCGGGTCGGGGGTGGTAGTGCGGCCGGTTGTAACCCCGGGCCACCCCCCTGGCGTTACTTGTGTGTTTCCGCCACATAGCCCGTGGGTGACGTCACTTCTAGCGTGAGCCGACAACCAAGCATCCTGTCCTCACCTGGAGTCGCGATGACGGTCCGGCACACGCGGCGGGCGTTCCTCTCCGCCGCCACGATGATGGCCGCGGCGCTGGCCGCCACGGCCTGCGGTAGCCCGCAGGACACCGCCACCGGCGGCGGCGACAGTGCCGCCCCGGTCAAGGTCGGCCTGGTGTACTCCCAATCGGGAGCCCTGGCCAGCTACGGCAAGCAGTACATCGAGGGTTTCAAGGCGGGGCTCGACTTCGCCACCAAGGGCACCGGCAAGGTCGGTGACCGGAAGATCGAGTTGACCGAGGTCGACGACGCCGGTGACCCGGCCAAGGCGGTCTCCGCCGCGAAGGACCTGATCGGCAAGGGCACGAAGATCATTGCCGGCTCGACCGCGTCCGGGGTGGCGTTGCAGGTCGCGCCGATCGCGGCGCAGAACAAGGTTCTCTTCATCTCCGGCCCGGCCGCGACCGACGCGGTGACCGGGGCGAACAAGTACACGTTCCGGTCCGGTCGGCAGTCCTACCAGGACGTGGTGACGGCCAAGTCCTTCATCGGCGACCCGACCGGCAAGAAGGTCGTGGTCTTCGCCCAGGACGGCGCGTTCGGCGACGCCAACGAGGCGGCCGTCAAGACCGTCATCGGCGGCGCGGGCGCCACCGTGAGCAGTGTGCGGGCACCGGCCAGCGCCACCGAGTTCACGCCGTTCGCCAGCCAGATCAAGGCCGCCAAGCCGGACCTGCTCTTCGTCGCCTGGGCCGGCACGACCGCCCCGGCCATGTGGCAGACCCTCGACCAGCAGGGCGTGCTGTCGTCCACCACGGTCGTCACCGGCCTGGACATCCGCGCCTCCTGGCCCACCTTCGGGGCGGCCGGCGCGAAGATCTCCTTCCTGTCGCACTACTTCGACGGCGCGTCCGACACCGAGGCCAGCAAGGCGCTCAAGGCCAAGGTGAACACCATCGACCTGTTCCACCCGGACGGCTTCGCCGCCGCCCAGATGGTGGTGCGGGCCGTGCAGGAGGGTGGCGACGACGTCGAAAAGATGGTCAAGGCTCTCGAGGACTGGAGCTTCGACGGGGTCAAGGGCAAGATGACCATCCGCGCCGCCGACCACGCGCTGCTCCAGCCGATGTTCCAGGCCAAGCTCACCGGCAGCGGCACCGACTTCACGGCCACCGCGCAGAAGAGCCTCACCGGCGACGAGACCGCGCCACCGGCCGTGGCCATGAAGGGCTGAGAAATGCTCGCCACCCGCGGTCTGACCTGGCGGATCGGTGAGGTCGCCATCGTCGACAGCGTCTACCTCGACCTGGCGCCGGGAGAGTTCCTGGGCGTGATCGGGCCGAACGGCGCCGGCAAGACCTCACTGTTCAACCTGATCACCGGCCTGCGCCGGGCCACGGAGGGCCGGATCACCCTGGACGGGCAGGACATCGGAGGGCTCCCGCCGCACCGGCGGGCCCGCCTCGGTCTGGGCCGTACCTTCCAGGCGTCCTCGGTCTTCGGCTCGCTCAGCGTGCGGGAGAACGTCCGGCTCGCCGTGCAGGCGCACCGCGGGGGCTCGATGGCGCTGTGGCGGCGGGCGGCGGCCGACCGGGAGGTCGCCGCCGCCGCCGACGCGGCGCTCGACCGGGTCGGCCTCGCCCACCGGGGTACGGCGCTCGCCGGCACCCTGGCCCACGGCGAGAAGCGCAAGTTGGAGATCGCCCTGCTGCTCGCCGGTGAACCACGGGTGATGCTGCTCGACGAGCCGATGGCCGGGGTCAGCGCCGAGGACGTGCCCGAGCTGG
This sequence comes from Micromonospora sp. NPDC049801, assembly GCF_040656575.1. NCBI lineage: Bacteria > Bacillati > Actinomycetota > Actinomycetes > Micromonosporales > Micromonosporaceae > Micromonospora > Micromonospora sp. NPDC049801. Next base: position 3,922 of record NZ_JBFAMS010000028.1, on the reverse strand, counting down.
TGACGGTCATCAAGTCGTTGACCGGCGACAGCGGCCGGTCGGTGCTGATGGTCGAGCACCACATGGACGTCATCCTGGAGCTGGCCGACCGGATCGCCGTCATGCACCACGGCGCTCTGCTGGCCTGCGACACCCCGGAGACGGTGATGGCCAACCCCACCGTGCAAGAGGCCTACCTGGGGGAGTCGCTCTAGTGGAACCGATCCTCACTGTGGAGGACCTGTCGGTCCGGATCTCCGGGCTGCACATCCTTCAGGGCGTGTCCTTCACGGTCGCCCCGACCGGCGTGACCGTCCTGCTTGGCCGCAACGGCGTCGGCAAGACCACCACGCTGCGCGCGATCGTCGGCCTCACCCCACCCGCCGGGGAGGTGCGCGGCACCATCCGGATGGGCGCGCAGAGCCTGCTGGCCCGGCCCACCCACCGGCTGGTCCGCGGTGGGCTCGGCTACGTACCGGAGGACCGGTGCGTGTTCGCCGGCCTCACCGTCGCCGAGAACCTGCGGCTCGCCGAACGGCGCGGCACCACCCCGGCGTACGACAAGGTCTTCGCTCTCTTCCCGGAGCTGGACCGGCGCGGACGCCAACGGGCGGGCTCGCTCTCCGGCGGGCAGCAGCAGATGCTCGCGATCGGGCGGGTGCTGCTCAACGACAACCGGCTGCTGCTGGTCGACGAGCCGACCAAGGGGTTGGCGCCGAAGGTGGTGACCGAGGTGGCCGAGGTGTTGGAGCGGGTCGCGGAGTCGGTGCCGGTGCTGCTGGTCGAGCAGAACCTGGCCGTCGTACGCCGACTGGCCCGCGACGCCGTGGTGCTCTCCGCCGGCCGGGTCGCCTGGACGGGCGACGCCCAGGACCTGCTGCTGGAGACCGCGCTGACCAAGTCGCTGCTGGGTGTGGGTGCGGAGGTCAAGGCATGAGCACGGTAATCCTCCTGGCGCTGACCGGGCTGGGCCTGGCGGCGCTGTACTTCCTGGTCGCGTCGGGCCTGTCGCTGGTCTTCGGCCTCGCTGACGTGCTCAACTTCGCGCACGGGCTGTTCCTCGGCGTCGGCGCGTACGGCACCTGGTGGGCGGCGGGCAACCTGCCGGGCGCGGGCCCGGACGGGTTCGGCTTCGTGCTCGCGGTCGCCTTCGGGGTGGCCGCCGGCACGCTCGTCGCGGTCCTGGTCGAGCTGGTGCTGATCCGGCCGCTCTACTCCCGCACCATCGAGCAGGTGCTGGTCACCGTCGGACTGTCGCTGGCCGGGGTGGCGCTGCTCCAGGCCACCTGGGGTGCCGACGCCCGGCCGTTCCCGCGCCCCGACTGGACCCGACAGGTGACCGGGATCCTCGGCGCGCAGGTGCCGAACGGCGGCCTGCTGCTGATCATCGCGGCGGTGCTGGTGCTCGGCGCGATCCTGGCCTTCCTGCGCTGGACCCGGTACGGCCTGGTGATCCGGGCCGGGGTGGAGAACCGGGAGATGGTGACCGCGCTCGGCATCGACGTCCGCAAGGCGTTCACGCTGGTCTTCGCGATCGGTGGGGCGGCTGCCGCGCTCGCCGGAGCACTGGGTGGGGTCTACTTCGGCACCGTCTCACCCGGGCAGGGCGGCTCGTTGCTGATCTTCGCGTTCATCGTGGTGGTGATCGGCGGGATGGGCTCGGTGGTCGGCTCCGCGTACGCGGCGGTCGTGGTCGGGCTGGTACAGCAGTTCGTCAACTACTACGGCACGTCCGGGCTGGGCGACATCTGCGTGGTCGGGCTGCTGGCCGTGGTGCTGCTGCTGCGCCCGCAGGGCATCGCCGGAAAGGTGGCAACGGCATGACGCTCCTCGAGGCAACACCGGCACCGGCGCCCACCTCGCCGCGACCGGGCCGCGCGCACCGGGTCCGCCCGTTCCTGCCGCTGGTCGCGCTGGCGGTGATGGCGATCCTGCCGTACTCGACGATCTCGCTGCCGGGGATCTTCGAGGGACCGGTCAACTCGCCGGGCACCCTGCAGATCCTCGCCATCTGCCTGATCTTCGGCGGGCTGGCGGCCGGCTACGACCTGCTCTTCGGCCGGACCGGGATGCTCTCGTTCGGGCACGCGCTCTACTTCGCGGCCGGCGTGTACGGCACCGACATCCTCGTCACCCGGGCCGGACTTCCGCTGTGGCAGGCGGCGCTGCTGACCATCAGCGGTGGCACAATCCTCGCGGCGCTGCTCGGCGCGGTGGCCCTGCGGACCGTGGGCATCGCGTTCGCCATGGTCACGTTGGCGTTCGCCCAGGTCGGGGCGATCCTGGTGGCCCGGGACTTCGGCGGGCTCACCGGTGGCGAGGAGGGTCTACCGCTGGACGTGTCCGGGCTGCCGGCCGGACTGGTCGGGGTGACCAACACGGTCAACCTGTACTGGTTGGCGCTCGCGTACCTGACCCTCGTGGTCTTCGTGGTGCACCGGGTCAGTGGGTCACCGACCGGTCGGGTGCTCGCCGGGCTGCGCGACGACGAGCGACGGATCGGCGTGCTCGGGCTGGACCCGTACCGCTACAAGCTGGTGGCGTTCACCCTGGCCGGTGGGCTGGCGTCGGCCGGCGGGGTGGTCTACGTCCTGATCGTCGGCGGCGCGTCGCCGCACATCACGTCCTCCGAGCTGACCCTCTCGCTGCTGGTCATGGTGGTGCTCGGCGGACCGGGCACCCGGTGGGGACCGGTGCTCGGCGGCGTCCTCTACATGTACCTGGACCACCGGCTCACCGCGTTCGGCACGAGCGACGCGGTCGACAACCTGCCGGCCGTCCTCAGTCACCCGTTGAGCCAGCCCCTGTTCGTCCTCGGCACGGTCTTCATCCTGGCGGTGTACTTCTTCCCCGGCGGCCTGACCAGCCTGGCCCCCCGCCTGACCGCCCTGACCAAATCCCTCCGCCGCCCCCGCTAAGCCCTCCCCGGTCTCACCGTCCCCCGGGTCTCACCGTCGCGGGGTCTCACCGCCCCCGGGTCTCGCCGTCCCCGGTGATCATGAAGTTATTGTCACGACACGCCGTGCCGGATGGCGATAACTTCATGATCGACGGGGTTCGGCGACGGGGTTCTCCGATGGGTTCGGGGATGGGGAGGTAGGTCGAGATGGGATCGCGGCTTGCGGTGGTTAGCGGGGGTGGGACCGGGATCGGGGCGGCCATCGCGGGGTCGCTCGCTCGGGACGGGTACGACGTTCTTGTCGTCGGGCGGCGGGCGGACGTGTTGGCGGCGGCCGCCGAGCGCATCGGCGTCGACTGTGGACGGCCGGACGCGGTCACCCCGGTGACCGCGGACCTGACCGACCCGGAGCAGCTCGACCGGGTCCTGGCTGCGGTCGACGGTCGGGCGGTCGACGCGGTGGTCAACAACGCGGGCGGCTACCTGGGCGGGGAGACCGACACGCTGGCCGGGACCGCCGCACACTGGCGGGCCAACCTGGACGCCAACGTGCTCACCGCGGTGCTGTTGACCGAGGCGTTGCGGCCGGCGCTGCGTCGACCCGGTGGGCGGGTGATCCTGGTCAGCTCGATCTCCGCCCAGCGGGGTGGCGGTGGCCCCTACTCAGCGGGCAAGGCGGCCCTGCACGGTTGGGCGTACGACCTGGCGGCGCAGCTCGGTCCGGAGCAGATCACGGTCAACGTGGTGAGCCCGGGCTACGTGGCCGAGACCGAGTTCTTCGGCGACCGAATGACCCCCGAGGGGCACGCGAAGCGGGTCGCGGAGACGCTCGTCAAGCGTCCCGGACTGCCGGACGACATCGCCGAGGCGGTCCGCTACCTCGCCAGCCCCGCCGCCGGCTACGTAACCGGCCAGGTCCTCGGCGTCAACGGCGGCTCAGTCCTAGGCCGCTAACCCCACCCCCCCAACCCCCACCCCACCCCCCACCACCAACCGCGTTGATCAAGAGGTTCGCGTCAGGATCCGGCCGGATTCTGACGCGAA
>NZ_JBFAMS010000027.1:0-65172 GCF_040656575.1 Micromonospora sp. NPDC049801 | reverse complement strand
ACACCTCGCCGACTGGATCGCCACCCGCGGCTACGCCACCAGCTGACAACCACACCGAAAAGGGCCGGACCCCACGGGGTCCGGCCCTTTCGGCGTACCCGGGTCCGGGATCTTCCTGCCGGCGCGAGCCGGCGCCAGGTGCGCTACCGGTGTCGGGTCTGGGCCAGCGCCGGGTCGGCAGGCTGCTCTGAATCGGTGGCCGGCGCAGGCTCGCCCGACGGCTCCGGCTCGGCGGCCTCCAGACGGTGGGCACGTCGACGTAGCCACCACGTGCTGCCCAGGCCGGCCAGCACCGCGAGGACAAGGCCGGCCCAGGAGATGTCCTTGAGCCAGTGCTCGGCCGCCCGACCGACGCTGAACAGCAGGTACGTGGTGCCGAACGCCCAGACCAGCCCGCCGGCGGCGTTGGCCACCAGGAACCGCCGGTACGGCACGTGCAGGGCCCCGGCGAGCGGGCCGGCCAGGATCCGCAGCAGCGCCACGAACCGACCGAAGAACACCGCCCACACACCGTGCCGGGCGAAGCTCTGCTCGGCGCGGGCGAGTTGGGCGGGGCCGAGATGACGGGGGAAGCGTCGGCCGAGCCGGGCGAGCAGCGGACGTCCGCCGCGACGCCCCACCGCGTACCCGATGGAGTCACCGACGATCGCTCCGGTCGCGGCGGCCGTCGCCACCCACTCGGGTTCCACCACTCCGGTGGCCGCGAGCAGCGCGGAGCTGACCAGGACGATCTCACCGGGCAGGGGCACGCCCATGCTCTCCACGCCGATCACCCCGGCGACGAGCAGGTAGACCGCGATCGGCGGCAGCGACACGAGCCAGTGCTGGACGTCGAACACGGGTGACCCTCCTCCGGCCGGGCCTCGAACCCTACCCGCGGTCGACGCGGCCGATCGGCCCCTCGGCTACTGCCGCACATTCCGTAACGCGTCCTAGGAGGCTAGGGATGAGGGGTGGCGAGCGGGCCGGCTGGGTTGCGCAAATAGCAAGACGGACGTACGGTTTTGTTTGAGAGCAGAATCGGCGGTAAGTGTTACCTAACCTCGGCGGCGCCCCGGCCGGTGCGACAGACTGCTCAGGACTACTCACGGTCGCTGGTGTGAAGGAGTACGACGTGGCGAGCCTCGACACCTTCGGTGCGAAGACCCAGCTACGCGTCGGAGACGCGAGCTACGAGATTTTCAAGATCGACAAGGTGGACGGCCACGACCGGCTGCCGTACAGCCTGAAGATCCTGCTGGAGAACCTGCTGCGGACCGAGGACGGCGCGAACATCACCGCCGACCACATCGAGCAGCTCGGCGGGTGGGACCCGACCGCCGACCCGAGCGTGGAGATCCAGTTCACCCCGGCGCGGGTGCTCATGCAGGACTTCACCGGCGTGCCCTGCGTGGTCGACCTGGCCACCATGCGCGAGGCCGTCCGCGAGCTCGGCGGCGACGCCACCAAGGTGAACCCGCTCGCCCCCGCCGAGCTGGTCATCGACCACTCGGTCATCGCCGACCTGTTCGGCCGCGAGGACGCGTTCGCCCGCAACGTCGAGCTGGAGTACGAGCGCAACAAGGAGCGCTACCAGTTCCTGCGCTGGGGCCAGACCGCGTTCAACGAGTTCAAGGTCGTCCCGCCGGGCACCGGCATCGTGCACCAGGTCAACATCGAGTACCTGGCCCGCACGATCATGGAACGCAACGGGCAGGCGTACCCGGACACCGTGGTCGGCACCGACTCGCACACCACGATGGTCAACGGCCTGGGCGTGCTGGGCTGGGGCGTCGGCGGCATCGAGGCCGAGGCCGCGATGCTCGGCCAGCCGGTCAGCATGCTGATCCCCCGGGTCGTCGGCTTCAAGCTCTCCGGCGAGATGCCGGCCGGCACCACCGCCACCGACCTGGTGCTGACCATCACCGAGATGCTGCGCAAGCACGGCGTGGTCGGCAAGTTCGTCGAGTTCTACGGCCCCGGCGTGAGCGCCGTGCCGCTGGCAAACCGGGCCACCATCGGCAACATGTCCCCGGAGTACGGCTCCACCGTGGCGATCTTCCCGATCGACGCCGAGACGATCCGCTACCTGGAGCTGACCGGTCGGGACGCCGCGCAGGTCGCGCTCGTCGAGGCGTACGCCAAGGAGCAGGGCCTCTGGCACGACCCGGCGGCCGAGCCCTCCTACTCGGAGCGCCTCGAGCTGGACCTGAGCACCATCGAGCCGTCGCTCGCCGGCCCGAAGCGCCCGCAGGACCGGGTGCCGCTGGGCAGCGCCAAGACGCTGTTCCGCTCGGCGCTGACCGACTACGTCGCCGACGACTCCACCGGCGAGCGTGACCTCAAGCCGAGCGTGGCCCGCGAGGAGCTGCCGCGCGGCGCGAACGGCCCGGCCGACGAGGCCAGCGCCGAGTCGTTCCCGGCCAGCGACCCGCCGGCCAACGAGTTCAGCGACCCGGCCGACGAGCCGCGCGACCTGGAGACCGCCGCCACCGGCGCGGGCGGTCGGGCCAGCAACCCGATCCGGGTCACCGGCACCGACGGCGTCGAGTACGAGCTGGACCACGGCGCCGTGGTGATCGCCGCCATCACCTCCTGCACCAACACGTCCAACCCGCAGGTAATGATCGGCGCGGCCCTGCTGGCCCGCAACGCGGTCGAGAAGGGCCTGACCCGCAAGCCGTGGGTGAAGACCACCCTGGCCCCGGGCTCGAAGGTGGTCATGGACTACTACGAGCGGGCCGGTCTCACGCCGTACCTGGACAAGCTCGGCTTCAACCTGGTCGGCTACGGCTGCACGACCTGCATCGGCAACTCGGGTCCGCTGCCCGAGGAGGTGTCCGCCGCGGTCAACGAGCACGACCTGTCGGTCGTCTCGGTGCTCTCGGGCAACCGCAACTTCGAGGGCCGGATCAACCCGGACGTCAAGATGAACTACCTGGCGTCCCCGCCGCTGGTCGTCGCGTACGCCCTCGCCGGCACGATGGACATCGACCTGGCCAACGAGCCGATCGGTGAGGACACCGAGGGCAACCCGGTCTACCTGCGGGAGATCTGGCCGAACAGCGCCGAGATCCAGGACGTCATCGCCCAGGCGATCGGCGCGACCGGCTTCAGCGCCGCGTACGCCGACGTCTTCGCCGGTGACGAGCGGTGGCAGTCGCTGCCCACCCCGACCGGCGACACCTTCGCCTGGGACAGCGACTCGACCTACGTGCGCAAGCCCCCGTACTTCGAGGGCATGCAGCAGGAGCCGAGCGCGGTCGTCGACATCTCCGGCGCCCGGGTGCTGGCCAAGCTGGGTGACTCGGTGACCACCGACCACATCTCGCCGGCCGGTGCGATCAAGGCGGACTCCCCCGCCGGCACCTACCTGGCCGAGCACGGCGTGCCGCGCCACGAGTTCAACTCGTACGGCTCGCGCCGGGGCAACCACGAGGTGATGATCCGGGGCACCTTCGCCAACATCCGGCTGCGTAACCAGCTGGTGCCCGGGGTGGAGGGCGGCTTCACCGTCAACCACCTCACCGGCGAGCAGACCTCGATCTATGACGCCTCGATGGCCTACCAGGAGGCCGGCATCCCGCTGGTCATCCTGGCCGGCAAGGAGTACGGCTCGGGCTCGTCGCGGGACTGGGCGGCCAAGGGCACGATGCTGCTGGGCGTCCGGGCGGTTATCGCCGAGTCGTACGAGCGGATCCACCGCTCCAACCTCATCGGCATGGGCGTGCTGCCGCTGCAGTTCCCGGTGGACGTCACCGCCGAGTCGCTGGGCCTCACCGGCACCGAGATGTTCACCATCACCGGTGTGACGGCCCTGAACGACGGCGAGACCCCGCGCACGGTGACGGTCACGACCGACACGGGTGTCGAGTTCGAGGCCGTCGTGCGGATCGACACCCCGGGTGAGGCGGACTACTACCGCCACGGCGGCATCCTGCAGTACGTGCTGCGCCGCATGATCGCCAACTGATCAGGTACGGCTGGTCGAAGGCCGCTCCCGCTTCGGCGGGGGCGGCCTTCGCCGTCAGAGCCGAGGAAGGTTTGCCGTCCGAGCACGGGCGGGAAGCCCGCTGGTCACGCCGGTCCGTCGTGGGTGCCCGGGAGCGCGAGGGCAGCAAGCCGTTGGTCTATCGCCGCATCCACCTGCTGCATCTCGTAGCCACGTAGCCGCCGTCGAAAGCTGGCCGTCCGAAGCGCGTCCCGCGCGGCAGCCCGTGACACCGCGCTGTCGGTAGCCAGAGCCCTGTCGACCTCGGCAAGGAGACTCTCGACCTGACGCATGTCGTAACCACGCAAAGCGAGTTCGAACGGCAATGTCATGCGGCCACCGTAGCGGTCGCCGGCTCGTGTCCGACGGGGTCAGCGCTCAGCGCAGCCGCAGTGCGACCGCGCGGGCCTCCTCGTCGGTCAGCGGCAGGAACCAGAGGAAACGGCGGACGATGGCGACCGGGCCGGGGCCGCCCGGCCGGCCGCGCAGGTCGCGGGTTGCCCGGCGGGTGATCCGCGAGTACTCGGGGATCAGGGTCGCCCGTCGGGCGGCGTCCGTCGGGGTCGCGGGCAGCGTCGGGCAGGGCCAGTCCTTCCCGCAGGCGTCGCAGATCCAGGAAGGACCATCGGCGGTGTGCGCGGCCGGCGGCCCGCACCGGGGGCGCCAGCGCTCTTCGGGTACGACGCCCGGCGCGCGGTACGACCGCTGGCGTGGTCCGGTCGGGTCGGCCGTCGCCGAACGGGGCCAGGGCGGCCGGCCGCTCGCGTCCGCAGAGGAAGACACGGCAGCGCGACGCGTGCTCGCTGAGGGTCTGGGCCAGCTCGGACAGCGCCGTGAACCGCTCAACCGGCAGCGCATCGCCCGCACTCTCCACACTCGATCCGCTCGGGCCGGATCGGCCATCGCCACGCACCGACGTTGACAGGCACCTGCATCGGCTTCTCCTCGGGCAGCACCGGCAGCACCTCCACACGACGGGCGGAACACCCGCCTCCTGTCACGAGGCGGGACGCCCGTTTCTCCGGCAGCGACCCGTGCCGACCCGATGTCTACCAGGGGCCACGCCTTATGCCCATCCCGTACACGGCCCGAGAGATCGAGGACGATCTGACTCGACGGATCGCCGCCGGGGAGCTCCGACCGGGCTCACGCCTACCGACGTACGACGCGCTGGCCCAGGAGTACGGGTCAGCCCGGCGGACGGTCGCCCGCGCCGTGGACGCTCTCAAATCTCGCGGACTGGTGGTCGGCGTACCGGGCTCAGGAACCTTTGTCGCCGAGTAGCGCGTCGAGGTGACCAACAGTCTCGCGGGCGTCATCGACGTACGAGACTCCACGAACCCCGCCGGCCCGGCGCTCGCCCTCGCCCCGGCGACCCGGAGCGCACCGAGGGAGAAGATCGCGCCGATCTTGCAGTTTCTGTTGTCCACATGAGTGGGATACCCCTTTTGCCGGGACAGAAAGTGCAAGATCGCGGAGCGGGAGCGGTCCCGGCCCGTCGATCATGGAGTTGTGGTGCCTGGTTTGAGGTTTCACGGGGGTTTTGTTGCCCACCACAACTCCATGATCGACGAGGCGGGGCGGGGCGGGGGCGGGGCGGGGCGGGGCGGGGCGGGGCGGGGGGAGTGCGGATGGCTCGTTAGCGAGACAGCTCGTCCGCCCGGTCGAGCAGGGCGCGGCGCTGCGCGGGCGAGTCCACCGCGGCCGCCGCCGCCCGGAACAGCGTGACGGCCCGCAGCGGATCATCCTGCCGGGCCACCAGGTCGGCCTCCACCGCCCCGGCGAGCGGGTTGCCGGACAGCCCACCCTCGGCACGCGCCTCGTCGAGCAGGGCCAGCCCGGCGGTCGGCCCGTACGCGTAGCCGTGCGCGACCGCACGGTTGAGCGCGATCACCGGTGACGGCCGGATACCCGCCAGCGCGTCGTAGGCGCGCGCGATCGTCGCCCAGTCGGTGGCGTCGACGGACGGCGCGGTGGCGTGGCAGGCCGCGATCCGGGCCTGCCACGCGTACGGCCCGTCGTCGCGTACCCGGGCAAGAGTCGCCTGGCCCTCGGCGATGGCCGCCCGGTCCCACCGCGCGCGGTCCTGCCGCGCCAGGGTGAGCAGGTTGCCCGCGGCGTCCCGACGGGCGTCCCGACGGGAGTGCTGGAACAGCAGCAGCGCCCGCAGCGCCGCGACCTCGGACTGCTCCGGCATCAACGCGTCCAGCAGCCGGGCCAGCCGCACGGCCTCGTCGGCGAACGCCGGTTCGCCGTCGGGGACGTAGCCGCGGGTGAAGAGCAGGTACAGCACGGCGAGTACGCCCGGCAGCCGTTCGGCCAGCGCCGGCCCGGTCGGCACCCGGTACGGGATGCCGGCCTGCGCGATCCGGGTCCGGGCCCGGGTCAGCCGGCGGGTCATCGTCGACTCGCTGACCAGCAGGAGGCGGGCGATGTCGGCGGTCGGCACCCCGCAGACGGTCCGCAGCGTCAGCGCCACCCGGGCGTCGAGGGCGAGCGCCGGGTGGCAGCAGGTGAAGACGAGTCTCAAGCGGTCGTCCTCGACGTCGTGCTCGGGCCGCGCGTCAGTCGGCGCGAGCAGCGCCAGGTCGTGCAGCTTGCGGCGCTCCACGGTGGCCCGACGCAGCACGTCGATCGCTCGGTTGCGGGCCACCGTCATGAGCCAGCCACCGGGATTGACCGGCACCCCGTCGCCGGGCCAGCGTTCCAGCGCGGCGGCCAGGGACTCCTGGGCGCAGTCCTCGGCCAACGCCCAGTCCCCGGTCAGTCGGATCAGGGTCGCGACGATCCGGGGGTACGCGTCCACGCCGGCGGCCGCGACGGCCCGCGCCGCCGCGGCCGGGCCGACACGGTCCGGCGCACCGGTCGTGGTGTCGGTGCCGGTCATCCGCTCAACTGGACAGAGCGCCGAACGGGCGCAGCTCCAGCCGCCCCTCCCGGGCCATCGGGTGGGTACGGGCCACCTCGATCGCCTCGTCCACGTCGGCGCAGTCGAGCAGGTCGAAACCCACGATCACCTCGGCGGTCTCCGCGAACGGTCCCTCGGAGACCAGCAGCTCGCCGTCACGAACACGGACCGTGGTGGCCGCGCTGGTCGGCGCCAGCACGTTGCCGGTCAGGCGGCGGCCCCGGGCGTCGTTGTCGGCCACCCACTTGTGGATGTCGGGCAGCTCGGTCGGGTCGGTATCCGGTGCGGTGTCGCTGCAGACGAACATCATGAACTTCATCGGTCGCTCCCTGTTTCTCGGGTTGTCGCCAGCATGACGAGCGGACAGGAGCGATCCGGACAGCCTCCCGGAAAAAAACCTCGATCAGTCTCCGCTGGCGGCGCGGCGACGGGCCTCGCGGGTCTTCATGGCGTGCTCCATGAGGGTCACCAGCACCTCCTTGCTGGACTCCCGCTGACGCGCGTCGCAGAGCAGCACCGGTACGCCCGGGTCGAGGTTCAGCGCGGTCTGCACCTCGTCGAGCCGGTACTGACGCGCGCCTTCGAAGCAGTTGACCGCCACGACGAACGGGGTGCCCCGACCCTCGAAGTAGTCGATCGACGGGAAGCAGTCGGCCAGCCGACGGGTGTCGGCCAGGACGACCGCGCCGATCGCGCCCAACGCCAGCTCGTCCCAGACGAACCAGAACCGGTCCTGACCGGGCGTGCCGAACAGGTAGAGCACGAGGTCGTCGCTGATGGTGATCCGACCGAAGTCCATCGCCACCGTGGTGGTGGTCTTGCCCTCCACCCCGGACAGGTCGTCGATGCCGACGCCGGTCTCGGTCAGCACCTCCTCGGTGCGCAACGGCCGGGTCTCGCTCACCGCTCCGACCATGGTGGTCTTGCCCACGCCGAAACCACCGGCGACCAGGATCTTGATCGCGGTGGGCAGTGGCGTCGCTCCCGCCGGCCGGTCAGAGTGCCCGTAGTCCATTGATTACCGCCTCGAAGATGCTGTTGTCGGGAAGGCCGGCCGTGGTGTGCGGCTCGCGTACCTGCACGAGGTTGCGGGCCGCCAGGTCGCCGAGGAGCACCCGGATGGTTCCCACCGGCAGGTCGAGGTGGGCCGCGATCTCGGCGACGGACTGTATTCGCTGGCAGAGGCCGACGATCGCCAGGTGCTCAGGACCGATCCCGATCTCCGGCGTCACGTCGGCGCGGGTCGCGGTGACCAGGGAGATCAGGTCGAACGTGCCGGTGACCGGGCGGGCCCGCCCACGTGTCACCGCGTACGGGCGCACCACCGGGCCCGCATGGTCATCCACCCACTGATGCTCTGCGGACTCTCCCTGCACCGTCATGGCCGTTACCTCTCGCCAGCCGACTGTTCGGCGCTCCGCGACGGGGAGGCCACGTACTTGCCGACGCGGGTGACGAGCATCGCCATCTCGTACGCGATGAGACCGACGTCGGCGTCCTCGGTGGCGAGGACGGCCAGGCAGGCGTTGCGGCCGGCGGCGGTCACGAACAGGAACGACGACTGCATCTCGATGATGGTCTGCTGCACCTGCCCGCCGCCGAAGCGCTTGCCGGCGCCCCGGGCCAGGCTCTGGATACCGGCCGCCATCGCCGCGAGGTGCTCGCCGTCGTCCCGGTTCAGCCCCTGCGAGGAAGCCATCAACAACCCGTCGGTGGAGAGCGCGACCGCATGCTCGGCCTGCTTCACCCGGCCCACCAGATCATCCAGCAACCACGTCAGGTCGGCACTCGAAGCCGTCTTCTGGGCCACTTCGTCGTCCTCTTCTCGCCCGGCAGTTGCGCCGTATTCGTCTTGGGCTTGACCGTCACACCACGCGGAACCCGCAGCGAAGGTGCTCGGTCAGGTGGCTTGCGGTTCCTCGTCGGTCGAGTCGGGCGTGGCGCCCGGCGCGCCGCCGAGCAGTCGCGCCGCGTCGGTCCGGCCGCGCCGGGTGCCGGTCTGATAGGAACTCATCATCCGGCGTACCTGCTCGGGTGGCCGTACCACGTCCTCCTCGTCGGACTCGGTCGCCGCCGGGTCGTCGCGCAGCTCGGGCACGATGTTCGCCTGGCGGACGCGGACCGGCAGTCCGGAGCCGGTGCGGTCCGTCTCGGTCCGCGCCGGGACCGGCCCGCCGTCGGTGCTCGGCTCGCTGCCACCGGCGCCGGCCCGCTCCACGGCGGGCAGGCCGGTCGGCACGGTCGGGCCCTCCAGGGCCGGCTGGCCCAGGACACGCCGGGCCCGGGTGGGCAGGTCCGCCGCCGCGGTCCGCTGGCGGGTGGGGAGTACGACGTCCTTGTCGCCCTCGTCCGTCTGCTCGGTGGTGGTACTGCTCTCGGCCAGCGCCGGGGCGACCGGGGTGACCGGCTGCGCCGCGCCGGGGGCGCTGGTGTCCGTCGCCGCGGTGGCGACCGCGACCGTCGAGAGGCTGGCGGGACGACCGCCCTCGACGGGGCCGGCGGCGGTCGGGCCGGCCGGCAGCGCGATGGCCGTCGGGCCGGCCGGGATCGCGCCGGAGTCCTCCGGGGCGGCGCCGTTCGCCGTGATCAGCTCCAGCGGGATGAGGACGACGGCGGTGGTGCCGCCGTACGCCGATTCCTTGAGGCGGACCCGCACGCCGTGCCGCTCGGTCAGCCGGCTCACCACGTAGAGGCCCAGGCGGGCGGCGTTGGCCAGGTTCAGCTCGGACTGGTCGACGATGCGGTGGTTCGCCGCCGCCAGGTCCTCCTCGCTCATGCCGAGGCCCCGGTCCTCGATCTCGATGGCGAAGCCGTTCGCCACGAGCTGGCCACGGACCTCCACGGTGGTGTGCGGTGGCGAGAACGACAGGCCGTTCTCGATCAGCTCGGCGAGCAGGTGGATGATGTCGCCGACCGCCCGGCCGGCGAGTGAGACGGCCCCCAGCGGCAGCACGTTGACCCGGGTGTAGTCCTCCACCTCGGCCACCGCGCCGCGTACGACGTCCACCATGGGGACGTTGCGCCGCCAGGCCCGGCCCGGGGTGGAGCCGGAGAGCACGATCAGGTTCTCCGCGTTGCGCCGCATCCGGGTGGCCAGGTGGTCGACCCGGAACAGGTCCTCCAACTCCTCCGCGTCGTGCTCGCGCCGCTCCATCGCGTCGAGCAGGGTGAGCTGGCGGTGAACCAGCGCCTGGGTTCGTCGGGCCAGGCTGAGGAAGACCTCGCGGACGTTGCGGCGCAGGTCGGCCTGCTCGACGGCGGTGCGCAGGGCGGTCTCCTGGACGGCGTTGAACGCCTTGCCGACCTGGCCGATCTCGTCGGTGCCGAACTCCAGCGGGGGCGCTTCGGTGGCGACGTCGACCTCCTCGCCTCGGCCGAGCCGGTCGACCACGCGGGGCAGCCGCTCGTCGGCGAGCTGCCAGGCGGCCTGCCGCAGCCGGTCGAGCTGGCGCAGGAGGGTGCGGGCCGTGGTGATCGAGACGACGACCGAGGCGATGACGGCGAGCAGACCCAGGCCGGTGGCGAGCACGAGTCGGACGACGACCATCACGGCCACGCCGGTGGCCCGGCCGACGATGTCGTCGCCGCCGTCGACGACGGCGTCGTTCACCTCGGCGAGCGCCGGCTCGACGGTGCCGCGCCACTGTTCGGAGCCGACCGGCAACTGGGTCGCCGGCCGGCCCTCGCGGATGATGCTGTCCTGGACGGCGCGCAGCCGGCTGAAGGCCTCACCCTCGACGAGCTCTTGGTAGCGCCGCTGATCGGCGTCGGCGAGCCGGGCGCGGGTCTCCTCGCCGAGGAACCGCTCGGCGCCGACCAGGCTGACGTAGCGGGCGTACTCGGGGCCGCTGATCCGACCGGTGCCGAAGAGGCCGCTGAGCAGCGCGTCCTCCTGCGAGATCAGCTCCTTCATCCGGTTGAGCTGGATCAGGGCGGCCGCGTCGGCGGCGATCTCCTTGTCGTCGAGGCTGCCGGTGACGTCGTAGATCCGGAAGATCGATTCGATGGCGTCCGTGTAGGCGTCCGCGGCGGAGATCCGGTCGACCTTGCGGCCCAGCACGTCGGCCCGGGTCTGTTTCAACTCGTTGATCTGCGCGATCGTGTCGTCGAGCTGGACGTCGAGGGCGGAGCTGCCGGCCACGTCGACCTGCCAGTTGCGGACCGAGTCGGCGAAGTCGTCCGCCAGTTGGGTGGCCTTGCGCTGCTCGGCCTCCAGGGCCGCGCGCTGCGCGGCGTCGGGGTTGCTGAGGTACGCCTGGGTCAGCCGCCGCTCAAGCTGAAGCTCCTGCAGCAGGGGTTCGCTGGGCGCGTAGACCCTGCTGTTGAGCAGCTGGACACCGAGCAGGTTGAAACCGTCCCGCAGGGTGACCCACGCCGCGAACATCCAGAGCGCGACCAGGGAGAGCAGCAGGGCGACAACCTTGGTGCGGATACTCGTACCGCGAGAACGCATTGAACCGTCCCAGGCAGGGCGTTGACTCAGCTCATCAACGGGTGATCATGGAGGACGACGTCCCGCCACGGCGGGGCGTACGGGGCTGAGGCTCTGCGTACGCTAGCAGTGTCCACACAACCCCTCAAGTCGCTGTTTTTGTTGCCTGGTAACCACAATCCACCACCGAACGGTCGACCCCGCCCAGATGGGCGGAGGCGAGCCGACAGGCAGCCAGGACAGCCGCGCGAACGATCGCGGTAGGACAGTACAGCTCTTTTCCGTACCACAGTGGAGGGTCCGACCGGTCGGACCGTTGGTGGAGATAGGCGTGGCCGCGCGCCACCGCGTCGTCGACCCGGGGCGCTCCGGTCGGCACGGCCACCAGCACCTGCAGGGCGTACGCGGTCTCCTCGACCGTGCCGTCCCACCGCCCCCACGACCCGTCGGCCCGCTGCCCGTCCAGCACCCAACCGGCCGCCCGGTCGAGCGCCTCGGCCGCCACGCCGCCGCGACCGAACTCCGCCAGGGCCAGCACGCAGCAGGCCGTCGCGTAGTACGGCGAGGCGTGCCACCGGTCCTGCCAGCGGCCGTCGGCGAGCTGGTGCGCCGGCAGCACGGCGCTGAGCCGGTCGACCGTCCGGTGGTACCGCGCGTCCGCGCCGGGGTGCCCGGTCACGTACTGGCCGAACGCGTCCAGCACGTGCGCGTTGGTGGTGACCGAGAAGCCGTCCTCACTCCCCGGCCAGGTGCAGAAACCGTCCGCCGTCTCGTACGCCCACAGGCCCGCCGGGTCGGCGAGGTGGCCGAGCCGGGCCAGCGCGTCCAACGTGACCGAGGTGGTGTCGGCGTCGGTCGGCAGCCCCTCGCCGGTGGCGATGCCCTCGGCGGCGGTGGCGGCGGCCAGGGTGCGCAGCACGGCCGCCGGCGGGTTGAGCGCGACACCGGCACGACGCAGGCCGCCGAGCACCCAGGCCCGCTCGAACACGGTGATCGGGGTCGGACAGGGCACCGGACCGTCGCCGTCGCGGATCAGCGTCCGCAGGAACGTGTACGCGGCGGGGCCGGCGTCCGGGCCGGCGGCGCTCAGCCACGCGGCGGTCGCGGCGGGTGACGCGCCGACCGCGGTGAGGGTCGGCCCGGCGTCGGCCGGCGTCGCGCCCAGCACCTCGTAGAAGTGGGCCAGCTTCGCCGGCAGCGGCGCCCCGGCGGCGACCGCGCCGCGTACCGCCCGCAGCCGGTCGGGGCCGAGCCCGGCGGGCAGCGCGAGCGGCGGACGGGGCAACCGGTCGGCGACCGCCCGACCCAACCGGGTCAACCGCCCGTTGATCGACTCGACCAGGGCGGGAACGATGAGGTCCAGCGCCGGCGTGTCGGGCAGCGCCCGCGCGTGCGTGGCGAGCAGGCGGCCGGTGAGCGCGTCCAGCCCGCGCCGCACCGGGGTGAGCAGGTGCGGACCGGCAGACTTTCCGTCGGCCAGCGCCGCGAGCAGGGCGTCGACGGCGCTGAGGGTGGGCACCAGGGCGTACCCCTCGGGCGGGCCCCACGCCCCGTCGGGGCGCTGCCCGCGCAGCAGGAACCCGATCCGCTGGTGGTGCCCCGGCAGCCAGGGCGCGTCGGCGACCAGCCGGCCGCTCTCGTACACCGAGGGGGCTACCTGCCCCCACGGGCGCAGCGCCAGGCCGGCGATCAGCTCGCGCGCGGCGTCGGTGGGGGGTTGGACCAGCACGTGCCCCGGGCCCTCACTCATCGCGTGCTCCCCAGAAGTCCGAGAGCTGGTAGAAGCCACCCGTGAAGGAGATCTGCCGGTGCAGGTAGTCCGCCTGGCGAGGGCAACGCTCGGCGAGGGCGGCGAGGTCGCCGCGGGACCGGGTGGTCAGCTCGGCGAGCCGGGCGTGCACCCGCGCCGGGTCGTCGACCAGCAGCAGGGCGTTCAGGTCGCCCCACTCGGCGTCCCGCTCGTGCGTGGCGAGGTCGTTGACCAGCCGCAGCACCCGCTGCACGCCACGGCCGGCGTCGAGCAGGTCGGTCAACTGGGCGAGGGTCCTGTCGTCACCGGTGGCGATCCAGTGGGTGACGTTGACGAAGGAGCAGGCGAGGTTGTCGGCGTTGTCCAGGTAGCGGTCCAGGTCCGGCAGGCGCTGCCCGGTGGTCGGGTCGGTCGGCAGGTTCTTCCAGTCCCACTCCCGCGACACGGCGGCGAGCATCCGGGCCAGCTCCTCGCGCCAGATCGGGCGCAGCCGGCGGAACGCCGGCACGGCGGCCAGCTCGTCGCGCAGGTCGGCCAACAGTCGCGCGAGGTGCCGGCCGGGCGGCGGCGCGGCGCCGTCGGCGACCGCCAGGCAGTCGGTCACGATCGCCCGGACGTCGTCCGCCGACCGGGCGAGGTAGTCGACCTGCCAGTCGGCGGCGAAGACCCAGAGCAGGGTACGGGTGGTGAGCCGCAGTTCGGCGGCGGTGTGCCACGGCGCGGTGAACGCGATCGCGGTGGCCACCGAACTGAGCAGCGCGGCGTCGAACGGCGCGGCGTCGAAGAGTTCCGGGTGGGCGGCGGTGACGCCCTGCAGGTCGCGGACGCCTCGTACGGCGAGCGCGCACACCCGGCCCTGCTCGGCGACGGCGTCGGGCCCGGCCTGCACCGGCCACGGCGCGCCGGTCACGAGACGACCGGGCGTTCGACCGGAGTGACGATCAGCTCGGCCCGCTGCTTGGGTTGCAGCGAGGCGCCGAGCCGGGGTGTCAGGCCGACGGGCTCGCGCAGCCGGAACCGGTAGCGGCTCAGCACGGTGCTGACGATGAGCTGCGCCTCCAGCAGGAACAGGTACTGCCCGAGGCACTGGTGCGGCCCACCACCGAACGGGAAGTACGAGTAGCGGTAGCGCCGGCGGGGCTTCTCCGGCGCGAAGCGCTCCGGATCGAACAGCGTCGGATCGTCCCAGAAGGTCGACATCCGCTGGGTGACGTACGGGCTGACCAGCACGGTGCCACCCGCCTTGATCCGCGCACCGCCCAGCACGTCGTCCGCGACGGCGGTACGGGGGATCATCCAACCGGCCGGGTAGAGCCGCAGCATCTCGTCGAGCACCATCCGGCCGTAGCGCAGTTGCGGCAGGTGCTCGCGGCCGACCCGTTCGGAGCCCACCACCCGCTCGATCTCGTCGGTCATCAGCTCCGCCACGTCGGGCCGGGACGCCAGCACCGGCCACAGCCAGGAGAGCAGCGCGATCGTGGTCTCGGTGGCGGTGGAGAACATCGCGACCACGTCGCCGCGGATCGCGTACTCGTCGGGCTCGCTGCCGTCGGCGCGCGGCCGGCAGAGGGTGGAGATGATGTCGTCGCCGTCGGTGGGCCGGGCGCGGGCCTCCCGGATGATCGGCAGCACCACCTCGTCGATGGTCCGCACCGCCTCGCGGAAGGGCCGGTCGCCGGGCATCGGCACCGCGTACGGCACGAACGGCACCAGCAGACGCGGGAGCATCGCGGTGGTGACGGTGTCCAGCGCGGCGCTGATCCGCAACGCGTCCGGCACCGAGATGCGGTCGGCGAAGAGCACCCGCATCGTGGTCCGCAGCACGATCCGGGTGAGTTCCGCGCCGCCGTCGATCGGGCGGCCGTCGCGGGCCGGCTCCAGCCACTCGTCGACGGCCTCGTTGATCGCCTCGGCCATCCGGTCGACGAGCGTCTCGGCGCGCTTGGCGGTGAACAGGGGTTGCAGCGCGCCGCGGCTGGACTCCCAGATCTCACCCTCGGCGACCAGGATGGCGTCGCCGACGATCCGCCGGACCGGCCGCCACAACAGGCCCTCCCCGTCGCGGGTGTAGTTGGCAACGTTGTCCCTCAGCACTCGTTGCAGGTGCTCGGGATGGCTGACCAGGTAGGGACGGAACGAGCCGAGGTTCAGCCGGACGACGTCGCCACCGGCGGCGTCCGCGAAGCCGACGAGCGCGCCGAGCGGATCGCGGACCAGCGCGGGCAGGGCACGACGGAGTGGGATCATCCGGGGTTCGGTGCTGACGGGGGCGGGGCCGGCATCGGACACCTGGGACATGCGCTGTCTCCTCGTCGCCCCGGCGGCCTGGGCGGTCCACTTCGGCCGGTCGGGACTGTGGAATTTTCACCTTCTGGGCGTCGGAAGCATCTCACCAAATCCGGGACACCTCCAGACCTGTGACCGGTGAGATTCGATCGTTGCCCTAGACGGGCATCGATGTCTGCGCCCTGGTCGGTCCTGAGTGGATTGTCAGGACCCGGCACCGGCGCAGGTCGCGCCCGTAGATCGATCCGCCGCCGCCGTCGGCCGGTCCGGACGACGACGGTTCCGCGGTCGGTCGTCCACCGGACCCGCCGGGGCGGGCCACGTCCGGGCAGTCCCAGAGGGCGGGCAGCGCAGTGAGCAAGGACGCACCGGTACCCCCGAATCCGGGCGATGACGGGCACCCTGTGCCAGGCTCTGTGGCATGGACGACAAGACCATCCTGAACCGGATCTCCGAGCTGGTCGACGAGGAGCACCGGCTGCGCGCGGAGGCCCAGGCCCACGAGTCCGGCACCGAGGGCGAGACCAGCGAGCGGCTGCGCGCCCTGGAGGAATCCCTCGACCAGTGCTGGGACCTGCTGCGCCGCCGCCGGGCCGCCCGATCCAGCCACGGCGACCCCGACTCGCAGGGCGAACGCCCCAAGCCCGAGGTGGAGCGCTACCTGCAGTGATCGACACGGGCGGGTCGGGCGGCCACCCCGGCCACCCGACCCGCTCCGGTCAGCGGATGCCCGCCTCGCGCAGCAACTCCCCCGTCAGCGCGCCGGGATCGGCCTGTTCGGCGCTCAACCCCCGGGCCACGAACCAGGCGCCGACCACCCGTACGTCGCGGGCCAGGAACTCGGGCCCCTGCGGGTTCGCCACCACGTCGACCACCTGCGGCAGATCGATCACGACCAGCCGCCCGGAGTGCACGAGCAGGTTGTACGGCGACAGGTCGCCGTGCGCGTAGCCCGCCCGGGCCAGCACGCGCAGCGCCTCGACCAGCTGGCCCCACAGGTCGCGCAGCTCGGCTGGGCCGGGCCGCAGCTGGGCCAGCCGGGGCGCCGCCAGGCCCGACCCGGCGTCGCCGACGAACTCCAACATCAGCTCGGTGCCCCGCAACTGCACGGGGTACGGCACGGCGATCCGGTCGTTCCCGGCGCCGATCTCCCAGAGCCGCGCCAGCGCCGCGAACTCGGCCGCCGCCCACTGCCCGGCGATCATCTGGCGGCCGAAGGCCGTCCGGCCGACCATCGCCCGCATCTCCCGGGAACGCCGCACGCGGCGGCCCTCCAGATAGCCGGCGTCACGGTGGAACAGCCGATGCTCGGCGTCCCGGTACCGCTTCACCGCCAGCAGGCAGGACCGGTCCGTGTCCGGCACCGCCCGGCGGACCAGGTGGACGTCCGCCTCCTTGCCGGTCTTCAGCACACCCAGCTCGGTGTCCTTGGCGGCCAGTTCGGTGACCAACCAGTCCGGGTACGGCTGTGGCCCGTGCACCGCGTCGTCCCAGGACGACCAGCGTTCGCCGGTGTCGGGATCAGGCTCGGTGTCGGGATCGGCGGGCGACTCGGTGGACCGGGCCCGCTTCAGAAACTGCGGTTCGTCGTCGTCGAAGCGGCGCTTGCCGCGGGTCCGGCGCTCCAGCGCCGGGAGGTCATGATCGCGCACTGTGGTGAGGTTCCCTTGGTCGAGGCTGAGATAGGCAGCGGAAAGCGACCTGCGAAGACGGCCATGACCGGCCTCCTCTCCTCGAACGGGCGGTACGCCCGGTGCACGATGCGCCGCCCATCCTCGCCGCGGCTCGGACAGCGGGTCAACCGAATTACGACGGCTTTCCCACGTCAGCCAGCGGCGGAAGCGTCAGCTCGACAGCGGTGGCCGCGTCAGCCAGCGCCGGAAGTGTCAGCCAGCGGTGGCCGCGTCAGCTCGACTGCGGTGGCCGCGTCAGCTCGCGAGGACCGTGGCGACGGCGGCGATCAGCCCGTCCACCGTGCGGCTCGGCGCGAACCGGACGTCCGACCAGGTCCGCCCCCGGTGCAGCCAGACGCTGGGCAACCCCACCGCGGCGGCGCCGCCGATGTCCGCCTCCGGGCTGTCGCCGACCACCCACGCGCCACGCAGCGGCATCCGGACCCGCTGCGCGGCGAGCGCGAAGATCCGCGGGTTGGGCTTGCTGACCCCGGCCTCCTCGGAGATCACCCAGTCGGCGACGTAGCGGTCCAGGCCGGTACGACGGATCTTGGCGTCCTCCAGGCGTACCGTGCCGTTGCACACCACCACGGGCACCCACCCCGCGTCGTCGGCGATGCGCAGCGCGCAGGCGGTCAGCGGGTCGAGCCGGGTCTGCGCCACCACCCCGTCGTGCAGCTCCTCCACCAGGTCGATCGAGGGAATGCGCAGCTCGTAGCGGTCCCGGATCGCGTCGGCCAGGTCCCAGCGGTCGGTCAACCCGTCCGCGTCGAGCGAGACGAGCCAGTCGATGTCGGTGGAGGGCGCGCCGATGCGGTCCAGGAAGCGCTCACCCCAGCGGCGGAAGGGCCCGGCCCGGTCCAGCAGGGTGTTGTCCAGGTCCAGCAGGAGCAGTGGCACTCGGGCACCCTACGGGACCGACGTGTCCGCCAACAGACCCGCGTGTTTCGAGTTGACGATGGGCTTAACCGGTCAGCGACATCCGCGCGCCGCCCTGGCCCGGCAGCAGATCGGCGAGCATCGAATGGGCTGCCCGGGTGGCCGTCAGCACGGCCGGCTCGAGGGTCGCCACGAGCGTGTCCGTGCCCTCGTCGGCGCCCCGGGCGAGCGTACGTCCCTGCGGGTCGTAGATCGCCGCACCGCCGTTGAACCGCCACGGGTCGCTGCCGCCGACAGCGTTGGCGAAGACCACGAACATCGTGTTGTCCAGTGCCCGCGCCGCGTAGTACAGGTCCCGGCGGTGCTCCGAGCCGGCCAGGTAGCCGCTGGGACACAGGTAGGCGTGCGCGCCGTCGCGCGCGGCGGCCCGGCCGTGCTCCGGGAAGCAGCCGTCGTAGCAGATGCCCAGCCCGAGCCGCCAGTCGTCGACGAGCAGCGTGGCGCCCCGCCCGCCGGGGCTGAACAGGTCGCGCTCGTCGCCCCAGAGCTGCTGCTTGTCGTACCCGACCCGGACGGCGCCAGCGCGGTCGACCACGAGGGCGGCGATGGTCCGCCGGTCGTCCGGGTGCCGGACCGCGGCGCCGACCACCACGGTGACCCCGGCGGTCCGTGCCGCGGCGCGCAGCGGGTCGAGCCGACCGTCGGCGACCAGCCCGGCCGGGTCGGCCGCCACGTGGGTGCCGACCGGATCGGCGGCGAGGGTCGGCGGGTGGTACGCGCACAGGTACAGCTCGGGGAGGACGACCACCCGGGCGCCCTGCCCGGCGGCGAGCCGGACCAGCTCGGCGGCGGCCGCCGCGTTTCCGGCGACGTCACCGGGCGCCGGGGTGGCCTGGACGGTGGCGACGGTCAGCGGGCCGGACGGCGCGGGGTACGAGCGGGTCACCGCTGGATCGTAAACGTCGCGTTACCAAGCCGTACGTACGGTTTGCACCGCCCGAGGTGACCTGCGACGATCGAGGTGTGCCCAGAGTAAGTCAGGACCAGCTCGACGCGCGCCGGCAGGAGATCCTTGCCGCGGCCCGGGCGTGTTTCGCCCGACTCGGCTACGAGGGGGCCACCGTCCGCCGCCTCGAGGAGGCCACCGGCCTGTCCCGGGGCGCCATCTTCCACCACTTCCGCGACAAGGACTCGCTCTTCCTCGCCGTCGCCGAGGACGACGCCGCCGCCATGGTCGAAACGGTCGCCCGTAACGGTCTGGTGCAGGTGATGCGCGACCTGCTGGCCCGCGCCGTCTCGCCGGACACCACCGGCTGGCTGGGCAGTCAACTGGAGGTGTCCCGCCGGCTGCGCACCGATCCGGCGTTCGCCAAGCGCTGGGCCGAGCGGTCCGCCGCGATCGCCGAGGCGACCCGGGACCGGCTGGCCCGTCAGCGCGACGCCGGGGTGCTGCGCGAGGACGTACCGATCGACGTGCTGGCCCAGTTCCTGGAGCTGGCCTACGACGGCCTGGTGCTGCACCTGGCCATGGGCCGACCGGCCGGTGACCTGGGCCCGGTGCTGGACCTGGTCGAGGAGGCGGTCCGCCGCCGCTGAGCGGTGTTCGCGCCACCGCCGACGGCGCGGGTGCCCCGGCCCGACCGGATGGCGACGGTGCTCCACAATGGGGCCGCCGACCCCTCCGGCGACAGGAGCAACCGATGATCGTCCACGCCGCCTCGGGCGACACCTGGGGTGTCCCCGGTCCGACCTTCCTGCGGCTCTACCTCGTGGCGGCCGTCGTGGTGGCCGCCGTCGCGGTGCTGCACCGGGTGCGCCTCGGCACCGGCGCGGAACCCCCCGTCACCAAGCGACTCGACCCCGAGGAGGTCGGCTACCTCAACGGTGGGCCGACCCTCGCGGTGCACGCCGCGCTGGGCGGCCTGCGGAGCAGCGGCGCGATCGACGTCGGCCCGGATCGTCACCTGCGCACCACCGGCCCGGCCCCGACCGGGCTCACCCCACTGAAGCAGGCGATCCACTGGGCCGCCCACCAGGGCGTCCGAGCCCGGGACCTGGCCCAGGACGAGCGGGTGGCCGCCGCGCTCGACCAGCTCGGGGCCCGCCTCGAAGAGCGGGGACTGCGAGTGAACCCGGCGCGGCGGGTCACCGCACAACAGTGGCGGCTGCTCCTCGCCGCCCTGCTGGTGTTCGGCGTCGTACGGCTGTTCGCCGGGCTGGCCAACGGCCGACCGGTGGGCTTCCTGCTGCTCACCCTGGTCGGCGTGGCGGTGGCGGTGCTGCTGCTCTGGCGGGTGCCGGAGACCACCCCGGCCGGTCGCAGCGCGCTGCGCGACCTGCGGAACCGACACCGCCACCTCGCACCCGACTCGTCCCCCGCGTACGCCACCTACGGCGCGGCCGGCGCGGCGATGGGCGTGGCGCTGTACGGCACGGTGTCGCTGTGGGCCATCGACCCGGGCTTCGCCGCGCAGGCCGAGATCCAGCGCCAGGCGATCGCCAGCAGCGGCTGGTCGTCGGGAGCCGGCACCGGGTCCTCGGGTACGACCGGCAGCTCCTGCGGCGGTGGCAGCTCCTGCGGTGGAGGCGGCGGGTGCGGCGGCGGTGGGTGCGGCGGGTGACCGGCCCGTACGGCGTCGGCATCGGCTGGCGTCCCGAGATCGCCGGTTTCGTGGCCGAGCTGCCCGGGTTGCGCTTCGTCGAGGTGGTGGCCGAGTCCGTGGCGTCGGCCGGGCCCCTTCCGGTCGGGCTGACGGGGCTGCGCGAGCGCGGTGTGACAGTCGTACCCCATGGGGTGCGGCTCTCCCTCGGCGGCGTCGAACCGGTCGACCCGGCCCGTGTCGCCCACCTGGCCGCCGTCGCGCAGCGGGTGGACGCCCCGCTGGTCAGCGAGCACATCGCGTTCGTGCGGGCCGGTGGGCTGGAGGCCGGGCACCTGCTGCCGCTCCCTCGCAGCCGGGAGGCGGTCGACGCGGTCTGCGCGAACGTGGCCCGCGCGCAGGCCGAGCTGCCGGTGCCGATCGCGCTGGAACCGATCGCCGCCCTCTTCGACTGGCCCGACGACGAGCTGGACGAGGCGGACTTCCTCACCGAGATCCTGGACCGGACCGGCGCGCTGCTGCTGCTGGACGTCGCCAACGTGCACGCCAACGCCCGCAACCGGGGCACCGACCCGCTCGCGCTGCTCGACCGGCTGCCGCTGGACCGGATCGGCTACGTGCACGTGGCCGGCGGGGCCGAACACGGCGGCTTCTACCACGACACGCACACCCATCCCATGCCGCCGCAGGTGCTGGAGCTGGTCGGCGCGCTCTGTGCCCGGCGACGGCCGCCGGCGCTGCTGCTGGAGCGCGACGGCGGGTACCCGCCGGCCGCCGAGCTGCGCGCCGAACTGGACGCCCTGGCCGCGGCGTCCGGCTTCCCGGCCGTGACATGACCGGCGCTGCCGGCCGTGACCTGACCGGCGCTCCCGGCCGTGACCTGACCGGCGCTGCCGGCGGCGACCGGGACGGCGCACCCGAGCGGCCCGCACCCCGGCCCGGCCTGGCCGCGCGGCAGGCGGAGCTGGTCGCGGCGCTGGTCGCCGGAGGTCCGTCGCCGGCCGGATTCGCGGTGGGGCCGCTGGCCGCCGCCCGGGCGGCGCTGCTGAACAAGCGCGCCGGCGAGGTGGCCCGGCACTGGCCGCTGCTCGCCGCCGGCCTCGGCCCGGCGTGGCTGTCGACCTTCGTTGACTGGGCCGCCGGCCGCCCCACGACCGGCTCGCTGCGCGACGGCTGGGATCTGGCCCGGACCCTGCGCGGGCGGGCCGCGCTGCCGCCATCGGGCGCGGAGGAGCTGGCGGTCCGGGAGGCGGCCCTGCGCTACGACGGGCACACCGCGCCACGTCCGCGCCGGCTGCCGGCCGTCGCCCGCGCCGGCGGCGCCATCGCGGTGCAGGTCGCCGGTCGGGTACGTCTGCTGCGCCCCGCCGCCAACGTTGGCGGGGACGCTCCGGATCGGGCAGGATCGGCGTTATGGATCTCGGACTGACCGACCGCGTGTACGTGCTGACCGGCGCCTCCCGCGGCCTGGGTTACGCGACGGCGCAGTGCCTGGTCGCCGACGGTGCCCGGGTGGTGCTCTCGGCGCGGGACGCGGACGCGGTGGCCGCCGCCGCCGAGCAGCTGGGCGGTCCGGGCAAGGCGGTCGGCGTCGCCGCGGACCTGACCGACCCGCAGACCCCGGAGCGGCTCGTCGCGGCGGCCCGCACCCACTTCGGCCGGCTCGACGGCGCGCTGATCTCGGTCGGCGGCCCGCCCGCCGGCAACGCCGCGTCGATCACCGACGAGCAGTGGCGGAACTCCTTCGAGACCGTCTTCCTGGGCACCGTCCGCACCGCGCGCACCGTCGCCGGGGCCCTGCCCGACGGGGGCGCGATCGGGCTGGTGCTGTCCACGTCGGCCCGTGGGCCGGTGCCCGGCCTCGGCATCTCCAACGGCCTGCGGCCCGGCCTCGTCGGCGTCGCCAAGGACATCGCCGACGACTACGGCCCACGCGGCGTACGCGTCGTCGGCCTGCTGCCCGGCCGGATCATGACGGACCGCAACCGGGAGCTGTTCGCCGCGACCGGCGACCCGGAGCGCGCCCGCGCCGAGGCGGAGGCCCTCATCCCGTTGCGACGCCTCGGCGACCCGGCCGAGTTCGGTCGGGTGGCCGCGTTCGTGCTCTCCCCCGCCGCGAGTTACCTGACCGGCCTCACCGTGCCGGTCGACGGCGGCGCGTTGCGGGGCCTGTGAAGCCTGACCGACCGCGAGCTTCCCGTGCGGTCACGCCGCACGGGCCGACCCAGCCCGGTCACCCGGCCGTTGATCGACTCGGCTCGCAGGAAGTCGGGCCGTCGACGCGACCAGGACACCCCGACTTCCAAGAACCCGGGTCGATCAACACGCGGTCCCGTCCGACCAAGACGGACCTGGCCGCAGCCGCGGACCGGACCATCCCGGACGTGCTCGCGCCAGCGCTGTCGGTGCTCTTCGTCGGCATCAATCCCGGCCTCTGGTCGGCCGCGACCGGGTGGCACTTCGCCCGGCCCGGCAACCGGTTCTGGCCGGCGCTGCACCTGGGCGGGTTCACCCCCCGACTGCTGCACCCGAGCGAGCAGGTCGAGTTACCGCCCCTCGGCCTCGGCATCACCAACATGGCCGCCCGGGCCAGCGCCCGCGCCGACGAGCTGAGCGCCGCGGAACTGCTCGACGGCGCCGCGGTCCTGACCGACAAGGTGGCCCGATTCACACCGCGCTGGGTGGCCGTGGTGGGGGTGACCGCGTACCGGATCGGTTTCCAACGGCCGAAGGCGGCCTTCGGGCCGCAACCGGAGTCGCTGGCCGGCTCCCGGCTCTGGGTGCTACCGAACCCGAGCGGGCTGAACGCCCACTTCACACCGGTCACGCTGGGCGCGGCGTTCGCCGAGCTGCGCGCGGCGACGGGCCTGCGGGTGCGCCGCCCGACCTGACCGTGTCGCCGTTGATCGACTCGACGTCAAGGAAGTCGGGCCGTCGACGCGACCGGGAGACCGCGACTTCCAGCAACCCGAGTCGATCAACCAAGGCGTCCGTCAGTTGGCGGCGGCCGGCGGCATCGCCTCGTCGGCGACGTAGGTGCCCAGGGGCATGACCACCGGCTCGGGGCCGGTCGCGTCCACGAAGGGGCGGGGCGAGTCGGCGACCGCGAACTGGGTGCGGTACAGCTCGGCGTAGAGCCCGCCGACGGCGACCAGCTCGTCGTGCCGGCCCCGCTCGACGATCCGACCGCCGTCGAGCACGAGGATCTGGTCGGCGTCCCGGACGGTGGAGAGCCGGTGGGCGATCACCAGGGCGGTACGTCCGGCCAGCGCCACCGACAGCGCACGCTGCACCGCGGCCTCGCTCTCCGAGTCGAGGTGTGCGGTCGCCTCGTCGAGGATGACGATCGACGGGGCCTTGAGCAGCAGTCGGGCGATGGCGATGCGCTGCTTCTCGCCGCCGGAGAAGCGGTAGCCGCGCTCCCCCACCGTCGTGTCCAGACCGTCGGGCAGCGACCGGACCAGGTCGGCGACCTGGGCGCCGGCGAGCGCGGCCCAGATCTCGTCGTCGGTGGCGTCGGGCTTGGCGTAGCGCAGGTTCTCGGCGATGGTCTCGTGGAACAGGTGCGAGTCCTGGGTGACCACACCGATCTCGTCGCGCAGGGAGGCGAGCGTCGCGTCGCGCACGTCCACCCCGCCGACCAGGACCTGGCCGTCGGAGACGTCGTAGATCCGGGAGACGAGCATCGACAGCGTCGACTTGCCCGCGCCCGACGGCCCCACCAGGGCGACCATCTGCCCCGGCTCGACGCTGAACGAGACGCCCTTGAGCACCGGCTCATTGACGGTGCGGTCGAGGGTGGCGACCTCCTCCAGCGAGGCGAGGGAAATCTCGGCCGCGCTGGGATAGCGGAAGCGCACGTCGCGGAAGTCGACCCGGCCGGCGCCCCGGGGCACCGGGACGGCATCGGCCTTCTCCACGATGCCGGGCTTGAGGTCGAGCACCTCGAAGACCCGGTCGAAGGAGACCAGCGCGCTCATCACGTCCACGCGGACGTTGGAGAGCGCGGTGAGCGGCCCGTACAGGCGGGTGAGCAGCAGCGCGAGGGTCACGACGGTGCCCGCGCTGACGCCGCCGGTGACGGCGAGCCAGCCGCCGAGACCGTAGGTGAGCGCCTGCGCCAGCGAGGCGACCAGCAGCATCGCCACGAAGAATGTCCGGGAGTACATGGCGGACTGGATGCCGATGTCACGCACCCGCTCGGCCCGGTCGGCGAACCGGCGGGCCTCGATCTCGGGCTGCCCGAACAGCTTCACGAGCAGCGCGCCGGCCACCCCGAACCGCTCGGTCATCGTCGCGTTCATCTTGGCGTCGAGGTTGTACGCCTCGCGCGTGATGTCGGCCAGCCGCCGGCCCACCCGGCGTGCCGGGATGATGAAGATCGGCAGCAGCACCAGCGAGAGCGCGGTGATCTGCCAGGAGAGGGTGAACATCACCGCGGCGGTGAGCACCAGTTGGATGACGTTGCTGACCACGCCGGACAGGGTGGAGGTGAACGCGCGCTGGGCGCCGAGCACGTCGTTGTTGAGCCGGCTGACCAGGGCGCCGGTCTGGGTGCGGGTGAAGAACTGCAACGGCATCCGCTGCACGTGGTCGTAGACGCGGGTGCGCAGGTCGAGGATGATGCCCTCGCCGATGCGGGCGGAATACCACCGCTGGGCCAGGGACAGCAACGCGTCGGCGACCGCCAGCCCGGCGATGAACAGGGCCAACCGGACGATGAGCCGACCAGCCTCGGTGCCGCCCCGGTTGATCGCGTTGATCACGTCACCGGCGAGCACCGGCGTGGCGACGCCGATGATGGCGGCGAGCACGACCGTGGCCAGGAAGACGACGATGTCGCGCCGGTAGGGCTGGGCGAAGGCGACGATGCGGCGGGCCACCCCGCTCTTGAGCCGGTGGGTGGAGACTTCGTCGCGGTTGCGCATCGACCGGAGCATGCTCCACCCGGCCATGCCACCGCCGGACATCGGGCTGGACACCACTCACCTCCGGGTCGTCGGGCGGACCGCGCTGTCGGGTCAATTCTCCCGACAGGTGTGACAACCTCGGTCGTAACCCGGATCTTCCCGCGCGGTCCTTACTATTCGCCCCGGCCGGCGAGATCGCGCAGGCGGCGGGTCTGCGCCTCACGCTCGGCCCGCTGCTGGTCGGCGTGCGACCGCCCGGCCGCGCCGGCGAGCAGCGCCTTGATCTCCACCACCGCGTCCCGCGGGCCGGCCAACAGGCCCGCCGTGAGGTCGCGGACCGCGTCGTCCAGCTCTCCCGAGGGTACGACGAGAGTAGCCAGCCCGATCCGGTCGGCCTCGGCGGCGTCCAGCCGGCGGCCCGTGGCGCAGATCTCCAGCGCCCGGGAGTAGCCGACGAGCTCCACGAGACGCTTCGTGCCAGCCAGGTCGGGCACCAACCCGAGCGTCACCTCGGCCATCGAGAACCTCGCGTCGGCGGCGAGGACCCGCAGGTCGCAGGCGAGGGCAAGCTGGAAGCCGGCACCGATCGCGTGCCCCTGCACCGCCGCCACGGAGATGACGTCCGGCCGGTGCAGCCAGCTGAAGCCGCCCTGGAACTCGGCGATCCGGTCGGCGCACTCGTCCTCGGGCAGCGTGGCCAGCTCGGCGAACGACCCCGGGCCGGACGCACCGGCAACCGCGAGGTCGAGACCGGCGGAGAACGCACGCCCCTCGCCCCGGACCACCACCACCCGTACGTCACCGGGCAGGTCGCGCGAGAATTCGCTCATCGCGCGCCACATGGCCGGTGTCTGGGCATTGAGCACGTCGGGCCGGCACAACGTCACCGTGGCGACCGGCCCGTCGCAGGTCAGCCGAACCCCGGTCGCCTCGGCGGTCACCGGACTGCCCGGGGAGCGGCGTTGGTCAACGACGCTAAGGGGCGGGTCACGCCTTCTTGCGGCGCCGGGCACCGCCGCGCTGACGCAGCTGAACCCCGGACTCGGTGAGCACTCGGTGGATGAACCCGTAGGAACGGCCGGTCGAGGCCGCCAGCGCGCGGATGCTCTCCCCCGAGGTGTACCGCTTTACCAGGTCCTTGGCGAGCGTCTGACGCTCGGCTCCGACGATCCGGCGACCCTTCTCAGTGCTGGTGGCTGTGCCAGTGGCTGCCATGCTGTGTCCTCACGTCCCAGACTGTGCGGTTCGGATACGGTCCCACCTATTAGACCGCCTCGGACGATCATGCGCCAGATATCAACTCTTCGCCAACCGACACGCTATGCAATGTCAGGTTCCCGATAGAGTGATCCTCCCGAACCGTCCCGCTCTGCCACCCGAACGGTCCACACGAGCGCGGTGACACCTCCACCCGTACGCTCCCGGACGTGATCGACCTGTTCGGCACCGCAGCCGGCGCGGCCGTCGTCTTCGCCGCCACCGACATCGACGACATCGTCATCCTCACGCTGTTCTTCGTCGCGGCCCGCACCACCGGCCGCCCGCGCACCGCGCAGATCGTCGCCGGCCAATATCTGGGCATCGGCGCGCTCGCGCTGGCCAGCGCGGTGGTCGCCGCCGGGTTGCTGGCCGTGCCGGACCCGTGGACCGGGCTGCTCGGCCTGCTGCCGATCGCGCTGGGCGTCCGCGCGCTGTGGCACCGGGACGACGACGAGCCGGCCACCGTGGTCACCGGCACGCTCGGCGTGGCCGGGGTGACGATCGCCAACGGGGCCGACAACGTCGCCGTCTACGTACCCGTGTTCCGGGCTCTCGGCCCCGGCGACAGCGCGGTGTTCCTGCTGATCTTCGTGGTGCTGATCGGCCTGTGGTGCGCCGCCGCGGCCTGGCTGGGCGGCCACCGGCGGGTGGTCGCCCTGGTGGAGCGTGCCGGGCACTGGCTGGTACCGGCGATCTTCGTCGGCATCGGTGTGGTGATCCTGGTCAGCTCCGGCGTGCTGGGCCGGCTCGTCGACCTGCTGGGCTGAGACCGGTCCGGCTGGTCGACCCTGCTGGGCTGAGGCCCGGCGGTCCGGCCACCCGACCGCCCGGCGCAGCGGTCAGGCCAGCTCGACCAGTTCGAGGAGGTCGTCGCTCCAGGCGTCCTCGTCACCGTCGGGCAGCAGGATCGCGCGGTCCGGCTTGAGCGCGAGCACCGCGCCCGGGTCGTGCGTGACCAGCACGATCGCGCCCGGGTAGTTGGCGATCGCGTCGAGCACCTGCTCGCGGCTGACCGGGTCGAGGTTGTTCGTCGGCTCGTCGAGCAGCAGCACGTTGGCGCCCGAGCAGACCAGCGTGGACAGGGCCAGCCGGGTCTTCTCGCCACCGGAGAGCACCCCGGCCGGCTTGTTCACGTCGTCGCCGGAGAAGAGGAACGCGCCGAGGATCTTGCGCAGGTCCGTGTCGGACTGCTCGATCGCGGCGGCGCGCATGTTCTCCAGCACCGTCCGCTCCACGTCCAGCGTCTCGTGCTCCTGCGCGTAGTAGCCCAACCGCAGGCCGTGCCCCGCGTGCACCTCGCCGGTGTCCGGGCTGAGCAGCCCGCCGAGCATCCGCAGCAGCGTCGTCTTCCCCGCGCCGTTGAGCCCGAGGATGGCCACCCGGGAACCCCGGTCCACCGCCACGTTGACGTCGGTGAAGATCTCCAACGAGCCGTACGACTTGGAGAGGCCGGTCGCCGTCAGCGGCGTCTTGCCGCACGGGGCGGGGCTGGGGAAGCGGACCTTTGCCACCCGGTCGGCGACGCGTACCTCCTCCAGGCCCGAGATCAGCTTCTCGGCGCGGCGGGCCATGTTCTGCGCGGCGACGGTCTTGGTGGCCTTGGCCCGCATCTTGTCGGCCTGCGCCATCAGCGCGCCAGCCTTCTTCTCGGCGTTGGCCCGCTCGCGGCGGCGACGTCGCTCGTCGGTCTCGCGGGCCTCCAGGTACGCCTTCCAGCCCAGGTTGTAGACGTCGATCACGCTTCGGGTGGCGTCGAGGAACCAGACCTTGTTGACCACCGACTCCAGCAGCGCGCCATCGTGGGAGATCACGATGAGCCCGCCCTTGTGGTTGGCGAGGAAGCCGCGCAGCCAGGTGATCGAGTCGGCGTCGAGGTGGTTGGTCGGCTCGTCGAGCAGCAGGATGCCGCCGCCGTTCTCACCGGCGTCCCGGAACAGGATCCGGGCCAGCTCGATGCGCCGGCGCTGACCACCGGAGAGGGTGCCGATGGTCTGGGCGAGCGCGCGGTCCGGCAGCCCGAGGTTGGCGCAGATCCGGGCGGCCTCGGCCTCGGCGGCGTACCCGCCGAGGGCGGCGAACTGGTCCTCCAGCGCGCCGTAGCGGCGGACCAACTTGTCGCTGGCGTCCTCGGCCAGTTGGGCCTCGATCTCCTTCATCTGGGACATCAGCACGTCCAGGCCGCGGGCGGAGAGCACCCGGTCGCGGCCGGTGACCTCCAGGTCTCCGGTGCGGGGGTCCTGCGGGAGGTAGCCGATGGCGCTGCGCTGGTCGATCTGGCCGCCGTACGGCTGGCCCTCACCGGCGAGCACCTTGAGGGTGGTGGTCTTGCCGGCGCCGTTGCGGCCGACCAGGCCGATCCGATCACCAGGCTGCACGCGCAGGGTGGTGTCGGACAGCAGGATCCGGGAGCCGGCACGCAGTTCCAGGCCGGTGGCAGTGATCATCTTGTGGGACTCGCTCTCGGGGTCTGGAAGGCTGACACAGGGCACGCGAAAGCGCCGGCGGGCGGTGGGCCCGTCGGCGCGGGGCGGTTCAGCCTTCGCAGCGCGGCACGGCGACAAGTGTACCGGGGCGCGGTCGAGCAGCCGGGCCGGATTACCAATCAAGATCATCGGGTACCGAATCGCCGTCCGGACCCGGTCCGGCGCTGACGGCCTATCACAGGACATTTCACGCGATCGAGGTCATCATGGAGCTGAACGAGAACGCGCAGGTCGACACCAGTCAGGTAGAGGACATGCGTGGATCCGGCGGAGGCGGCGGGGGCGGAGGCCTCGGGATCCCGATCCCCGGGGGCGGCGGCCGGGGCGGCGGCCTGATCGGCATCATCATCGCCGTCGTGCTGGCGTTGGCCGGTGGCGGGTTCGGGCTCAGCCAGCTCGGCGGCGGAGGCGGCAGCGACCAGCCAGCCGACAACTCCAGCCTGGACGCCGAGTGCTCCGCGAGCGCGACCAAGACCGAGGACTGCCGCAACACCCTCTTCATCAATTCCATCCAGGCTTACTGGAAGGACGCCATGCCGAAGGCGTTCGGCGACCAGTACCAGCCGGTCACCACCCGGTTCTTCAGCAACAGCGTGAACACCGGCTGCGGTCAGGCCGACTCGGGTGTCGGCCCGTTCTACTGCCCGGCGGACAAGCATGTCTACATCGACCTGACCTTCTACGACACGCTCAAGTCCGAGTTCGGCGTCACTGGCGAATTCCCCCAGCCGTACGTTCTCGCGCACGAGTACGGCCACCACGTGCAGGACCTGCTCGGCACCGAGGCCAAGGCGCAGGACGGCAAGACCGGGCCTACCTCCGGCTCGGTCCGGCTGGAGTTGCAGGCGGACTGCTTCGCGGGCGCCTGGGCCAACCACGCCACCGAGACCAAGTCGAAGAACGACAAGGCGATCTTCAAGTCGATCAGCGAGCAGGACATCCAGGACGCGGTGGACACCGCTGGCGCGATCGGCGACGACGCCATTCAGCAGAAGTCCGGCCGGGGCAGCGACCCGAGCTCGTACACCCACGGCACCGCCGCCCAGCGGCAGAAGTGGTTCGAGCAGGGCTACAACAGCGGCGACCCGAAGACCTGCGACACCTTCGGCACCAACCAGCTCTGACAGCTCCACCCGACTCGTGGCAGGCCCGCCCAGCGGGGGCCTGCCACGACTGTCGTTGGCCCACTTCAGTCGAGCTTTGACACCTGGTAGTGCCCGATCAGCCAGGCATCCCCGACCCGCCGCACGACCACGCCCAGGTGCACGGTCAGCGCCGGCCGGTCGGTGAAGCCGAACTCGACCTCCAGATAGCCGAGGACCACGTCGGCGGCGAGCCGCCGGGTCTCCCGGATCTCGTACGCGGCGGTCAGGCCCAGCGGCTGTGCCGCGTAGTACGCCGCGATGCCGTCCCGGCCGACGGCGTACGGGTGCAGGCCCTGGAAGATCGCGTCATCCGCGAAGACCGACGCGACGCGGTCCGGCTCGTGCGCGTCGACCGCCGACCTCCACCGGTTCAGGACCGCGCGCAGGATCTCCACCTCGTCACCGGCCACGGTCACCGCCCCGGCCGACCGGGGTCGTTCGGGTGCGGCGTCAACGGCGTCACGGTCTCCCGCCGCCAGGCGCGCAGCGGCATCGACGCGAGGACCGCCTCCAACTCGTCCGCGTCGGCAGCCTCGAAGAGCCCCCACGTACGCCACTCCCCCGGCGCCAGCGGCGGCCGCCACAGGCGCAGCAGACTGCCCCGCGCCGTCAACTCGGCCGAACGCGCCGCCTCACGCGCACGCATCTCGGCAACCCCGTCCTCCGAGGTGCCGGCGGGCACCGTCGTCACCATGTCCACCAGGAACTCCACGCGCCCATCCTCCGACGATGCGCGCCGCACCACGCCCCGAACCCCCGTTCGGGTGGCGGTCATCTCTGCTCCGGCTCGACCGGGCGGCCAGCCGAGAGCAGTCGCCGCCGCCGTGATCCGGCACGGGTAGCGTCGCCGCTGACCACACGCCGCCCGTTCGGGGCGGGGGTAGCGTCTCCGCTGACCAGACGCGGTCAGTCTGCGGCCGGGGCGGGGTCGCGCAACCGGATCCGTACCGCCCGGGCCGCGCTCACCGCCGCGACCAGGACCGCGTGTCGAGGCTCCGGCACGTCGAGCAGCCGCTCGGCCCGCAGCGGCAGCAGCGGGGCCAGCCGCCGGTCCGCGAGCACCGTGTCCACGGCCCGCCGGTCACCGCCGCAGACGAGGGCCGCCAGCTTCGCCGCCTCCGGCAGCAGCAGCCGTACGGCCAGGTCCGCCGCGTCACCCAGCGCCGCCTTGGCCTGGTTGTCACGCCGCCGGGCGAACCGGTGCTGCGACCACCCACCGGCCGCGGTGCGCCCCTGCACGTACCGGGTGTCCACCTTGGAGACCACCAGCTCGGCGCCGAGCGCCACGCCGATCGCCACCGCACCCTTGCGGGCCAACAAGAGACCGATCCGGTACGGCGTGCCGGCGGCGGCCACGAAGGCGGCCACGTCGCCGCTGGCGGGTGACCCGGGTGGCGTGTGCAACTCGGCGGTGGCTCCGTCGGGGGCGGTCAGCAGCAGCCCGTACTCCCGTGCGGTGGTGGTGGGCGGGCCGTGCCGGTCGGCGAAGCCCTCGACCCAGCGGCCGACGCGGGCCGGGTCGACCTCGACCCACCGGCCTCCCCCGGCAGCGGGTCGACTGGTCACCGCCCGACCGTACGCCACCGCCGGCGCACCCGGACCGTCAGCCCGGCACCACCGCGGCCACCGCCAGCGCGGCGATGAGGACGCTGGAGAGCACGCCCGTGACCAGCCGGCCGCGCGGGCCGGTCAGCGCACGGCCGACCACCGTGCCGCCACCGGCGATGAGCAGCTGCCAGCTCGCCGACGCCAGGAACACTCCGGCCACGAACAGGGCCGCCGGCAACGGTCCCGCGTCGGCCGTGTCCGGACGACCGAGGACCAACGCGACGAAGTAGAGCACCGTCGTCGGGTTCAGCAGGGTCAATCCGAGCAGCGCCGCGTAGGCGCGGCCCGGAGTATCCATCCCCCGACCGCCCCGCGCCGTCGGCGCGCGTCGGGAGCGGTGGGCAGCCCAGGTCCGCCAGAGCCCGTGCGCGGCCAGCCCTAACAGGACCACGGCGGCGGCCACCCGCAGCGGACCGGCGGCCGGCGCGATGACCCCGGCCAGGCTCGCGCCGCCCAGCGCGGCCACCGCCGCGTAGAGCCCGTCGGCCGTCGCCACCGCGAGGGCCGCTGCCGCGCCGACCCGGAACGAGGTACGGGCACTGAGCCCCAGGATGAGGATCGCGATCGCGCCGACCGGGATGGCGACGCCGTAGCCGGCCACCAGACCGGCGAGGAACGCCCCGCTCATGGCCGTCGACGCAGGATCGAGGCCCGCCCCGGTACCGGCCGCTGTCGACGACCGGCAGTCGTCGCAGGGACCAGAACCCGCATCGCGTACGCCTCGATCACATCGGCATCCTGCGCGCCGGCAGTCGTCCCCGCAACGGATTTCCCCGCAGCGCCGTCGCATCCGCCCGCCGATCTTGCACTTAGCGACGCCGAAATGTTCACCTTCGCGAATTAAGTCGGCACAGAAAGCGCAAGATCGGCGTCGTAGTCCGCCCCGCGCCCCGCGCCCCGCGCCCCGCGCCCCGCGCCCCGCGCCCCGCGCCCAAGATCCTCACAACTTCACCGATGTTGCTGCATCCGCCACGCGGGAAACCGCAACATCGGTGAAGTTGCGCAGATCTTGCCGGGATCGGGCGCCCGATCACTCCCACCCGGCGGGCGAGCCGCGGGCGCCAATCGAAGATCGTGCTCGCACCATGTTGTAGTGGCCTCGGCGAGACACCGAGGCCACTACAACAATGATCGAGCACGATCTTGGCGGATCGGGACCGGTCAGTGCCGCGACTCGGCCCACCGGGGGTCACGGCCGAGGTAGGAGAGCAGCGCGCTCACGTCGTCGGCTTCCGCTCCCGGGTCGAGCGCCGCCGCGTACGCGCCGTAGGACCGCAGCGGCTCGACGATCTGCCGCGCGACCTCGAACAGGGGGCGGGCCAGGTCGTCGTGGAGCGGGGACGGCTGACCGGTGGCCACCGCGATGTCCCAGGCGTGCACCGCCGCGTCGAGGGCGGCGGCGACGGCAGCCAGGTGGGCCGGCAGCGCGCCGTGCGGCAGCGGTGTCGGCACCTGCGGATCCTCGTCGGCGACGCCCACCCAGGCGAGGGCGGACGCGTCGAGGGCGGCGTACAGGCCGGTCAGCTTGTCCCCCTCGATCCGCCCGGAGGGCGCGAACGGGTCCTCCTCCGGCCCCGATCCGCCGGTGATCGCCGCGACGTAGGCGAGCTGGTCGCCGGTCGCGTGCTGGAGCACCTGGGTGACCGTCCACCGCTCGCAGGGGGTGGAGAGGTCCCAGGCCTCGGCCGGGATCCCCTCGGCGGTCGTCCGCAGCGCCCGGTGCGCCTCGTCGAGCACGATCCGCCACTGTCCCGCTGCCGTCTCGTTCATTGTCCCGACCCTCTCCGCTGATCCGCCGAGTTTCCCCGTGAAACGGAACGTTCCGCTCCGTTTCAAACTCAGCTTAGCAGACCGGAACGATCCGTTCCACAATAGATTTCACCTCTAAACACGACGAGCGCGGCACCCCGGAGGGCACCGCGCTCGAACGGAGAAGGTCGGGAGTCGGGGTCAGACGTTGAAGCCGAGGGAACGGAGCTGGTCCCGACCCTCGTCGGTGATCTTGTCCGGGCCCCACGGCGGGAGCCACACCCAGTTGATCCGGATGTCGTTGACCAGGCCGCCACCGGGGCCGGTGGTGAGGGCCTGCCGGGCCTGGTCCTCGATCACGTCGGTCAGCGGGCACGCCGCCGAGGTGAGCGTCATGTCCAGGGTCGCGACGTTCTCGTCGTCGACGTGCACCCCGTACACCAGGCCCAGGTCGACCACGTTGATGCCCAACTCCGGGTCGACGACGTCCTTCATCGCCTCCTCGATGTCGGCGATCATGGCCTTGCTGACGCCACCCGCCGGGGCGGCGGCGTCGCCACTCACCGCGCCGGTCTGCGCCGCGACGGTGTCGCCGGCCTCCGGCGTCGCCGCAGTAGCCGTATCCTCGCTGCTCATGCCTTCACCTCCGGGCTCACGCCCACACCGGCGCGTGCCGCGGCGTCCTTGAACGCCATCCACGGCAGCAGCGCGCACTTGACCCGGGCGGGATAGCGGGCCACGCCCGCAAAAGCGACCCCGTCACCGAGTACGTCCTCGTCCGGCGTGACCTGGCCACGTCCGGACATCAACTCGACGAACGCCTCGTGCACCTCGAATGCTTCCCCGGCGCCCCGACCGCGCAGCAGTTCGTGCAGGACGCTCGCCGAGGCCTGGCTGATCGAGCAACCCATGCCGTCGTACGAGATGTCGTGCAGAACGGTGCCGTCGGTGGCCACCCGGACGGTGACCTCGTCACCGCAGGTCGGGTTGACGTGGTGCGCCTCGGCGACCTGGTCGCCCGGGTCGTCGGCGTCACGCAGGCCCCGCCCGTGCGGGTGCTTGTAGTGATCCAGGATGATCTCCTGGTAGAGCTGGTCGAGCTGCACCATCAGTCGAACACCTTCCGTACCTGCTCCAGACCGCCCACCAGGGCGTCGATCTCTCCGGTGGTGGTGTAGAGGTAGAACGACGCCCGGGTCATCGCCGGAACGCCGAACCGGCTGCACACCGGCTTCGCGCAGTGGTGACCCACCCGCACCTGCACGCCCAGCGAGTCGAGCACCTGGCCCACATCGTGCGGGTGCACGTCACCGAGGGCGAACGAGATGGTGCCGCCCCGGCCGATCGGTACGGTCGGGCCGAAGATCCGCAGGTCGGGCACCGACCCGAGGGCGTCCAGCGCGTACGCCGTCAGCTCCTTCTCGTGCCACTGGATGGCCGGCATGCCGATCCCGGTGAGGTAGTCGACCGCCGCGCCGAGCGCGACCGCCTCGGCGATCGGCGGAGTTCCCGCCTCGAAGCGGGCCGGCGGGGCGGCGAACGTCGACCGGGCCATGGTCACCGTCTCGATCATCGAGCCGCCGCCCATCACCGGCGGCATGGCCGCCAGCAGCTCGCCCCGGCCCCAGAGCACGCCGATGCCGGTCGGACCGAGCATCTTGTGCCCGGTGAACACGATGTAGTCGGCGTCGAGGTCGACCACGTCGATGGGCAGGTGCGGCACCGACTGCGAGCAGTCCAGCAGCAGCAGCGCGCCCACCTCACGGACCCGCGCGGTGATCCGGGAGGTGGCGTTGACGGTGCCCAGGATGTTCGACATGTGCACCAGCGAGACGATCTTCGTCCGTTCGGTGACCAGATCTTCCAGGCCCGACTCGTCCAATCGGCCCTGGTCGGTGACCGGGAACCAGCGCAGGGTCGCGCCGGTGCGCTCGCAGAGCAGCTGCCACGGGACGATGTTCGAGTGGTGCTCCATCTCGGAGATCACCACCTCGTCCCCGGGGCCGAGCCGGAACCGCGGGTCGCCGTCTGGACGCAGCGAGGCGTTGGAGAAGGCGTACGCCACGATGTTGATCGCCTCGGTGGAGTTCTTGGTGAACACCACCTCGTCGACGCTCGGGGCGTTGATGAACGCGGCGAGCTTGGCCCGCGCCCCCTCGTACGCCTCGGTGGCCTCGGTGCCCAGCGTGTGCACCGAGCGCGAGACGTTGGCGTTGTGCCGCGCGTAGTGCTCGTCGAGCACGGCGAGCACCTGACGCGGTTTGTGCGAGGTGTTGGCGCTGTCGAGGTAGACCAGCGGGTGCCCGTTGATCTCCCGGTCGAGGATCGGGAAGTCGGCGCGCACCCGGGCCACGTCGAAACGCGGCACGTCGTCGTACTGCGGCATCCCCTCGGGGATGGCGATGCTGGTCATCTCGACAGCGCCTCTCGCACTCAGGCCTTGGCCGAACCGGCCCCGGCGGCGTACCGCTCGTAACCCTCGGCCTCGAGCTTGTCGGCAAGCTCCGGGCCGCCCTGCTCGACGATCCGACCGGCGACGAAGACGTGCACGTGGTCCGGCTTGATGTAGCGCAGGATCCGCGTGTAGTGGGTGATCAGCAGCACGCCGGTGTCGCCGGTGTCGCGGACCCGGTTGACGCCCTCGCTGACCACGCGCAGCGCGTCCACGTCGAGACCCGAGTCGGTCTCGTCGAGGATGGCGATCTTCGGCTTGAGCAGCTCCAGCTGGACGATCTCGTGCCGCTTCTTCTCACCGCCGGAGAAGCCCTCGTTGACGTTGCGCTGGGCGAACGCCGGGTCCATCTGCAGGCGCTCCATCGCGCCGCGCAGCTCGCCGCCCCAGGTGCGCAGCTTCGGGGCCTCGCCGTCGATGGCGGTCTTCGCGGTGCGCAGGAAGTTCGCCACCGAGACGCCGGGGACCTCGACCGGGTACTGCATGGCCAGGAAGAGGCCGGCGCGAGCGCGCTCGTCGACGGTCATGGCGAGGACGTCCTCGCCGTCGAGGGTCACCGAGCCGCCGGTGATCTCGTACTTGGGGTGGCCGGCGATCGAGTACGCCAGGGTGGACTTGCCGGAGCCGTTGGGGCCCATGATGGCGTGGGTCTCACCGGACTTCACAGTCAGGTTGACGCCGGCCAGGATCGGCTTGAGCTCACCCTCGGGCAGCTTGACCGACACCTTCAGGTCGCGGATCTCCAGGGTGCTCATTATCGGGTCACTCCATTACTCGGCGTCAGGCTCAGGTAGATGTCGCCGTCGCGGACTTCGACGGGGTAGACGGGTACGGGTTCGGTGGCGGGCAGGCCGGTCGGCGCGCCGGTGCGCAGGTCGAAGCGCGAGCCGTGCAGCCAGCACTCCAGCGTGCAGCCGTCGACCTCACCCTCGGAGAGGGCGACGGCGGCGTGCGAGCACTCGTCGTACGCGGCGTAGAACTCGCCGTCCTCACCGTGCACCAGGGCGATCGGGGTGCCGTCGACGTCCGCTCTGATGGCGGTGCCCTTCGGCACGTCCTCGGTGGAGCAGATCCGGATCATCAGGCGCCGGCCTTGCTGAGCCGGGCCTCGATCGCGTCGCCCAGGCGCTCGCGCAGCGACTCCACCGGGATCTTGTTGATCACCTCGGCGAAGAAGCCACGGACCACCAGGCGACGGGCCTCACCCTCCGGGATACCCCGGGCCATCAGGTAGAACAACTGCTCGTCGTCGAAGCGGCCGGTCGCGCTGGCATGGCCAGCGCCGGCGATCTCGCCGGTCTCGATCTCCAGATTGGGTACGGAGTCCGCGCGCGCGCCATCGGTGAGCAGCAGGTTCCGGTTGATCTCGTACGTGTCGGTGCCGGTCGCCTCGGCCTGGATCAGCACGTCGCCGACCCAGACGGTGTGCGCGTCCGCGCCCTGCAGCGCGCCCCGGTAGCCGACGTAGCTGCGGCAGTCCGGCACGTTGTGGTCGACGAGCTGCCGGTGCTCCAGGTGCTGGCCGCCGTCGGCGAAGTAGACGCCGTACAGCTCGGCCTCGCCGCCCCGACCGGTGTACTCCACCGAGGTGAACTGCCGGACCAGGTCCCCGCCCAGGGACACCTGGATGTGGATGACCTTGGCGTCCCGACCCAGCCTGACCTTCAGGTGCTGGGCCTGGACCGCGTCGTCGGCCCAGTCGGCGACGGTGACCAGGGTCAGCTTCGCGCCGTCGGCCACGACCACCTCGACGTTGTCGGCCAGGGTGGCCGATCCGACGTGCTCCAGCACCAGGGTCGCCTCGGCGAAGCGGCCGATCTCGACGAGCGTGTGCCCGAACGCCGGCTGCCCCGCGCCCGTGCCGACCACCCGCAGGCCCACCGACTGGCCGAGCACCACGTCCGGGGCCACCCGCACCAACAGGGCCTCGGCGGCAGCGCCGTACGCCAGCGCGCTGACCCGGTCCACCGGGGTGAGCACGCTGCCGATCCGCTCGTCGTCGCGGCCGATGCGGCTGATGGCCACGCCCTCGGGCAGGTCGCCGTACTCGTGCCGGACCGTGCCGGTCTCGGCCGGCACGTCGCCCGAGAGGCCGCGGAGGCGCTTGAGCGGGGTGAAGCGCCAGTCCTCCTCCAGGCCGGTGAGGGCCGGGAAGTCGGCGACGTCGTACGAGCGCAGCGCCTGCGACTTGGTGCTGGGCGGCGGCGCGGAAGCCTGGGTAGTCATGTCTTCCTTGGTCTGTCATGGATCGGAGGGTCGAAGCGGGCTGGACCGGACCCGGCGTACCGGGTCCGGGTCCGGCCGTGGCCGGGCGGAGGCGGCGTCAGCCGACCGCGCCCTCCATCTGGAGTTCGATGAGCCGGTTCAGCTCCAGGGCGTACTCCATCGGGAGTTCCTTGGCGATCGGCTCGATGAAGCCGCGCACGATCATCGCCATCGCCTCGTCCTCGCTCAGGCCCCGGCTCATCAGGTAGAAGAGCTGGTCGTCGCTGATCTTGGAGACGGTCGCC
The DNA here is from genome assembly GCF_040656575.1 of Micromonospora sp. NPDC049801. Classification (NCBI taxonomy): domain Bacteria; kingdom Bacillati; phylum Actinomycetota; class Actinomycetes; order Micromonosporales; family Micromonosporaceae; genus Micromonospora; species Micromonospora sp. NPDC049801. The sequence goes on along the minus strand of NZ_JBFAMS010000027.1, from coordinate 26,557 downwards.
TCGTGGCCCATCGACACGTCGTCCTCGCGGATGTCGACGTACGGGTACGTGTCGGAGCGGGAGATGGTGTCGACCAGCAGCGCGTCGCACTTGACCGTGCTGCGGCTGTGGTGCGAGCCCTCCAGCACCTGCACCAGACCCCGGTACGAGGTGCGGCCGCCGCCCCGGGCGATCGACTTGGAGATGATGCTCGAGGAGGTGTGCGGAGCCGCGTGCACCATCTTGGCGCCGGCGTCCTGGTGCTGACCCTCGCCGGCCATCGCCACCGAGAGCACCTCGCCCTTGGCGTGCTCGCCGGTCATGTAGACCGCCGGGTACTTCATGGTCACCTTGGAGCCGATGTTGCCGTCGACCCACTCCATGGTCGCGCCCTCGTGGCAGACGGCGCGCTTGGTGACCAGGTTGTAGACGTTGTTCGACCAGTTCTGGATGGTCGTGTAGCGGCAGCGCGCGTTCTTCTTGACGATGATCTCCACTACCGCGCTGTGCAGCGAGTCGGAGGAGTAGAGCGGCGCGGTGCAGCCCTCGACGTAGTGCACGTACGCGCCCTCGTCGACGATGATCAGCGTCCGCTCGAACTGGCCCATGTTCTCCGTGTTGATCCGGAAGTAGGCCTGCAGCGGGATCTCCACGTGCACGCCCTTCGGCACGTAGATGAACGAGCCACCGGACCACACGGAGGTGTTCAGCGCGGCGAACTTGTTGTCGCCGACCGGGATCACCGTGCCGAAGTACTCCTTGAAGACGTCCTCGTGCTCCCGCAGCGCGGTGTCGGTGTCCAGGAAGATGACGCCCTGCTCCTCAAGGTCCTCACGGATCTTGTGGTAGACGACCTCCGACTCGTACTGCGCCGCGACACCCGCGACCAGCCGCTGCTTCTCGGCCTCCGGGATGCCCAGCCGGTCGTACGTGTTCTTGATGTCCTCGGGCAGGTCCTCCCAGCTGGTGGCCTGCTTCTCGGTGGACCGCACGAAGTACTTGATGTTGTCGAAGTCGATGCCGGTGAGGTCCGCGCCCCAGGCCGGCATCGGCTTGCGGCCGAACAGCCGCAGGCCCTTCAGGCGCAGGTCGAGCATCCAGGCCGGCTCGTTCTTCTTGGCCGAGATGTCCCGCACCACCGCCTCGTTGATGCCGCGCTGGGCAACCGCCCCGGCGGCGTCCGGGTCGGACCAGCCGTACTCGTAGCGACCCAGGGCGGCGAGCTGCTCTTCCTGGGTCAGGGGCTGGACGATCTGCTCGGTCATCTATCTGTCCTCACAGTGGTGACGGGATTACCGGATGAAGCACGGCCCGGCTGGGTCGGGATGTGCGTGGTGCACACCCCGTCGCCGTGCGCGATGGTGGCCAGGCGCTGCACGTGGGTGCCGACCAGACGGGAGATAACCGCAGTCTCGGCCTCGCACAGCTGAGGAAACTCGGCGGCCACGTGCGCCACCGGGCAGTGGTGCTGACAGAGCTGGCCGCCGGAGGCGATCGTGGTCGCGTTGGCAGCGTAACCCTCGGCGGTCAGCGCTCCGGCGAGCGCCTCGGCCCGCGCGAGAGGGTCGTCGCCGGCGTCCTCCATGGCGGCGCGACAGCGCGACTCGAGCGCGGAGACCTGCTCGGCCGCGAACGTCTCGACCGCGTCCGCACCACCGTTGCGGGCGATCCAGCGCAGCGCCGCGGTGGCCATGTTGTCGTAGTGGTGTGTGCCACAGCGAACCCGAGCCGCCTCGGTCAGGACGAACACCTTGGCCGGACGACCCCGACCCCGGCTGCCCTGCACTGCCTGCTCGCGGGCGACGACGTCACCGTCGGCGAGCATCGCGTCCAGGTGCCGGCGGATCGCCGCCGGGCTGAGGCCGAGCGCGAGACCGAGCTGCGCGGCGGTCGTCGCGCCCCGCTCCAGGAGCAACTGGGTGACGCGGTCCCGGGTGGAGGTCTCCGTCGCGGAGCCACCCAGTACGGACGGCGAGGCCCCGACGAGGGCGGACGCGGACGCGCCGACGGCCGGGACAGCCGCCGGCTGGTGCCCGGAGAGCGCCGCCGCGTTTTTCACAACGCCAACGTTACGTAATTGCCCGGAGGGTCGCAAACCCGGGCCCCGGTGATCCGAACCACCGAGCCGACGGAGTCGGACGGACCTCGATCACTACAGTGCGTAGGATTTGCGCCGTGAACCGATTCGTCCGTCCGGTATCCAGCGTCCTGCTGCGCCGCCTCGCGCTCGCCTCGATCATCGCGAACGTGGCCATCGTCGTCACCGGCGGGGCGGTCCGGCTGACCGCATCGGGCCTCGGCTGCCCCACCTGGCCCCGGTGCACCGACGACTCGTACGTCACCACACCCGAGATGGGCGTGTACGGCGTGATCGAGTTCAGCAACCGGATGCTGACCTTCGCGGTCGGTCTCATCGCGCTGGCCACCGTGCTGGCAGTGCTGATCCACCGGCCCCGCCGGCCCGGGCTCCTCGCGCTGTCCGTCGCCGTGTTCCTGGGCATCCCCGCCCAGGCGGTGATCGGCGGCATCACGGTGCTCACCAACCTCAACCCGTGGGTGGTGGGGCTGCACTTCCTCTCCTCGATGGCGGTGATCGCCGCCGCGTACGCCCTCTGGCGGCGGATCGGCGACCCGGACGGCCCGACGGTCGCCGCGGTACCCACTCCCCTGCGCGCGCTCGCCCGGATCACCACCGGCGTCACCGTCGCGGTACTGGTGATCGGCACCTGGGTCACCGGCAGCGGCCCACACGCCGGCGACCACGGCGCGGCCCGCAACGGCCTGGACCCGGAGGCCATCTCCCAGGTCCACGCCGACGGGGTATTCCTGCTGATCGGCCTGTCGGTAGCGCTCATCTTCGCGTTCCGCGCGGCGGAGGCGCGGCGGGCCACCCGGGCCGCCGTCGTCCTGGTGGCGGTGGAGTTGGGTCAGGGACTCATCGGCTTCGTGCAGTACTTCACCCACGTGCCGGCGCTCCTGGTCGGCGCGCACATGCTGGGCTCGTGCCTGGTGCTACTGGCCGCCCTGTCCGTCCAGTGGTCCACCCGCGAACGCCACCCGGTCCCCCCGGCACCCCAGCCCACCACAACGACGGAAGCCCAACCCGTCCCCGCCTGACCCCCGCGCCCCGGCCCACCCCCGCGCCCCGCCCCGCGCGCCTCGCCGGGCCCCGCGCCAAGCACGCCCCGCCCTACACGCGTCGATCTTGCACTTACGAACGCCGAAGTGCCCATATTCGCGCGATAGGTCGGGACAGAAAGTGCAAGATCGGCGCGATGGGCGAGACGTGCGGGGCGCAGCCCTTGCGTCCTGCGCCCGCCGGTGTCCCCTCTCAGGTGCACGCCTGCGCCTCGCGCGCTGTCGTGCGTCCGCGCCTGCGCGCCGCCCCGCCTGCGCTATCGCGTCTGCACGCCTGCCCAAGATTTACGCAAGTTCAGGGTTGTTGCTGCCTCCGGGACGCGGGAGGCAGCAACATCCCCGAAGTTGCGCGGATCTTGACGAGGGGCGAGAGGGGCGAGGACCGAGAGGTGGGAGGGGCGAAGGGCGATAGGTGCGCAGGTGCGCGGGTGCGCGGGTGCGCGGGTGCGCGGGTGCGCGGGTGCGCGGGTGCGCGGGTGCGCGGGTGCGCGAGGACTGGCGGGCGTCGCGACAGAGCCGGCGCGGCGGCGGGGCACCCCGCAGGGCTCATGGTCACGCTCGAACCAGGATGTAGTGGCATCGACGTGTCCGCGATACCACTACATCCTGGATGCAGCGCGACCTTGCGGGCGCCGCCGCCGTCGAGGCGGTGCTGGGCCAGCCGCCAACGTCGAGGCAGCGCCGCATCGGCGCCCCGCCCGGCATCCGCGCACCTCCAGGGCGGTCACCGCCTCGCCACGCCACGACACGGCACGACACGACACGGCACGGCACCCACGCCACGGCACGGCACCCACGCCAGGGCACGGCACGGCACGCCACGGCACGCCACGACGCGGCACGGCACGCCACGACGCGGCACGCCACGGCACGGCACGGCACGGCACGCCACGGCACGGCACGGCACGCCACGGCAGGGCGCGACACGGCACGGCGCGACACGCCACGCCACGGAGCTCGTAGGGGGCACGCCGGGACACCGCCCTACCTCGACGTGGTCAGGCCGGGTGGGTCAGGTGGGTGGCGATCGCGGTGGCCAGGCGGTCGGGGGCGTTCTCGGCGTACCCGAGGAAGAGCGACGGCTCGGTCAGCTCCAACTCGACCAGGACCGGGTCGCCGGCCGGGCCGGAGATCAGATCCACGCGGGCGTAGAGCAGCTGCCGGGTGCCGCCGGGGACCGCCGCTAGGGTCCGGTCCGCGACGGCCAACTGCTCGACCGCGGCGGTACGGGCGGTGATCTCCTCGGCCTTGTACAGCTCGTCCGGACCGAGGTCGGGGCCGGTCAACATGGCGCCCTTGCGGATGGCGTGGCTGAACGCGAGACCGTCCGGGCCGGCCAGGAAGAGCAGCGCGGTCTCGCCCTCGGTGTCGACGGCGCTCAGGTACGGCTGGACCATCGTCGTCCGGCCGGCGGCCGAGAGGCGACGTACGTGCGCGTCGGCGAGGGCCCGGTGCTCCGGGTCGGCCAGGTCGTAACGGCCGGTGTCCTGGCTACCGGAGCTGACCGCCGGTTTGATCACGTACTCGCCGGTGTCGGCGGGCGGCGACCAGCTCGCGCCCGGCTCGACCCAGGCGGTCGGCACGGTGGGTACGCCGGCGGCGCTCAGCTCGCCGAGGTAGCGCTTGTCGGTGTTCCACCGCACCACGTCGGCGGGGTTGACCAGGGTGGGCACCGTGGCGGCCCAGGCGACGAACTCGTCGCGGCGCAGCGCGTAGTCCCACGGCGAGCGGAGCACGACAAGGTCGTACGCGGACCAGTCGACGTCCGGGTCGTCCCAGACCGCCGCTTCGGCGATGATCCCCCGCGCGGCGAGCGGGTCGAGGACGAGGCGGTCGTCGGGGTCAAGGTCGACCAGGCGGGAGCAGGTAACGAGAGCGACCCGGGGTTCCCCCCGGGTCGACTGGTGGTGGTTGGTCAATCCAGCTAGCTATCTCAGCGGGCCATCGTGCGCCGGGCCATCGACCGCCAGAGGTCGTTGCTCGGTCGCATCTGGTCCATCAGTTCACGCTCCCAGGCGTTCTCGACGGTGACTCCCGCCTTGGCGCACGCCTCCCGGGCCGTGACGGTGTCCTCGGCGAACTGGTCGCCCCACTCACCGTCGGCGCCCACGAGGACGATCCGCGCGCCGCGCTTACCGACGTACTCGATGACGGCCTTCGCGCCGCCGTGCCCGGCGGCGAACGACTTGAGACCCGCGACCAGACCCTGCGGGGCCTGCTCGCCGGAGCTCTGCTCGGCCGTCAGCGTCGTATCGGAACCATCTGCCATGACGCGAAGCCTAAGCAGAGTTCCACTCGCGCGGGCGAGAACCATGAAGCTTTTGTGATGCCAATTACCTAGAGGTTTAAGGAACAGCAGGGACACTTTGTCCGCTTAAATCAGGACTTTCCCGCCTCAACTTCCGGAGCAAACCAGGCTGCAACTCCCGCAGGTTGAGCCGATCCGGCTCATGCCGAAAGTTACTCTGATGTGACGTTAAAGCGGGACAACTCATCCATGACGATGACTGTTCGCAGGATTGTTGGCGAAACGCGGGCCGCGCGCCGGGCGGCGTCAGATCAGCGCGTCGAGCGCGACGGCCACGAACACGATCGTCAGGTACGTCGTGGACCAGTGGAACAGCCGCATCGGCTTGACCGCTTCGCCGCGCGTCGCCCGCCGGCAGAGCTTGTGCGCCTCAAGGATGAAGATGGCGCCCACCACCAGGGTCGGCACGCCGTAGATCGCGCTGAGCCCCAGCGGCCAGACCGCCAGGGAGGTGAGCACCGTGAGCCAGGCGAAGATCAGAATCTCGGCGTTCACCCGACGGGTCGAGGCCACCACGGGCAGCATCGGGATGCCGGCGCGGGCGTAGTCGTCCTTGTACTTCATGGCGAGCGGGTAGAAGTGCGGCATCTGCCAGAAGAAGACCACCGCGAACAGCGCCCAGGCCGCCGGAGCGAGCCCACCGGTGACCGCCGCCCAGCCGATGAGCACCGGCGCCGCGCCGCAGGCCCCACCCCAGAACGTGTTCGTCGGGGTGGAGCGCTTGAGCCACATGGTGTAGACGACGTCGTAGTAGACGATCGCGGCGAGCGTCAGCCCCGCGGCGAGCAGATTGGTGAACGCCGCCATCAGGACGATCGAGACCGCCGCCAGCACCAGACCGAAGACCAGCGCGTTACGGGGCGACACGGTGTGCGCCGGCAGCGGACGCCGCTTGGTGCGCCGCATCAACTGGTCGATGTCGCGGTCGATGTAGCAGTTGAGGACGCTGGCCGCCCCGGCCGCGAGCGAGCCACCGACGAGCACGACAGCCATCAGCCACAGCGACGGCAGGCCGCCCTCGGCGAGCATCATCGCCGGGACGGTGGTGACCAACAGCAGTTCGACGATGCGCGGCTTGGTCAGCGCCACGTACGACGACACGATCGCGCGCACGTCCCGCCGCGCCACCGGACCCTCGGCCGCCCGTGCCGGGGGCTGCCCGGCGGGGTTGCTCGCGGGGCGCTCGGTGATCATGCTCACGGATTGCCACCTTCCGGCATCGGCACGGGGAGATCGGATCGGCGGGGCCCCGCTCGGGCACCGCACACCGACCCACACACTACGCGTCGTCGTTTTGGCTGCCCGGCCGACCCGACAACGGTGCGGGCCGTCACACCACCGGGTTGAACGACCTGGGCCGCCGTCACGTACCGCACACCATGCGAGATCCCCGGGCGGACGTTTAGTCACGCTCGATAGGGTCACCAGTGAGGGTTCCGCCCATCTGCCGAGGAGCACAACCATCGTGGCTGCCAACCGACCCGAGCACTCCGCACTCAACTGGTCCGACCTCGATCGCCGGGCCGTCGACACCGTCCGCGTGCTGGCCATGGATGCCGTGGAGAAATCCGGCAACGGCCACCCGGGCACCGCGATGAGCCTCGCGCCCGCGGCCTATCTTCTCTTCAACCGGGTCATGCGGCACAACCCGGCCGACCCGAACTGGCCCGGCCGGGACCGGTTCGTGCTCTCCGCCGGCCACTCCAGCCTGACGCTCTACATCCAGCTCTTCCTCTCCGGCTACCCGCTGAGCCTGGACGACCTGAAGTCGCTGCGCCAGTGGGGCTCGATGACCCCGGGCCACCCGGAGCACGGCCACACGCCGGGCGTCGAGACCACCACCGGCCCGCTCGGGCAGGGTCTGGGCAACGCCGTCGGCATGGCCATGGCGGCCCGCCGCGAGCGGGGCCTGTTCGACCCGGAGGCCGAGCCGGGCACGTCGGTCTTCGACCACAACATCTGGTGCATCGCCTCCGACGGCGACATCGAGGAGGGCATCAGCCACGAGGCCAGCGCCCTCGCCGGGCACCAGCAGTTGGGCAGCCTCACGCTGATCTACGACGACAACGAGATCTCGATCGAGGACGACACCCGGATCGCCAAGAGCGAGGACGTGGCGGCCCGCTACGAGGCGTACGGCTGGCACGTGCAGACCGTCGACTGGCGCAGCGGGGACGCCGACCAGGGCGACTACCACGAGAACGTCGAGGCGCTGTACGACGCGCTGGTGGCCGCCAAGGCGGAGACCACCCGCCCCTCGTTCATCGCGCTGCGCACCATCATCGGTTGGCCCGCGCCCAACAAGCAGAACACCGGCAAGATCCACGGCTCCGCGCTCGGCGCCGACGAGGTCAAGGCCACCAAGCGCATCCTCGGCTTCGACCCGGAGCAGACCTTCCAGGTCGACGAGGAGGTGCTGGGTCACGCCCGCACGGTGATGGGTCGCGGCTCGGACGCCGAGCAGGCGTGGACCGCGTCGTTCGACGCCTGGAAGAAGGCCAACCCCGAGCGCACCGCGCTCTACGAGCGGCTCGCCGGCCGGGTGCTGCCCGACGGCTGGACCGACGCGCTGCCGGTCTTCCCCGCCGACGCCAAGGGTGTGGCCACCCGGGCCGCGTCCGGCAAGGTGCTGGAGGCGCTCGCGCCGGTGCTGCCGGAGCTGTGGGGCGGCTCGGCCGACCTGGCCGAGAGCAACAACACCACCATGAAGGGCGAGCCGTCGTTCATCCCGGCCTCGCACGCCACCAAGGACTTCCCGGGCCACGAGTACGGCCGCACGCTGCACTTCGGCATCCGTGAGCACGCCATGGGCGCGATCCTGAACGGCATCGCCCTGCACGGCGGCACCCGCCCGTACGGCGGCACGTTCCTGGTGTTCAGCGACTACATGCGCCCCTCGGTGCGGCTGGCCGCGCTGATGAAGCTGCCCGTGACGTACGTCTGGACGCACGACTCGATCGGTCTGGGCGAGGACGGCCCGACCCACCAGCCGGTGGAGCACCTGACCGCGCTGCGCGCCATCCCGGGCCTGGACGTGGTCCGCCCGGCGGACGGCAACGAGACGGTGTGGGCCTGGCGGCAGGCGCTGGAGCACACCGACCGACCGACCGCGCTGGCGCTGAGCCGCCAGGCCCTGCCGACCCTGGACCGGGAGGTTCTGGGCGATGCGTCAGGTGTGGCCAAGGGCGGTTACGTGCTGGCCGAGGCGTCCAACGGCAAGCCCCAGGTGATCATCATCGGCACCGGGTCCGAGGTGCAGCTCGCCCTGACCGCCCGGGAGCGGCTGGAGGCCGACGGCACCCCGACCCGGGTGGTCTCGATGCCCTGCCAGGAGTGGTTCTACGAGCAGGATGAGGCGTACCGGGAGTCGGTGCTCCCGCGTGGGGTAAAGGCACGGGTGAGCGTGGAGGCGGGCATCGCGATGTCCTGGCGCGGGATCGTCGGCGACCTGGGCGAGAGCGTCAGCATCGAGCACTACGGCGCGAGCGCCCCGCACACCGTGCTCTTCGAGCAGTTCGGGTTCACCCCCGACCGGATCGTGGCGGCGGCGCACGCCTCGCTGGCCCGGGTGGGCGACATCACCGGTTTCACCACCGGCAACTGAGGGAGCGTAAACGGCATGACCGACAAGCTGAATGAGCTCACCGCCGCGGGTGTGGCGGTCTGGCTCGACGATCTCTCCCGGGTGCGTCTGAGCTCCGGCGGGCTGGACCAGCTCCGCCGCGAGAAGCACGTGGCCGGGGTCACCACCAACCCGACGATCTTCGCAAAGGCGCTCAGCGACGCCGACGAGTACAACTGGCAGCTTCGCGACCTGGCCACCCGTGGCGTGGACGTCGAAGAGGCCGTCCGGATGCTCACCACGTACGACGTACGGTGGGCGTGCGACGTGATGCGCCCGTCCTACGACGGCAGCGCCGGCGTGGACGGCCGGGTCTCCATCGAGGTGGACCCGCGCAGCGCGCACGACGCCGACAAGACGGTCGCCGAGGCCAAGGCGCTGTGGTGGCTGGTCGACCGGCCCAACCTCTTCATCAAGATCCCGGCCACCGAGGAGGGCCTGTCGGCGATCGCCGACACGCTCGCCGAGGGGATCAGCGTCAACGTGACGCTGATCTTCGGCCTGGACCGCTACTCGGCGGTGATGGAGGCGTTCCTGGCCGGCCTGGAGCGGGCCAAGGCCAACGGTCACGACCTGTCCACCATCGGCTCGGTCGCGTCGTTCTTCGTCTCCCGGGTGGATTCCGAGGTCGACAAGAGGCTCGAGAAGATCGGCTCGGACCAGGCCAAGGCGCTGCGCGGCAAGGCCGCCGTGGCCAACGCGCAGCTCGCGTACGAGCGGTACACCGAGGTCTTCTCCTCGGACCGCTGGAAGGCGCTCGAGGCCGCCGGCGCGCACCCGCAGCGGCCGCTGTGGGCCTCCACCTCGACGAAGAACCCGGACTACCGGGACGTCATCTACGTCGAGGAGCTGATCGCCGCCGGAACGGTCAACACCATGCCGGAGTCGGTCATCCACGCGTACGCCGATCACGGCGAGACCCGCGGCGACACCGTCACCGGGTCCTACGACGCGGCCCGGAAGGTCTTCGCGGACCTGGAGTCGGTCGGGGTGGACATGGCGGACGTGATCGTCACCCTGGAGCGCGAGGGCGTGGAGAAGTTCGAGGCGAGCTGGCAGGAGCTGCTCGACGGCGTCAGCAAGTCGCTGAAGGCCGCGGCGAAGGGCCAGGGTGCGCCGAACAAGGCCGCCGAGGGCAACGCCAAGGCCGCCGAGAAGGCCGGTGGCGCGTGAGCGAGCCGATCAGCACCCAGCGAAGTGGAGTGGCGGCATGAGCGAGCGCAGCGAGCGAATCGGCAAGCCCAGCGTGCAGGCGCCTCATGACGGCACGGAACGAAGTGGAGTGGCGGCATGAGTGATCTTCTTGCCGGGCCGGCGGAGGCCGCCGCCGGGCTCGCCGTCTACGGCGCGGACGCGGTCGACAAGGCCGCGCCCGCCTCGACCCGGGAGGCGCTGGTCAAGGCCGGCGTCCCCGGGCGGCTGGCCGCCAAGGACACGACCCTGTGGGGTTCGGACGCCGAGGCCGAGGCGAAGATCCGGCTCGGTTGGGTGGATACCCACCAGCGCAGCCGGGAGCTGCTGGCGCAGCTCGCCGAGCTGAAGGCGGAGCTGGCCGACCTGGACCACGTCGTGCTCGCCGGCATGGGTGGCTCGTCGCTCGCCCCCGAGGTCATCACGCGGACCCTGGGCCGGCCGTTGACGGTGCTGGACACCACCGACCCGGGCCAGGTCCGGGCGGCCCTCGGTGACCGGCTGGAACGCACCGTGGTGGTGGTCGCCAGCAAGTCCGGCTCGACGGTGGAGACCGACAGCCACCGCCGCGCCTACTGGCAGGCGTTCCTGGACGCCGGGATGACCGAGGCGGAGGCCGGCCGGCACTTCGTCATCGTCACCGACCCGGGCTCGCCGCTGGAGGCGACCGCGACCGAGATGGGCGCGTTCACCGTGCTCGCCGACCCGAACGTGGGCGGCCGGTACTCGGCGCTGACCGCGTTCGGGCTGGTGCCGTCCGCGCTGGCCGGCGTCGACGTGTCGGAGCTGATCGACCAGGCCGACGCGTTGGCCCGGTCGCTCGCCGCCGACAGCGACAACCCGGCGCTGGCGCTGGGCGCCGCGCTGGGCGCCGCCGCCACGCTGGCCCGCGACAAGGTCGCCCTGGTGTCCGACGGCACCGGCATCGACGGTCTGGGCGACTGGGCCGAGCAGCTCATCGCCGAGTCGACCGGCAAGGCCGGCGTGGGCATCCTGCCGGTGGTCGTGGAGTCACCGCAGAGCCCCGGCGCGACCGGCCCCGACGTGCTGACCGTCAGCTACGGCGGCGCGCTGGCCGCCGGTGACGTGCCCGGCGGCGGCGCCGACCCGGACGTGGCCGTCAACGGCCCGCTCGGCGCGCAGTTCCTGGCCTGGGAGTACGCCACCGCGGTGGCCGGCGTGGTGCTCGGCATCGACCCGTTCAACCAGCCGAACGTCACCGAGTCCAAGGAGAACACCAACAAGATCCTGGCCTCGGGGCTGCCGACGGAGGAGCCGTCGTTCACCGAGGGCGCGATCGAGGTGTACGCGCCGCAGGGCGCCCCGGGTGACCTGGCCGGGGTGCTGCGGTGGCTGCTCGACGGGCTGGGCGACGACGGTTACCTCGCGGTGATGGCGTACCTCGACCGGTTCGCCGACGCCGACACGGCCGGGTTGCGGCCGTTGCTGGCCGGCGCGTCCGGCCGGCCGGTCACCTTCGGCTGGGGGCCGCGGTTCCTGCACTCCACCGGCCAGTACCACAAGGGCGGCCCGCAGGTGGGCAGCTACCTGCAGGTGACCGGCGCGGTCGCGGAGGACCTGGACGTGCCGGGCAAGCCGTACACCTTCGGCGAGTTGCAGGCGGCGCAGGCCGCCGGCGACCGGCAGGCCCTCGCCGGCCGGGACCGGCCGGTGCTGCGACTGCACCTGACCGACCGGGCCGCCGGGGTCGCCCAACTGCTCGACGCGGCCGGTCAGCTGCGCACGTGAGGATGGACGACGTGACCCAAGGCGTGAACCCGCTACGCGACCCGCAGGACCGCCGGTTGCCCCGGATCCCCGAGCCGTGCGCTCTGGTGATCTTCGGGGTGACCGGCGACCTGGCCCGCAAGAAGTTGCTGCCCGCGGTCTACGACCTGGCGAACCGGGGGCTGCTGCCGCCCGGTTTCGTGGTGCTCGGCTTCGCGCGCCGCGACTGGGGCGACGGTGACTTCGAGACCCTGGCCTGCGAGGCGGCCAAGAAGCACGCCCGTACGCCGTGGCGGGACGAGGTCTGGGCGCGGCTGGCCGGCAACATCAAGTTCGTGGGCGGCTCGTTCGACGACGACGCCGCCTTCGACCAGCTCGCCTCGACCTTGGACGACCTGCGCCAGACCCACGGCATCGCCGGTAACGCGGCGTTCTACTTCTCCATCCCCCCGGCCGCCTTCCCCGTCGTGCTCAAGCAGTTGGCCCGCACCGGGATGGCCGACAACGACAAGTCCGGCGGTTGGCGGCGGGTCGTGGTGGAGAAGCCGTTCGGCAACGACCTGCCGTCGGCGAAGGCGCTCAACGACCTGGTCGACGACGTGTTCACCCGGCAGGACGTCTTCCGGATCGACCACTACCTGGGCAAGGAGACCGTCCAGAACATCCTGGCCCTGCGGTTCGCCAACAACCTGTTCGAGCCGCTGTGGAACTCCAAGTACGTCGACTCGGTGCAGATCACCATGGCCGAGGACGTCGGCATCGGCACCCGGGCCGGCTTCTACGACACCGTCGGCACCGCCCGCGACGTGCTGCAGAACCACCTCCTGCAACTTCTCGCCCTGGTGGCGATGGAGGAGCCGACCAGCTTCGACGCCGACGAGATCCGGGCCGAGAAGCTGAAGGTGCTCAAGGCGATCACCCTGCCGAAGGACGTGGCCCGGGACACCGTCCGGGGCCAGTACCTGCCCGGCTGGGTGGGCGGCGAGCGCGCGGTCGGCTACCGGGAGGAGCGGGACGTGCCCGCCGACTCCACCACGGAGACGTACGTGGCGGTGCGCCTCGGCATCCAGAACCGGCGCTGGGCCGAGGTGCCGTTCTACATCCGGGCCGGCAAGCGACTCCCCCGGCGGGTCACCGAAGTCGCCATCATGTTCAAGAAGGCGCCGCACCTGCCGTTCAACGACGCCGACATGGAGTCGCTGGGCAACAACCAGTTGGTCATCCGGGTGCAGCCGGACGAGGGCGTGGTGCTCAAGTTCGGCTCGAAGGTACCGGGCACCACCATGGAGGTCCGCGACATCGCCATGGACTTCCAGTACGGCGAGGCGTTCACCGAGTCCAGCCCGGAGGCGTACGAGCGGCTCGTCCTGGACGTGCTGATCGGGGACCGCACGCTGTTCCCGGACGCCGCCGAGGTCGAGCAGAGCTGGCAGGTCATCGACCCGCTGGAGCACGCCTGGGTGGGCACCACCCCGGAGCCGTACCGGGCCGGCGAGTGGGGTCCACGGGCGGCTGACGAGATGCTGGCCCGTGAGGGCCGCGCTTGGAGAAGAGCATGATCGGGCTGTGGGACACCACCGGCAACGAGGTGGTCAAGGCGCTGGCCGCCGAGCGGCGTAGCGCCGGTGGTGTGGCCAGCGGCATGGCGCTCACCCTCATCGTGGTGGTGGACGAGAAGCGCGTGCGCGAGGCGGAGGCGGCGGCGACCATCGCCGCCGCCGCCCACCCGTGCCGGCTGGTGGTCGTGGTCCGCTCCGACATCGAGCGGGACCGGAACCGGCTGGACGCGGAGATCGTGGTCGGCGGTCGTCTCGGCCCGTGCGAGGCGGTCGTCACCCGGATGTACGGGCGGCTCGCCCTGCACGCCGAGTCGGTGGTCATGCCGCTGCTGGTGCCGGACGTACCGGTGGTGACCTGGTGGCACGGTGAGCCGCCCGCGGAGATCGCTACCGACTTCCTCGGTGTGGTCGCGGACCGGCGGATCACCGACTCCGCGCAGGCCGCCGACCCGGTGGAGGCGCTGCGCCAGCGGGCCCGGGACTACGCCCCGGGCGACACCGACCTGGCGTGGACCCGGATCACCCCGTGGCGGACCCTGGTCGCCGGGGCGTTCGACACCACCAGCGAGCAGGTCACCGAGGCGACCGTCGTCGCGCCACCCAGCGACCCGACGGCGGCCCTGATGGTCGGTTGGCTGTCCAGCCGGCTCGGCATCACCCCGCGCCGGGTGGACACCGACGAGTTCCCCCGCATGCGCGAGGTGCAGTTGACCTGCGCCAACGGCGACAAGCTGACGCTGACCCGCGAGGACAGCCTGGCGGTGTTCCGGCGGACCGGTCAGGAGGATCGGGCGCTGCCGCTGGTCCGTCGGCCGCTCGGCGACGAGCTGGCCGAGGAGCTGCGCCGCCTCGACGCCGACCAGGTGTACGCGGAGGCGTTGGGCGCGACCGCCGGCCTGCGCGGTCTGGAGCAGCGCCCGCCGCAGCGGGTGCACGTCTGGAAGGATCCGGCCACGGCCCAGCGCGCCGAGGCCGGGGTCACCGCGCACACCGGCACGAGCGGCGAGAGCTGAGCAGTACGACACCGGCAGGGCCGGGACGCACCGTCCCGGCCCCGCACCGCCACCTCCGGACGCTCGGCGTCCGGGCACGACGCGACAGCGACCGCCCAGCGGTCCGGAAACGAAGGCACAACCCATGAGTGAGGCGAGTGTCGCCGTCCACGCCGACGCCGATCTGCTGGCGCAGGCCGTGGCGGCCCGACTGCTGGTGAAGGTGCTCGACGCCCAGGCCGACCGGGGCGAGGCCGCGGTGGTCCTCACCGGTGGTCGGGTCGCCGCCGCCGTCTACCGGGCGGTGGCGCAGCTGCCGGCCCGCGACGCGGTCGACTGGTCCCGGGTCGACGTGTGGTGGGGCGACGAGCGGTTCCTGCCGTCCGGTGACCCGGAGCGCAACGAGACCCAGGCGCGGGCCGCCCTGCTGGACTCGGTGCCGCTGGACCCGGCCCGGGTGCACGCCATGCCGGCCTCCGACGGCCCGGCCGGCAACGACCCCGAGGCGGCCGCCGCCGCGTACGCCGAGGAGCTGGCCCGCGCCGCCCGGCCGGGGCACGCCGCGCTGCCGCACTTCGACGTGCTGATGCTCGGTGTGGGCGAGGACGGGCACGTCGCCTCGGTCTTCCCGGAGCACCCGGTGCACCACGACACGCGGCCGGTCAGCGCGGTGCGGGGCAGCCCGAAGCCGCCGCCGGTGCGGACCACCCTCACCCTGGGGGCGATCAACACGGCCGAGGAGGTCTGGCTGGTGGCCGCCGGCGCCGACAAGGCACGCGCGGTGGGCATGGCTCTGGCCGGCGCGGGGCCGGTGCAGCTCCCGGCCGCCGGGGTGCACGGCGTGGACCGTACCCGCTGGTTGCTGGACCGCGCGGCCGCCGCGGACGTGCCGGCCCGCCTGCGCAGCCTGCGCTAAGTGAAAGGAAGGGCCCCTTATTACCGCCTGGCGTTGAATAAGGGGCCCTTCCTTTCACTCGCCGCGTCGGCGGCGCAGCGCGGCGAGGGCCTCGGCCAGCAACGCCTCCCCCTCCTCGGCGGTACGCCGCTCCTTCACGTACGCCAGGTGGCTCTTGTAGGGCTCGGCGCGGACCCGTCCGGGCGGGTTCTCGGCGTCCAGGCCGGCGGGGAGCCCGCAGCGGGGGCAGTCCCACAGCGGCGGCGCCGTGGCGTCGGCCGCGATCCTGATGTCGGTCTGGTGATCGTTGCGGCACCAGTAGGTGACGGCCTGTCGGGGGGCCGGCTGGTGCCGCTCGTCCGGGCGCATGGGCGCGGACCCGACGCGGGCGCCACGGATGACATTGCCACTGGGCACGGCTGCTCGCTCCTGTCGTCGGAGGGGACCCGCCGCCGTCGGGGATGGGCGGCGGGCGACGCGGTGCAGCGGAGAAAATACTGCGCGCGGCCCGTCGAGTGACGGACCGCGCGCAGATTGTACGACTTGGCGGGCTTGCTCAGGTGCCGCTGTTCATCTGGAGACGGAGCCAGAGACCCAGCCCGACGATTGCCGCGAACCAGACGACACCCACCAGAACGGTGTACCGATCCAGGTTCTTCTCGGCCACCGAGGAGCCGGCGAGGCTGGAGCTGACACCGCCGCCGAACATGCTCGACAACCCGCCGCCCTTACCGCGGTGCAGCAGGATGAGCAGGGTGAGCAGAATGCTCGTGATGACCAGCAACACGATCAACGTGTATGCGAACCAGATCGGCATGGCTGGGGGCAGTCCTCTCGTAGCGATCCTCGCCCGGACAGGTCGGGCACTCCGGCACCGGCCGGTGGACGGGCGGTGTCCAGAATAGCGAGCGATCAGCGAGCGATGTGCTCGGGGAAGCGGCAGATCTGCGCGAATTCCTCCGCGTCCAGGCTCGCGCCGCCCACCAGGCCGCCGTCCACGTCCGGCTGGGCCATGATCGAGGCGACGTTTGACGCCTTGACCGAGCCGCCGTAGAGGACCCGGACGGCGTCAGCGGTCTCGGCGTCGAAGCGCTCCGCCAACCGCTGGCGGACCGCGCCGCAGACCTCCTGGGCGTCCTCCGGCGTGGCCGTCTTGCCGGTGCCGATCGCCCAGACCGGCTCGTACGCGATGACGACCTGGCGTACCTGCTCGGGCGTGAGCCCGGCGAGGCCCCCGTCGAGCTGGTCGGAGCAGTGCGCCACGTGGGTGCCCTGCTCGCGCACGTCCAGCCCCTCCCCCACGCAGAGGATGGGGGTCAGGCCGTGCGTGAGCGCCGCCTTCACCTTCGCGTTGACGACCGAGTCGTCCTCGTGGTGGTAGGCCCGCCGCTCGGAGTGCCCGACCACCACGTACGTGCAGCCGAGCTTGGCCAGCAGCGGCCCGGAGATGTCACCGGTGTACGCGCCGGAGGCGTGCGGGGACAGGTCCTGCCCGCCGTAGCCGATCAGCAGCTTGTCGCCGTCCACCGCCGTCTGCACGGTGCGCAGGTCGGTGAAGGGCGGCAGCACCACCGTCTCGACCTCGGTGAGCTGCTTCTCGGTGAGGCTCGCGGCCAGCTTCTGCACGAGCAGGTTGGCCTCGAGGTGGTTGAGGTTCATCTTCCAGTTGCCGGCCATCAACGGCCGGCGGGTCGTGCTCGCCATGCTCAGTTCTCCAGGGCCGCGATGCCGGGGAGGGTCTTGCCCTCCAGGTACTCCAGGGAGGCGCCGCCACCGGTGGAGATGTGACCGAAGCTCGACTCGTCCAGGCCCAACGCCCGCACGGCCGCCGCGCTGTCACCGCCGCCGACGACGCTGAACGCGTCGGCCTTGGTGATCGCCTCGGCGACACCCCGGGTGCCGGCCGCGAAGGCGGCCATCTCGAACACGCCCATCGGCCCGTTCCAGAAGATCGTCTTCGCCTGGGACAGGGCGGCGGCGAAGCCGGCGACCGTCTCCGGGCCGATGTCCAGGCCGAGCCGGTGGCTCGGGATGCCGTCGACGCGGACCGTGTCGTGCGCGGCATCCGGCGCGAACGCGTCCGCGACCACCACGTCGACCGGGAGCAGGATCTTGCCGTCGGCCCGCTCCAGCAGGTTGCGGCAGGTCTCGACCATGTCCTTCTCCAGCAGCGACGTGCCCACCTCCAGGCCCTGGGCCTTGAGGAAGGTGAAGCACATCCCGCCGCCGATGAGCAGCCGGTCGACCGTCGGCAGCAGCGCCTCGATCACGGCCAGCTTGTCGGAGACCTTGGACCCGCCGAGCACCACCACGTACGGCCGCTCGGGCTCGCTGGTCAGCTTGGAGAGCACCTCGACCTCGCGCAGCACCAGCCGGCCGGCCACGTGCGGCAGCCGCGCCGGCACGTCGTACACGCTGGCGTGCTTGCGGTGCACGGCGCCGAACGCGTCGTCGACGTACGCGTCGCCGAACGCGGCGAGCTGGTCGGCGAACGCGCCCCGCTCGGCCTCGTCCTTGCTGGTCTCACCGGCGTTGAAGCGCAGGTTCTCCAGCAGGGCGACCTGGCCGTCGGCCAGGTCGGCGACGGTCGAGCGGGCGGACTCACCGACGGTGTCGGTGGCGAAGTGCACCGGCGCGCCGAGCAGCTCACCGAGCCGGTCGGCGACCGGGCTCAGGCTGAACTGCGGGTCCGGAGCGCCCTTCGGGCGGCCCAGGTGCGAGCAGACGACCACCTTCGCGCCGGCCTCGACCAGCGCGCCCAGGGTCGGCAGCACCGCGCGGATGCGGCCGTCGTCGGTGATGGCACCGGACTGCTTGTCGAGCGGGACGTTCAGGTCGGCGCGCACCAGCACGCGCCGACCCGACACCCCCTCGGCGAGCAGGTCGTCGAGGGTCCGGATGCTCACAGCGACGAACCGACCAGCTTGACGAGGTCGACGAGGCGGTTCGAGTAGCCCCACTCGTTGTCGTACCAGCCGACGACCTTGACCTGGTTGCCGATGACCTTGGTCAGCGGCGCGTCGAAGATGCACGACGCCGGGTCGGTGACGATGTCGGAGGAGACGATCGGGTCCTCGTTGTAAACCAGGATGCCCTTGAGCGGGCCCTCCGCGGCGGCCTTCAGCGCGGCGTTGACCTCGTCCACGGTGGTCTCCCGGCCGACCTCGACGGTCAGGTCGGTGGCCGAGCCGGTCGGGATCGGCACCCGCAGCGCGTACCCGTCGAGCTTGCCCTTCAGCTCCGGCAGCACCAGGCCGATGGCCTTCGCGGCGCCGGTGGAGGTCGGGACGATGTTCAGCGCGGCGGCGCGCGCCCGGCGCAGGTCCTTGTGCGGCGCGTCCTGCAGGTTCTGGTCCTGGGTGTACGCGTGGATCGTCGTCATCAGACCCTTGGTGATGCCGAACGTGTCCTGCAGGACCTTCGCCATCGGGGCGAGGCAGTTCGTCGTGCACGAGGCGTTGGAGATGATGGTGTGCTTCGCCGGGTCGTAGGTGTCGTGGTTGACACCCATGACCACGGTGACGTCCTCGTTCTTCGCCGGGGCGGAGATGATGACCTTCTTGGCGCCGCCGTCGATGTGCGCCTTGGCCTTGGTGCCGTCGGTGAAGAAGCCCGTCGACTCGATGACGACGTCGGCGCCGACCTCGCCCCACGCCAGCGCCGCCGGGTCCTTCTCGGCGAACGCCTTGATGGTCTTGCCACCGACGGTGATCTCGTCGGCGGTGGCCTTCACCTCGTACGGCAGGCGACCCAGGATGCTGTCGTACTTGAGCAGGTGGGCGAGCGTGCCGTTGTCGGTCAGGTCGTTGACCGCCACGACCTCGATGTCGGCGTCGGACGCCAGCACTGCCCGGAAGAAGTTACGGCCGATTCGGCCAAAGCCGTTGATGCCAACCCGGATGGTCACAGGTCCCATCTCCTCGCGTTCTGGTCCGCCGGCTTGACTCAACGGGCCGGCGGGAATGGTGTGCGCCGACCGTTGGAGCCGGCCGTCGACGGTTCATCTCGGCCACCCCGCCGCGCGGTCTGAGGACCTGACCGCCCGAGGCGGTGGGCACGACGAGAGGTGCCGATGTCGGCCCCCTTGCCGTACTCAGCGACCCTATCCGAGCGTGCGGGAGCACGCCGCGCCGGGGCGTGCTCCCGGCGCACCGTACGGGCCCACCGTCCTATCAGACCACGAGCATGTCGGGCGTGACGGCTGCTTCCGTATCCGGGATGCCGAGGTCCCGGGCCCGCTTGTCGGCCAGCGCCAGCAGGCGGCGGATCCGCCCGGCGATGGCGTCCTTGGTCAGCGGCGGGTCGGCCAGCGCCCCCAGCTCCTCCAGCGACGCCTGCCGGTGCTCCAGGCGCAGCCTCCCCGCGTCGGTGAGGTGGTTGGGGGCCTCGTCGGCCAGGATCTCCAGGGCGCGGGTGACCCGGGCGGCGGCGGCCACCGCGGCGCGCGCCGAGCGGCGCAGGTTCGCGTCG
Organism: Micromonospora sp. NPDC049801; assembly: GCF_040656575.1. Lineage (NCBI taxonomy): Bacteria > Bacillati > Actinomycetota > Actinomycetes > Micromonosporales > Micromonosporaceae > Micromonospora > Micromonospora sp. NPDC049801. The sequence continues at coordinate 6,675 of NZ_JBFAMS010000027.1, read as the reverse complement.
TCGAAGTTGGCCAGCCGGTTGGCGGTGGCCCGCACCTCCCGGCGTACCCGACGTTCCTCCCAGGCCAGCACGCTGGAGTGCGCGCCGATGCGGGTGAGCAGCGCGGCGATCGCGTCGCCGTCCTTGACGACGACCCGGTCCACCCCGCGTACCTCACGGTTCTTGGCCGTGATGCCGATCCGGCGGGCCGCGCCGACCAGCGCGAGCGCCGACTCCGGCCCCGGGCAGGTGATCTCCAACGCGCTGGAGCGGCCGGGCTCGGTGAGCGAGCCGTGCGCCATGAACGCGCCCCGCCACGCCGAGACCGCGCAGCAGACGTTCGCCGCCACCACGTGCGGGGGCAGCCCCCGCACCGGCCGGCCGCGCACGTCCAGCAGGCCGGTCTGCCGCGCGAGCGCCTCGCCGTCCTTGACCACCCGGACGATGAAGTGGCTGCCCTTGCGCAGCCCGCCGGAGGCGAGCACGTGGATCTCGCTCGGGTAGCCGTAGACCTCGGCGATCTCCCGGCGCAGCCGACGCGCCACCGCGCCGGTGTCCAGCTCCGCCTCCACCACCACCCGGCCGGAGACGATGTGCAGCCCTCCGGCGAAGCGCAGCAGCGCGGCCATCTCCGCCCGCCGACAGCAGGGCTTGGGCACGTCGACCCGACTCAGCTCGTCCTTGACCGCAGCCGTCATCGCCATTGTGCGTCCCCTCACGGACCTGTTCCGGCGTGTCGCCGGTGATTACGTACGTGTCTAACGATCGGCGCCCAGGACAGGCACCAGCGCGGCGCCCAGGGCAGCCGGATCATGGCGGGGAGTGCCGTCGGTGACGGCGACGGGGGCTAGGACCAGGCGGGCACCCAGCGATTCTGCCGCACGTTCGACCGGTTCCGGGTCACCCACCGCCTTGGCGTCCGCCAGCACGAGATCAACCTTCAGCTCCGGCAGGTACCAGTGCAGCGCCGCCAGATGATCGGCGACCGAGAGGCCGAGGGTCTCCTTCTCCGCGGCCAGGTTCAGCGTGACCAGGCGTCGGGCCGAGCTGGACACGATCGCGTCGGCCAACTGCGGCACCAGCAGGTGCGGCAGCACGCTCGTGTACCAGCTACCCGGCCCGAAGATCAACCAGTCCGCCGCGCCGATCGCGGCCAGGGCCTCGGCGCAGGCCGCCGGGGCGGCCGGCGTCAGGCGCAGCGACTCGACCCGCCCGGTCGTGACCGCCACCTGGTGCTGACCGCGCACGGTCCGCACCTCGTCCGGGGCGTCCGGGTCGACCCCGCGCACCCGCGCCTCGATGTCGACCGGCTGGCGCGACATCGGCAGCACCCGCCCGACCGCGCCGAGCATCGCCCCGGCGTGCTCCAGCGCCGCCACCGGGTCGCCGAGCAGCTCCATGAGGCCGCTGAGCACCAGGTTGCCCACTGCGTGCCCGGCCAGGCCGTCCGCGCGGGCCCCGTCACCCGCCGCCGGGTCCGCGTCTGTCGGCTTTCGGGCAACCGGGTCCGCGTCCGTCCGCAGCGCGTCGCCGGCTGCCGGGGTCGCGTGCGCTCGGGCAACCGGGTCCGCGCCCACGCCGGGCGCGTCGCGCGCCGCCGGGGCCGCGTCGGTCCCGGCATGCTGGGGTACGCGGACAGCCTGCGCCGCCGCGAAGCGGTGCTGGAAGAGCCCGGCGCTGCGTCGGGTGGCCGGATGGTCGCCGGCCAGCGCGACCAGGGCCTGCCGCAGGTCGCCCGGGGGCAGGCCACCTCGTTCGGCGCGCAGCCGGCCACTGGAACCGCCGTCGTCGCCGACCGTCACCACGGCGGTGATGTCCAGGTCGAGTTCGGGGGCGCAGTGCCGCAGCGCGCGCAGCGACGCCGACAGGCCGTGCCCGCCGCCGAACGCCACCACCCGGCGCGTCGTCATTCCCGCCCCAGGTCGCGGTGCTGGGCGTTCGCCGCCAGCCCCGACTGACGCAGCCGGCCGGCCAGCTCCTCGGCGATGGCCACGCTGCGGTGCTTGCCGCCGGTGCAGCCCACGGCCACGGTCAGGTACCGCTTGCCCTCCCGCTCGAACCCCGTGGTGGTGGCGTTGACCAGGTCGGCGTACGAGGCGACGAAGGCGTCCGCGCCCTCCTGCCCCAGCACGTACGCGCTGACCGCCTCCTCCCGGCCGGTGTGCTCGCGCAGCTCCGGCACCCAGTACGGGTTGGGCAGAAACCGGGCGTCCAGCACGAAGTCGGCGTCCGGCGGCAGGCCGTACTTGAAGCCGAACGAGAGCACGGTCACCCGCAGCCGACGGGCGTCCTCGCCGCCGAACAGCTCCTCGATGCGCCGGCGGAGCTGGTTGACGTTCAGGTGGCTGGTGTCGATGATCACGTCGGCCTGGTCGCGGGCCTCCTCCAGCAGCCCGCGCTCGACGGCGATACCGTCGGCGAGCCGCCCGTCACCCTGCAACGGGTGCGAGCGCCGGACACTCTCGAACCGACGGATCAGCACCTCGTCGTCGGCGTCGACGAACACCACCCGGGGCGAGAAGCCACGCTCCTTGAGCTCCCGGATAGCCCCCGCCAGGTCGGTGGAGAAGGCGCGCGAGCGCACGTCCAGGACCATCGCCGTACGCCGGGCGGCGCCGCCGGCCTTGAACGCCAGCTCGGCCATGTCGAGCATGAGCGCCTGCGGCAGGTTGTCCACGACGTAGTAGCCGACGTTCTCCAACGCGCGGGCGACGGTGCTGCGACCGCCACCGGACACCCCGGTGACCACCACCAGGGTGGTCTCCGACTCGGCCGTCGGCTGCCCGTCACCGACAGTGTGCGCCTCGCTCACCCGTACCCCCAAGACGTGGCGCCGCGGCCGCCATCGGCCGCGATTGGTCAATCAGCGACTCTATCCCGCCGGTCGGGGTGGGCACGGGCACGCCCGCCGCCGCGCGCCGCGGGCGGGCCGGGGGCGTGGTAGCGCTGCCCTCCGGCGACGGAACGTTCAGCCGCGCGGATCGCGTCGCAGGCCGGTCACGAACGACGACCAGGCGTCCCGGCCGAAGACGAGCGCCGGGCCGCCCGGGTCCTTGGAGTCCCGCACCGCCAGCCCCTCGGGGAGTACGGCCACCTCGACGCAGTTCGAGCCGCTTGCACTGCTCCGGCTGCTCTTACACCACGTGGCCGTGGGAGTGTCCGGAGCCGTCATCGGTCAAACCCCTTGCGTCCCGGTCAGTAGTCACCCGCCACCCGTGCCAGGAAGCCAGCCGACACGTCAGGGTCGAGCGCCTTGGCCATGAGGTGATCGAACATGAGTCTATATCGGGCGACGTGCCTCTCCTCTTCGAGCAGGAGCGTGCTGGAGTCGTTGTCGAGATAGACGACGGTGGGGTCCAGGCTCGGATCGGCGTAGTCGAGCAGGGTGAACGGGCCGCCCATTCCCGCGTGCGCGCCGGCGGCGAACGGCAGGATCTGGATCTCGACAGTGGGCAGCTCACATGCCTCGACCAGGCGGGCGAGCTGCGCTCGCATCACGTCCCTGCCACCCACGACGCGACGGACAGCCGCCTCATCAAGCACCATCCACAGCTTCGGCGGCACGTCGCGCGAGAGCATGGCCTTGCGGGCGAGTCGGGCCGCCACCCGCCGGTCGGTCTCGTCCTGGTCGGCGGTGCTGCGGCCCGCTCTGACGATGGCGCGGACGTACTGCTCCGTCTGCAACAGGCCGGGAACGTACAGACACTCGAACGCGCTGATCGACGTCGCCTCCGCCTCGAAGCCGACGAAGTCGTCCGGCAGCACGTCGCCGTACGCGCTCCACCACCCCTTCTGCCGGGACTGCCGCAGCAGCGCGTTCAGCGACTCCCGCTCGCCCTCGGATGCGTCGTAGAGGTCGAGCAGCGGGGGCAGGTCCTTGGGCATCACCCGCGAGTGTCCGAGTTCGAAGCGGATGACCTTCGTCCGGTGCCAGCCCAGGATCTTGGCAACCTCCTCGGCGGTGTGCCCGGTGCGGTCCCGCAGGCGGCGCAACTCGCGCCGCAGCCGGCGGGCTCTGATCGTCGGACTGGGCACCTGTGCCATCGCCGCCGTCACCTCCACTGTGAGTGATCGATTCTTACCCAAGAGCGACCACACCTCAAGCATCTGTTTCCAAAGAATGGCGACGTTGCATTTTTGCCTCGCCTGGTCCAGGCTCTTGACGAGGATCCGCTACGGAGAGGCAGGGCATCGTGACGGACAATCAATCGTCTCGTTGGGATGGTGAGTCCCGGCGACCCCGTGACGGCCAGGACGACCTGACCGACCTGCTCGACCGGGCCGACGTGTCCGAGCGGGTCCGGGCCGCCATCGAATTCGCGTTGGCAACGCCGGAGACACTGTCGTCGTACCTCATCGCTCTGGGTCCGACGGAGCGCGAGCGGCCGGCGGCCCGGCGCTGGACGCTGCACCTGTCCTACCTGGCGACGGACCTGACGGAGGCCCGCGACCAGGCCGTCGTCTACACGGAGGGGTTGACCACCCTGCGCCCCGAGGTGGCCGCCGGGGCCGCGCTGCTGTCCCGGGCCGACGCCTGGCACCACGTCGAGCCGGTGTTCTGCGGCCGGAGCGGCCCCGACAACGAAGTCTGCATGGACGTCAACGGACACCCCGGCTTCCACAGCGCGGCCGGCATCGGCGGGCTCTGCTGGGGCGACGGAGACGACACGTCGGCGCAGTGACCGTCGCGGCGCGGCGGACGCGCCGGCCGCCGTGCGGGCGATGCTGTCGGGGAGGGCTCGTAGACTCCCCGGATGGCTTCCCCGACCGAGCTGCGGACCGACGACGCGCTGGCGGCGCTGCGCCGGGTGTTCGGCTACGACGCCTTCCGCGGCTTCCAGCAGCAGGTCATCGACCATGTCGTCGCCGGCGGCGACGCGCTGGTGCTGATGCCCACCGGTGGCGGCAAATCGCTGTGCTACCAGATCCCGGCCCTGGTCCGCGACGGCGTCGCGGTCGTCGTGTCGCCGCTGATCGCGCTCATGCAGGACCAGGTGGACGCGCTCACCGCGGTCGGCGTACGCGCCGGCTTCCTCAACTCGACGCAGACCCTCGACGCCCGCCGCCGGGTCGAGGCGGCCTTCGTGGCCGGCGAGCTGGACCTGCTCTACCTGGCGCCGGAGGCGCTCGGCGTCCGGTCCACCCTCGCCCTGCTCGACCGGGGGCGCATCTCCCTGTTCGCGATCGACGAGGCGCACTGCGTGTCGCAGTGGGGGCACGACTTCCGGCCCGACTACCTGGCCCTGTCGATGCTGCACGAGCGGTGGCCGCAGGTCCCCCGCATCGCGTTGACCGCCACCGCGACGAGCGCCACCCGCCGCGAGATCGCCAGCAGGCTGGGCCTCGACGACGCGCGACACTTCGTGGCCAGCTTCGACCGGCCCAACATTCAGTACCGGATCGTGCCCAAGCGGGAGCCCCGCAAGCAACTGCTGGCCCTGCTGCGCGACGAGCATCCGGGTGACGCGGGCATCGTCTACTGCCTGTCCCGCGCCTCGGTCGACAAGACCGCCGAGTTCCTGACCGCCAACGGCATCGCCGCGCTGCCCTACCACGCCGGCCTCGACGCGGCGACCCGCGCCGCCAACCAGCACCGCTTCCTGCGCGAGGACGGCCTGGTCATGGTGGCCACCATCGCCTTCGGCATGGGCATCGACAAGCCCGACGTCCGCTTCGTGGCCCACCTCGACCTGCCCAAGTCGGTCGAGGGCTACTACCAGGAGACCGGCCGCGCCGGCCGCGACGGGCTGCCGTCCACCGCCTGGCTGGCGTACGGCCTGCAGGACGTGGTGCAGCAGCGCAAGATGATCGAGACGTCCGACGGCGACCTGGCCCATCGCCGCAACCTCGCCGCGCACCTCGACGCGATGCTCGCGCTCTGCGAGACGGTCCGGTGCCGCCGGGTGCAGCTACTCGAATACTTCGGCGAGAGCGAAACCTCGGCCTGCGGCAACTGCGACACCTGCCTCAACCCACCGGAGTCCTGGGACGGCACGGTCGCCGCCCAGAAGCTGCTCTCCACCGTCTTCCGCCTCGACCGCGAACGCAACCAGCGGTTCGGCGCCGGGCACTGCGTCGACATCCTGCTCGGCAAGCAGACCGACAAGATCAGCCAGTACGGTCACGACGCGCTGACCGTATTCGGTATCGGCACGGAGTTGAGCGAGGCCGAGTGGCGGGGCGTGGTCCGGCAGCTCCTCGCCGAAGGGCTGCTCGCCGTCGAGGGCGACTACGGCACGCTCGCGCTGACCGAGGCGAGCGCCGACGTGCTTGGCCGTCGTCGTACCGTCACCATGCGCCGCGAACCGGAGAAGCCGGCGTCGAGCCGCTCGTCGAAGCCGCGCGGCTCGTCCACCGTCGTGGCCGAGCTGACCCCGGCCGCCGCGTCCGTCTTCGAACGGCTGCGCGCCTGGCGGGCGGCCACCGCCAAGGAGCAGGGCGTTCCGGCGTACGTCATCTTCCACGACGCGACGCTGCGCCAGATCGCGAGCGACGAGCCCACCTCGCTGGCCGAACTGTCCCGCGTCAACGGCGTCGGCGAGAACAAACTCGCCAAGTACGGCGAGCAGATCCTGGCCGTCCTCGCTGGCGAGTGACCTTATGCCGAAAGGGCCGGACCCCGTGGGGTCCGGCCCTTTGCGGTGTGGTTGTCAGCTGGTGGCGTAGCCGCGGGTGGCGATCCAGTCGGCGAGGTGC
>NZ_JBFAMS010000026.1:34829-65625 GCF_040656575.1 Micromonospora sp. NPDC049801 | reverse complement strand
GACGACGGCAGCGAGGACGGCACTCTCGAGGCGCTGCGCCGGCTCGCCGCCGCCGATCCGCCGTACGCGAGCCGGGCCACCGGCCGATCCGGACCCGAGAGGGAGGGTTGATGGAGTTCGACTTCGCCGACGAGCAGCCGAAGCTCCTCATGCTGATGTACGGGCTGGTCGCCTTCGTGGTGGTGGTGGGCGGTCTGCTCCTGCTGCTCGACGTGGTGCCTGCCTGGTTCGCCCGACGGCGGGAGGCCCAGCTCGTCGCCGCCTCCATCAGCGGCACGCCGCTGACCCGGCGACCCAAGCAGCGGGAAGGGCTCTTCGCCCTGTTCTTCCTGCTGCCGACGCTGCTACTGCTCACCATCGGTCTTGTCGTACCGGCCATCCGCACCGTACTGCTCTCGCTGATGAACGGGGGCAGCACCGAATGGGTGGGGCTGCGCAACTACAGCTGGATGTTCTCCGACAACTCCATGTTCCGGGTCCTGATCAACACCCTGGTCTGGGTGCTCCTGGTCCCGCTGGTGGCCACCGCGTTCGGCCTCATCTACGCCGTACTCGTGGACAAGGCCCGCTTCGAGGCGATCGCCAAGTCACTGATCTTCCTGCCGATGGCCATCTCGTTCGTCGGCGCGAGCATCATCTGGAAGTTCGTCTACGCGTACCGCGGCGACGGCGACCAGATCGGTCTGCTCAACCAGATCGTCGTCAGCCTCGGCGGTGAGCCGAAGCAGTGGCTGCTCGAGTCACCGCTGAACACGCTGCTGCTGATCGTCATCATGGTCTGGATCCAGGCCGGCTTCGCCATGGTGGTGCTCTCCGCCGCGATCAAGGCCATCCCCGGCGACATCGTCGAAGCCGCCCGGCTCGACGGCGTCAGCCCGTGGCAGATGTTCTGGCAGATCACCATGCCGAGCATCCGACCGGCGCTGATCGTCGTGGCGGTGACGCTCACGATCGCCACGCTCAAGGTCTTCGACATCGTCCGGACCTCGACCAACGGCAACTACGACACCAGCGTGATCGCCAGCGAGATGTACAACCAGGCCTTCCGGTACGGCCAGAACGGGCAGGGCTCCGCGCTCGCGGTCTTCCTCTTCATCCTGGTCATCCCGGTCGTGATCTACCAGATCCGCAACCTCCGTCGTCAGCGGGAGGGCTGAGATGACCACCGCAACGCCCACCGTCGCCGCCGGCGCCCAGAAGACCGCCGACGGGACGTCCAGCACCGCCGGCCGGGTCCGCAGGCGGCTGAACAGCCGTACCGCGACGCTGGTCTCGATCGTCATCGCGGTGGTCTGGACCATCCCGACCTTCGGCCTGCTCGTCTCCTCCCTACGGCCGGAGGACGAGATCAAGACGACCGGCTGGTGGACGGCGTTCACCAACCCGCAGTTCACCTTCGAGAACTACCAACAGGTCCTCTTCGGGCGGTCCGCGTCGTCGGGGCAGCTCGCCAGCTACTTCATCAACTCGCTGGCGATCACCATCCCGTCGGTGCTCTTCCCGCTGGCCTTCGCCTCCCTGGCCGCGTACGCGCTGGCGTGGATCAACTTCCGTGGGCGGGACTGGCTCTACATCGCGATCTTCGCGTTGCAGATCGTCCCGCTGCAGATGGCCCTGGTGCCGCTGCTGAAGTTCTTCTCCACCGGCGTCACCCTCGGCGGCGTCACCCTGATGCCGGCGTGGAACCTGGTGGACGAACAGAAGTTCGCCCAGGTCTGGTTCGCGCACACCTGTTTCGCGCTTCCGTTCGCGGTCTTCCTGCTGCACAACTTCATCTCGCAGCTCCCCGGAGACCTGATGGAGGCGGCCCGGGTCGACGGGGCCACGCACCCGAAGATCTTCCGCACCATCGTGCTGCCGCTGATCACCCCGGCGCTGGCCGCGTTCGGCATCTTCCAGTTCCTCTGGGTCTGGAACGACCTGCTGGTCGCGCTGATCTTCGCCGGTGGCGGCAACGAGACCGCGCCGCTCACGGTCCGGTTGGCGGAGATGGCCGGCACCCGGGGCAACGAGTGGCAGCGGCTCACCGCTGGCGCGTTCGTCTCGATCGTTGTACCGCTCGTTGTATTCCTGTCCCTACAGCGCTTCTTCGTGCGAGGTCTGCTCGCCGGCAGCGTCAAGGGCTGACCCGCTTGCCCGCCGTCGCCCGGCCTCTGAGGGCGGCGGCGGGCGACGGGTACCGAGCGGGGGAACCGTGACGAAGATAGATGATGTCGCCCGGCTGGCCGGGGTCTCCACGGCCACCGTCTCGCGGGCCCTGCGCGGGCTGCCGACGGTCTCGGCCGCCACCCGACGCCGCGTGCTGGCCGCCGCCGAGCAGCTCGACTACGCGGTGTCGCCGAGCGCATCCCGGCTCGCCGGTGGTCGCACCGGCACGGTTGCGGTGGTCGTGCCCCGGATCACCCGCTGGTTCTTCAGCACCGTCGTCGAGGCCGTCGAGGAGCACCTCCACCATTCCGGCTACGACCTGCTGCTCTACAACCTCGGCGGTCGGGAGCAGATCCGCCAGCGGGTGCTGCGTACCGCCAACCTGCACAAGCGGGTGGATGCCATCATGCTGGTCGCCACGCCGCTGCGCCCGGCCGACCTGACCGCCCTGGCCGCCCTGGACCTGCCCGGAGTGACCATCAGCTCGGGGAGCCGGGTCCCCAACTGGCCCTGCGTACGCATCGACGACGTGGCCGCCTCCCGGATGGCCACCCGGCACCTGCTCGACCTCGGCCACCGCCGGATCGCGCACATCTCGGGCGACCCCGACGACGAACTGGCCTACACCACCCACCTCGACCGACGGCGGGGCTACCAGGCCGAACTGCGGTCCGCCGGCCTGCGACCCGATCCGAGCCTCGACGTCGAGTCGTCGTTCACCATCGACGGTGGCAACCGGGCCGCCGCCGAACTACTGGCCCGCGGTGAGCCGCCGACGGCGATCGTCGCGGCCTGCGACGAGATGGCGATGGGCGCGATGACCGCGCTGCGCGACGCCGGTCTGCGGGTACCGCAGGACGTCAGCGTGGTCGGCATCGACGACCACGACCTCGCCGGCGTGCTGGGCCTCAGCACCGTGGCCCAGCCGGCCGCGGAACAGGGCCGGCTGGCCGCCCGGATACTGCTCGATCCGCTCGGGGCCCGCACTCTGGGCCCGATCGTCGGTCAACGGACCGCCGAGGGCGACTCGCCGGTGATCCTGCCCACTCGGCTGGTCGTCCGGGAGTCCACCGCACCGCCCCGGGCACACTGAACCATCAACCACGGCACGACACGGGAGACGACCCTGAACACCGACCCGACGCAGCAGACCGCCACCGGCTGGTGGACCGAGGCCGCCATCTACCAGATCTACCCGCGCTCGTTCGCCGACTCCAACGGCGACGGGATCGGTGACCTGCCGGGCATCACCGCCCGCCTCGACCACCTGGTCGAGCTGGGGGTGGACGCGGTGTGGCTGTCCCCGTTCTACCCGTCGCCGCAGGCCGACGCGGGCTACGACGTGGCCGACTACCGGGACGTCGACCCGCTGTTCGGCACTCTCGCCGACGCGGACAAGTTGATCGCCGAGGCCCGCTCGCGCGGCCTTCGGGTGATCGTCGACCTGGTGCCCAACCACACCTCCTCGGCGCACCGCTGGTTCCAAGAGGCCCTGGCCGCCGCCCCGGGCAGCGCTCAGCGGTCCCGGTACATCTTCCGGGACGGCCTCGGCCCGGCCGGGGAGCAGCCGCCGAACGACTGGCAGAGCGTCTTCGGCGGTCCGGCGTGGACCCGCACGGTCGACCCGGACGGCCAGCCCGGCCAGTGGTACCTGCACCTGTTCGACACCGGCCAGCCGGACCTCAACTGGGACAACCCGGAGGTGCACGAGGAGTTCCTGGGCGTCCTGCGGTTCTGGCTGGACCGGGGGGTGGACGGTTTCCGGGTCGACGTGGCGCACGGCCTCATCAAGCAGGCGAACCTGCCCGACTGGCAGGAGCCCCAGGAGATCCTCTCCGGCAACGAGATCGACAAGCCACGGCCGCCGATGTGGGACCAGGAGGGCGTGCACGAGGTCTACCGGCAGTGGCGGCAGGTCCTGGACAGCTACCCCGGCGAACGGGTGCTGGTCGCCGAGGCGTGGGTCGAGCCGGCCGAGCGGCTGGCCCGCTACGTTCGCCCGGACGAGATGCACCAGGCGTTCAACTTCGAGTACCTGCTCGCCGCGTGGACCGCGCCGGCCCAGTACGCGGTGATCACCCGGTCCCTGGAAGCGACCGATTCGGTGGGCGCGCCGACGACCTGGGTGCTGTCCAACCACGACGTGGTGCGGCACGCCTCCCGGCTCGGCCTGGCGATCGGTGGCGGCCGGCCCAACGGCATCGGCATCGGTGACCCGCAGCCGGACACCGCGCTCGGCCTGCGTCGGGCTCGGGCGGCCACCCTGCTGATGCTCGCCCTGCCCGGCTCCGCGTACCTCTTTCAGGGCGAGGAGCTGGGCCTGCCCGAGCACACCACCATGCCGGACGAGGCCCGCCAGGACCCGACCTGGGCGCGCAGCGGCCACACCCAGCGGGGCCGGGACGGCTGCCGGGTGCCGATCCCGTGGGAGGCCGACGCCCCGTCGTACGGCTTCGGGCCCACCGACGCCAGTTGGCTGCCGCAGCCGCCGTCCTGGGCGGAGTACGCGCTGGACCGGCAGCGCGACGTGCCCGGCTCGACGTACGAGCTGTACCGCGCGGCGCTGCGGCTACGCCGCGCCCACGGTCTGGGCCGGGGCACGCTCGAGTGGCTGTCCTCCGGTGACGAGACGCTGGTGTTCCGCAACGGCGACCTGACCGTGCTGACCAACTTCGGTGACGCCCCCGTGCCTCTCCCGCCCAACGCCGAGGTCCTAGCCACCAGCGCCCCACTGAACGACGACACCATCCCCACCGACGTAACAGTCTGGCTCCGCTAACCCACCCGCCCCACCCGCGCCCACCCCCGCCCACCGAACCCACGCACCGAACCCGCGCACCGGGCCCGCGCCGATCTTGCACTTTTGGTTGTCGACTTGAGGGGCTATGCCCCTTCTGTCGCCACCGAAAGTGCAAGATCGCGTGGGCGGGGGTGGGGGTGGGGGTGGGGGTTAGAGGCGGTTGGCGCGGGTTTGTAGGAGACCGTGGACGTTTTTGATGTCCTCGGGGGCTGTGCGGGAGGCTCGCCAGTACATGACGCCGGTGGGGATGAAGAAGAGTTGGAACGCGGCCAGGCCGACGGCGAAGTTCAGTGGCGGCGGGAACGCCGTTCGCAGCCCCTGGAAGGCTCCCCAGACCAGCCCGTTGCCCGCCGCCCGACCGACACCGTTGACCAGGTTGCCGAGGCTGTAGACGGTCCCCCGGTGCTCCGGCGGGTTCACGTCGGCGATCAGCGCGAACCAGTTCGGTGAGTTGGCCGACGTCAACGCGAGCGCCACCACGGCGGTGAGCAGACTCAGCCCCACCGACGGCTCGGTGAACACGCTGGCCAGCACCGCGCCGACGACCGCGCCGCCGCTCCCGCCGTCCGGCACGTCGATGGTCACCGGCACGAAGAACAACACCAGGTAGAACGGGAGCGCGGCGAGGATGCCGACCGCCGCGACCACTGCCCGACCCCGGGGGGTACGCCGCTGCGCCGCGTCGCCGACGAGGCCGCCCACGATGGAGAGGACCCCGCCGAGTTGGAACAGGGTGGCGAAGACGCTGCCGACCACCACGGCGGTCGACTCCGAGTAGCCCTGCGCCTCGGCCCGCTCGGCGAAGAGCCTCGGCAGCCACACCAGTGACCCGAAGGCGGCCTGCGCGGTCAGCCCCTGCAGGATCAGCCACCGGTTGGTCCGCCGGTCGAGGATGCGCGGCAGGTCGGCGCGGCTGATCCGGTAGTCGTACTCGGCACCGGAGTCCAGGGCGTCCACCAGTTCCGGTTGGCTCTGGCCGCGACGGATGTCGTACGTGAACAGGTACGCCACGGTGGCGGTGAGCCCCACCCCGGTCAGCAGCAGGAACGGCCGCCGCCAGTCGGTCGCACCGAGCAGCCCACCGACAAGCGTGCCGGCGAGCGTGCCGACGCCCTGGGAGAGCCCCCAGAAGCTCATCACCAACCCACGGCGGGCCGGTGAGATCAGGTCGGTGACCACCGAGAAGCCCACCGAGCCGACCGCGCCGAGGCCGACCGCCGCGACGAACTGGGCGGCCAGGAACGCGAGGTACCCGCTGGCGAGCGCGCTGCCGCCGGTGCCCGCCGCCCAGAGCAGCGTGCCCACCATGAGCAGCGGCTTACGGTTGCCGTGGTCCCCGACGTACGCCCAGCCGACCGCGGCCACCGCGCTGACCAGGAAGCTGACGGCGGTGACCACGCCCAGCAGCCCGGTCGACACGTCGAACGTCCGGGCGATCGGCCCGTACAGCGGTGGGACCAGTCCGATCGCCACGTTGTCCAACGAGGCGAGCACCACGAACACCACGACGCTGTACAGCCGGTGCGCCGGGCCACCGCCCCGGCCGCGCGCGCGTTGCTCCCGCCCGCCACTGGTCACCGTCATGACCCGCAGCCAATCAGACCCGGCCGAGCAGGTTGGCACGCGGGTGGGCGTCGATCACCGTTGACCGACGCCCACCCGGTCGACCCGACGCTCAGCGCCGGTCGAGCACCAGTGACCGAGCCGCCGCGTACTGGTCACGGACGGCGGGGACGGGCTCCGCCGCGTACTCCTCGGTGCCCTTGACGTCCCACCGCGGTGGCGTCGGACCGCCCATGGCGACCCAGGCGGCCTGGCGGGCGGCCCCGTCGGCGACGTACTCCCCGGCGGGTGGCACGACGACCGGGCAGCCGAAGACCTGCGGCGCGATCCGGCGGACCGCGGCCGACCGTGCCCCGCCGCCGACCAGGATGACCCGGCGGACGGTGGCCCCCTGCGCGGTCAGCGCGTCCAGGCCGTCGGCGAGGGCGCAGAGCATGCCCTCCACGGCGGCCCGAGCCAGGTGCGCGGGGGTCGAGGTGCGCAGGGTCAGGCCGTGTACGGCACCGGTGGCCAGCGGACGGTTGGGCGTCCGCTCGCCCTCCAGGTAGGGCACCATGACCAGCCCGTCCGCACCGGCCGGGGCGGAGAGGGCCAGCTCGGCGAGCTCGTCCAGGCTGACGCCGAGCATCGTGGCGGCGGCGTCCAGCACGCGCGCGGCGTTGAGCGTGCACACCAGCGGCAGGAAGCGACCGGACGCGTCGGCGAAGCCGGCCACGGCACCGCTGTCGTCGGCGGCCGGAACGTCGGCGACGCTGAAGACGGTGCCGGAGGTGCCGATCGAGACGACCACGTCGCCAGGGCCGGCGCCGACGCCGAACGCGGCGGCGGCGTTGTCGCCCGTGCCCGCCCCCAGCAGGGCGTCACCCCACTCCCCGGTCAGCCGACCGGCCGACTCGGCCGGGCCGAGCACCTCGGGCACCACGAGCTGCCGGCCGAACGCCCGTTCCAGCAGGTCCGGACGGTAGGTGCCGGTGGCTGGGGACCAGTAGCCGGTGCCGCTGGCATCCCCCCGGTCGGTCCGCAGCGCCGACAGGCCGGGCGCGCCGGCCAGCCGCCAGGTCAGCCAGTCGTGCGGCAGGCACACGGCGGCCACCCGGGCGGCCTGCTCCGGCTCGTGCCGGGCCAGCCACCGCAGCTTGGTGATGGTGAAGCTCGCCACCGGCACGCTGCCGGTGGCGTCGGCCCAGAAGCGACGCCCCGCCGCGCCGCCGCCGGCCTCCTCGACGAGGTCGGCGGCGGCGTCGGCGGAGCGGGTGTCGTTCCACAGCAGGGCCGGACGGACCACCTGGCCGCCCTCGTCGAGGCAGACCATGCCGTGCTGCTGGCCGGCGACCGAGACCGCCGCGACGTCGGCCAGCCCACCGGCCTCGTCGACGGCGCCGCGCAGCGCCTGCCACCAGGCTTCCGGGTCGACCTCGGTGCCGTCCGGGTGCGGCGCCCGGCCCTGCCGGAGCAGGGCGCCGGTCTCCGCGTCCCGGATGACCACCTTGCAGGACTGTGTGGACGAGTCAACGCCCGCGACCAGCGGCATGGCGGGGCCTCAGCGGGCGCCGAGCAGGTGCTCGACGGCGAGCTGGTTGAGCCGGACGAAGCCGAAGCCCCGGGCGGCCACCGCGTCCACGTCGACGTCCTCGAACGCGGACCGGTCGGCCAGGAACTCCTCGTAGCCCTCGCCGTCGCCCAGCGTCGGCGTGCTCAGCTCGCCAACCTTGCTGGCGGCCAGCGCCTCGACGACCTCCGGGTCGGCGCGGAACGCCGCGGCACGCTCCTTGAGCAGCAGGTACGTGCTCATGTTCGCCGCCGCCGACGCCCACACACCGTCCATGTCCTCGGTACGCGACGGCTTGTAGTCGAAGTGCCGGGGACCGTCGTAGGTCGGACCGCCGTTGGGGCCGCCGTTCTCCAGGAGGTCCACCAGGGCGAACGCGTTCATCAGGTCACCGTGACCGAAGACCAGGTCCTGGTCGTACTTGATGCCACGCTGGCCGTTGAGGTCCAGGTGGAACAGCTTGCCCTGCCAGAGCGCCTGGGCGATGCCGTGGGCGTAGTTCAGCCCGGCCATCTGCTCGTGCCCGACCTCCGGGTTGAGGCCGACCAGCTCCGGGTGCTCCAGCTGGGAGATGAAGCCGAGCGCGTGCCCGATGGTCGGCAGCAGGATGTCACCGCGCGGCTCGTTCGGCTTGGGCTCCAGCGCGAAGCGCAGGTTGTAGCCCTTGTCGATGGAGTACTGGGTGAGCAGGTTGACGGCCTCGCGGTAGCGGTCCAGGGCGGCCTGGACGTCCTTGGCGAGGTCGTACTCGGAGCCCTCGCGGCCACCCCACATGACGAAGGTGCTCGCGCCCAGCTCGGCGGCCAGGTCGACCTGGCGCAGCACCTTGCGCAGCGCGAAGCGGCGGACGTCGCGGTCGTTGCTGGTGAAGCCGCCGTCCTTGAAGATCGGGTGGGTGAAGAGGTTGGTGGTGACCATGGGCACCACCAGGCCGGTCTCGTCGAGGGCCTTGCGGAACCGCGCGATGTGCTGGTCGCGGGTCGCGGCGTCCGCGCCGAACGGGATCAGGTCGTCGTCGTGGAAGGTGATGCCGTACGCGCCCAGCTCGGCGAGCCGGTGCACCGCCTCGACGGCGTCCAGCTCGGGGCGGGTCGCGTCGCCGAACGGGTCGCGGGCCTGCCAGCCCACGGTCCAGAGCCCGAAGGAGAACTTGTCGGCGGGGGTGGGACGAGGTGCCATGGTTGACCTCCGGGATGGTGGTGTCAGGTATTTGTTCAGCGATTGAATTATTTGCCCGCCCTATGGCAGTGTCAAGGGGTGAGCCCCACCCACGCCCCGGTCGGCGCGGCCCGTCAGGGCAGCCTGCGCGAACTCAACCTCGCCCTGGTCCTCGGCCGGATCGCCGCCGCCGACCGACCCCCGTCCCGCGCCGACCTGGCCACCGCCACCGGGCTGACCCGGGCCACCGTCTCCGCGGTCGTCGAGGACCTGCTCGCGGGCCAACTGGTCAGCGAGGCCGAGCCGGCGCCCCGGGCCGGCGCCGGCCGCCCGGCACGCGGACTGGTCCTGGCCGACACGGGTCCGGCCGGGCTCGGGCTCGAAGTCAACGTCGACTATCTGACGGTATGCGTCGTCGACCTCGCCGGCCAGGTCCGCCACCGCACCGTGCACCGCGCCGATCTGCGCCCCGTCGCGCCCGAGGACGCCCTGGCCCGCCTCGTCGACCTGGCCCGGCAGGCCCGCGCCGACGCGGCCCGGCAGGGCCTCACGCTCGCCGGGGCCGCGCTCGCCGTACCCGGCCTGATCGACGACTCCGGACAGGTCCGGCTCGCGCCGAACCTCGGCTGGCGGGACGTCCCGGTGCCCGAGCTGCTGAGCGCGCACCCACCCCTCACCGATCGGGTACCGGACGTACCGGCCCTGGTGGTGGACAACGAGGCCAACCTCGCCGCGCTCGGCGAGCTGCACTCCCGACCGCCCGGCCCGGCCAGCTTCCTGCACATCTCCGGCGAGGTCGGCATCGGCGCGGGGATCGTCCTGGACGGCGCGCTGTTCCGGGGCGTACGCGGCTGGAGCGGCGAGATCGGGCACCTGCCGGTACACCCGCAGGGGCGGCCCTGCCGCTGCGGTGGGCGCGGCTGCCTGGAGCAGTACGCCGGTCAGGAGGCGATCGTGGCCGCTGCCGGACTGGTGCGGGCGGAGCTACCCGCCGACACCGCGACGGCCCGCCTGGCCGAGTTGGCCGAGGCCGGCGAGCCGGCCGCGCTGCGCGCCCTGAACGACGCCGGCACCGCCCTCGGGGTGGCGGTCGCCGGTGTGGTGAACCTGCTGGACCTGGACACCGTGGTCCTCGGCGGCGGGTACGCCCCGCTCGCCCCCTGGCTCTGCCCACCGGTGCTCGCCGAGATCAAGGCCCGGGTGCTCACCGCCGCCTGGTCACCGGTCACCGTCCGACCGTCGACCCTCGGGCCGGAGGCCGCCGCCGTGGGCGCGGCCGGATCGGTGGTACGGCGGATCGTGGCCCGCCCCGCCGGCTGGCTGAACCGCGCCGGCTGACCACCGACGACGCGGTCTGGGCGTGCGTCGGTGCCGCTCGGTATCCTTGCCGTCGAGCAACGATCGGCGGACGAGGAGCCCGGGAGCAGTATGCGTACAGGTCGTCGGACGCGGGCCGGCGTCGGGCGGTGACCACGACCCAACGGGGCGGCTCGGCCGGTCCGGTCGGCGGAGACGGGCAGACGTCGCGCCGTCCGACCCGGCACGGCGGCAGGGGGCTGCCCGCCGACCCACCGCTGGCCCGCGAGCTGCTCGACGGGCTCGCCGAGGCGGTGCTGACGACCGACGCGGCCGGCCGGGTGACCCTGGTCAACGCCCGGACGGTCGAGCTGCTCCCGGAGATCGTCGCGGGCGTCGAGCTGTCCGGCTGCGCGGTGGCGGCGCTGGCCCGAGCCGTCCGCGACGGCACGGCCGTGTTCGAGGCCCAGCACCACGGCCGCCACCTGCGGGGCGCCCGGCGGCAGCTCGCCGGCAACCGGTACGCCTGGTACGTCCGCGACGTCACCGAGGAGCACGCCCGCACCGACGCCCTGCTGGCCGAACGCTCCCGCACCGCCTTCCTCGCCCAGGCCGGCAGCCGGCTCGGGCTCTCGCTGCACCGGGACCAGACACTCCGTACCACCGTGACCCTCGCCGTGCCGTACCTGGCCGACGCCGCCGTGGCGCTGCTCCGCCCGCCCGCGCCGGCCGAGCCGCACCCCCGCTTCACGCGGTACGCCGACGACGAGCCGGCCCCGGTGACCGGGGTGGCCGATGAGGAGCTGACCGATTTCGTCCCCGATCTCGGCGCGGCGTTCGACGGCGACCTCGACGAGCCGACCCCCTGGCCGGACGCCGACGTCGCCGGGCTGACCGCCCTGCTTCCGCCCAGCTTCGGCCGCCCCGGCGCGGCGCTGGTCAGCACGATGCGCGGCCCCGGCGGCCCGGCCGGCGCCCTGCTGCTCGTCCGCCGTGCCGGGCGGGCCGACTTCGACTCCCGCGACCGGGAGCTGGCCCGTGAATTCGCCACGCGGGCCGGCGCGGCGCTGGCCGCCGCCGAGCTGTACGGCGAGCAGGCCCACCTGGCCCGGGTGTTGCAGACCAGCCTGCTCCCGCCGGAGCTGCCGGTGGTGCCCGGCGTACGCATGGCCGGCGGCTACCGGTCCGCGGGCGACACACTGCGCATCGGTGGGGACTTCTACGAGGTGTTCCCGCACCCGCGCGGCGCGCTGTTCGCGCTGGGCGACGTGTCCGGCAAGGGCGTCGGCGCGGCCGTGCTGACCGGGCGGGTCCGTCAGTCGCTACAGACGCTACGGCTCGTCGAGCAGCGCCCTTTGGAGCTGATCCACCTGCTCAACCGCACCCTGTTCGACGCGCCCGACGCGGCACGGCGCAGCCAGCTCACCACCCTGTTGCTCGGGTGGATGGAGCACGGACCGACGGGGGTGGATCTCCGGATCGCCGGCGGCGGCCACCCCGCGCCGCTGCTGGTCACCGCCGCCGGTTCCGTCACGGACGTCCCGGTCGGCGGTATGCCGGTCGGCGCGCTGACCGACGCCCGGTTCACCGAGGTACGGGTGCACCTCGATCCGGGCGATCTGCTCCTCGCGTACACCGACGGGGTGACCGAGGCGAGCGGCGGCCCGGCCCACGCGGAGAAGTTCGGCGAACGCCGGCTGCGCGGCGCACTCGCCGCGGCGGCCGGTCTGCCTCCGGCGGCCCTGGTCGACAGGCTGCTCCAGGTGGTCGACGAGTGGGTGGGCGGGCAGGCCCCTGACGACATCGCCATGCTGGCGGTGTGCGCGTCGACACCGGCCTGAACCCTGCGTTCGACCGTCAGGCGGTCCGCGCCACCGGTGGCTCGCCGGCGGACCAGTCGCGGGGCGGGCCCACCGTCCGCTCCGGTCCTGCCGCCCCGCCCTGCCACACCCCTCGGCTGGGCCGGTCCGGGTGCTCCGACGACTTGCGCGCCGGGCCGTCGGGCCGGTCCGGGTCCTGCGGCCATTCGTCTCGCCCACCCGGCGAGTCCCCGTCGTCCGGCCCGCTCCGCGCCCGCTGCCGGCGGGCGACCTCGTCGAACTCCCGCACCCCGCTCACCAGCGCGGCGCGACCCGCCGGGCTCATCGCGGCCAACACGGCGGCCAGCCGCTCCTGACGGTCGTTACGCAGCTCCGCGAGGAGCCGATGGGCCTCCGGGGTGAGGTGCAGGGAGATTTCCCGTCGGTCGAAGCGCCCCGGCTCACGCTCGAGCATGCCCGCCGCGACCAACCTGTCGCACAGGCGGCTGGCGGAACTCAGCAACATGTCCAGATGGGTGGCGAGCCGGCGTAGGTTGATCCCGTCGTACTGCTCGACCACCATCACCGCCCGTAGTTGGGCGCCGGACACCCGGCTGGCGGTCGCCTCGCGGGCGGAATCCCAGACGCCCAGCAGGGCACCCGCCGCCGCGTCCAATGCGGCAGCCATACTCGTCGCAGGGTCCGGTGGACCGTTGTGTTCGGCCATGGTGGCCCGAGACTACTCCGAACCCAGAGGTGGTCGAGCTCGGATGAAAGAGGCCTGATGAGCGAACCGGTCAATCGGGCACGGCGTACCCTGAACGAGACACCCGCCGACCGTCTCGTGGGTGGGATCCGCACGGTTCTCGACGAGGCGTACGGGATTTCCGAGGCGGAGCTGTACCAGGTCGACTACCGCCTCGCGGAGCTGCTGCCCCTCACCGAAGGTGACTCTCTCCGGGGCGCCGGCCACCCCGCCTGGCGTGCCTTCGACCACCAGTCGCCCGTCCTGGTCGACGGCGTCGCCTGGTTTCCGGTCACCATGCGCGGCGAACGCCGGGGCGTCCTGCGCCTGGCGCCGGTGGTCGACGACCCGGCGGTGCTCGCCGCGCTGGCCGACATCGCCACCTCGCTCGCGCACGAGGTGGCCGCCGTCTCCCCCGGAACCGACGTCTACAGCGTGGCCCGACGCAGCCAGCGGCTCACCCTGGCCGCCGAGATGCAGTGGGACCTGCTGCCCGGCCGGAGCCGGGTCCGCCCCTCGTTCAGCCTGGCCGGGCAGCTCGAACCGGCGTACGCCGTGCGGGGTGACAGCTTCGACTGGTCCGACGACGGGGAACGGCTCTGGCTCTCCACGGTCAACGGCAGCGGTGAGGGTGTCGCGGCATCGCTGCTCACGTCGCTGGCCACCCACGCGCTGCGCAACGCCCGCCGGGCCGGCCTCGGCCTGGGCGATCAGGCCGCCCTCGCCGACCAGGCCATCTACGACGAGTACCGGGGCAAGCGGCACCTCTCCGCGCTGCTGATGGAGCTGGACCTGCGCTCCGGGACGATGACCGTGGTGGACGCCGGCTCGCCACGGCTCGTCCTCCTGCGTCGGGGTGAGGTCACCGAACAGCCGCTGGAGGCGCAGTTCCCGCTCGGCATGTTCGAGGCGACCGACTACCACGAGCAGACGTTCACGCTGGAACGCGGTGACCGGCTGTTCGTCGTCAGCGACGGCGTCGTGAACGCCACCGGGCAGAGCATCCGCTACGGCGAGTCGGCGCTGGACCGGTTCCTGCGGCGGACGGGCCCGATGGAGCCGCTGGACGCCGTCCGGTCGCTCCTCGGCGACCTGCGCGCCTTCGTGGCCGGCGACCTCGTCGACGACGCCGTGGTGGTCTGCCTGGACTGGACCGGCCCGCAGCCGTGAGCGTGACGGTCAGTACGCGCCGCGACTGTTCAGCACCGCCCCGGCGGTCTTCCAGAGGATGGTGAGGTCGGCGGCGAGCGACCAGTTCTCCACGTAGTAGAGATCGAGCCGGATGCCGTCCTCCCAACTGAGGTCGGACCGGCCACTGACCTGCCACAGCCCGGTCATGCCGGGCTTGACCAGCAGTCGCCGGGCCACATCGCCGTCGTAGCGGGCCACCTCGGACGGGAGCGGCGGACGCGGCCCGACGAGGCTCATCTGGCCCAGCAGGACGTTGACCAGCTGTGGCAGCTCGTCCAGCGACCACTTGCGCAGCAGCCGGCCGACCCGGGTCACCCGAGGGTCGTCGCGCATCTTGAACATCAGGCCGTCGGTCTCGTTCCGGGCCACCAACTCGGCGAGCAGCGCGTCGGCGTTGATCACCATCGTCCGGAACTTGAACACCCCGAACTCCTGCCCGCCCCGCCCCACCCGGACCTGCCGGAACAACACCGGCCCCCGGCTGTCCAGCTTGATGGCCAACGCGATGACCGCGATCAGCGGCAGGAGCAGCGCCAGGGCGACCGACGACATCGACCGGTCGACGAAACCCTTGACCAGCTTGCGCGCGCCACGGAACTCCGGCGCCTCGACGTGGATCAGGGGCAGCCCGGCGACCGGGCGGGTGTGGATCCGCGGACCCGCCACGTCGGTGAGCGCGGGGGCCACGACGAGGTCGACGCCGGTCCCCTCCAACTGCCAGCCGAGTCGACGCAGTCGGGCCGCGGTCAGCTCACCGGAGGCGGTCACCGCCACGGTGTCCGCGCCGATCGCGGTCGCGGCCTCCGGGATGCCCCGGAACGACCCCACCACCGGTACGTCACCGAGCCGCTGCGCCACCGGCGCCAGCAGCGCGTCGGGGATACACGCGCCGACCACCTGGTAGCCCGCGTACGGCTCGCGGCGCAGGGTGTGCACCAGTTCCAGGACGTGTGCGGTGTCGCCGACGACGAGCACCCGGCGGGACCAGCCGGCGCCCTTCGAGCGGGCCCGGTGCAGCCGTTTGCGCGCCGCGAACCGGGTCACCTCCAACCCGACCGTACCGACCGCGAAGGAGATGCCGAGGAAACCCCGGGAGACGCCGACGTCGGCGATGTAGCCGGCGATGGCGATCGCGCCGGCCAGTCGCAGGCTCGCCGAGCTGACCCGTCGGTACTCGTCCGCCCCGTAGCCGACGACGCGGTCGTCGTAGCAGCCGAGCGCCTTGAGGGAGATCAGCCAGGCCAGGACCAGGCCGGGAGCCACCAGCACGTACGGGATCTTGGAGCCGACCGGCTCCTCGTCACCGAACCTACCGACGTACCCCACGAGCAGCGCGATGATGAGGACGGTGGTGTCCAGCACCACCAGGACCCGGATGTAGGAACGTTCGTCGGCACGGGCCACCAGTCCGCTCGGACGGTCCCTCGGCGGCGCCGAGGTGTCCGCGGGGGTCAACAGTGTCGCGGTCGTCACCGGCCCTCCCACTCTGCTCAGGACGGCCCCGGCCGACGGGTCGGGCCGAAGGCGGACCGATATTGCCGGAACACGTCGACATCCTGCCCTGACAACTATGACTGCCGATTGCTTCCGACGTATTGCCGTCACTTTTCTTCAATCCCCTGGCCACAAAAGGAACCCGCCGTACCGGTGAGCCGGTACGGCGGGTTCCATTTGCTCAGTGGCGGCTCAGCGCGGGGCTGGCGGACGCCGCGCGATGGCGGTGAGGAAGATGCTGCCGATCTCGCTCGGGTCCTTGGTGACGAAGACGTCCCCGCCGGTCACCTTCGTGATCGACTCCAGTTCGGCCTTGCTGACGCCCTCGCCGATACCGATCATGATGACCTGCACCGGCCGCTCCGGATCGGCGATCTGCTTGAGCTTGGCGAGCAGCTGCTGCTGGTTGATGCCGTTGTCGTCCTCGTTCTTGCCGTCGGTGAACAGCACGATCGAGTTGACCCGGCCGGGCTGCCAGTCCTCCTGCACCGCCTGGTACGCGGCCAGCATCGTGTCGTACAGGCCGGTGTCACCGTTGGACGGCTTGACGGTGGCGAGCGCCCCCTCCAACTGGGCCCGCTGGCCGGAGAGCGGTCCGATCGGCACCAGTTCCCGGTAGTCGCGGTTGCCGACCAGCTTCGTGGAGAAGGTCCACAGACCGATGGACCAGGAGTCGTCGAAGAGCCCGAGGCCGCGCCGGGCCGCGTCGACGGTGACCTCCTCCCGGCTGCGGTTGTTGGCGCTGGGCACCTCGTCCTTCATCGAGCCGGAGACGTCGATGACGGCGAGCATCCGGCCGGACTGGGTGGCGATCGACCAACTGGACACAACGCGCTGTATCGCGGCCGGGTCCAACCCGCCCGCCGCGGTGCCGCCGGCCGCCGGGGCGGTCGACGCGCCACCGGCCGGGCTCGGCGCGCCCTGCGGGGCGTTGAAGCCGGCACCCCAGTTGCCGTCCGGCCCGCGCAGCGACTGCGCCGCCAGGCGGTCCCGGAACTTCGGCGCGGTGAGCAGCTCGTACAGCACCTTCGCCGCCGCCGCCTTGGTCGGCTCGATGCCGGGCAGCACCGCGTACGGGTAGTCCAGCGGCATCGGCGCCGGCTCCATGTAGAGCGCGGCGAGCGGCACCGGAGGCTTCTTGCTGTTGTACGCGATCACGTCTTCCTCGGACAGCGCCGCCGCACCGAGAGCGCTCGCGATGGAGGTCGGGTCCGTGGCGGTCGGGAAGCGGGCGAGGAGGTCGTTGCGGAGCGAGGAGCGACCGGTGGCCAGCGCCCGCAGCGCGCCCACGGTGTTGCGCTGGGCGTCGCCGCCCGCGCCACTGGCGGCCGTGGTCAGCGAGAGCAGGCCGGACAGCCCGGCCGCGTCCCGGGTCGGCTCGACGATCCCGGTCCGCAACGGCTTGCTGCTGTTGACCTGCTTGAGCAGATCGGCCCAGGTGAACTTGGCGTTGGGCCAGCCGAGCCGCGTCGCCACCGGCTCGGGCATCGCCACGACGACGGGGCTGCGCGCGATGGAGGCGCCGTTGGTCGGCGCGAACGCCGTGGCGTCCTTCTTGAGACGCAGCAGCCAGGTCGAGGAGTCCGGCACCCAGACGTCCGGGGTGACGGCCGTGCCGCTGGCCTGGCCGACGCCGGCGAGTACGGCACCGTGCTTGGCGGCCACCACGGCGGCCACGTCAACCGGGTCGGATGCCGAGACATCGACGCGGATGCAGGTGGGGCCGACCGCGGCGCCGTCCTTCACCCACTGCGAGGCGGCGGCGTCCACCGCGGGCGCGAGCTCGGTGGCGACCGCCACGGCGAGTCGGATCTCCCCTGAACAGCTTGGCTGGATCAGCTCCTTGTAACCGAACCAGACGCCGGTGGTGACGACGAGAACCGTCGCCGTCGCGGCGGCGGCTGCTAGATGGAGTTTCGAACGCATTCGATGGCGGCCTGCAGACACGCTGACCATCTTGCGTATTAGGTGCCGTCTCTGCCACATCCGTTCGGACTAAAGTTACGCAGGAGAAACAGTTGATCACCATTTAGCAACAGAGAGTGATGAATCGGCCCCACGGCGTTGCCAAACCTGTCGCGCTCTCGCATTCGCTTCCGTCATTCCGTCCGCTCACGGCAGGACGCACGTCGGGCTCGCCAGCGGTACGGGCTCACCCACCGGAGCCGGTACGCCCGTGCTCGGGTCACGTCGCAACACCCGCACCAGGTCCGCCCGCTCGTCGGCGACGTAGAGATGCTCGCCGATCAGCGCGAAGTGTCGCGGCCACTCCCCGCCGGTGTCCACCTCGGACACCAGCGCGGGCAGCTCACCGGTCAGGTCGAAGACGGCGATGGTGCCGATACCGCGGTTCGCGACGTAGAGCAGACGCCCGTCCGGGTCGACAGCGACCTCCGAGGGCTGCACGTGACCGGTCCGCCCGCTGGCGTCGACCCGGCCACGCTGGTGCAGTGACCCGTCCTCGGACAGCTCGTACGCGGTGACCGTGGCATCCAACTCGCCGACCAGGTAGCAGCGCCGGCCGTCGGGGTGACGGGCCAGGTGCCGGGGCCCGACGCCCGGCGCCGTACGCATCCGCGGTCCGCGCGGCACCAGCCGCCCGCTCGCGTTGTCCAGGTCGTACCGGTAGACCGAGTCGGTGCCGAGGTCCACCGCCAGCAGGGGCTCCCGGTCACGGCCCGGAGAGACCATGTGGGCGTGCGCCCGCTCCTGGCGTTCCGGGTCGGCGCCGTGGCCCTCGTGCACCACGAGATCGGTGCGCTCGCTGGGCACGCCCTGCTCGTCGAGCGGGAAGACCGCGACGCTTCCGCTGCCGTAGTTGGCCGCCACCAGGTGCCCACCGTCGGGCAGCACCGCCAGGTGGCAGGGCTCGGCGCCGCCGGTCGAGAAGCTGCCGAGCGCGTCCAACGCGCCGTCCGAGGAGACCTGCCAGGCGCTGACCAGACCGTCGGTCAACTCGTTGACCGCGTAGAGCACCGGCCGCGTGGGGTGCCGCGCGAGGAACGACGGCGACGGCGTGACCGCCACCGTGCCGAGCGGGGTCAGTGCTCCGGTGGCCGGGTCACGGCGTGCGGCGACGATGCCGTCCGCCCGCCCGCCGCTCTGCGCGGTGTAACCCCCGATGTGGACGATCTCGCCCGGACCAGTCACGCTGCACCCCTTCGCCGACATCCTGGAGTAGATCCAACCAGAGCTGCCCAGGAAGCCGACCGGCTAACCGGCTTTTCGACGCCGGCGCGGTCCGCCGGACCCGCGGTGACGGTTCAGGAGGCCGCCACCGGCTCGCCGCGCTGCCGGGCCACGTGCTCGACCAAGGAGATCAACACCAGCTTGCCGGACTGCCGGTCCCGGGCGTCGCAGAGCACCATCGGCACGTCCGGGTCCAGGTCGAGCGCTCGGCGTACGGTCTCCAGGTCGAAGCGACGGGTGTCCTCGAAACAGTTCACCCCCACCACGAACGGGATGCCACGCTGCTCGAAGTAGTCGATCGACGGGAAGCAGTCGGCCAGCCGCCGGGTGTCGGCGAGCACCACCGCGCCGAGCGCGCCGAAGGCCAGCTCGTCCCAGAGGAACCAGAACCGGTCCTGGCCGGGGGTGCCGAACAGGTACACCTGGAGGTCGTCGTTGATGGTGATCCGGCCGAAGTCCATGGCCACGGTGGTGGTCGTCTTGCCCTCCACCCCCGAGAGGTCGTCGGTGCCGATGCCGGCGTCGGTCAGCACCTCCTCGGTCTGCAACGGCCGGACCTCGCTCAACGCGCTCACCAGCGTCGTCTTGCCGGCGCCGAAGCCCCCCGCGATGAGGATCTTCAGTGCCAGCGGAACGGTGAGGGCTGAGCCCGCCTGGTCATAGCGCACGGAGTCCACTGACCACCGCCTTGAGGATGTCGTCGTTGGGAAGATCGCGGCTGGCCGGCGGCTCGTGCACCGCGACCAGGCCCTGCGCGAGGAGGTCGCCCAGCAGCACCCGGATCACGCCGACCGCGAGGTCCAGCTCGGCCGCCAGCTCGGCCACCGACACCGGGTGACCGGCCAACGCGACCAACCGCCGGTGCTCCGGCGGCAACTGCGGCTGGGCCGCCGGGTCGACGTCCGCGGCGGCCAACACGAACGCGACCAGGTCGAAGCCACCGGCGGCGGAGCGCACCCGGCCGCCGGTGAGCGTGTAAGGGCGGACCACCGGGCCCGCGTCGCCGTCCAGCCACTCGTGCTGGGGGCCGGGCGGCTCAGCCCGCATCACCGGCGTCCGCGGGCGGTCGGGCCGACGCGGTCAGGTTCTCCCCCACCCGAATGACCAGCATCGCCATCTCGTACGCGACCAGGCCGATGTCCGCGTCCGCGTCGCTCACCACGGCCAGGCAGGCGCCCTGGCCGGCGGTGGTGACGAAGAGGTACGCCGATTCCATCTCCACCACGGTCTGCCGGACCGGGCCACCGTCCACGTGGTGGCTCGCGCCCCGAGCCAGGCTGGAGAAGCCGGCGGCGAGCGCGCAGAGGTGCTCGGCGTCGGCGCGTTCCAACTCGGCCGAGGAGCCGAGCAGTAGTCCGTCGGCGGAGAGCACGACCGCCTCCCGGGCGGCCGGCACCCGCTGCACCAGCTCGTCGAGCAACCAGTCGAGGCTGGCGCTCTGCTTCGTCGTTTCCCGCACTAGGCGTCCCTCTCAGTCACTGTCGGTTCGATGGCCTTCGGGGGCGCGGAGGATCCCGAATCGGCGGCGGACCCGGTCTCCGGGGTCGCCACGGATCGCTGAGCCGGGACCGCCGTCGGCGCAGCGGCCGGGATCGCCGGCGCTGCGGAGGGCGGAGGCGCGGGGGCGTGGGTCGGGGCCGCCGGGGCGACCACCGTCGCCCGCCCCCGGGCGGTGCCGGCCTGCAGGGACGCCATCACCCGGCGTACCTCCTCCGGCGAGCGGGGCGACGGCGTGTCGGCGGCGGTGGGCCGGGGCAGGGCGTTGGGGGTACGTCGCCGTACCCGCCGGGGTAGCCCCTCCAGGTCGTCCGCCGCCCCGTCGGAGGGCGGCTCGTCCGTGGCGGCCGGCAGATCGGACGCCGGGCCCGTGGGCAGAACGAGGGTGGGCGGGTCACTGGTGACGACCGGGGCCGAGGTGGTACGACCGGCGCGCGACCGGGGCGCCGTCGTCCGGCGTACGGGTCGGGTCAGTCGCCGGTCACCGGGCGCGGCGTCGAGCGACGCCGGATCGGGGCCGGCCGGTGGCTCGGCGGTGACCAGGTCGGTGGGGATCAGCACCACGGCGGTGACGCCGCCGTCCTCGGGGGACCGCAGTCGCACGCGTACGGAGTGCCGCGCCGCCAGCCGGGCCACCACGAACAGACCGAGGCGGGCGCTCTGCGCCGGATCGAACTCGGGCGAGCTGGTCAGCCGGGTGTTGGCGTTCTCGAGCGCGGTGGCGGACATGCCCAGCCCCTGATCGGTGACCGACAGGACGTACCCGTCGGCGACCTGCTCCCCGGTGATGGTCACCCGCGTGTCCGGCGGGGAGAAGGCGGTGGCGTTCTCGACCAGCTCGGCGAGCAGGTGGATGATGTCGCCCACCGCCCGGCCCAGCACACCGGCCGGCTGTACGACGGTGATGTCCACCCGGTCGTACGCCTCGACCTCGCTGATCGCCCCCCGGACCAGGTCGACCATCGCGACCGGGTGGCGCCACCCCCGGCCCGGCGCGGAGCCGGCCAGGATGACCAGGTCCTCGGCGTGCCGGCGGAGCCGGGTGGCCAGGTGGTCCACCTGGAACAGCTCGGCCAGCTCGTCCGGGTCCTCGGCGCGTCGCTCCATCCGGTCCAGCAGGTGCAACTGCCGGTGCACCAGGCCCTGGCTGCGGCGGGCGATGTTGAGGAACACCTCGTTGAGCCCCCGGCGCAGGGTGACCTCGTCCACGGCCGCCTGGACGGCGGTGCGCTGCACCTCGGTGAAGGCCCGCCCGACCTCGCCGATCTCGTCGTGGCCGTACTCCAGGGGTGGCGCCTCCCGGGCGACGTCGACGTGCTCGCCGCGACGCAGCCGGGCCACCACGTCGGGCAGCCGGTGCTCGGCCAGTTCGAGGGCCGCGGTACGGACTCCGCTGAGCCGCCGGACCAGGGTGCGGCCGACCCGCAGCGCCACCAGCACCGAGACCACCACGGCGACGAGACCGAGCACCCCGGCGGCGGCGAGTCGGACCAGGATCCCGACCGCCATCGGCACCGAGCGGTCGGTGAGGTTGTCGGCCTCGGCCAGCTCGAAGTCGCGCAACTCCTGCTGTACGGCGTCGTGGCTGGCCTGCCACGCCGCGGCGTCCACCGGTGGCCGACCGGACCGGTTGGCGCCGATCAGCGCGTCCTGCATGGCCCGCAGGCTGGTGAAGTCGGGACTCTCGGTGAGCCGCTGGTACGCGGCCCGCGCGGTTTCGGGCAGGTCGGCCACCGCGCTCTCGGTGAGCCACCGCTGGTTGCCGATGGTCTGCACGAGCAGCGCGTGCTCCCCGTTGCCGAACTTCCCGGCGGTCAGCACACCGGCCAGCATCGCGTCCGTCTGGCCCAGCAGCTCGCGGGACCGGCCCAGTGTGGTGAGGGCCAGCGCCTGCCGGTTGATGCCGGGGTCACTCAGGCTCGCCAGGGCGGAGAACGCCTGGAAGGCCGCCGAGACCATGCCGCTGTAGAGGCCGATCGCGCCCGCGCGGTCCATCATCCCGTCGTCGATGAAGTCCCGCCCGGTCGGCAACGCCGCCAGGGCGGTGACCAGCCGGTCGACGCGGTCCTCCAGCAGGTCGTCGGCGGCGGAGCGCAGCGCCTCCCCGTCGACCCGGCGACGCAGCTCGGCGACCGCCCGGTCGGTACGCAGGCGCTGCTCGGCCAACGCGGGCAGTTCGGTGTCGCCGGCGAGCTGCACCACCGAGAGACGACGCTCGCGTTGCAGCTCGGTCACCACCACCTCGCCGGGGCGGCCCAGGTCGTAGAGGAGGGTCCGCGCGGAGAGCAGGTTCAGGGCGGGCCCGAAGGTCAACGTCGTCGCGAAGATCCACAGCGCGAGGAGCGCGGACACCGGCGCGACGACCAATGCGGTCAGCTTCGAGCGGATAGGCCAGTCGCGGGTTCTCATCAGACCTCGCCCGTCAAGGGTGGCAGGAGGGGCGCCGGCACCGCCGGGCAGCGCGCTCGCCGGTCGCGTACCCGGTCGTCGGGCCGGGCACCGGCGCGCGCGCCTTGGGCAGGATACGTAATCACGCCCGGTTGCACTACCGCCGTCGGACGGCATCCGGGCTGCGGAGCGCGCCCTCGCGAGTACGGGAAGCGCCCCGCTGTCGCGCTCCCCCGGGCGCTGGTGCTGGGCCGGAAAGGATCAGACGTCGGGGGCGATGCCGTACGACGGGGGCCAGTCCACCCACTCGGACTATCT
This sequence comes from Micromonospora sp. NPDC049801, assembly GCF_040656575.1. NCBI lineage: Bacteria > Bacillati > Actinomycetota > Actinomycetes > Micromonosporales > Micromonosporaceae > Micromonospora > Micromonospora sp. NPDC049801. Next base: position 42,490 of record NZ_JBFAMS010000026.1, on the reverse strand, counting down.
GGAATGAGTCAGGTTTCTGTCAGCTACCGCCACGGTCGGACCGCGATCGGCGAGGAAAGTCCCCCGGATCGGGATTGGCGATCAGTACGCGGAGGGAATACCAGATGACGAAGGAGGAGCCCATGTCGCCCACGCAGATAGTCGTCATCGTGCTCGTCGTGCTGGTGATCATCGCGGCGATCGCCGTGGCCGTCCGGACGATCGGTCGCCGCCGCGCGCTGCAGAGCCGGTTCGGACCGGAGTACGACCGGGTGGTGCAGGAGCAGGAGAGCCGGTCCGCCGCGGAGCGTGAGCTACGCGACCGGGAGCGCCGGCACGCCGATCTCACGCTCACCCCGCTCAGCCCGGAGTCGCGGGCGCGGTACGCCGCCGCCTGGGAGGAGCTCCAGATCCGCTTCATCGACTCGCCGGGTGAGACCGTGGGCGACGCGGACGAACTGGTCACCCGACTCATCGAGGAGCAGGGCTACCCGACCGGAGACTTCTCCGACCAGATCGCCCACCTCTCCGTCGAGCACGCCCGCACCCTGACCAACTACCGGGACGCGCACGAGATCCACCTGCGCAACTCGCGGGGTGAGGCGACCACCGAGGAACTGCGTCAGGCGGTCGTGCACTACCGGGCCCTCTTCGCCGACCTGCTCGGCGAAGAGCCCGTCGGTCAGCGCACGCCCGAACAGCGTTCCCACCCGGACACTCCGCACGACGCCACGAGCCGCTGAGGAGGCCACCGATGCGCCACGAAGAGCAGCAGGTGAGCAACGACCATCCGGAGGCCGTCCGGTCCGCGCCGGTGCCGGTCCCGCCGACCGGTGACCGGGCCGCCCACTCGGACGTACCCGAGGACTCCCTGGACGACCGGGGCACCTTCGACGATCCGACCATCGGCGACGAGCGGAGCGCCGACGACGTCCCGACCACCGACCACGAGCGGGCCAATGGCACCGATCCGAGCGTTCGCCATGACCGGGCCGACGACGAGGGTGACTTCCACGAGCCGGGTCCGCTGCCGACCGCGTTCGGCGCCACCACGGTCGCCGACGCGGTGGCCGCGTCCGCCCTGGCCAGCCCACGCCCACAGGACCAGCCCGACCCGCGGGCCGAGCGGACCGCCGCGCCGGGCGACGGCGCCGAGGACGGCGAGCGGGAGGGCCTGCGCGCCGACCCCACCGCCGAACTGCACCGCCGCGACGGCTTCGCGGAGACCGACGTTGACCCGACACCGGACGCCGACGAGGCGGCCGACGTGGACATCGACGACCGACGGGACGGGACCGACAGCGCGCGAACCGTCGTCGTGCCGGGGAGCACGGAGGGCGCGCCGGAGCGTCGAAGCGACCTGACCGACTGGGCTGGCGATCCGGACGCGGCCACGGCGGGCGCGGCCGGCTACGGCAGCGCGTCGCCGGAGCTGGTGGACCCGGACGCGGACGGCGAACCGGTCGCGACCGAGGGCACCTCGACCTCACTGGAGTCGGCCGGCACCTCGCGACCCGCCGGTTCGACCGTCGCCACCGACGCGGCCACGCTCCTGGACGGGGACACCGCACAGGGTTTCCGGGACCGCTGGCGGGACGTGCAACTACGGTTCGTCGACGATCCTTCCGCCGCGGCGGGCGAGGCGCAGGCCCTGGTCGAGGAGGCCATTCAGGCACTCGCCTCGGCGCTCGCGGCGCAGAAGAACACGCTGGGCGGCTGGCAGGACGCCGGCTCGGCGGACACCGAGCAACTGCGCATGGCGGTCCGTAACTACCGGGACTTCCTGGACCGCGTTCTGGGTCGCTGAAACAACACGATCGCAAGGGGCGCTCCGGCCTACGGGTGGGGGCGCCCCTTCGCGCGCACCGACATCGCACGAGTGGGGGCGAACACACCGCCGGCGACGCAGAGGCGTGAAACCTCGCGGAGCGGGTAATAGGGCGCGCGCATCGAATGCGGTGCCCACGTCGGACGAGGGGTGACGAGATGGACGGCGGCGGCCTCCGGCTCAACATGAACGGGCTGGACTATCTGATCCTCGCGCTGTACTTCGTCACCGTCCTCGGAGTCGGCTTCGCCGCCCGCCGGGCGATCCGGACCAGCGTCGACTTCTTCCTCTCCGGCCGTTCCCTGCCGGCCTGGGTGACCGGCCTCGCCTTCGTCTCGGCGAACCTCGGGGCACTGGAGATCATCGGTATGGCGGCCAACGGCGCCCAGTACGGCGTCATGACGGTCCACTACTACTGGATCGGCGCGGTGCCGGCGATGGTCTTCCTGGGCATCGTGATGATGCCCTTCTACTACGGCTCCAAGGTCCGCAGCGTCCCCGAGTACCTGCGGTTGCGCTTCAACCGACCGACCCACCTGCTGAACGCGCTCAGCTTCGCCGTCGCCCAGGTGCTGATCGCCGGTGTGAACCTCTACGCGCTGGCCCTGGTCATGCAGGCGCTGCTCGGCTGGCCGCTCTGGACGGCGATCGTGGTCGGCGCGGCGATCGTGCTGGCGTACATCACCATCGGTGGCCTGTCCGGGGCCATCTACAACGAGGTGCTCCAGTTCTTCGTCATCCTGGCCGGCCTCATCCCGGTCACCGTGATCGGTCTGGTCAAGGTCGGCGGCGTGAGTGGGCTGATGGACGCGGTCCGCGACTCGAAGCTCGGCGAGGCGGGTCTACACGCCTGGCAGGACACCGCCAGCACCGACAACCCCCTCGGCGCGCAGTGGATCGGCATCGTCTTCGGCCTCGGTTTCGTGCTCTCGTTCGGCTACTGGACGACGAACTTCGCCGAGGTGCAGCGGGCCCTGTCGGCCAAGAACATGAGCGCCGCCCGACGTACGCCGATCATCGCCGCGTACCCGAAGCTGTTCATCCCGCTGGTCACGATCATCCCGGGCCTGGTCGCCCTGGTGACGGTCAAGGGCCTCGGCGCGGAGAGCGGCGACCTGCAGTACAACAACGCCATCCCGCTGCTGATGCGGGACCTGCTGCCCAACGGCGTGCTCGGGGTGGCGGTCACCGGCCTGCTCGCGTCGTTCATGGCCGGCATGGCGGCCAACGTGAGCGGCTTCAACACCGTCTTCACCTACGACATCTGGCAGTCGTACGTCCGGCGCGGCCGGTCCGACGACTACTACCTGCGGATCGGCCGGTGGGCGACCGTCGCGGCCGTGGTGATCGGCATCGGGACGGCGTTCATCGCCTCCGGGTTCAGCAACATCATGAACTACATCCAGGCGCTCTTCTCCCTGTTCAACGCGCCGCTGTTCGCCACCTTCATCATCGGCATGTTCTGGAAGCGGATGAGCGCCCTCGCGGGCTTCTGGTCGCTGCTGCTCGGCACCCTGGCGTCGCTGGTGACGTACCTGCTCTACAAGGGCGGCGTGATCGGCTTCAACTCCGACCTGGAGGAGAGCTTCTGGGGCGCCGGCATCGCGTTCGTCACCGTGGCGGTGGTTGCCGCCATCCTCACCCCGCTCACCGCGCCCAAGCGCGACGAGGATCTGCGCGGGCTGGTCTACGGGATGGGCGGCGTCGACCTGAAGGGCGACGTGCTCGCCGGGGACGCCGTCTGGTACCGCTCCCCCGTGCTGCTCGGCCTGGTCGCGGTCGCGCTGGCCGCACTCTTCTACATCCCGGTCTTCTAGGAAAGGAGTCGGCAGATGAGCAACGACGGCCAGCCGGCGCAGGACCCGCTGATCGACGAGACGCAGTCGGAGGAGCGCCGCTCCGCCGCCGCCCGTCTGTTCGACATCCGTCGCGTGATCGGTGGGCTCTTCGTGGCGTACGGGATCATCGTGACGCTGATCGGCATCTTCGACAGTCGAGCCGAGATCGACAAGGCCGAGGGTGTCCGCATCAACCTGTGGGCCGGCCTGGTGATGCTCGCCTTCGGGCTGGTCATGCTGCTCTGGCAGTGGCTGCGGCCGGCGGAGGCGCCGTCCGCGAACGAGCCCCAAGCCGACCACTGAACTCCGGTCCGCCGCCGACGCCGTCCACCGGGACGGCGCCGGTGCCGCGCATGGGCACCCGCGCACGGGGTACGCGGCGGGGATCAGGCACCGTGTCGGACACAGGAGGCAGCACCATGACCGATCGCGACCGCCGACCGCTGGAGGAGAGCCCGCAAACGGCCGCTGCGGTGGACGACGACAGCACCGTCCCGGAGCTGCGGACCGGGGGTGGCCCCGACCGCGACACGCCGACCTTCACCGAACCCCGCGAGCGGCAGCCGGACCTTGCCCCGGACACCGACGACCTGATCGGCGACCCGTACGCCGCCGGGACCGGCGCGACCGGGACGGGCACCGGCGCGGGCGGCGACAACATCCGTACCGGCGGCGAGCAGCCCTGGGAACCGGAGGACCTGGTGATGGCCCGTGGGCAGGACCTCACCCCGGAGAACCTGGACAAGGCCCGCCGCGACCTGGCCGAACACGGCCGCGCGGCGATCGAACGCACCGTGCCCTGACCCGGGACAGACGCGGAAAAGGGGGGTCCCCGGCCCGACCGTGATGGTCGGACCGGGGACCCCGGGGAAACCTGCCCCCGGCAGTGCCTCACCTACTGCCGGAGGCGGGTTGGCGCGTGAGCTACCCGATCAGAGCGCCGGGTAGGCGTTCTGCATCAGCTCCCGGAACTGGGCCGAGAACCACGCCCCGGAGATCGGCGCGTTCCCCAGCGCCCCGCTCGGGTTGTTGCCGTTGCGGGCGTTACCGCCGTACGTCGGGTCGCACATCCGGTCGAAGCCCTTGCCCTCGTTGTTCGGGATCTCCGAGCTGGAGCCGTCCGACTCGCCCGGAGGCTTCACCCAGACGTAGGCGTCGATGCCCGTAGCCGGGTTCGCCCGCGGCCGCTCGCCGAGACCCGCGCCGGCCTGGTTGCACCAGTTACCGGCGTGCGCCCGACGGTCGATCCGGCCACCGTTGACGTACGTGTCGACGCTGGTCGTCGCGCCCGGGCCGGTGGGCCGGTTGGCGCCGCCCCAGCCGTTGCGGGACGTGTCGATCAGCATGCCGATGTTGGAGTTGAAGCCCAACGACACCAGCTTGGTCCGGAACGCCTGGGCGAAGGACAGCTCGTCGACGTAGTAGTTCCAGTCGATCCACTTGGACTGCCGCACCGTCTGGCCGTTCACGTTGTCGGTGACCTTGAAGTACGGCTCGGTGAGCGCCGAGTAGTTGGCGGTGTTGGTGATGAAGCCGTGCACGTTGTTGACCGTGCTGCCGGAGGCGACAGCGGCGGTCTTCAGGATCTCGGCGGTCGGGCCGAAGTTGGAGTCCCAGCCGAGCCAGCCGTGGTGGCCGGCGTCGATGTAGTTGTAGACGTTACCGATCGCGCCCAGCTTGGCGAGGGCGTAGCCGACACCGTTGACGTACGCGCCGTTGGCCTTGACCGTGTCGCACATGACCGTGCCGCCGGGCTGACCCGAGGTGTTGGTCACGATGTTCGGCAGCGAGTCGATCTCGATGATGTTGATGATCCGGATGTTCCGGTACTTCGAGTCGGACTGGATCGCGGCGATCGGGTCGATGTACTCGGACTTGTACCGGGGCAGCTCGTCCGGGCCCAGCTCACCGTTGGAGGAGAGCGCCGAGCAGTCGCGGCCGGGCAGGTTGTAGATCACGAACTGGATGTAACCGGCGCCCTGGCGCAGCGCCTCGTCCAGGTGGTCCTTCACCCCGAAGGCCCCGTTTGAGCTGCTGTTCGGCGTGCCGTTGATCGCGGCGATCCGGTCCAGCCACACGGCGGTGGGGTTGTTCGAGACGCGGCTACCGCCGGGCTCGGCGTCCGCCTTGGCCTTCCACTCCGGGTTCACGTACCCGGGCACACCGGCGTACGGGTTGTCGACCTTCACACCGGGGGGCGGGGTGGTCGGCGGCGGCCCCGTCGTGGGCGGCGGGGTCGTGGGGGGAGGCGTGGTGGGCGGAGGCGTGGTCGGCGGAGGCGTGGTGGGCGGCGGGGTGGTCGGGTTGCCGGTGCCACCGTTGCAGACCACACCGTTCAGGGTGAACGAGGTCGGCTTCGGGTTGCTGCCGCTCCACGCTCCGTTGAACCCGAGGGTCGTCGACGCGCCGGTCGCGAGGGTGCCGTTGTAGGACATGCTGCGGGCCGTGACCTGGCTGCCGGACTGGGTGTACGTGGCCGACCAGCCCTGCTGCACGCGCTGGCTGGAGTTGGGGAAGGTCCAGCCCAGCGTCCAACCGTTGACCGGGTCGCCGAGGTTCTTGATGGTGATGTTGGCGGTGAAGCCACCCTGCCAGTCATTGGTCGTGTACGCGATGTCGCACTGCGTCGCGGCCTGCGCCGCGGTGACCGGGATCGTCACCAGCCCGCCGGCGACCAGAACGCCCGCGCCGGCGAGCGCGAGGGTCCGGCGGGGGCCGGACAGCCTTCTCCACACATTCATGCCACTGATCTCCTTGGGCGAGACCGGGCCCGCGTTCGGCCCGGCGAGACGGCCCGGCGGGCGTCCTGCACGGACGGCCTCCGGCGCCACGGGATTCTTTGGGGTGCCCGACCCGGACGGGCGGTGGTGGTGGTTGGTGGTGATTGGCCGGCGCGTGGCCGACCGATCGGCGGCCGGTTGTCGTCCGGTGAACCGGATGCCCTCGACGCCCCGCCTGCGCGGTGTGGCTCCCCCGAAACCGCGTGCGCCGATTCTTGCATGGGAGCGCTTCCATGGCAATGGCTCGATGCGCCGCCGCCCTCGACTCGGACGATACCCCCGAGGTGACGCGGGCGGCGCCAGCCGTCCGTTACCGGTCGAGCCTCACTGGTAGCGCGCGGCGGGTCGGGAATGCCGCGACCAACCCGGCCGGGCGGTGAGCGCCCGCCGCGGCACGGCGGGCAAAGAAAGCCGCGTATCACTCCTTCGCCTCTTACCACCAGCAAAGGTCAAAACGCGAATCTTTCACTTCATAAGTCATGAAACGGTCTAACGTCGGTCTTAGCTCGGTTGTCGCCGGGCTCAGGACAACAGGGATGGAGTGACGCAGGTCATGGCTAAGAAGATGCTCGGGAAGGTCGTTGCGGGCGCCGCCCTCGGTGGCGCGTCCCTCCTGGTGTTCGCGCCAGGGATCGCGTTCGCTGACGGTCACCACGACGAGGACGGCAAGGTCTACGCCAAGCCGCACATCGTGAAGGCCGGCGACGAGGTCAAGCTCCTCGAGATCTGCCCGGATCGCCAGGAGCACGCCTACGTGTGGTCCAAGGTCACCGGCAAGGTCAAGCTCAAGCCGGCGCGCGACGACCGGGGCGAGGACCGCGGCGAGTGGAGCGAGGAGGACGACTCCTACGACCACGACGACAAGGGCAAGGACGAGCACGGCAAGGACGACGACAAGGGCAAGGACGAGCACGGCAAGGACGACAAGGGCAAGGACCACGAAGGCAAGGGCGACGAAGGCAAGGACGACGAAGGCAAGGACGACAAGGGCAAGGACGACAAGGGCAAGGGTGAGCACGGCGACGCCCAGCCCGGCGGCCAGGGCGGTGGCGCTGCCGCCGACGCCTATGAGGACGAGGACAGCAAGGACTGGAAGGGCGAGGAGCACGGCCAGGACGCCCAGGACGACGAAGGCAAGAAGGACTGGGACTCCAAGGACGAGGACAAGAAGGACTGGGAGTCCAAGGACGAAGACAAGAAGGACTGGGAGTCCAAGGACGAAGACAAGAAGGACTG
>NZ_JBFAMS010000026.1:33163-34732 GCF_040656575.1 Micromonospora sp. NPDC049801 | reverse complement strand
CTGGGACTCCAAGGACGAAGACAAGAAGGACTGGGACTCCAAGGACGAAGACAAGAAGGACTGGGACTCCAAGGACGAAGACAAGAAGGACTGGGACTCCAAGGACGAAGACAAGAAGGACTGGGAGTCCAAGGGCCACGAGTCCGAGGGCCACGACTACGGCTCCGACGACGAGTACGGCTCCGACAAGAGCTGGGAGTCCAAGGGCCACGAGTCCGAGGGCCACGACTACGGCTCGGACGACGAGTACGGCTCCGACAAGAGCTGGGAGTCCAAGGACGACGAGTCCAAGGGCCACGACTACGGCTCGGACGACGAGTACGGCTCGGAGAAGAGCTGGGAGTCCAAGGGCCACGAATCCGAGGGCCACGACTACGGCTCCGACGACGAGTACGGCTCCGACAAGAGCTGGGAGTCCAAGGGCCACGAATCCGAGGGCCACGACTACGGCTCCGACGACGAGTACGGCTCCGACAAGAGCTGGGACAAGGGCGGCCGCGACGACGAGCGCGAGTTCGTCTACTACGGCGAGGCCAAGGTCGACAAGGACGCCAAGCCGGGTCGCTACGAGCTCAAGGGCTCGTGCGGCGAGGGCGAACTGGTCGTCCTGCCGCACGGCGGGGTCGACGGTGGTGACGGCGGCGTCAGCACCGGCACCGACCGTGGCCTGGCCACCGGCGGTGCGAGCCTGCTCGGCGCTGCCGCGCTCGGCGGGATCGTGCTGATGCGTCGTCGGCGGACCGATGGTTCGCTCGCCTGACGTGACGGCGACACCGGCCGGCGGCCGTCACGGGAGACCGTGGCGTGCCGCCGGTGCGGCCGTCGTCGTCACCCTCGCCATGATCGGCGCCGGCATGATCGGCGCCTCGTTGCAGACCACGCCCGCTCCCCGACCCCCACAGCCGTTGGCCCAGGCCGGCCCCGAGGTCAGCGGGTCGGCGGTCCCCGACAGCGACATCCCACCCGTCGACGGCGAAGCGGCGCCGACCGCGCTGACCCGGTCCGCTCCGACCACCATCGAGATTCCCCGGATCGGCGTCGACGCGACGATCATGTCGCTGGGCACCAACCCGGACGGCACCGTCCAGGTCCCCCCGCTGGAGCAGGCCGACCGGGCTGGTTGGTACGAGCCGGGGGCCAGCCCCGGCGAGACCGGTAACGCGGTCATCGTCGGGCACGTGGACTCGGCGAAGCTCGGCCCGGCCGTCTTCTTCGATCTTGGCGCGCTCGTGCCCGGTGACACGATCACCGTGCGGCGGGCGGATGGCCGGCCGGCGACGTTCCGGGTCGACTCGGTGAAGTCGTACCCGAAGACGTCCTTCCCCACCGAGTTGGTCTACGGGCCGAACGACCGGCCCGGCCTGCGGGTGGTGACGTGCGGCGGCCAGTTCGACGAGACCGTGCGCAGCTACCCCGACAACGTGGTCGTCTTCGCCACCCTGGCGGCGTGACCAACCCGTACACGAAGCGGTCCGGCGGGGGGGGTGAACCCGCGGGGGCGGGCCGCCGCCGGGGGGGGGTCTATGGGCGGCGGCCCGGGCCCGCCCCGGGTGGGGCGCGCGGGCCCCC
>NZ_JBFAMS010000026.1:0-33153 GCF_040656575.1 Micromonospora sp. NPDC049801 | reverse complement strand
CGCCGTCGACGGCCCGCGGCGCCGCCCGCAGCCCCACCCCCCCCCCCCACCCCGCGTCCGGCGTAGTGACTCAGGCGGCGGCGGAGGTCCGCACCAGGGTGCGGATCTGGCGCAGCAGCACGGACAGGGCAGCGAGATCCGCCCGCGACTCGTCGAACTCCCCCATCGCCTGGCGGGCCCGGTGGATCGACGTGGCGTTCGACTGCTCCCACTGCTGCACCCGCTCGTGCGGCGGCAACTCGTCCCCGGTCGAGTCGAGCACCTCGGCGGTGAGCGCGGCCAACGCCGCGTACAGGTCGTACCGCAGCGCCATCCGCGCGAGGGTCTGCCAGCGGTCCTCCCGCGGCAGCAGGGAGATCTTCGACAGCAGCGAGTCCACCCGGAACAGGTCGGAGAGCACGAAGTAGACCGAGGCCACCTCGCTGACGTCCCGCCCGCTGGCGTTCGCGGTCTCCACCACGTCCATCAGACCGAAGCTGTACATCAGCCGGGTCGCCCGCTCGGCCAGCTCGCGGGGCAGCCCGCGCTCGGTCATCGAGTCGATGTGCGCCGCGATGGCCTGCCGCTCGCCGCCGTAGAACAGCTCCTCCAGACCCGGCAGCAGCCGGGTGACCCCGTCGCGCAGTCGGGCGATCTCGGCCGGCACGTCGATGGGCGAGCGCCGGTTGGAGACCAGCCAACGCACCGCCCGGTCGAGCAACCGGCGGGTGTCCAGGTAGACGCTGGTCTGCAACTCCGGCGCAACCTTGTTGTCCAGCGCCTCGACCGCGTCCCACAGGTCGCGCAGGCCGAACACCTCACTGACCACCACGTACGCACGGATCACGTCCGCGGCGCTGGCCGCCGTCTCCTCGACCACCCGGAAGATGAACGAGATGCCACCCCGGTTGATCGCCTCGTTGACCAGCACGGTGGTGACGATGTCCCGGCGCAGCCGGTGCCGGCCCATCCGGTCGGCGAACCGCTCACGCATGGGCGTCGGGAAGTAGTTGACCAGAACGTCGGTCGTCCACTCCTCGTCGGCCAGCCCCTCGGTGAGGATCTCCCGCTCAAGGACGATTTTCACGTACGCGAGCAGCACCGCGAACTCCGGCGCGGTCAGGCCGGATTCGCTCCGGACCGCCAACTCCTCGTCCGGCGGCAGCGCCTCCAACGCGCGGTCCAACCCGCCCGAACGTTCCAACTCGTTGATCATCCGGCGGTGCACCGGGAGCAGCGAGGCGGCCTGGGCCTGGGCGTTGTTGATCGCCCGAGCCTGGTCGTAGTTGTCGCGCAGCACCAGTTCGGCGACCTCGTCGGTCATCCCGGCCAACAGATCGTCCCGCTCGGCGGTGGTCAGCTCGCCGTCGGCCACCGCGGTGTTCAGCAGGATCTTGATGTTCACCTCGTGGTCGGAGGTGTCCACACCGGCCGCGTTGTCGATGAAGTCGGTGTAGATCCGGCCACCGGTCAACGCGTACTCGATCCGGCCGAGCTGGGTCCAGCCCAGGTTGCCGCCCTCGCCCGCCACCCGGCAGCGCAGGCTGCGCCCGTCCACCCGGATCGCGTCGTTGGACTTGTCGCCCACCTCCGCGTTGGTCTGGGTGGAGGCCTTGACGTACGTGCCGATGCCGCCGTTCCAGAACAGGTCCACCGGAGCGGTGACGATCGCCTTCATCAGCTCCTGTGGCGAGATCTGCGTGACGTCGTCGTCGAGGCCGATCGCCGCCCGGACCTGCGGCGTGATCGGAATCGACTTCGCGGTACGCGAGAAGATGCCGCCCCCGGCCGAGATCAGCTCCTCGTTGTAGTCCTCCCAGGAGGAGCGGGGCAGGTCGAACAGCCGCCGACGCTCCGCGTACGAGGTGGCGGCGTCCGGGTCCGGGTCCAGGAAGATGTGCCGGTGGTCGAACGCGGCCACCAGCCGGATGTGCTCGGAGAGCAGCATCCCGTTGCCGAACACGTCGCCGGACATGTCGCCGACGCCGACCACCGTGAAGTCCTGGGTCTGGGTGTCCAGGCCCAGCTCCCGGAAGTGCCGCTTCACGGACTCCCAGGCGCCACGGGCGGTGATGCCCATCTTCTTGTGGTCGTACCCGGCCGAACCGCCGGAGGCGAACGCGTCGCCCATCCAGAAGTTGTGCGCCAGCGAGATCTCGTTGGCGATGTCCGAGAACGTGGCCGTGCCCTTGTCCGCGGCGACCACCAGGTAGGGGTCGTCGCCGTCGTGCCGGACCACGTCGTCCGGCGGCACGATCTGCCCGCTGACGATGTTGTCGGTGACGTCGAGCATCGCGCCGACGAACTCCTGGTAGCAGGCGACCGCCTCGTCCCGGTCCCCCGGCTTCTGCTTCAGCACGAAGCCGCCCTTGGCGCCCACCGGCACGATCACCGTGTTCTTCACCATCTGCGCCTTGACCAGGCCCAGCACCTCGGTGCGGAAGTCCTCCCGACGGTCGGACCAGCGCAACCCGCCCCGGGCCACCGGCCCAAACCGCAGGTGCACACCCTCGAACCGGGGCGAGTACACGAAGATCTCGAACTTCGGCCGGGGCGCCGGCAGGTCCGGAATGGCCTGCGGGTCCAGCTTGAACGCCACGTACGCCTTCGGCCGCCCGCCGACCGGCTTCTGGTAGAAGCTGGTCCGCAGGGTCGCCTCGATCAGCGTCAGGTACGAGCGCAGGATCCGGTCCTGGTCGAGGCTGGCCACGTCGTCCAGCGCGCCCCGGATCGTCTCCACCAGCTCGCCGCTGCGCTGCCGCCGCTGCTCGGCGCTCAGGTCACCCGGCGCGAACCGGGTCTCGAACAGCTCCACCAGCAGGCTGGCGAGCTTCGGGTACGCGATGAAGGTCTGCTCCATGTAGTCCTGCGAGAAGACCGTGCCGGCCTGCCGCAGATACTTCGCGTACGCCCGCAGCACCACCACCTGCCGCCAGGTCAGTCCGGCGCGCAGCACCAGCTCGTTGAACCGGTCCACCTCGGCCTCGCCGCGCCAGGCCGCCGCGAACGCGTTCTCCACGTGCGGACGGACCTCGGCCAGCTCGTGGTGCCCCTCGGGCAGCATCAGGCCGAAGTCGTACAGGTAGACCCGACCGTCGATCCGGTCCACCTCGTACGGGTGCTCGTCGACCACCCGTACGCCGAGCGAGTGCAGCACGGGCAGCACGGCGGAGAGCATCATCGGCTCCCCGTACCGGTAGACCTTGAACCGCACGTTCATGTCGTCGGGCACGTCGGCGCCCGGCACGCGGGTGCCCGGCCGGGGCGCGAGCTGCTTGCGGAACAGGTGCATCTCGAGCTGGCCGGGCTCCTCCAGCAGCTCCAGCTTGGCCAGGTCCTTCATCGCCTCGTACGGCGTGTGCCCGTCCTTGTAGCCCTCCGGGAACGCGTCGGCGTACCGGGCGAACAGGTGCTTGGCCTGCTCGTCGCCGAGCTTGCGCTCCAGCACCAGCCGGTAGTCGTCGTCCCAGAGCCGGGTCGCGTCGGCCAGCTCCTCGGCCAACAGGTCGGCGTCGATCTCGCCGGGCGGCCGGGTCGGATCGGTACGGACGATGAAGTGGATCCGGGCGAGCATCGACTCGGTGACCCGGGTCGTGTAGTCCACCCCGACACCGTTCAGCTCGCGCAGCAGGATGTCCTGCATGCGCAGCCTGTTCTGCGTCGTGAACCGGTCGCGGGGCAGGTAGATCAGACAGGAGATGAACCGCCCGTACGCGTCACGGCGCAGGAACACCCGCAGCTGCCGGCGACCCGCCATCCGCAGCACGCCGATCACCGCGTGGTACAGGTCGTCGGTCTTGATCTGGAACAGCTCGTCGCGCGGGTAGGTCTCCAGGATCTGGAGCAGGTCCTTGCCGGAGTGGCTGCGCCGGCTCAGGCCGGAACGGTCGAGCACCTCGGCGACCTTGCGTCGCACCACCGGCAGCTCCCGGACGCTGGTCCGGTACGCGGCGGTGGAGAACAGCCCCAGGAAACGCCGCTCGCCGATGACCTCGCCGGCCTCGTTGAAGATCTTGAAGCCGATGTAGTCCAGGTACGCCGAGCGGTGCACGGTGGCCCGCGAGTTGGCCTTGGTGATGATGAGGAGGCGCTTCTCCAGCACCTTCTCGTGCGCCTCGGGCGTCATCGAGGCCAGCGACCGGGCGTCCGGGGAGTCCGAGCGCAGGATGCCCAGCCCGGTGCCGAGCACCGCTTCGAGGGCCTTGCCGTCCACCGGGTCCGCGGGGTTTCCGTCTGGGGCGTCGACCAGGCGGTACTCGCGGTAGCCGAGGAACGTGAAGTGGTCGTGCGCGAGCCAGCGCAGCAGCTCCACCGAGTCGGTGATGTCCTTCTCCGGCACCGGCGGGCGGTTGTCCGAGGTACGGGCCGAGGCCAGCTCGTCGGCGAGCGCGAGGGCCCGCTGACGCATCTTCGGCCAGTCCTCCACGGCCTCCCGTACGTCGGTGAGCACCCGTTGCAGCTCGTGCCGCAACCGGTCCCGCTCGGCCGCGTCCCGGACCGGGTCGATCTCGATCCGCATCCAGCTCTCGACGATGTCACCGGCGATCGCGTCGTCCGGCTCCACGTCCGCCGAAACCTCGGTGAGCTGGCCCAGCGGCTCGCGCCGGACCACCACCAGCGGGTGCACCAGCAGGTGTACGTCGAGGTGGTACGAGTTGAGCAGCGCGGTCACCGAGTCGACCAGGAACGGCATGTCGTCGGTGACGATCTCGACGACGGTGTGGTGCTGGTCGGCGTGCGGCTCGTGGATGCGCAGCTTCAACTCGCCGGGCACCCGCTGCTGCGCGAGGTCCCGGTGCGCCCGGGCCGCGTCGAGCATCTCCTCCGCCGTGAAGCCGACCAGCTCCTCGTCCGGGGCGAACCGCCAGAAACGGCCGACCAGGGTCGCCGCGTCATGGTCGTCCCCGGCGAGCGCGACGGCCTGGGCCACCAGCCGCTCCGCGTTGGGTACGGGTTCGTCGAGCTCGGCGTCCTCCACGTCGTCGGCCAACGCCTCGCTCGGCAGACCCAGATCGTAGATGGTGTCGATGCTCGACCCGGTCAGCCCTGTGACGCCGGTGTCGAGCCGGCCGTAGCCGTCCCCGTCGGTCGCCGAATCGAAGCTGTCCTCGTCCCGCCCGGAGTTATCCGGTCGGAGGTCGGGTTCCGGTTTGATCGCCGGACGCCGGTCCATCGGTGCCACTCCCCTCGACCCACCGCGTTGTGGGTCACTCTGCCGCCCAGCCTAGGCCTGCCGTTTGCCGCCTTCGTCGGCGGACCACTGGCAGGGCGTCCGGATCGGGACTTCGTCCTTTCACCCGTTGCGGGTCCGAGGTTGGCCGGTTGCGGGATACCCCGCCGCGCGATGTTCATCACACCGGCTCGGTCCGTCTTTCCGCACGTCGAGGACTTCCCGGGGCGTTGGGGACAGCGTTCGCGTACTACCGTGCAGAGCAGCACGAGATCGGAAGGACCGCTTCATGACCTTGTCCTACCCCCGCCCAAACCGGTCGAACCGCGCGCGCCGGGTGGCCGCGCTCACCGCGTCCCTGCTCACCGCCGGTGTGCTGGCGGCGTGCTCCGGAGACGACGGGCCGGAGCGCAGCGCCGACGCCTTCCTCGCCGGTTGGCGCAGCGGCGACCTGCAGGCAGTCGCCATGGTCGACTCGACCGGCGCGAAGACGCCGGCGGCCGAGGTGAGCAAGGAGATCAAGGAGCTGTCCGGCGAGCTGGCCAGCACCCCGCCCACGCTGACCCGGCAGGGCGATCCGAAGATCACGAAGAACATCGCGACTACCACCATCCGGGTGGACTGGACGCTGCCGGGCCAGACCCACTGGACGTACGACCGGGAGCTGCGGCTCATCCAGGGCGACGACGACCAGTGGCGGGTGATGTGGGAGCCGCGGGTCCTCCACGAGCAGCTCACCAGGGGCGACCGGCTGGCGCTGCGCCGCGACGCCGGCCCGCGTGCCGGCGTGCTGGACGCGGCGGGCACGCCGATCGTGTCACCGCGCCCGATCGTGCGGGTGGGCGTGCAGCCCAACCAGGTCACCGACATCAAGAAGCTGGTCAAGGATCTCGACGCCGCCTTCAAGGCGATCCGTCCGGCTCTGGTCCCCGGCGTCGACCTGGCCGACCTTCCCAAGCGGGTCGCCGAGGCCGATCCGGGTGCGTTCGTCGAGGTGGTGACCCTGCGCGAGGACGCGTACAAGCAGATCAAACCTCGCATCTACGACCTGCCCGGCACCAAGTTCATCTCCGACAAGCTCGACCTCGCACCCACCCGCGAGTTCGCCCGCGCGCTGCTCGGCAGTGTCGACCAGGCGCAGGCCGACGACCTCACTGCCCACCCCGACAGGTACGTCGCCGGCGACCTCGTCGGACACGGTGGCCTGCAGGGCCGCTACGACGAGCGGTTGCGCGGCGCCCCCGGGCTGACCGTCCTGGTCGAACGGCCCACCGAGGACGGCAAGCTCGCGCCCACCGGCACCGAGCTGTTCCGCCGCGATCCCCAGCCGGGCCAGGCGCTGAAGACCACCCTGGACGTGGCCACCCAGAACGCGGCCGACGGGGCACTGCGCGCGGAGCCGCTCCGCTCCGCCCTGGTCGCGGTACGGGTCAGCGACGGCGCGGTACTCGCCGCCGCCAACGGTCCCGGCCCGGCCGGCGAGAACCTGGCGTTCAGCGCACAGGTACCGCCGGGCTCCACCTTCAAGATGGTGAGCGCGCTGGGCCTGCTGGACCGGGGCGCGGTCACTCTGGACGGCCCGGTGGAGTGCAAGAAGACCTTCACCGTCGACGGCCGGTCCTTCAAGAACTCGGACAACTTCGAGTTGGGCTCGGTGCCGTTCCGCACCGACTTCGCGAAGTCCTGCAACACGGCCTTCGCTTCGCTGGCGCCGAAGCTCGGCGGCGACGGGCTGGCCGCCGCCGGCCGGTCCCTGGGGCTGGAGGGGCAGTGGGACCTCGGCGTGGATGTCTTCACCGGCAAGGTCTCCACCGGCGGCAGCCCCGCCGAGCAGGCCGCCGCGTCGTTCGGCCAGGGCACCACGCTGGTCAGCCCCCTGGCCATGGCCGGTGCCACGGCGGCCGTCGCCCGGGGCCGCTTCGAGCAGCCGAAACTGCTGGTCGACCCGGCGCCGGCCAAGCCGGCCCCGCCCGGTGGGCAGCTCAAGCCGGAGTCCGTCACGGCGCTGCGCACGATGATGCGCGAGGTGGTCACCGCCGGCACCGCCAGCGCGCTCAAGGACGTCCCGGGCGGCGAGGTGTACGGCAAGACCGGCACCGCCGAGTTCGACGACAACCCGGCCCACACGCACGCCTGGTTCGTGGGCTGGCGGGGTGACGTCGCATTCGCCGTGTTCGTGGAGAAGGGCGGCGCCAGCACCGCCTCGGCCGTCCCGATCGCCGAACGCTTCCTCCGCGCCCTGCCTACCCCCTGACCCACCCGACCCTTGATCCACTCGGTTTCACTGAAACCGGGGCGTCCAAGCCGTCCGGACACCCCGGTTTCGCTGATACCGAGTGGATCACGAGTCGGGTGGCCGCGAGCGGGTCAGGCGGTGTCGGTCTGGGGCCGTTCGGGTGCGTTCTGGGCCGGCGGGGAGGGCCGCCGCAGCAGACCCGGGCCGGCCGACGCGGGCGGACCGACCGGTTCGCGCTCGACCGTGGCCGCGATCTGCGCCGCGAGCCCCGACGGCTCGACCGTCGCCGCGAGGCCCGACGGCTCGACCGTCGCCGCGAGGCCCGACGGCTCGACCGTGGCCGCGATCTGCGCCGCGAGGCCCGACGGCTCGACCGTGGCCGCGATCTGCGCCGCGAGGCCGGAAGGCTCGGACGGGGACCGGTCGCGGATCACGGATGGCTCGGCCTCCGCCGCGACCTCGTCGGCCGCCTCACTCCTCGACACCGGGAGGCGGGAGGAGCCGAGGCCGGGAGAGGCTGCGCCGGACGTGTCGTCCTCGTCGAGGCCCTCGCCGTCGAACTCATCGAACCGGGCAGCGTCGGCGACGGTGCCCGCACCGCGATCAGGGCTGGCAGAGCCCGGCACCCCCGCGGCACGAGCAAGCCCGGCGGGCCCGCCGTGGCGCTCGGCGCGGTCGGACCGGCCGGCGGCCGTCGTCCGTTCGGTGGCACGTCTCGCGGCGGTCGTGGGCCGGGGCGACAGCAGCCGCGGCGGCATCGCCTCCGGGGCACTGACGGGAGCCAGACCGGCGACCACGGTGTTGACGATCTCGGCGGCGTACGAGCCGTCCGGGTCGTAGTCGGGGTCGAAGACGGTCAGTTCAACGCCGAGGCAGTGTGGCGTGTCGACCAGGCCGGCGAGCAGGATCTCCAGCTCGGCGAAGGCGATGCCGCCCGGGTCGGGGGCGTCGACGGCCGGCATCACCGCCGGGTCGAGGACGTCGACGTCGATGTGCACCCAGTAGCCCGCGCAGTCGGCGAGCTGCTCGTGTGCCCACTGGGCGGTCCGGGCGGCGCCCTCGGCGCGCAGCGCGGGGACCGGGCGGGTGGTGATGCCGGCGGCCTGGAGGTCGAGGCGGTACTCGTCCTGCGCACGGATGCCGAGCACCACCACGTCGATGTCGCGGAAGTAGGGCCGGCGACCCTCCAGGGCGGCCAGGTCGGCCTGCCCGCGCCCGGTGACCAGGGCCAGGTCCTCCCCGGCGGCCGCGCCGACGTAGGAGGCGTTGCCGGGGTGCCGGAAGTCGGAGTGCCCGTCGACGAAGACCAGTCCGATCCGCCCGCCGACCGCCTCACCGAGGCGGTGCATGGCGAGCGCGGAACCGAGCAGCACGGAACAGTCGCCACCCAGCACCACCGGGAACTCACCCCGGTCGATGATCGAGCCGATCCGCTCGGCGAGCGCGAGCGAGTAGTCGGCGATCTCCCGGGCGTGGCACACGCCGTCCCCGGGCCGCCAGTCACCGGGGTCGTACCGGGGTGGGGTGAGGCACCCGGCGTCGCGGGCCCGCAGCCGGGCCAGCAGGTCGTGGTCGCGCAGCGCGCCGGGCGCCTTGGCGCAGCCCGGCACGGAGGTGGACGTCGGCGGTCGCAGGCCGAGGTTTGTCGGCGCGTCGAGGACGGCGATCCGGCGCATCATGAGCTCCCGTCCCCGGTGGTCGGGCGGGCCGGCGAACGCCGGCCCGCGCTGGCGTACTACGCACTCACAGTCGTGCTGCGGACTCAGAACAGGGCGCTGGCCAGTGCCCTACGGGCCGAGGCGACCGCCGGATCGTCCGGGCCGGCGATGGAGAAGAGCGACACCAGGTGCTGGCGGACCGTCTCGCGGTCCTCACCGGCGGTGCGCCGGACCAGGCCGACGAGGCGGGCGTACGCCTGCTCGGCCAGCCCGCTGAGCACCTCGATGTCGGCGGCCAGCAGTTGGGCCGCGACGTCGTCGGGGGCGCTCTCGGCGGCGGCCAGCGCGGTGGCCGGGTCGGCGCCCGCCACCCGGCGTGCCACGCCGACCTGGGCGAGGCCCGCCGTGGCCGCGGCGTCCGCGGGGGCGTCGGCGAGAATCTTGCGGTACGCCTGCTCGGCGGCGTCCAGGTCGCCGCTCATGAGCGCGTCGTCCGCCTCGTCGAGGCGCGGGTCCTCCGGCTCGGCGACGGTCACGCCGCCGGCCTTGAGAACGGCCTGGATCCACTGGCGGAGCTGGGCCTCGGGCACCACACCGGAGAAGGCGTCGATCGGCTGGCCGCCGACGACCGCGTAGACCGTCGGGACGCCCTGGACCCGGAACATCTGGGCGATCCGCGGGTTTTCCTGCACGTCGACCCGGGCCAGCAACCAGGCGCCGCCGCCCTCGGCCGCCAGCCGCTCGAGCACCGGGGCGAACTCGTCGCTCTCGGGGAAGCCAGCCGCGCCGAAGAAGACGATGACGGGCATGGCCATCGACTGCTCGAGCACCGCGGACTGGATGGTCGCTTCGGTGACGTCGACGATGGGGGCGTTGTCGGCGGTCGGTGCGCCCGGTGTGCCGGCGGACGGGCCGCCCTGCGGGGGTGCGCCGGGGCGGGTACCGGCTGGTGCGGGGCCACGCAGCGTGCTGAGGTCGACCGCGCCGCGGGTAAAGATCGACGAGGTGATCCGTGGGTCGCTCATGGTTACCTAGTCTCGCACGTGGGCCCGCATTCCCGGCTCACCCACAACTCCAACGTCGCAACTCTCACGCCTATCGGACAACGCGAAACGGCCCCCCGTTCCCAGCCCCGTCGATCTTGCGCTTTCGGTTGCCGCTACGTCGCTTTTGCGGCTTATGCCGCCACAGAAACCGCAAGATCGACGGGGCTGAGGGGCCGGGGGGTCAGAAGCGGGCGGGTTCGCGGTAGGTGCCCCACTCGGCTCGCAGGGCGTCGCAGATCTCGCCGAGCGTGGCCTCGGCGCGGACGGCGTCGAGCATGGCGGGGATCATGTTCCCGTCGGTGCGGCTGACCTCGACCATCCGGGTCACCGCCGCGCGCACCGCGGCCTCGTCCCGCGCGCTCTTGCGCTCGGCGAGCACCCGGCGCTGCTCCAGCTCCACCTCGTGCGAGATGCGCAGGATCTCCAGTTCCTTGGCGACCGTGCCGGTGTGGCGGTTGACGCCGACGATCTTCTTGTCGCCCTTCTCCAGGGCCTGCTGGTAGACGAACGCCGACTCGGCGATGTGCCCGGTGAACCAGCCGTCCTCGATGCCACGCAGGATGCCCGAGGTCATCGGACCGATCTGGTGCGGCCCCTCCCCGCCGAGCTGGCGGATGCGGGCGAAGATCTCCTCCGCCTCGGCCTCGATCTTGTCGGTCAGCGCCTCGACGTACCAGGAGCCGCCGAGCGGGTCGGCCACGTTGACCACGCCGGTCTCCTCCATCAGCACCTGCTGCGTCCGCAGGGCGATCTCGGCGGACTCGTCGGTGGGCAGCGCGAGGGTCTCGTCGAGCGCGTTGGTGTGCAGCGAGTTGGTGCCGCCGAGCACCGCGGCGAGCGCCTCGACGGCCGTCCGCACGACGTTGTTGACCGGTTGCTGCGCGGTCAGCGACACGCCGGCGGTCTGGGTGTGAAAGCGCAGCCAGAGCGCCTTCTCGCTGGTCGCGCCGTAGACGTCGCGCAGCCAGCGGGCCCAGATCCGGCGGGCGGCGCGGAACTTGGCGATCTCTTCGAAGAAGTCGAGGTGCGAGTCGAAGAAGAAGCTCAGTCCGGGCGCGAACACGTTCACGTCGAGTCCGCGCGAGAGACCCAGCTCGACGTAGCCGAAGCCGTCGGCGAGGGTGTACGCCAGCTCCTGCGCGGCGGTCGAGCCGGCCTCGCGGATGTGGTAGCCGGAGACCGACAGCGGCTTGTAGCGCGGGATCTCGGCCGCGCAGTACTCCATCAGGTCGCCGATCAGGCGCAGGTGCGGCTCGGGGTCGAACAGCCACTCCTTCTGCGCGATGTACTCCTTGAAGATGTCGGTCTGCAACGTGCCGTCCAGCGTGGACAGGTCGGCGCCCTGCCGCTCGGCGGCGACCAGGTACATGCAGAACACCGGCACGGCCGGGCCGGAGATCGTCATGGAGGTGGTGACGCCGGCCAGGTCGATGCCGTCGAAGAGCGCCTCCATGTCGGTGGCGGTGTCGATGGCGACGCCGCAGTGCCCGACCTCGCCGAGCGACTGCGGGTCGTCCGAGTCGCGGCCCATCAGCGTCGGCATGTCGAACGCGACCGAGAGGCCGCCGCCGCCGGCGCCGAGGATCATCTTGTAACGCTCGTTGGTCTGCCGCGCGTTGCCGAAGCCGGCGAACTGCCGGATCGTCCAGGTCCGACCGCGATAGCCGGTGGGATACAGACCCCGGGTGTACGGGTACTCGCCCGGCCAGCCGATGCGCTCGAAGCCCGGGTAGGAGGTGCCCTCGGGCGGCCCGTAGACCGGGTCGACGGTCATCCCGGAGAGCGTGGTGAAGTCGGCGTCCCGCTTGCGCGCGGAGTCGTACCGGGCCTGCCAGCGTGCCCGTCCGGCGGCGATCTCGTCGGCGTCCATGCGCGGGGCTCCTCCTCGGTTGCTCGACCAGCACACCGAGTGTAGAGCCCTTGCCTGAACGATCGCTAAGTCAGGCCATACCGGCGGGTAACCAGACGAGCCACGATCAACCGGCGGCGCCCGGCTGGTTCAGCTCGATGTCGTCCACCGTGACGTTGACCTGCGTGACCGACAGGCCGTACTTCTCCACCGCCTCGATGACCGCGGCTCGCACCGCCTCGGTCACGTCGGCCACGACGGAACCGGCGTCGATCACCAGAACCACGTTGACGACGGCCGAGGTGCCCTTCACGTCGGCCGAGACGCCCCGGCGGGCGTCGCCCACCTCGTCCAGGCCGACCTTGTCGAGCACGCTGTTGAAGAACCGGGCCACGTCACCGCCGAGGTCGGCGACACCGGGAACCGCGCGAGCGGCCGCACCGGCGATCTTCTCCACCACCTCGTCGGACACCGACGTCACACCCCGGGCCGCGCCCGTCGTCGGCTGCGTCGTGCCGGCGTTCTCCACCGCGTCCGTCATGCTCACGTCTCCCCTGGTCCCGGTGCACTGTGGACCGACCTGATCGTCGGTCCGCCGCGTGGCAGGTCGCTGCCGGCCGCGAGCCTACTAAAACCGGAGGGCGCTTCGCGTCCAGGCGCGCGGGTCGCGCGGCCGTTCGGGCCGGGTCAGTTCGCCAGTTGGGCGAGCAGCTCGTCCGCAGCCGCGTACGGGTCGAGGTCACCGGCAGCGACGGAGGCGGCGAGCGTGCTCAACTCCGTACCGTCGCGCAGTGAGCCGATCCTGGCGCGGAGGGCGCCGAGCGCGATGGCCTCGATCTCGGCGGCGGCCCGCGCCTCCTGCCGGCGACGCAGCTCGCCGTGCTCGACCAGCCAACCGCGGTGCTTGTCGAGGGCGGCGGCGATGTCGTCGATGCCCTCGCCCCGGGCCGCGACCGAGCGGACCACCTGCGGCCGCCACTGCCCCGGCCCGCGCTCGCCGAGCGCGATCATGCCCTGGATGTCGCGGACCGTGGCGTCGACGCCGTCCCGGTCGGCCTTGTTGACCACGAACACGTCGGCGATCTCCAGGATGCCGGCCTTGACGGCCTGGATCGCGTCGCCCATGCCCGGGGCGAGCAGCACCAGCGTGGTGTCGGCCAGCGAGGCCACCTCCACCTCGGCCTGCCCGACGCCGACGGTCTCCACCAGCACCACGTCGCAGCCGGCGCCCTCCAGCACCCGGACCGCCTGCGGCGTCGCCGCCGCCAGCCCGCCGAGATGCCCCCGACTGGACATCGACCGGATGTAGACACCCGGGTCGGTGGCGTGGTCCTGCATCCGCACCCGGTCGCCGAGGATCGCCCCGCCGGTGAACGGGCTGGACGGATCGACCGCCAACACGCCGACCCGATGGCCCCGCGCCCGCAGCGCGCGGACCAGCTCGTTGGTGGTGGTCGACTTGCCCACCCCGGGCGAGCCGGTCAGCCCGACCACCTGGGCTTGACCGGCGTACGGCGCCAGCGCGGCGGCGATCGCCGGCAGCAGCGCGTCGCCGTTCTCCACGAGGGTGATCAGGCGGGCCACCGCCCGGGGGTCACCGGCGCGGGCCCGCTCGACCAGCAGCGGTACGTCCCGGCTACGGCGCACCGACGTGGCTCCCGCCGCCGGAGCGTGCCCGGTCGTCTCGCTCACTGTGCCGGAACGTGGATGATCAGCGCGTCACCCTGGCCACCGCCGCCACACAGCGCCGCCGCGCCGGTGCCACCGCCGCGACGCTTCAGCTCCAGGGCGAGAGTGAGTACGAGACGCGCGCCGGACATGCCGATCGGGTGGCCCAGGGCGATCGCGCCGCCGTTGACGTTGACCTTGTCGGGGCTGATGCCGAGGTCACGCGTGGACTGGATGCCGACCTGAGCGAAGGCCTCGTTGATCTCGATGAGGTCCAGGTCCTCGACGCTCAGGCCGCCCTTCTTGAGGGCGTGGTTGATCGCGTTGGACGGCTGCGAGTGCAGGGAGTTGTCCGGGCCGGCCACGTTGCCGTGCGCGCCGACCTCCGCCAGCCAGGTCAGGCCCAGCTCGGTGGCCTTGGCCTTGCTCATCACGACCACCGCGGCGGCGCCGTCGGAGATCGGCGAGGAACTGCCGGCGGTGATGGTGCCGTCCTTGGCGAAGGCGGGCCGCAGCTTGGCCAGCGACTCCGCGGTGGTGTCCGGCCGGATGCCCTCGTCGTCGCTGATCACCAACGGGTCACCCTTGCGCTGCGGGATCAGCACCGGGGTGATCTCCTCGGCGAAGTGGCCGTTCTTCTGCGCGGCGGCGGCCCGCTGGTGGCTGGTCGCGGCGAACGCGTCCTGCTCCTCGCGGGTGATGCCGTGCCGCGCGCCGAGCCGCTCGGTCGACTCGCCCATCGAACAGCAGTCCCAGGCGTCGCTGAGCCCGTCGTGCGCCATGTGGTCCTTGACCACCACGTCGCCGTACTTGTAGCCGGTGCGCTGACCCATCAGCAGGTGCGGCGCGTTGGTCATCGACTCCATCCCGCCGGCCACCACGATGTCGAACTCGCCGGCCCGGATGAGCTGGTCGGCGAGGGCGATCGCGTCCAGGCCGGACAGGCAGACCTTGTTGATGGTCAACGCCGGCACCGACATCGGCACGCCGGCCTCGACCGCCGCCTGCCGGGCCGGGATCTGACCGGCGCCGGCCTGGAGAACCTGACCCATGATCACGTACTGGACCTGGTCGGGGCTGACACCCGCCCGCTCCAGGGCCGCCTTGATGGCGATCCCGCCGAGCTTGGTGGCCGGGAGATCCTTGAGGTTGCCCAGCAGCCGGCCCATGGGGGTCCGCGCGCCGCTGACGATCACCGAAGCCATGCCTGCCTCCGAGGGGGGTGCCGAGCTGTACGCCTGAACGATGGTTCGGCCAGACTAGCGCCATGACAGAGAACTCCCCCGTCGAGCCCGGTGCGGACTACGTCACAGACATCGGACTTCGCAAGATCGACCACGTCGGCATCGCCGTCGCCGACCTGGACGCCGCGATCGACTTCTACCAGCGGACCTTCGGGATGCGCTGCGTACACGTCGAGACCAACGCCGAACAGGGCGTACGGGAAGCGATGCTGGCCGTCGGGCCGACCGCCGAGGGCGGCTGCGTGCAGTTGCTCGCCCCGCTCACCGCGGAGTCGACGATCGCGAAGTTCCTGGATCGCAACGGGCCGGGCGTGCAGCAGGTCGCGTACACCGTGGCGGACATCGACGTGGCCTGCGCGGCGCTGCGTGAGCGGGGGATGCGGCTGCTCTACGACGAGCCGCGACGCGGCACCGCGGACAGCCGGATCAACTTCGTCCACCCCAAGGACGCCGGCGGCGTCCTGATCGAACTGGTCCAACCCGCCGCCACGCATTGACGGCTTGAAGGAAGGGCCCTTTGTTAACGCCTCGCGTATAGCAGGGGGCCCTTCCTAACGCCTGGCGAGGGCGCGCTCACACGCACGTCCGTGCGCGGTTCTCGCCCTGGTCGGGCAGCTTCACGCATCGGTGGATGCAGTTTTTCACAGAGGACTTCCGGCTTTAGCTACCGTTCAGTAACGTCCCGGCCCACAGGAGCGCGGCCGGTGCCGGATGTGTCGAATGCCGACATGGCGGTCGCGTCCCACCGGCGCCGACGATGGCAGCACCCGGGCCCGCGCGGGTGTGGGACGAACCGGAGGTCACCGTGCAGGACATCCTCGAAGCGATCATGGCGGCGGAGGAATCGAACGACCCGGACCGGGAACTGGCCGGCGTCGCCGGACTTCCCGTACCGGAGAGTTACCGGGGCGTGGTCGTCCGCGCCGAGGAGTCCCGGATGTTCGACGGCATGTCCACCCGGGACAAGGACCCCCGCAAGGCGCTGCACGTGCAGGAGGTGCCGACGCCGGAACTCGGACCGGGCGAGGCGCTGATCGCCGTGATGGCCAGCGCGATCAACTACAACACGGTGTGGACCAGCATCTTCGAACCCGTATCCACTTTCCGGTTCCTCGAGCGCTACGGCCGGGTCTCCGAGCTGACCCGTCGGCACGACCTGCCGTACCACGTGGTCGGTTCGGACGCGGCCGGCGTGGTGCTGCGTACCGGTCCCGGGGTGACCCGGTGGGTGGCCGGCGACGAGGTCGTCGCGCACTGCCTCTCGGTCGAACTGGAGGACGCCGCCGGGCACGACGACACGATGCTCGACCCGCAGCAGCGGATCTGGGGCTTCGAGACCAACTTCGGCGGGCTGGCCGAACTCGCCGTGGTCAAGGCCAACCAGCTCATGCCCAAGCCGCGCCACCTCAGCTGGGAGGAGGCCGCCAGCCCGGGGCTGGTCAACTCGACCGCGTACCGGCAGTTGGTCTCCCACCACGGCGCCAACATGAAGCAGGGCGACGTGGTGCTGATCTGGGGCGCGTCCGGTGGCCTCGGCGGGTACGCCACCCAGATGGCCCTCAACGGCGGCGCGATCCCGGTCTGCGTCGTCTCCTCGCCCGAGAAGGCCGAGCTGTGCCGCAGCATGGGCGCGGAGCTGGTCATCGACCGGGCCGCCGAGGACTTCCGGTTCTGGAGGGACGACCAGACCCAGGACCCGGACGAGTGGCGGCGGTTCGGTGAGCGGATCCGCGAACTCACCGGTGGAGAGGACCCGGACATCGTCTTTGAGCACCCCGGCCGGGAGACGTTCGGCGCGAGCGTCTACGTGGCCCGGCGCGGCGGCACCATCGTCACCTGCGCGTCCACGAGCGGCTTCCAGCACCAGTACGACAACCGCTACCTCTGGATGCATCTCAAGCGGATCGTGGGCAGCCACTTCGCCAACTACCACGAGGCGTGGCAGGCCAACCGGCTGGTCGCGCTCGGCAAGGTGCACCCGACGGTGTCCCGCACCTACTCCCTCGAACAGACCGGTCAGGCCGCGTACGAGGTGCACCGCAACGCGCACCAGGGCAAGGTCGGCGTGCGCTGCCTCGCGCCGTCGGACGGGCTGGGTGTCCGGGACGGGGAGCTGCGGGCCCGGCACGAAGCGGCGATCAACCGGTTCCGGGGGCACTGAGCGGGACACTTCCGGGGGCACTGAGCGGGACACCGGCCGGACGGATGAGCACCCGATGGCCAATGCGGTGATCGGCCATTGTTCTTCCACCCCCATTAGCCCGAACCCATGCGGGTCGAACAAAGGGTCACGGGAGACACCCCGTGGCCCTTTTTCGCGTCACGCTGCGTGGCGTCCGCCCGGCCCGGGACCTGCCAAGATCGCCGATTGGTCCGGCCCCGGGGGCCAGGGCAGTTGACCATGTAAAGAGGAGACGAAAGCTGCGTACCGCTCTTGCGAAGCACCCTGGGGCGTCTGCCAGTATGTCCCAATGCCCCAGCAGCAGTCCTCCCCTCTCGCGTTCTTCGATAACGCGAACTCGCAGCCAGATTTCACCGTTGGCCTGCGCGGATACAACACTCACCAGGTCGATGACTTCATCGGCCGGATGACCGCCGCGCTGACCCAGTCCGAGCAGGCCCGTGCCGAGGCCGAGCAGCGGATGAACGACGCCCAGCGTCGCCTCCGCCAGGCCGAGCAGCGCATGAGTGCGCTGGAGCAGAAGCTCACCGACACCAACAAGCAGCTCGAAGAGAACAGCCGGCCCACCCTCTCCGGGCTCGGCACCCGCGTCGAGCAGATCCTCCGGCTCGCCGAGGAGCAGGCCAACGACCACCGCAACGAGGCCAAGCGCGAGTCGGAGGGCATCCTCTCCGCCGCCCGCCTCGAGGCGCGGGAGATCACGGACAAGGCCCGCGCCGAGGCCGCCGCGATGAAGGCCACTGCGGAACGCGAGGCGGGCAACCTGCGTACCGCCGCCGAGCGGGAGGCCGCCGAGGTCCGGGTGCAGGCCCGCCGCGAGGCCGACACGCTGCGCGCCGACGCTGACCGCGAGACCAAGCAGCTCCGGACGGTCACGGCACACGAGGTGGCCGAGCTGAAGTCGACCGTGGAGCGGGAGGTGGCCACCCTGCGCGCCACCGCCGAGCGGGAGATCACCCAGCAGCGGGCCAAGGCCGCCCGCGAGGCCGAGGAGAAGCGCGCCGAGGCCACCAAGCTGCTGACCGACGCGCGGGACAAGCGCGACAAGGACCTCCAGGCCCTGGAGCTGCAACTCGCCGAGCGGCGCGAGAAGGCCGAGCGCGAGGAGTCCGAGCGGCACGCCGCCCAGGTGGCGCAGACCCAGAAGATGGTCAGCGAGGCCGAGCAGCGCGCCCGCGCCGCCCAGGAGCGCGCCAAGGAGATCGAGCAGCGCGCCGAGGCCCGTCGCGTCGAGTCGGAGCGCAACGCCGCCGAGACGGTCGACAAGGCCAAGGCCCAGTCCGACAAGATGCTCAACGAGGCCAAGGCCGAGTCGCAGCGTCTACTCACCGAGGCCCGCACCGAGGCCGAGCTGACCACGCAGGCCGCCCGCCGCGAGGTCGAGGACCTCACCCGGCAGAAGGACGCGGTCACCTCGCAGCTCGGGCAGATGCTCTCCGGGCTCGCCGGCATCGTGCCCGGCGTTCCCTCGTCGCCGCCCGCCGCGGCGGCGAAGCCCGAGACGAAGAAGACCGACGGCGCTCAGGAGCGGGTCACCGCGGAGACCGCCGGCTGACGCGAGGCGTCAGGTTGGGGCATCGACGGCGCGAGGTGACACCGGGTAACCGGTGTGACCTCGCGCCGTGTGCGTTTCCCAACCCTTGGTGTGGTGCCCTCGCCACGGAGTGAAGTAGGTCCCACAAGCGGCGTCCGTATCGCCCCAGCCGCGGGCGATGCGTGTGAGGATGGGGGCATGTCGCACGGCGAGGAACTGTTCGCTCTCGGCGGGGACGTGACCACGGAGCCCAGCTTCGAGTCCGCTCTCCGGGGGTACGAGAAGAAACAGGTTGACCGGTACGTCGCACGTGCCGAGCACGAGATCGCGACCCTCGCCGCCGAACGGGAACAGGCCTATACACAGATCCACAAGCTCGCCGGCCAGGTCGAGGTGCTGCAGCGGGATCTGACCCAGGTCCGCAAGCAGATGAACGTGGTCGACCGGGCTTCCTTCCGGCATCTGGGTCCCCGGGTCGAGTCGATCCTCACCCTCGCCGAGGAGCAGGCCGAGCAGATCCTGTCCGCGGCCAACGAGGAGATCGACGCCCGTCGGGCCGCCGCCGAGCACATCATCGAGGAAGCCCGCGAGCAGGCCGCCCGGGCCTTGAAGGACTTCGAGATCGCTCTCGCCGCCCGGCGCCAGGAGGAGGAGCGGCACAGCGCCTCCCGCCGCGCGGAGGCGGACGCGACCCTGCGCTCGGCCAAGGACGAGTCGGCAAAGCTGCGCAAGGCAGCGCAGGACGAGCTGGCCAAGGCCCAGCAGGAGGCCACCCAGCTGCGGGACGCCGCCAAGGAGATTCACACCCGGGCCCAGCAGGAGGCCACCAAGCTGCGCGAGGAGGCCCGCGAGGCGCTGGCCACCGCCCGCCAGGAGGCGGCGGAGCTGCGCGAGGCGGCCAAGGAAGTGCACGTCAAGGCCCAGCAGGAGGCCAAGCGGCTCACCGACACCGCGACCGAGGCGGGCCGGGCGACCCACGCCAAGGCCCAGCAGGAGGCCAAGCAGATCATCGACGACGCGTCGATGGCCGGCCGGGCCACCCGGGCCAAGGCCCAGCAGGAGGCGGAGCGGCTCACCACGCAGGCGTCCGAGGCGTCCAAGCGCAGCCGGGCCGAGACCGAGGCGTACGTGCAGCGCATGCGCGGCGAGACCGAGGCGTACGTGCAGCAGTCCCGGGCGCAGACGCAGCAGGAACTCGGCGCCTGGCGGGCGGGCGTGGAGCAGGAGGTCAACTCGCGGCGCGAGGCGGCCGATCGGGAGCTGGCCCAGCGCCGGTCCACCGCCGAGCAGGAGTTCGCCAAGCGCCGCGACGAGCTGGACAAGCAGCACGAGTCCCGCCAGCAGGAGTTGGAGTCGGGCTGGACCGCGCGCCGCGACGAGCTGGAGACCGAGTACACCGCGCGCCGCGACGAGCTGGAGACCGAGTACACCAGCCGCAAGAACGAGATCGAGCAGGGCGCGGACGCCATCCGGCAGGCGGCCGAGGCGGACGCGGCGACCCTGCGCCAGCGCGCCGAAACCGAGGCCGCCGAGATGCTGAGCCGCGCCGAGACCGAGGCAGGCGACAAGCGGCGCAAGGCCGACGAGCACGTCGCGGCCTCACGCCGCCAGTTCGAGGAGTACGCGGCCACCACCCAGCAGCATCTCGCGACCACGCAGCAGCACCTGGCGGCGACGCAGCAGGAGGCGGCGGCGGGTCGGCAGCAGCTCGCTCAGGTGATGTTGGAGATCGCGCAGGCCCAGCAGCAGCTCGCCGACCTGCGGCAGGAGACCTGGAAGGCCCGGCAGGAGTCCGACGAGATCGAGCGCCAGATGGCCGAGCTGCGGCTGCGCACCATCACCGGCCCGGTCGACGGTCCGACGTCGCCGGCGACCGGCGACCGCCCCGACGCGCCGGCCAGTGCCGCGACCGTGGCGGCCAACGGCAGTGCCGCGACCGTGACGGCGGGCAGCGGGACCGGTCCGGGCGACGGCGACGCTTCCGCCGTGCCGGCCGAGGCCGCGACCGTGTCGGCCAGCGGGGGCAGCGGCCCGGGCGACAGTGACGACGCCACTGCCGGTGACGGTACGGCCGGTAGCGGAGCGGCGGGTGACGGTGCTGGCGGTAGCGATGCGGCGGGTGACGGTACGGCCGGTAGCGATGCGGCGGGTGGCCTCAAGGCCGCGCCCGCCGACGTCCGGCAGCCGGCGAACGCCAGCGCCGATGAGGCCGGGCAGGCCGGCACTCGACCGGTGGCCGAGCCGATGACGACTGTCGACGGCGGCACGGCCAGCGCCGGGGTGGACGGCGAGCCGACGGTGGCCGCCGTTCCGGGCGAGGGTGGCCGGGGCGCCAAACCAACCAAGATCACCAGTACGGGTGAGAACGGCAAGCGGCCCACCAAGCCGACCACCGACGAGCGCAGCGCCAAGCCCAGCAAGGTCACCATCGAGAAGGACTGACGGGACGCCTCCGACAGATTCGTGATCGACTCGACATCGCTGATGTCGGGCTGTCCCGCTGCCCAAGACACCCCGACATCAGGGATCTGGAGTGGACCATTGCCGTTCACCGGAAAGAGGGTGGGTCGCTGAGCGGCCGACGACACGAGTGGAGCACCATTGACGGTGTTGTGGTCGACAGTGACCACCGCACCGCCACTGCCGTCGCCCGTTCCCACCGCCCGACCGGGAGGTCCTGGTGCCGCAGCACGATCCGTCGGCCGAGGATCCGGACCTGAGCGCATACCGCCCGCCGGCCGAGAGCCCGTCCGGCGACGACCCGGCCATGCCCCCTGGTCCCCCGTCCGCGAAACCGCCACCGCCGGCGGAGACGCCACCAGCGGAGACGCCACCACCAGCGGGGACACCTCCACCGGCGAGAACGCCACCGCCGGCGGAGACGCCACCAGCGGAGACGCCACCACCAGCGGAGACGCCACCACCGGTCCCGGTGCCAGCCCCGGGATTCGACCCGGACGAGCCTCCAGCGGTCCCGTCGGGGAAGTTCGGCACGCCGGGGCGTCCGCTACGGCGCAGCAGTTTCCTGATCGGCTTCACCGGCGCGCTGGGCGTGCTGCTGGCGTACACCCTCTATCTGGGGATCCGGAATGCCGGCGGCATTCTGGTGCTGGTGGTGATCGCGCTCTTCCTGGCGGTGGGCCTCAACCCGGCGGTGGTGCGCCTGCGCACCTGGGGTGTGCCCCACGGCCTGGCGGTGGCGGTGGTGGCGCTGACCGTGGTGCTGCTGCTCTGCGGCGGCATCGTGGCGCTGGTCCCGCCGATCGTGACGCAGTCCGGGCAGTTCATCGACCAGATTCCGAGCCTGCTCGACGAGTTGCGTCGCAATCCCACGGTCAACGACCTGGTGGAGCGGTACGACGTGGTGGAGCGGGTGCAGGGCGCGGCCAACGCCGACACCATCGGCCGGGCCCTCGGCGGGGTCCTCGGTGGCGCCCAACTGATCTTCGGCACGGTGTTCCGGACGCTGACCGTGCTCGTGCTGACCATCTACTTCCTGGCCTACTTCAACCGGCTGCGTTCCCTGGGCTACGCGCTGGTGCCCCGGTCCCGCCGCGAACGGGCGGAGTTGATCGGTGACGAGATCCTGGCCAAGGTGGGCGCGTACATGGTCGGCGCGTTGAGCATCGCGGTCCTGGCCGGCGCGACCACGTTCGTCTTCGCGCTGATCGTCGGCCTGCCGTACCCGTTCGCGCTGGCCGTGGTCGTCGCCGTCACCGATCTGATCCCGCAGATCGGCGCGACCCTGGGCGCGGTGATCGTGAGCCTGGTCGGCTTCGCCGCCGACCTACCCACCGGCATCGCCTGCGCGGTGTTCTTCCTCATCTACCAGCAGATCGAGAACTACCTGATCTACCCGAAGGTGATGCGGCGCTCGGTCGAGGTCAACGAGGTCGCCGCCCTGCTGGCGGCACTGCTCGGCGTGGCGCTGCTGGGCGTGGTGGGCGCGCTGATCGCCATCCCCACGGTGGCCGCGCTGCAACTGATCCTGCGTGAGGTGGTGCTCCCCCGCCAGGAGCGCAACTGACGCCGCCGGAACGCAACTGACGCCGCCCGAAGCGGGACCGACGCCGCCCGAAAGCGGAACTGCGCGGAATCAGTCGGCCGGGCGGGGTACGGGCGTGTCGGCGAAGGCGGCCACCGTCCGGTCGGCGTACGCGCTGACGTCGCCGGTCTCCATCGGCCCGTCCCAGGTCGTCGGCAGGGGCACGTCGACCCCGGGGTTGACCCGCTTGACGATCTCGTCGAGCACCGTCTCCGCGTCGCCCACCCAGAGGTGCTTCGCACCGGGCACCCCGACCACCTCGGCCTGCGGCACCGCCGCGAACCGCTCCCGCGCCTCGACCGGACGCAGGTAGTCGTCGAACTCGGGCACCAGCGCCACCAGCGGCCGACCGGACGTGCTCCAGGTCGCCAGGTCGTCCGGCGTCGAGAAGCGCAGCGGCGGGGAGAGCAGGATCGCTCCGGCCACGGCCGGGTCGCAGCCGTACTTGAGGGCCAGGTCGGTGCCGAACGACCACCCGACCAGCCAGATGTTGGGCAGTTCGGCGAACTCCGCGTACTCGATGGCGGCGGCCACGTCGTACCGCTCGCCCACCGCGCCGTCGAAGGCGCCCTCGCTGGTGCCGCGCACGCTGCTGGTGCCCCGGGTGTTGAACCGCAGCACGGCCAGGTCGGCCAGCGCCGGCAGCCGCCAGGCCGCCTTGCGGAACACGTGGCTGTCCATCATCCCGCCGTGCGTGGGCAGCGGATGCAGGCAGACCAGGGTGCCCACCGGGGGCCGGTCGGCCGGCAGAGCCAGCTCGCCGACCAGCCGCAGCCCGTCGGCGGTGTGTAGCTCGATGTCCTCCCGGCGGCCGGGCAGGATCGACGACGCGCGGATCGCTGTGCTCACCGCCCAAGTCTGTCGCGAAGTCGCCGCCGCCGCCCACCGAGGCACGAACAGGGTGATCCAGATCGCTCAGTAGCGCGGCGTGCCCCGGCCGCGCTGCACCGCCGGCCCGCGCCGTTCCCGGGCACGCCAGCAGCCGCTGTGCCAGTGCCGACGGTCGGTCAGGTCACCCAGGCCGTCGGCCGGCCAGGCCACCAGGTGCGCCACCCCGGGGCGGATCTCCTGGTCACAACCGGGGCAGCGGTACGTCTTGACCGACGCGCCCGCCCCGATCCCGCGTACCTGCCAGGCGCCGTCGGTCCACTGCTGCACCGAGGCGACACCCTGGCGAGCCCGGTCGGCGTCCAGGTTGGCGTTCTCGTCCCGGCGAGGGCGATTGCGACGGGGGCTCACGCACCCAAGGTTACGGTCACTCCCAGCTGGCCGGCTCGCCAAGGTCGTCGGCCACCCGGAGCCCACCGATCACCGTGCTGACCTCCGCGTCCGTGGGGGACCGCTCCCAGCGGTTCTCGTACCCCATCGACAGCAGCGTGTTGGGGATGCCGAGGACGTGCCAGAAGTCGCCCATGTCGAACACCGGCCTGCCGGCGATCTCGCGGTTGGCTTTCCCTCGGTCGCCGGAGGGCGGACGGGGTGAGTAGTACAGCCGTACGGGCAGGGTGGCCTTGCCGTCGAGCTTGACGATCAACGCCACCTCGGTCTGGTCCGAAACGCCTCCCGGCATCTGCGTAGGAGTTGTGGTTCCGGTCACGTTCGCAGTGCGTGGCCAGGCCAGCCGCCGTACCGACACGTCGCACTCGCTGATCCGGGCGCCCTGCGGCAGAGCGGTCAACCGGATGGGCGCGACACAGCGACGGGCCTCGTCGAACCGAAGCGCCGCCGCCGTCCGGCGGATCTCGGCGTCGGTGTCCCCGAGTGCCGAGACCCGGGCGTACAGGCCCGGGGCGGGCTGCCAGCGCAGGACCCAACCCCGCGCGGGCTGGTCCAGCCGACGTATCACCCCGTTGTACCTTGAACCGGGGTCGGACCGGCCGGTCCGGTCAGGATCCGTGTCACTGGTGGAGTCGCCCGTCCGGTCGGGGCCGATGTCATGAAGCTGGCTCGGGTCGCCGATCTCGGCCGACTGCGGGTCGGCGGCCACGATCGCCATGGCCTGCACGCCACCCCCCAGGTCCAGTCGCATGCTCTCGGCCTGGCCCGCCGAGCGCCAGGCAACCGGCTTCGCGACCGTCGGGTCGATGCCGAAGTGCAGCAGCCCCGGGTCCGTGCCAACCAGGTCAGGACGCGTCGCTGCCCCGGGGACCCCCGGCGCCAGCGGTGGCGTGACCACGACGGGACTGGGCGTGACGGTCGGCTGTGGCGGTGCGGCCGAGGGCATGCGCAGTGCCACGCCGGTCCCGAGTACCACCGCGACGCCAAGCCCGGCCCCGATGACGGCACGTCGCCGCCGTCGACGGGCCCGTCCCCCGTTCACCGCCGCCGTCATCAGGCGATCGGTGTCCACGTGCCCGTCGGCGTGCTCCCGCAGTGCCCGTGCGATCCACTCGTCGAGGTCGGTCACGGCCGGCTCCCGTTCGTCGTGGAAACGCCGTGGCGCTCCCGCAGCTGACTGAGCGCCCGCATCGCATGAGTGCGGACGGTGACCGGTGAACAGCCGAGGATCTGGGCGATGGTGAGGTCGTCGAGGTCCTCGTAGTACCGCAGCACGAGCACCGCACGCTGCCGGTCCGGCAGACCGAGGATCAGTCTCCACATCTCGTCCCGGTCGGCCGAGTCGCTGCTGAAGTCGCCGCGCCCCGGCCGGTCGGCGAACTCCGCCGTGGCCATCTCGTGGCTGGATCGGCGACGCCACCAGGAGGTGTTGGCGTTGACCATCATCCGGCGCACGTAGACGTCCGGGCGGTCAGCACGGGAGATCCTCCGCCAGTGCACGTACGCCCGGGACAGCACCTCCTGGGTAAGGTCGTCGGCCCGGTGCTCGTCACCGGTCAGCAGTCGAGCCAGCCGGACGAGCGCTGGCCCGCGACTGCTGACGTACTCCTCGAAGGTCACATCACTCAGACGCCGTCGCCGGTGCCCGGCGTTGACGCGGTCAGCGGTGCGAGTGGTCGCGGAAGCCGCGACGGGTCTTGCGACCCAGGTAGCCGGCGGTGACCAGGTGCTCCAGCAACGGCGCGGGCGCGAAGCCCGGCTCGCGCAGCTCCAGGTACAGCTCCCGCTGGATCGCCAGCGAGACGTCCAACCCCACCACGTCGAGCAGCTCGAACGGGCCCATCGGGTAGCCGCAGCCCAGCTTCATGGCGTGGTCGATGTCGTCGGCCGTGGAGTAGCTGGCCTCCAGCATCTTGACCGCGTCGTTCAGGTACGGGAAGAGCAGCGCGTTGACGATGAAGCCGGACCGGTCGCCGCAGACCACGCCGGTCTTGCCGAGCGCCGCGCAGACGGCCCGCGCGGTCGCGGTGGTCTCCGGTGAGGTACGGATGGTCCGGACCACCTCGACCAGCGGCATGACCGGCGCCGGGTTGAAGAAGTGCAGGCCCACCACGTCGGCCGGGCGCTGGGTGGCCATCGCCACGTCGATCACGGGCAGGGACGAGGTGGTGGTGGCCAGCACCACGCCCGGCTTGCAGATCTCGTCGAGGCTGGCGAAGAGCGCCTTCTTGACGCTCAACTCCTCGACGACCGCCTCGACGACCAGGTCGACGTCGGCAAGATGGTCGAGGGTCGCCGTCCAGGTGATGCGGCCCAGCGCCGCGTCCCGGTCGGCCTCGGCGAGCTTGCCCCGGACCACGCCCTTGTTCAGCGACGTCTTCACGGCCTCGCAGACCGACGCGGACTTCTCCGCGCCCCGGGTCACCGAGACGACCTCGTACCCGGCCCTGGCGAACACCTCGACGATCCCGGTGGCCATCGTCCCGGAACCCACGACGCCCACCTTGGTGATGGCGCGCGCGCCGTCGGCGAGCGCGGCGTCCGCCGCCGGCGGCGTCGTTTCATCGGGTACGACCTTCGGCGAACCGGGCCGCTCGTAGGTGTAGAAACCCCGTCCGGACTTGCGGCCCAGCAGCCCCGCCGTGACCATCTGCTTGAGCAGCGGCACCGGGGCGTGTCGGCGGTCCCGGCCGCCCCGCCGGTACATGGTGTCCAGGATTTCGTACGCGGTGTCCAGGCCGATCAGGTCCATCAGCGCCAGTGGGCCCATCGGCAGCCCGCAGCCGAGCTTCATCGCGGCGTCGATGTCCTCCCGGGTCGCGTAGTGCGACTCGAACATCCCGACCGCGTGGTTGAGGTAGCCGAAGAGCAGCGCGTTGGCGATGAAGCCGGCCCGGTCGTTGATGGTGACGTCGACCTTGCCGAGCCGGGCGCACAGCGCCTCGACGTCGGCCACGACCTCGGGGGCGGTGACGACCGTGCGGACCACCTCGACCAGCTTCATCACCGGGGCGGGGTTGAAGAAGTGGATGCCGATCACCTGGTTGGGCCGGCTGGTGGCCACCGAGATCTCGGTGACGCTCAGCGACGAGGTGTTGGTGGCGAGGATGGCCTCCGGCTTGCAGACCCGGTCCAACTCAGCGAAGATCCGCTGCTTGAGGTCCAGGTGCTCGGGCACCGCCTCGATGACCAGGTCCACCGAGTGCAGCGCGTCCAGTCCGACCGCGAAGCGCACCCGCTCGTGTAGGGCGTCGCGGTCCGCCTCGGCGAGCTTGCCCTTGGCGACCGCCCGGTCGGTGGAGCCCTTCAGGGTGGCCCGACCGCGCTCCAGCGCCGGCTCGGCGATCTCGACCGCGAGGACGTCGATGCCGTTGCGGGCGAAGACCTCGACGATGCCGGCACCCATGGTGCCCAGCCCCACGACACCGACGGTGCTGAACTCCCGCGCCACGACCGGCCTCCCCAGACACTCCGCACGGCCACTGAACGGCCGCTAAGGTATGCGCGCGAGTCTGCCACGTGCCGCAGGGTTGTCGAGACGCCGTGGGATATTTCACCCACGACGCGGCCCTACCCGGCCTGCCCGTCGGTCAGCGCCAGCAGCTCCGCCACGAACTCCCCCGGGCGCTCCAGGTGCGGGCTGTGCCCGCAGCCGGGCAACACCACCTCACGGTACGCGCCGCCGGCCGCCGCGTACCGCTCCAGCACCGCCCGGGTCTGGCCGACCATCGGTTGCGGCGGGCAGTCCTGCGCCCCCGGCCATCCGGCCACGACACCCAGCGAACCGAGGTACGCCAGGTCCAACAGCGACGTGTCCGAGACGATCACGTCGGCGTCGCCGCGTACCCAGGTGACCGGAGGCTTCTCGGCGACGGCCACCAGCTCGTCGGCGACCCGGAACCAGGTCGGCGCGAGCGCGTTCAGCACGCCCCGCTTCCCGGGCACGGTGCCGGGCCAGTTCTCCGACTCCGCCGACGTGCCCGGGTAGTTGTCCTCGCCGATCGCCGTGGACAGCACGCTGTCGAGCAGCAGCTCCTCGTCGACGCCGAGCGAGGCCGAATCGGCCACGTAGGTCGCCCGCAGCACCTCACGCGGACTGGCCGGGCCCTCGGTGCCCCGATCGCCCGCGGCGAGCCGGGCCACGAAGTCCCGGTTGGCGGTGCCAGCACCGGTACCGGCGAAGTCGGGCGTGGTCGGCGTACCGCTCAGGTCGCGCGTGCCACCGAAGCCGTACGGCGACACCGGCGCGGCCAGCAGTAGCGCCCCCACCCGGTGCGGATGGTCGACCAGCAGCCGCATGGCAACTCCCCCACCGAGGGAGTGCCCGACCACGACCGGCCGGACCCCACCACCGGCGTCAGCGCCGCTGCCGTCGACGCCGCTGCCGTCGACGCCGCTGCCGTCGACGCCGCTGCCGTCAGCGCCGCTGCCGTCAGCGCCGCTGCCGTCGACGTCGGGGAAGAGCGTCGGGTCGTCCAGCAGGGCGGCGACGTCGTCGGCGAAGTCCCGCAGGCCGCGGGTGGCGTCCACCGGGGCGGTCGCCGAGTCGCCGAACCCCCGCAGGTCGGGAGCGACGACCCGCAGCGTCGGTGGCAGCCGTCGGATCAACGGCTCCCAGAACAGCGATGAGGAGCAGTTGCCGTGGACCAGCAGCAACGGAGTTCCGTCCGGCGGACCGGCCACCCGTACCGCCTGGCGTATACCGTTCGCCGTCACGACCCGCTGCTCGGTCTCCATCCGCGGCATGCTGCCACGTCGGTCCACGGGGGTCCAGGTGTCGGACAGCCACCCGTCGGCACCGCCGGAGTGTGGCCGACGGCCAGTGGCCGCCCCGGCGGGGTCAGCGGCGGGCGCCCGGTGGCGAAGCCAGCGGCAGTGGCAGCGTCGGTCGGATATCGCGTCGGGACACCCCGAAGCTGAGCCCAACCGGATCCGTGTGGGCGACCCCCGGATCGAACAGGCGCAGCTCGGTGCGGCCGAGCCGGATCACGTCGCCGTCGCTGAGGCGCTCCACCTCGGTGATCCGGCGGTCGTTGAGCCAGGTGCCGTTGGTCGAGCCCAGGTCGCGCAGCGACGCGCCCTCGGGAGCCAGCCACACCTCGGCGTGCCGGCGACTCAGATGCGGGTCGCTGATGACCACGTCGCCGGTCGGCGCCCGGCCGATCACCTGCGGCTCACCCCGCAGGCGAAAGCTTGCTCCGCGCATCGGCCCACCTGCGACCGTCAACAACGGCATCAGTTCCGGATGTTCCTCCATGGACAGTCAGCCCTCCACCCCACACCGTTACTCCGCGCGTCAGCCTGCCATCAGACGGTAATCGTCAATACCGACCGGCCGGTCAGCTCCTCGTCACCTCCCGGTCACCCGCTGTTCGACGATTCGGATGGTCACCCTTCGGCAACCGGGTCCTGACCTGCACTGATCAACGAGCGGGTGGGTGGACGCGACTCCCGCCCCGGCACCCCGAGATCGCGGCCTACCGGTGAGTAATCTTCGGGTCTAGACTTCCGCCATGACGGCTGTGCATGTCCCCGGCACCCCCCTCATCGAGGCGCACCAGCTGGTCTCCACCAGTCCGGCCACCGGCGTCGAGGCCGGCCGCCTCCCCGTCGCCAGCGACGCGGACGTACGGCAGGCCGTCGAGCGCGCGCGTTCCGCCGCCGAGTGGTGGGCCGGTCTGGGCTTCGCCGGCCGTCGCCAGCGGATGCTGCGCTGGCGGGCGCTGCTCGCCAAGCGGGTCGAGCAGCTCGCCGAGTTGATGCACGTCGAGGGCGGCAAACCGGCCGCCGACGCCATCGTCGAGATCGCCAGCGCGATCGAACACGTCGACTGGGCCGCCCGCAACGCGCGCCGGGTGCTCGGCCCACGCCGGGTACGGTCCCGGCTCGTCCTCGCCGAGTTCTCCGCGCACCTGGAATACCAACCGCACGGCGTGGTGGGTGTGATCGGGCCGTGGAACTATCCGGTCCTCACCCCGCTCGGCTCCGCCGCGTACGCCCTGGCCGCCGGCAACGCCGTCGTGCTCAAGCCCAGCGAGTACACGCCCGTCGTCGGCCAGTGGCTGGTGGACACGTTCGCGGAGGTGGTCCCCGAGCAGCCGGTGTTCACCGCCGTACACGGGCTCGGCGACGTCGGTGCCGCGCTGTGCCGTTCCGGGGTCGACAAGGTGGCCTTCACCGGCTCGACCGCGACCGCCCGCAAGGTGATGTCCGCCTGCGCCGAGACGCTGACGCCGGTGCTGATCGAGGGCGGCGGCAAGGACGCCATGATCGTCGACAGCGACGCCGACCTGGACGCCGCCGCCGAGGCGTGCGTCTGGGGCGCCATGACCAACGCCGGCCAGACCTGCATCGGCATCGAGCGCGTCTACGCCGTCGACACGGTCTTCGACGCCTTCGTCGACAAGGTCGTCGCCCGCGCCGGCCGGCTGACCGTCGGCCCCGACGGCGCGGACATCGGCCCGATCACCATGCCCGGCCAGATCGACGTGATCCGCCGCCACATCGAGGCCGCGGTCAGCTCCGGCGGTCGCGCCCTGGTCGGCGGCCCGGACGCGGTGCAGCCACCGTACGTGCATCCGACCGTGCTGGTGGACGTACCGGAGGAGTCGGCCGCCGTCCGCGAGGAGACCTTCGGTCCGACGGTGACCATCAGCCGGGTCCGCGACGTCGACGAGGCCGTCGCCCGCGCCAACGCCGTGTCGTACGGCCTGGGGGGTTCGGTCTTCGGCCGGCAGCGTGCCGTGAGCATCGCGCGACGCCTGCGCTCGGGGATGACCTCGGTCAACTCCGCGCTGACCTTCGCCGGGATGTCCACGCTGCCGTTCGGCGGCGTCGGCGACTCCGGCTTCGGGCGGATCCACGGCGAGGACGGCCTCCGCGAGTTCGCCCGCGCCAAGGCCATCACCCGGCGTCGAGCGCGCTCACTGCTGCCGTCGATGACGTTCGACCGCACCCCGACCGACGTGGCACGTCTCGTCAAAGCCATCAAGGTGATGTACGGCAGGTGAGTGTCGGATAGCCGATCTGCGCCGTGATCGGCGTATCCACATGTTTATACGTCGTAGGCACGGCGGTACATTGCGTTAAATGGGCCACAATCGATTGCGACACAGCCTTGTCGACAGTGACCAGTCGTGGAGCGCTCGGCAGCGGCGTCGTCGTTCGGAGTGGCTGGCGCGCACCTTCCCCGACATCGGCGACATGCACGTCGTCGACCTCGGCGGCCGGCTCGGCACCTGGCACCGCGCCACCGTCCGGCCGGCCCGCGTCACCGTGGTCAACCTGGAACAGCCGCCCGCAGCCGTACCCGAGTGGGCCCACGTCGAGCAGGCCGACGCCTGCGACCTGCCACCCCGTGTCACCAAGGGCGCCTACGACCTGGTCTTCTCCAACTCCGTGCTGGAACACGTCGGTGGGCACGAGCGCCGACTTCGGTTCGCCGCCGCGGCCCGTTCGCTGGCCGATCGGCACTGGGTGCAGACGCCCTACCGCTACTTTCCCATCGAGCCGCACTGGATCGCGCCCGGCATGCAGTTCCTACCGATCCGGATGCGCACGGCGCTCGCTCGCCGTTGGCCCCTCGGCCACAAACCGACCCGCAGCCACGAAGCCGCCATCCACCAGGTGCTCTGGACCGAACTGCTGGACCGTTCGCAGATGCGCCACTACTTTCCCGACTCGACAATGCTCGTCGAGCGGGTCTTCGGCCTGCCGAAGTCGTTGATCGCCGTACGGACCGGGCGGTGAGCCGGGTCAGAAGAGGGTCAGTTCGTCCTTCTCGATGCCCCGCAGCCGGTCGTAGTTGACGACGACGCACCGGATGCCCCGGTCGGCGGCGAGCACCCGGGCCTGCGGCTTGATCTCCTGCGCGGCGAACACGCCGGTGACCGGGCTGAGCAGCGGGTCACGGTTCATGAGTTCGAGGTAGCGGGTCAACTGCTCCACGCCGTCGATCTCGCCACGCCGCTTGATCTCGACGGCCACGGCGCCGGAGTTCGCGTCCCGGCAGAGCAGGTCCACCGGGCCGATCGCCGTCATGTACTCGCGGCGCACCAACGTGAACCCCTCGCCCAGCACGGTCGGGTTGGCCGCCAGCAACTCCTGCAGGTGTGCCTCCACCCCGTCCTTACGCAGGCCGGGATCGACACCCAGCTCGTACGAGGTGTCCTGGAAGACCTCCTCCAGGGTGATCCGCAACTCCTCGCCGGCCTTGTTGACCACCCGCCACACGCCGGGGGCCTCCTCCAGCCGGCACGGCGGGCTCATCCAGTTCAGCGGCTTGTACGCACGGTCGTCGGCGTGAATCGACACCGACCCGTCCGCCTTCACCATCAACAGCCGAGTCGCCGGCGGCAGGTGAGCCGAGAGCCGTCCGACGTAGTCCACCGAGCACTTCGCAATGACCAACCGCACCCGACGAGGGTAGCCGAGCAGTCCGCCACCGCCACCGAGCGGCACTGGCGCGTCGGTGCGATGCTGAGACCGTGTTCGAAGTTCTCACCGGCACCGGCCTCGCCGCCTCGGCAGGGCTGAACGCCTACATACCCCTGCTCGTCCTCGGCCTGCTCGGCCGCTACACCAACCTGATCGACCTGCCCAGCGGCTGGACGTGGCTCGGCAACGGCTGGGTCATCGTCATCCTTGCCGTCCTGCTCGCCGTCGAGATGGTGGCGGACAAGGTGCCGGTCGTCGACCACGTCAACGACGTGGTGCAGACCGTCGTCCGGCCCACCGCCGGTGGCCTCGCCTTCGGGGCCGGCTCGTCGTCGGAGACCGTGACCGTCAGCGACCCGGGGAGCTTCTTCTCCAGCCACCAGTGGGTGCCGGTCGCCACCGGCGTACTCCTCGCCTTCGGTGTACACCTGCTCAAGTCCGCCGCACGCCCGGTGATCAACGCGACCACCGCCGGGTTCGGCGCCCCGGTGGCCAGCACCGCCGAGGACGCGACGAGCGTGGTCATGTCCCTGGTCGCGGTCATCCTGCCGGTGCTCGTACTCGCCTTCCTGGTGGGGTTGGTCGGCTTCGTCTACTGGTTCCTGCGTCGACGCTCCGAACGCCGCCGAGAACGTCAGGCGGCCCGCGCCGCTGGCTTCCGCGTCTGACCGGCAATCCGAAGGTACGGCGATGGCCGGCACCCGTTGTCGGGGTGCCGGCCATCTGCGTGTTCTTAGCTGTTCCAGTTGTGGGCGACCAGGTCGGTGGCCTGCTGCTCCCACTGGGCGTAGGCGTCGGGGTAGGCGGAGACCTGTACGGTCTGGGCGG
>NZ_JBFAMS010000025.1:0-67198 GCF_040656575.1 Micromonospora sp. NPDC049801 | reverse complement strand
GCGGGGCGCCCCCCCCCCCCCCCCCCCCGCCCGCCCCCCCCCCCCCCCCGGGGGGGGGGGGGGGGGGGGGGGGGGCCCCCCCCGGGGGGGGGGGCGGCCCCCCGTGTGGCCGCCGCCCGTTGTGGATCAGCCGTTCAGTAGGTCGTACGCCATTGCCGGTGCCTTCACGGCGGCGGCGCCGGTCGGCGCGGTGATCTTCGGCGCGCTGCCGTAGTCGGCGTACTTGACGACGTAGTCGTACGCCTTGGTCTTACCGGCGGCCGGCATCTTGAGCGTCAGCGACGCCAGGTGCTTGTCCGCACCGACCACGGCCGTGAACGGCACCTTCTTGCCCGCCTCGCCGAGGGCCGCCGCCTCGCCGTCCTCCAGTGCCTTCGCCGCCTCCCCGGCGCTCACGTCGATGAAACCGACGTACTGGCCGGGGCTCTTCTCCTGCACCTCGGTGGCCGCCTGGATCAGCGGACCCGCGTTGCCCTGGTCCACACCGTCGAACGTCGGGATGCTCGCGGCGTCGGTCAGCTTCGCGCGGTCCAGCTTCATCCACTTGTCGGGGAACTTCGGCAGGCCGGGACGGCCACTGAACTTCGCCTTCACCCAGTTCTGGTCCTTGATCACCAGGAACGACATCTTCACCACGACGCCGTCGTCCGGCGGCATGACCATGTTGATTTCGAATCCCTCGGACGCCGGGTCGATCCGACCGTCGATCGTGCTCGACGCGTCCTTGCCGCTGAACCGGAACGCCCCCTCGGTGCCGTCCGGGACGGCGGCGAGGAGCGCGTCCTTCGGACTGACGCTCGGGCTGGCGGACGGGCTGCTCGGTGGCGTCGCGGTGGGTTCGCTCTCCGCTCCGCAACCTGCGAGCAGGGTGGTCGCGGCCAGCACGGCGGCGACCGTACCGACCGTCCGTCGGATGGTGCCGGCGGTGCCCGTTGCCTGTGTCATCGCTTGTCTCTTTCTCGCTGCGTGGCTTCTGCCGACGAGGATGCTGCCGGCCGGCACGGCGGTTCGGCTGCCGATATGCTGCCGTCCGGCTGCCGGGCACTGCCGTCCGGCGGTCCCGGGGGTGTCAGGAGCGAGAACGCGCATGTCAGGCCAACTGCGTTTCGAGATTCTCGGGCCTCAGCGGGCCTGGTACGCCGACCGGGAGATCGACCTCGGTCCGGCCAAGCAGCGGGCGGTGCTCGCCGTACTGCTGCTCGCCGCCGGCCGCCCGGTGTCCACCGGGCAGATCGTCGACGCGGTCTGGCCGGAGGACCCGCCCGCGAACGGTCCCAACGTCGTGCAGAAGTACGTGGCCGGGCTGCGCCGGGTGCTGGAACCGGACCGGTCTCCCCGTACGCCGGGACAGGTGCTCAGCCTGACCGACGCCGGCTATTCGCTGCGGGTGGACCCCGAGGCGGTCGACGCGGTCCGCTTCGAACGGGGCGTACAGGCCGCCCGCCAGCGACACACGAGCGGGCGTACGGACGAGGCGCTCGCCGAACTGGCCGCCGCCTTGGATCTGTGGCAGGGGGAGCCGTTCACCGGCTTCGCTGGGCCGATCTTCGAGGCGGCCCGGCAGCGGCTGGTGGAGTTACGCGCCGTGG
Organism: Micromonospora sp. NPDC049801; assembly: GCF_040656575.1. Taxonomy (NCBI): domain Bacteria; kingdom Bacillati; phylum Actinomycetota; class Actinomycetes; order Micromonosporales; family Micromonosporaceae; genus Micromonospora; species Micromonospora sp. NPDC049801. Next base: position 65,609 of record NZ_JBFAMS010000025.1, on the reverse strand, counting down.
CGTTGGAGACCCGGTCCGAGTTGACGCTGGACCTCGGACGGCACCGCGAGACGATCGGTGAGCTGGTGGAGTTGGTGGCCGAGTTCCCCGTCCGGGAGCAGCTGCGACACCAACTCGTGCTCGCGCTCTATCGCAGCGGGCGGCAGGCGGAGGCGCTCGCCGCCTACCGGGAGTTCGGCGACCTGCTCCGCGAGGAGTACGGCATCGAGCCGGGCGAGGCGTTGCAGGAACTGCACCGGCGCATCCTGCGCTCCGACCCGACCCTGGCGGCGACCCCCCACGCCGCCGAACCACAGGCGCAGCGCCCCGTCCAACAACAGGCGCAGCGCACCGCCGCACCAGAGGCGCAGCGCGTCGCCGTACCAGAGGCGCAGCGCACCGCCGCACCGGAGACACCGCAGCCGGCAGCCCCGGTGCCCGGACCGGAGGCTTCGCGGCCGGCGGCCACGCTGCCCGGACCGGCAACGTCGGTGGTCGCCCCCGTCGGTCTCCTCCCCTCCCCGCCGGGCCCGGCATCGCCGTCCGCCCTGTCTGTGCCGCCTCCCCCCGCGCTCATGCCCCTGCCACCTCCGGCGGCCCCCACGAAGCCCGCTCGGCGGGAGACACCGCGTTGGGCGAGCAGGACGGTGACGATCCTCGGGACGGTGCTCGTCCTGCTCTCGTTCGGCTGCCTGACCTGGCTGGTGATCCTGGCCTACGCGGGGTGGCGGCGGAGTTGGCGGCTCGCGCTCGCGGGCCTCGGTTACCTGGCACTGCTCGTCGTCGAGGTGGTCATGCTCGACGTCGAGAGTCCGGAAGCCGAGGTGCCCGGACCGCAGGCGGTGACCTTCCTCGGCCTGGCCCTCATCACCTGGCTCGCGGGGGCCGTGCACGTGGTGCTGCTCAGCCGTGGACTCTGGGCGGCGATCACCGGACGACCGGACAGTGCCCGCGGTCGTGCCGACGAGGAGCGGCGCATCCGCCGGGAGCACGCCCGCTACCTGCTCTACCACTACCCGGCGGCCCGTGCCGAGTTGGGACTCGGGCGACCCGACCTGCCCGGCACCTTCGACGACGGCGGTCTGGTCGACGTCAACGGGGTCCCGGAGCAGGTGCTCACGGCCCTGCCCGGTCTGACGGCCGAGCAGGGCCGGCAGATCGTGGTGGACCGCTGGCTGCGCGGCCCGTACGCCTCGATGGAAGAGTTCGCGTCGCGCTGCCTGCTGCCTCCCAGCGCGACCGAGCCGCTGCGCGACCTGTTGCTCTTTCTGCCCCCGGCGTCCCGGCCCGATGAGGCGCGAACGCGCGGATCGTGACCGGCACCTCCCGCGCGGGCGGGGTTCTGACGTACGACGCTGGTAGAAATGCCGGATGGGCGACGAACGGGCGGCGGTACGGGAGCGGGCCGAGGCGGTGCTGCGTCGGCTGGCCGGTGAGCACGCCCGGCTGCGCGAGGACCAGTGGCGGGCCATCGAGGCGCTGGTCGTCGACCGACGCCGGGTGCTGTGCGTGCAGCGCACCGGTTGGGGCAAGTCGGCGGTCTACTTCGTGGCCACCGCGCTGCTCCGCGCCCGCGAGCAGAGTGGCGGGAGCGGCGAGCACGGTCCGACCGTCATCGTGTCGCCGCTGCTGGCTCTCATGCGCAACCAGGTGGAGGCGGCGGCCCGCGCCGGCATCCGGGCGCGCACGATCAACTCGGCGAACCTCGACGAGTGGGACGAGATCACCGCCGAAATCCAGGCCGGATCGGTGGACGTCCTGTTGATCAGTCCGGAACGCCTCAACAACCCGGACTTCCGCGACGGCGTGCTGCCGAAGCTGGCCGCGACGACCGGTCTGCTGGTGGTCGACGAGGCGCACTGCGTCTCCGACTGGGGGCACGACTTCCGGCCGGACTACCGGCGGCTGCGTACCTTCCTGGCCGAACTACCCGAGCGCACGCCGGTGCTGGCCACCACGGCCACCGCCAACGCGCGGGTCACCCAGGACGTCGCCGAGCAGTTGGGTGACGCGCTCGTCCTGCGCGGGACGCTGGACCGCGAGTCGCTGCGGCTCGGCGTCCTCGACCTGCCCAGCCCGGCGCACCGACTGGCGTGGCTCGCCGACCACCTGGACGAGTTGCCCGGCTCCGGCATCGTCTACACGCTGACCGTCGCGGCGGCGGGGGAGACCACCGAGTTCCTGCGCTCGCGGGGCTACCCGGTGGCGTCGTACACCGGCCAGGCCGAGGACGCCGACCGGCGCGCCGCCGAACAGGACCTGCTCGACAACAAGATCAAGGCGTTGGTCGCCACCAGCGCGCTCGGCATGGGCTTCGACAAACCCGACCTGGGCTTCGTCGTCCACCTCGGCGCACCGCCGTCGCCGATCGCGTACTACCAGCAGGTCGGCCGTGCCGGCCGCGCCGTCGAACACGCCGAGGTGCTGCTGCTGCCCGGCGTCGAGGACGCCGCCATCTGGCGCTACTTCGCCTCGCTGGCGTTCCCGCCGGAACAGCAGGTCCGTGCGGTGCTGGCCGCCCTGCACACCGACCGGCCGCTCTCCACCCAGGCCCTCGAACCCCTCGTCGACCTGCGCCGGGCCCGCCTGGAGCTGATGCTCAAGGTGCTCGACGTGGACGGCGCGGTTCGCCGGGTGCGCGGTGGCTGGCTCGCCACGGGCGAGCCCTGGGTCTACGACGAGGCCCGGTTGCGCCGCGTCGCCCAGGCGCGCACCGTCGAACAACAGGCCATGCGGGAGTACGCGTCGACGGGCGACTGCCGGATGCGATACCTACGGGAGCGCCTGGACGACACCGGGGCGACCGACTGCGGCCGGTGCGACAGGTGTGCCGGCCCGCTGTTCGCGGCGGACGTGTCGACGGCCGCGCTCGCCGCCGCGCAGACGTTCCTGGGCCGGCCCGGCGTCCAGATCGCGCCCAAAAAACTCTGGCCGACCGGGTTGGACGCGGTGGGCGTACCCCTCAAGGGCCGGATCGCCCCGGCGGACCAGGCGCTGCCCGGCCGCGCGGTCGGCCGCCTCTCCGACCTGGGGTGGGGCGGTCGGCTGCGGGACCTGGTCGGCCCGGAGTCGCCCGACGCGCCGGTGCCCGACGACGTGGCCGGCGCGGTGGTCGACGTGCTGAAGGCCTGGGCGCACGGCGACGACCCGTGGCCCCGCCGGCCGGTGGCGGTGGTCGCCGTCTCGTCCCGCCGGCGGCCCCGGCTGGTCGGCTCCCTGGCCGAGCGGATCGCCGCCGTGGGCCGGCTGCCGCTGCTCGGCGCGGTCACGGCGACCGGCCCGGACGGCCCCGGCGGGCCGCGCGGCAACAGCGCCCAGCGGGTACGCGCGCTGCACGACGCCTTCTCCGTACCGCCCGAACTTGCCGACGCGCTGGCCGCGCTGGACGGGCCGGTGCTGCTCGTCGACGACCTGGTCGACTCGGGCTGGACGATGGCGATGGTCGCCCGGGAACTCCGGCGGGCCGGCGCTCCCGACGTGCTCCCGCTCGCGCTCGCCGTGGCCGGCTGAGTCGTCCGCGAGCGCCGGTCAACGGCGGCGGGCGGAAAGTTCCCGGGCCGGGCGGATTGCGACGGCCGCCACGCTGCCCCGGCGTCGGCCGGAACCCACCGGGCACGGCGGTACGGTGTCGGGATGAGCTGGACGCCGGCGGTGCCTGACCAGGCGGGCGCGTCCCCGTCGGACGCGAGCGCCGTCGCCGCCGACCGGGCTGGCGCGCCCTCGTCGGACGGGAGCCCTGTCGCCGCCGACCGGGCGGGCGAGGCGTTGTCGGGCGGGTCGGCCGTCTCGGCTCCGGGTGTTGCCGGTGTGGCCGACCGGAGCACGGTCCGGTTGGCGCTGGTGGTGGGTGGTCTGGTGCTCGCCGTCCTGCTCGGCTTCGGCCTCGGTCGCCTGAACGGCGGCACCAACGTCAACGGCGGCACCGGCCTCGGCGGCGGCACCACCGGCGGTACGGCGCTGACCCCCGACCACACCCACCCGGCGGGCACCGCGGCCCACGACCACGGATCCGTCACGGGCGCCGGCCAGGGCGCTGCCACCGAGCCGGGCGGTCTGTCGGTCAGCTCGGGCGGATACACGCTCGTGCCACTGGGCACCGAATTTCGCGTCGGCCGCACCGGGCAACTGCGCTTCGAGGTACGCGACGCGCAACGTCGACCGGTCACCCGCTTCGCCGTCGTACACGACAAGCCGATGCACGTCATCGTGGTACGCCGGGACCTGACCGGCTACCAGCACCTGCACCCGACCATGACGCCGGACGGCATCTGGTCGGTGCCGGTGACCCTCCCGCAGCCCGGCGTCTGGCGGGCGTACGCGGACTTCACCGTGGTCGCCGACAACGGCGGCCAGAGCGCCGTGACCCTCGGCGTGGACCTGGTGGCGCCGGGCGCGTACCAGCCGCGTCCGCTGCCCGCGCCGGCCACCTCGACGACGGTTGACGGGTTCACGGTCGGCTACCAGGGCAGTCCGCAGGCCGGGGTGACGGTGCCGCTGACCTTCCGGATCGACGGTCCGAGCGGTGGCGCGGCGCTGGAGCGCTACCTCGGCGCGTACGGGCACCTGGTGGCGCTGCGCGAAGGCGACCTCGGCTACCTGCACGTGCATCCCGAACCGGAGTTGGCCGACGGCCAGGTCAAGTTCTGGCTGACCATCCCGAACCCCGGCCGTTACCGCCTCTACCTGGACTTCCAGGTAGCCACCAAGGTCCACACCGCCGAACTAACCCTGACCATCCCCTAACCCCCCGGCCCTCCTGGCCCCCTCCCGTCCCCGGCCCTCGCTGCGTCGATCATGAAGTTATTGCCACTCGCATCGGCGTGTCGTGGCAATAACTTCATGATCAACGCGGGGATCGGGGGGTTAGCCGGCTCGGCGGGTGGGGCGGCGGGCCAGGTAGCGGAGGAGGTCGCGGATGTGGTGCTTCTCCTCGGCCGGGACGGTGGGGTCGGCCAGCCGGTCCAGGATGGCGCGGACGTCGGCGTCGACCGGGCCGTCGTCGCTGCGGCGTCGGGGCGTCGGGCCCGCGTCAGGCAGTCCGAGGGCCCGGAACGCGGCCGCCACCGGCAGATCCAGAGCGGCACAGAAGCCGCGTACCTTCGCCAGTTCCGGATAGTCCTGCCAGTCACCGGCGAGCCAACGGAACACGGTGGAGCGGCCCACGCCCGTGTGCGCGGCGAGATCGGTCACGGTCCACCCGCGCTCTTCGCGGGCGTCGTCGATGGCCCGCCGGACGAAGCGGGCGAACGCCATCTGCGGTGTTACGTCTGCGGAACCCATCCGGTATGTCTTTCCCTCCCGGCCGAGCACTGGGAAGATGCGCCTCCGAGCGTAGTACGCCGAGGATCGGAAACCACTGACTGACCGCACAAACTGTCCCACGGATGAGACTCCACCTCGGGCAGTATTCGGACCGGTACCGAGCGATCATCATCGTTCTTCTACTAAGCTCGGTGCCCGTCCCGGCATGGCGCACGCGCGCCTGCCGCGTTCGCCCGGACCACCGCCGAGGAGCACCATGGCCGAATCGCGCCGTCCGCAGCCGTACCAGCCTGGTGCGGTGAGCCTCTTCTTCGTCGTCAAGGCCGGCGTCTTCGCCGCCGGGTGCTGGATCTGGCTGCTGGTCCTGGTGCTCCGCACCGACGCGGCGACCGGTGCCCACGTGCTGGCCGCCGCCGGCGCGATCACCACCACGCTGGTCGCCGTGGTGCTGGGCGCCCGGATGGCGCTACAGCAGAACGCGGCCGTCCGGCACGCCGAGACGAAGAAGCTGCTCGTCGACATCTCCTGGAACGCGTTCACGGCCGCCGGCAACGCCGAGAGCTCGGGGAAGGTGGTGCCCTTCCCGAGCAGCCCGGTCGACGACGACCGCTCGACGCGCAACGGCGGAGACCGGGTGGCGGTCTTCGACCGATCCGGCAGCCGGGACCGGGGCGGCAACGCCGACCGCCGACGCTGACGCCGCTGCGAAGTCCCGGGCCTGCGGCAGGTCCAGCCGGCGAACCTAGCTGGCGGACCCCGTGTCGCCGGCCAGCAGGACCTCCAGCCGGGGCGTGACCTGCCACTGGTCGACCAGCTCGCGGTACTCCGTGTGCCGTGGGTCCGCGACACCGGTGTGGCGGGCGCGGATCAGCAGGTTGCGGGGGGTGTGCTGGGAGTCGACGAACTCCACCACCTCGGCCCGGTAACCGTGCGTCCGCAGCAACCCGGCGCGCAGCGCGTCGGTGAGCACGTCGGCGAAGCGCTCGCGCAGGATGCCCTGCCGGGTCAGCAACTCGTACGGCGCCGGGGTGGGCTGCGCGCGCAGCTGCTTGGCGAGGTCGTGGTGACAGCAGGGCGCGGCGAGTACCCAGCGGGCCTGCCAGCGCACCGCGCGGGCCAGCGCCTCGTCGGTGGCGGTGTCGCAGGCGTGCAGCGCCAGCACCAGGTCCGGGGCGGGTTCGACGACGGCCTCGGCGATCGTGCCGGCGACGAAGCTGACCTTGTCGGCCCAGCCCAGTCGCTGCGCCAGCTCGGTGTTGCGCCGGCGCTGGTCCTCCCGGACGTCCACGCCGACCAGCTCGACATCGAGCCCCCGACCCGTCAGGTAGCGGTAGGCGGCGAACGTCAGGTAGGCGTTGCCGCAGCCGAGGTCGACCACCCGCAGCGGACCGGTCAGGTCGTCGGGCAGGGTCGCGGCCAGGGCCCGCAGGAACGCGTCGACCTGGCGTCGTTTCGCCGCCGAGCCGCCGATCTCGGCGAAGATCGGGTCGCCGGGATCGAGCAGGTACTCCTTCGCCCGGTCGTTCCCAGCCGGTGTCGTCGCCGGTCGGGCCGTCGCCGCACGGTGTACCTGCGCCTCGCCGGACTTGGTCACCCGGAGCTGGAGGGTCGCGTCGACGGTCTCCACGTGCCAGTTGCCGAAGGGCTCGGCCAGGAGCTCATCGACCGCCGCGTCGGCCTCGGGACCGGGAGCGACATTGCGGGTGTACGGGCGTACGCCGTCGGAGGTGGTGACCTGAAGTCGGGGCCCGGCCTTGAGCGTCACCGGCCGCAGTTCGGCCCGCTCGACCGTGGGGCGACGGCCGCGACGGCGTCCGGCGGCGACCGCCCGGGTCAGCGCGGGGTCGAGCAGCAGCGCCCGAACCTCGGTCAGGGCAGCGTCCAGTGGTTGCGGCATCGTTCCATCTTCAGCAGGTGGGGTGGGAAGAAGGGAACATCCCCCGCACCGCGTGAGGCGGTCCGGGGGATGTCGGATGGATCTCGCTGCGTCAGTCCGCGGTCGCCTCGGCCGGCGTACCCTCGCCGGAACCGCCACCACGACGGCGTCGGCGGCGGCGGGGCTTGGCGGCCTCGCCCTCGGCGGCGTCGACGGACTCGGCCGGCGCCGCGTCGGCCGCGATCACCGCGGTCGGCTCACCGGTCACCGTCTCGCCGGCCCGGCGGCGACGCCGGCGGCGCGGGGTGCGGGTGGCCTCGTCGCCAGCGGCGTCCGCAGGTGCTTCGGCGGCCGGCGGGCCGGCGTCGGCGCGGTCGCGGCGACCGTCACCCCGACCACGGCGCTCGCCCCGGGCCTCGCCACGACTCTCACCGCGTCGGCCGCCCCGGCCAGCGCTGTCGCCCCGGCGCGAGCGGGTGGTGCCGCCGAGGTCTTCCTCGATCTCGGCGGACAGCCCGGCGCGCGTCCGCTCGGCCGTGGGCAGCGTGCCGCTGACCTCGGTCGAGATGTGCAGGTCGGTGTAGAGGTGCGGGGAGGTGTGGTACGTCTCCGGCGGCTCGGGCATCTCCAGACCGAGGGTCTTGTCGATGATCCGCCAGCGCGGCATGTCGTCCCAGTCGACGAAGGTCACCGCGACGCCGGTCGCCCCGGCCCGACCGGTACGACCGATGCGGTGGGTGTAGGTGTCCTGATCTTCCGGGCAGTCGTAGTTGATGACGTGGGTGACACCGGTGACGTCCAGGCCCCGGGCCGCGACGTCGGTGGCGACCAGGATGTCGATCTTGCCGGCGCGGAAGGCCCGCAGGGCCCGCTCCCGGGCGCCCTGGCCGAGGTCACCGTGCACCGCGGCGACCGCGAACCCACGGAAGTCGAGATCCTCGGCGACCCGGTCGGCGGCCCGCTTGGTACGCGTGAAGATCATGGTCAGCCCACGACCCTCGGCCTGGAGGATGCGGGCCACCACCTCGACCTTGTTCATCGAGTGGGTGCGGTAGACCAGTTGCTGGGTCTGCGGCGACGGCCCGGTCTCGGCGGTGTGCCCGGCGTGGATCGTCATCGGCTGGCGCAGGAAGCGCCGGGACAGGGTGACGATCGGGTCCGGCATGGTCGCCGAGAAGAGCATCGTCTGCCGGTCTTCCGGAAGCATCGCCAGGATCTTCTCGACGTCGTCGAGGAAGCCCAGGTCGAGCATGCGGTCGGCCTCGTCCAGGACGAGCGCGCGTACCCGGTCGAGGCGGAGGTGCTTCTGCTTCTGCAGGTCCATCAGTCGACCCGGCGTGCCGACGAGGATCTCGACGCCCTTGCGCAGCGCGTCGATCTGCGGTTCGTACGCCACGCCGCCGTAGATCGGCAGCACCCGGACGCCGCGCGTCCGGCCGGCGGCGGCCAGGTCCTTGGCGACCTGGATGCCCAGCTCACGGGTCGGGACGACGACAAGCGCCTGGGGGACGCCGTCGCCACCCTCGCTCGGCGCGAAGACCCGCTCCAGCAACGGCACGCCGAAGCCGAGGGTCTTGCCGGTACCGGTGGGCGCCTGGCCGATGAGGTCGACGCCGCGCAGCGCGATCGGGATCGCGTACTCCTGAATGGCGAACGCGCGGGTGATGCCGGCCGCGGCCAGCGCCTCGACGGTCTCGTCGCGGGCGCCGAGGGCGGCGAAGGTGGGTGCCTCCGGTCGGACCGGGGCGGTGGGGGCCAGTTCCTGGCCGTCCATCAGATCTTGAGTCAGCTCGCTCATGTGGATGTGGGGGTGCCCTCTCGTGGGTGCGCCCCGTCATGTCCTCAGGGCGCGGTCGGTATGACGCGGGCCACACGGTCAAGGGCAGACTGCCGAGCCAGACCGGGCCGCACGCGCACCGCAGGCTGGACTTCGATCAGATCGGCGCCCACGGCAACTGCTCTATGCTACCCGAACAGGCAAGCTCACGTCCCGATTCCCGGTCGGCCAGCCGCCACGCGGGGGGACTGAATGTGAACTGCATCACACGCGGTAGCCTGCGCTCGTGTCCACCGCCGGTTCCGCCGTCCCCGACCTGCTCGGCCTGGTCGCCTTCGGTGAACTGCTCGCCTTCGAACGCATGGCCGCCGACGCGCGACTCGCGCCGGACCTGCGCCGGCGCGTCGAGCTGGACCAGATGGCCGCGGCCGAGATCGACAACTACCGCCGGCTCGCCGACCGGCTCGCCGCACTCGGTGTGCAACCGGAGGAGGCGATGGCGCCCTATGTGCGGCCGTTGCAGGCGTACCACGACTCCACCGAGCCGCGGGACTGGGCCGAGGCCGTCACCAAGGCGTACGTGGGCGACACCATCACCGACGACTTCATCAGGGAGATCGGCCACGCGCTGGACGGACCCGACCGGGCGCTGGTGCTCGACGTGCTGCACGACTCCCGGTACGCGGAATTCGCCGCCGCCGAGATCCGGCTGGCCGTCGCCGACGACCCACGGGTGGCCGGCCGGCTCTCCATGTGGGCCCGGCGACTGGTCGGCGAGGCCCTGTCCCAAGCCGGCCGCGTCGCCGCCGAACGCGCCACGCTCACCGTACTCATCACGCGGGCCGAGCGGATCGACGTGCCGGAACTCTTCGCGCGGCTCACCGCCGCGCACACCGCGCGAATGGCCGCCGTCGGACTGAACAACTGAGCGCCACTGGTCGGGCGCGTTCACGCGGTACCGGCCCGCGGCAGGTGGCGCGACGCCGACCTGCCGCGACGGCCGGACCGGTCAGCGGACGGTGAAACCGACCGCCCGGGGCGACGCCTCGGCGATCTCGACGTAGGCGACCTTCTCGACCGGAACGATGACCCGCCGGCCCTTCTCGTCGGTCAGGGAGAGCGTGCCGCCGTTGCCGGCGAAGGCGTCGGTCACGATCTGCTCGATCTCGGCCGGCGACTGCGCGCTGTCCACTACCAGCTCGCGTGGCGCGTACTGCACGCCGATCTTGACCTCCACTGTGCCTCCTCAACTGGGGCGAGAGAACCGCCCTGCGAAGGCTATCCGATCACGGGCCCGGCGGTCAGGCTGACTCACCTTGCAGCGGGAAGCTCGCGATGCCCCGCCACGACAGCGCGGCCACCAACGCCTCAGCTTCGGCCTTCGGCACCTGTCGGCCGCCGGCCAGCCAGAACTGCGCGGCCGTCTCCGCCGCGCCGACCAGCCCGGAGGCGAGCAACTCGGCATGCGACCGGCTCACGCCCGTGTCGGAGATGATGGTGTCGGTGATCGCCGCGATGCAGCCCTGCTCGACCCGCTCCACCCGCTGCCGCACCGCCGGGTCGTTACGCAGGTCCGACTCGAAGACGAGGCGGAACGCCTCGCTCTCGTGATCGACGAAGTCGAAGTACGCCCGGACCGACGCGCTGACCCGTTCCTTGTTGTCGCTGGTCCCCCGCATCGCCTCCTGCACCTGAGCGACGATGGCGTCACAGTGGGTGTCCAGCAGCGCCAGGTAGAGGTCCATCTTCCCGGGGAAGTGTTGGTAGAGCACCGGCTTGGAGACCCCGGCCCGCTCGGCGATGTCGTCCATCGCCGCAGCGTGGTAGCCCTGCGCGACGAACACCTCCTGGGCCGCCGCGAGCAGCTGCTTACGACGCGCGGAGCGGGGCAGGCGCGTGGGCCTGCCAGCGGTCTGTGCGCCGTTCCCCACAGCCGTCATGGGATCCTCCGAGTTCTTCGTACGAGCCGCCATTTTCCCCCCAGACCGGGGCGGCCCCCGACCGCGTCGTGGAATTGGCCCGCCGCTGTAACTTATCGCCACTCTCCCCACACGGTAGCCTCAGCGAGGGCGACCAAGGAGCGCGCGGTGAGTGAAACAGGGCAACCCGGAGCCGCCACCCCGGGAGAGCACGGTGACGGAGCGGGTCAGCACGACGACCCGGGTCGTTCCGGCAACGGGTGGGCGCCCTCGACGGGCGGGTGGTCACCGTCCGGCGAGAGCGAAGCGGCCGGGGAGCAGGCGCCACGATGGCAGCCCGACCCCGCGTCCGGCTGGCGCAGCACCTCGACGAGGCACGGTGACCTGCCCGCGCCTCTGCCCGGGCTGCCCGGCGCCGCCGAACGGCCGGCCCGGGTCAACGGCCACCACCTGAACGGCGTCCACCAGGCCGAGGCCGAGGGTGACGGCGTGGCCGACGGCACCAACCACGGGGACGCCGAGATCAACGGCGTGGGTGCGTCGTCCGGTCGGCAGACACCGGTCAGCGCGCCACCCGGACGGACCGCCGAAGACCGGCCCGACCTGGGTGCCGGCCGCCTGGCGGTGCCCGCCCAGCGCCCCGCGCCCCCCGCCGACCAGGGGTCGGGCGAGGCCGACAGCGGTAGTGCCCGGCACCTGACCGCCGACCCCACCGCGCCGCGTGCCGCCCGCTGGGCCGAACCCGGTGTGCCCGGCACCGCGCCCATCCAGGTGCCGCCCGTCGGTACGGCCGCCTCGGGCTTCGAGGTACCACCCGGACTCCACGCGCCGACCGGCGACCGCTCGACCGCCGACGACCGGGAGGCCGGGTCGCGCGCCCGCCGGGAAGCGCTCGCGCCGGAGTCGTCGGCCGGGTCGGGACGCGGCGACGAGTCCGAGCCGGAACGCCCCGCCGCCGACACCCGGCGCGTGGGCGAGCCCTCCTCCGTCGAGCCGGACTGGTCCGGGCCCAGCTGGAACCGCCCGAGCTGGGGCAGCGGGTGGGCGCCACCCTGGTCCCGGCCGGACGGCGAACCCTCCGACCAGCCGACGCGGGACGAGTCCGCGCCGGGTTGGGTCGCCGAGCCCAGCGTGCCGTACGAGCCGGTGCGGGCCGAGCCGACGCGTCCGTATGAGCCACTGGCCGCCGAGCCGCCCCGCGCGTACGACGTCGCCACCGAGGCGGAGGCGGCCTCCGATCGCGGCCGGCCGTCGCGCCCGTCCTGGGCCGGCGAACGTCCGGCCACGACCCCGGCCAGCGTGCCGCCGGAGGCCCCCCGCTCCGAGCCGACCGAGCGCCCGGCCTGGGCCGGCGGGCCCACGTCCGAGCCGGCCGGTACGCCCGCCGTGCCTCGTCCGTCCTGGGCCGCGCCGATATCGAGCAGCGTGTCGACCGACCCGCCACCCCGCGCGAATGCCTCGGACCCCACCCCGACCAGCGGGCCCGGTGCGCCCGCGCCCGCCGCGTCGGCGGCTGCCGAGCGTCCGTCGTGGGGTGGCGGTTCCGTGCCGACCAGCGGTCCGCCGGCTGCCGAGCGTCCGTCGTGGGGTGGCGGTGCCGTGCCGACCAGCGGTCCGCCGGCTGCCGAGCGTCCGTCGTGGGGCGGGGGTTCCGTGCCGACCAGCGGTCCGCCGGCTGCCGAGCGTCCGTCCTGGGCCGGGGGTCCCGTGCCGACCAGCGCCGCTCAGGTGGAGCCGACCAGCGGTCCGCCGGCTGCTGACCGTCCGTCCTGGGCCGGTCCGGCATCGGCCCTCCCGCCATCGCGTCCCTCGTGGGCCGGCGAGTCGGACCCGGCTCCGACCAGCTTCGGGGCGTCCCGCCCGTCCTGGGCCGGTGCTCAGGCCTCCGACGGCACGCCCGCGCGCCCAACCTGGGCCGGCCCCGCGCCGGTGGACCCGCCAGCGCCGGTCGACCCGCCACCGGCGCCCGCCGGCCCACCGGCGACGGTGGTGGATGCGCCGTCGCAGAGCACGCCGTCACCGACGACGCCCGTCCGTCCGGCGGCCGAGCGTCCGTCCTGGGCAGGAAACTCGGCGACACCCGTGGCGAACGCGGCCGCCGAACGACCGGACTGGTCCGAGGGGCGCATCCCGGCGGCCTCGCCGGGCGATCGTCCGTCCTGGCCGGCCAGCCGGCCGGCGAGCCCCGCTCGTGGCAGCGACGCGGGCGAGGCGGCCCAGCCGGTCCGACCAACCGGGCCGTTCCGGCTTCGGCCGGCGAGCCCCGAGCCACCCGACCCATCGACCGTCGGACCGGCCCCCACCGCCCCGACGGCAACCGGTCCGGCCGCGGCCACCGCCGGGTCGGGGCGACACGACCGGCCATCCGCGTCCGCCGCTTCCTACGCGGCCCGCCGATCCGCCCCGGAACCGGCGTCGCCGGCCGACGCCGCCGCCAGCGGTCGACGGCCCGACACGCCGGCGGTACTGCCGCAGCGCGTCCCCGCGCAACCGGACGTGCCCGTCGTGCCGGAGCCGCCAGCCGTGGAACCACCCGCCGAAACCCCCGAACTCGCGCGCATCGCCACCCACCTGCGCCGTGACGACGAGCCCGCTCCGTTGCGGGAACGTCCCGAGGGATTCGACGTCAACGCCATCCTGGACGCCGTCCGGGAGGTAGCCGGTGTCCGGGACGCGGCGCTGCGTCGTACCCCGGCGGGTGCGCACAGCCTCCGGCTGGACCTGGCCGACGGCGCGGATCCGGCCGAGGTGAGCCGACAGGTCGCCCGGCTGCTTCAGGAACGGATGGGCCTCGCCGCCGCACCGCAGAACGTGCCCGGCCTGCCCACCACGCCGCCCCCACCGGTACGCCGCCGCGCCGCCGAGACACGACCTGCCGAGCCCCGCTCGGGTGGCGCGAAACCCGCCAACACGCGATCCGCCGAGGCCCGTCCCGCCGAGCCACGCAACAACGTCGCGGAGACGCGTATCGCCGAGGGCGGCAGCCCGGCGGCGGCCGCGCCGACGAGCCCCGAGCAGCGGACCGCCCTGGACGCCGCGCCCCGGCGGCGGACGGGCGCCCCGCACCGGGGCCGCGCCACGGTCGAGGAGCCCGGCTCGGTCTCGGGTGTGCCCGCCGGCGGAGCCACCGGCAGCCCGGCGACGCTCGGTACGTCGTACTCCGGTGGTCAGGTGACCACGACGGAGTCGGCGCCCTCCCGCCCGCTGGACACCGGCGGCGCGCCGGGGCCGCGCGTGGTCATCGACCACGTGCAGGTCAGCACCTTCGGCCTGGACGCCAATGTGGAGGTACGGCTGCTCGCCGGCGACGGCACCGCGGCCGGGTACGCGACCGGGCCGGCGGTGGACGGCTACGTGCTGCGGCTCTGCGCGGTGGCCGCCGCCGCGGCCGTCGACGAGCTGCTGCGCGGCACCGAGAACGCCGAGCGTGGCCGCTGCTTCGTCGAGCACGCGGCGGTGGTGCCGTTCGGCAACTGCGAGGTGGCCACCGTGGTGGTGCTGCTGGTCTGCGACGGCTGGGTCGAGCAGCTCGCCGGCTCGGCTCTGGTGGCCGGCGATCCGCGGCAGGCGGTGGTCCGAGCCACGCTGGCGGCGGTCAACCGCCGGCTGGAGGCACTACTCTCCTGAATGGTGCGAGGCAGACTGGAGGGATGAAGCGTGCCACCCTCTGGCCGGACCATCTCCTTGCCGACGCCGGTGTGCCGCCACCGTGGCCGGGCCGGGAGGTGCGCCTCGACGGCCAGGTCATGTACGTGCGGGACACCCCCGCGACGAGCGCGGACGCGGAGCCGGCGCTGTTCGTGCACGGGCTCGGCGGCTCGTCGCAGAACTGGACCGACCTGGCCGGGCTGCTCACCGACCGGTTGGACGGCCAGGCCATCGACCTGCCCGGGTTCGGTCGCAGCGAGCCGGGACGGCGCTACACGATTCCGGCCTTCGCCGACCTGGTCATCAGGTGGATCGAGCACTCCGGTCGGGGACCGGTGCACCTGTTCGGCAACTCGCTGGGCGGCGCGGTCTCGGTCCAGGTGGCGGGGCTGCGGCCGGACCTGGTCCGCACCCTCACCCTGATCTCTCCGGCGCTGCCGTTCCTGGATTTCCGACGGTCGTTGCAGGGCAGGATGCTGCCGGTGCTGGCCATTCCGGGGGGTGAGCGGCTGGTCGCCCGGCGGTTGACCCAGCTCGCCCCGGAGATCATGGCCGAGCAGGTGCTTGAGGCGTGTGTCGCCGATCTGAGCCGCATCTGTGTGCAGCGCCGGGAGGAGGCGTTGGAGGAGATCCGGGTGCGGTACGAGGCGGCGCACTACGCGGCCGCGTACGTCCGGACGTTCCGGGGTCTGGTCTCCAGCTTCCTGCGGGCGTACCTGCCGGGGTCCGGGTCGCTGTGGCGGCTCGCCGGGGCGGTCCGCGCGCCGACGCTCGTGGTGGGGGGTCGGCAGGACCGGCTGGTCGACGTCCGGGTCGCGCCGCAGACCGCACGGGCCATCCCGGACAGCCGCCTGTTGATGCTCGACGGGGTCGGCCACGTGGCGCAGCTCGAGGTGCCCCGGCTGGTCGCCCGCGCGGTGGTGGGTCTGCTCACCGAAAAGGGGGACGCCGTCCGGCCGTCCGATCTGGCAGGCTGACCGGAATGTTCAGGTCCGCTCACCGTCATCGACGCTTCGCGCTGATCGCCCAGTTGGTGGCGGTGGTGCTGGCGATCGGCGCGGCAGTGACCGTGGTCGCCGAGGAGCGGGGCGAGCCGTCCGACCGGCTGACCGCCGAGGAGGCCGCCGCCCCGCCGCTGGTGGCGAGGCCGCTGCCGGGGTCGGTGAGCCCGTCGCCGAGCGCCACGGTGGCGGCGTCGACGAGCGCGTCGCCGGTGCTGCGGATGCCCGGAGCGGTCCCGAGCGCCGGGACGGGCCGCTTCGAACACGACGACCGCTCCGGCCCGGTCCTGGGCCGCGCGGGTGAGCTGCGTCGTTACCGGGTGGCGGTCGAGTCGGGCAGCGACGAGGACGTGGCCGCGTTCGCGCAGGCCGTCCAGGTGGCGCTCACCGGACCGGGCAGCTGGGTCGACAGCGGTCGGCTGCGGTTGCAGCAGGTGCCGGGGGACGCTCCCCGGGACTTCACCGTCTACCTGGCGACGGCCCGTACGGCGGGCCGGATGTGCGCCGCGGGTGGGGTGGACATCCGGATCGACGGGCGGCCGTACACCTCCTGCCGCGCGCCCGGTCAGGTGATCGTCAACCTGGACCGGTGGCGGTTGTCGGTGCCGCACTACGTCTCGGCGCGCGTGCCGCTGTCGGTGTACCGGACGTACGTGGTCAACCACGAGGTCGGTCACCAGCTCGGGCACCATCACGAGCGCTGCCCGGGCTCGGGGCGTCCGGCGCCGGTGATGATGCAGCAGACCCTCTTCCTCAACGGGTGCCGGGCCAATCCGTGGCCGTACGTCGACGGTCGGCGCTACGCCGGGCCGGCACTCTGAGACGTATTGCGGCAATAGCAGCCAAAAGCGGAGAATTGCCCGAATAATCTGGCAGGCTTGGCGTCATGACGCCGTCGTCCCCTTACGGCCCGCCCGAGCCGCCCGACCCGCCGGCAGGGTCGGCGTACGAGGGCGCGCGTCCCAGTCTCGTGCGAATGCGCCGTCGCCGACGGCGCACTCTGCTGCTCGGTGTGCTCGTCCTCGCCACCGCCGGCGCCATCGGCGTGACCGTGGCGGGTGGCGGTGAGCCGCCGGCCGACGCGCCGCCCATCCCGACACCGGGCGGCATGGGCGTGGGCGGCGGGGAGGCCCATCCGGCGCCCAGCGACTACCCGTCGGTCGGCGCGGGACGGTTCACCGCCGCCGACTCCGAAACCGCGGTGCACGGCGAGGACGGACCGCTGCGCCGGTACCGCGTCGTGGTCGAGCGCGACAGCGGCCAGGACGCCGGCACGTTCGCGGCGCGGGTCGACGAGGTGCTGGCCGACCCGCGTAGCTGGATCGCCTCCGGCGAGCTGCGCGTGCAGCGGGTCGCCGACGCCCGGGCCGCCGACTTCACCATCTACCTCGCCACCCCGGTCACGTCGGAGCGGATGTGCGCCGAGGGCGGCCTGTCCACCGAGCGCTACACGTCCTGCCGGCTACCCGGCCGGGTGATCATCAACCTGGCCCGCTGGCAGGAGGCGGTGCCCGACTACGGCGCACCGCTGGAGACGTACCGCACCTACGTGATCAACCACGAGGTCGGCCACGAGCTCGGCGCCGAGCATGAGGCGTGCCCCGGTCCGGGCGAGCCCGCCCCGGTGATGCAGCAGCAGACGTACGGGCTGGAGGGCTGCGTGGCCAACGCCTGGCCCTACCTCGACGGCCGTCGCTACGCCGGCGACGCCATCCCCTGAGTTATTCCCGCTCCCGCATCGCGGACCACGTGTCCTCCCTCATGGCCGAGCGGGGCCCCGGCGAGCAACAATGGCGCGGTTCACACCGCCGATCCCGGGGAGTCCACCGTGTCGTTGCCCCCGCTCGTCGAGCCCGCCGGCGAGCTGACCGTTGACGAGATCCGCCGCTACTCACGCCACCTGATCATCCCGGACGTCGGGGTGGCCGGTCAGAAGCGGCTGAAGAACGCCCGGGTGCTCTGTGTCGGCGCCGGTGGCCTCGGCTCGCCGGCCCTGTTGTACCTGGCCGCTGCCGGGGTCGGCACGCTCGGCATCATCGACTTCGACACCGTCGACGAGTCCAACCTCCAGCGCCAGGTCATCCACGGCGTGTCCGATGTCGGCCGCTCGAAGGCCGAGTCCGCCGCCGCGTCGATCCGCGAGATCAACCCGCTGGTCAACGTGGAGATCCACAACACCGCGTTGGACCGGGAGAACGTCCGCGAGATCTTCGCCCAGTACGACCTGATCGTCGACGGCACCGACAACTTCGCCACCCGTTACATGGTCAACGACGCCGCGGTGCTGCTCGGCAAGCCGTACGTCTGGGGTTCGATCTACCGGTTCGACGGGCAGGCGTCGGTGTTCTGGGCCGAGCACGGCCCCTGCTACCGCTGCCTCTACCCGGAGCCGCCGCCGCCCGGCATGGTCCCCTCCTGCGCCGAGGGTGGCGTGCTCGGCGTGCTCTGCGCGTCGATCGGGTCGATCCAGGTGAACGAGGCGATCAAGCTGCTCACCGGCATCGGCGAGCCGCTGGTGGGCCGGCTCATGGTCTACGACGCCCTGGAGATGGAGTACCGCAAGATCAAGGTTCGGAAGGACCCGAACTGCGTGCTCTGCGGCGAGAACCCGACCGTCACCGACCTGCTGGAAGACTACGAGGACTTCTGCGGCGCGGTCTCGGTCGAGGCCCAGGAGGCGACGCTCGACTCGACCATCACCGCCCTGGAGCTCAAGGAGTGGCAGGACGCCGGCAAGGACATCTTCCTCGTCGACGTGCGGGAGCCGGCCGAGTACGAGATCGTGCGGATTCCCGGCGCCACGCTGATCCCCAAGGGCGACATCATCTCCGGTGAGGCCCTCGCGAAGCTGCCGCAGGACAAGCAGATCGTGCTGCACTGCAAGTCCGGTGTGCGCTCCGCCGAGGCGCTGGCCGCGCTCAAGGCCGCCGGCTTCAAGGACGCCGTCCACGTGCAGGGCGGCGTGCTCTCCTGGATCAAGCAGATCGACCCGTCACTGCCCGCGTACTGACCGGTGGAGCCGGGGCGGCCCTGTCGTCCCGGCTCCGACCCGTCGCGTCAATCGACGCAGATAGCTCCGACCAGACCCGCGCACCGAGCGACGCAGCCATTTCCGGCTGGCCGATTCCCCGAGGCGGGATCGTGTCTGCGCAGGTAGCGTCTCCGCCGTGGTCGACTTGGAAGCCGCGATCGGGTTCGTCGTGGCGCACGGGGACGCGGTGGAACGCGCCCGCCTCTCCTGGCTGCGCAACGGCACGCCCGCCCCGCCGGAGCTGTTGGACGCGGCCGAGGTCGGCCAGTCACCCGACGGCGGCTGGCCGGCGACCTGGGGCGGTGAGGTGGCCTCGGTCGACGCCACCTGTTTCCGGCTCGGCGAGCTGGACGACCTCGGTGCGCTGGGTCGTCCCGCCGCCCGCCGGGCGCTCGACTGGTTGGCGTCTCGGCAGCAGCCCGACGGCGGTTGGGACGAGGACCTCTCCCTGGCCGGCTCGGCGCCCGAGTGGGCCCGACCCGGTGACCCCGAGGCCAAACTCTTCCTCACCGCCAACGCCGGCTTCTGGCTCACCGTCGCCGGCCTGGACGCCCGCGCCTCAGGTCCGCTCGATCATCGGGTCGGTGGGGCGTACGCCGGTGTGGTGCAGGCCGCGGCGCAGTCGATCGTCGCGCGGCTGCGCCCGGACGGGACCTGGCCGTCGTTCCTCGCCGCCGGCTGGCTGAGCGCGGCAGTACTGCACCGCCAGGACATGTTCCAGGAGTCGGCGCGGATCCAGGTGGTGCTCGCCGAACGGATGGCCACGATGTCAGCGGGCGACGTGGCATGGCTGGCGGCCACGCTGCGCCGCGTCGGCATCGACTCCCACGACTGGGTCATGGTGCGCGCCCTGCGGCGGCTCGGCGAGACCCAGCGCAGCGACGGTGGGTGGGAGAGCGACGACGGTCACCAGTTCGACGTGCACTCCACGCTGTCCGCGATCCGGGCCTGCCGGCCGGGCGATCAGCGCACGTGACCGTCGCCGGTGACGACGTACTTGGTGCTGGTCAACTCGGGCAGGCCCATCGGCCCCCGGGCGTGCAGCTTCTGCGTGGAGATGCCGATCTCCGCGCCGAAGCCGAACTCGCCCCCGTCGGTGAACCGGGTCGACGCGTTCACCATCACCGCCGCCGCGTCCACCCGGGCGACGAACTCGCGGGCGGCGGTCGTCGAGTCGGTGATGATCGCCTCGGTGTGTCCGGTGCCGAAGCGGCGGATGTGCGCGACCGCCGCGTCCAGCGAGTCGACCACCGCCACCGAGATGTCGGCCGACAGGTACTCCGTGGCGTGGTCCTCCTCGGTGGCCGGGACGACGGCCGCCGAGTGGGCGACCACCTCGGGGGAGCCGTGCACGGTCACGCCGGCCTCAGCGAACGCGGCCAGCATCGGCGGTAGGAACGCGTCGGCGACGTCCACGTGCACCAGCAGCGACTCGGCGGTGTTGCAGGTGGACAGGCGCTGCGTCTTGGCGTTCAACGTCACCGCGACGGCCTTGCCCAGGTCGGCGGCGGCGTCGACGTAGACGTGGCAGTTGCCCACCCCGGTCTCGATCACCGGCACTGTCGACTCCTCGACCACGGTGCGGATCAGCGACGCGCCACCGCGCGGGATGAGCACGTCGACCAGCCCGCGAGCCCGCATCAGCTCCTTGACCGAGTCGCGCGAACTGGCGTCGAGCAACTGCACCGCGTCCGCCGGCAGACCGGCCCCGGCGACCGCGTCGCGCAGCACCGCTACCAGCGCGGCGTTCGAGTGCGCGGCCGACGACGACCCGCGCAGCAGCGCCGCGTTACCGGACTTGAGGCAGATCCCGGCGGCGTCCACCGTTACGTTGGGCCGCGCCTCGTAGATGATGCCGACCACCCCGAACGGCACCCGGATCTGGCGCAGTTCCAGCCCGTTGGGCAGGGTCGATCCGCGGACCACCTCGCCGACCGGGTCGGGCAGCGCGGCCATCTCACGCAGCGCTCCGGCGATGCCGGCCACCCGGCCCTCGTCGAGGGCGAGCCGGTCCAGCACGGCCGCGCTCAGCCCGGCTTCGCGCCCGGCCGCCAGGTCCGCCTCGTTGGCGGCGAGGATCTCCGGGGTACGCGTCACCAGCGCGTCGGCCATCGCGACCAGCGCGGCATCCTTGACGGTACGGGTGGCCACGGCCAGTTCGGCAGCGGCGTCCCGCGCCCGCTTCGCCTGCTCGACGACGCTCATCGGTCACTCCTCGCGTTAGGAAGGGCCCCTTGTACAACGCTAGGCGTTAACAAGGTGCCCTTGCTTACAGCAGTACGAGGTCGTCGCGGTGGACGACCTCCCGTTCGTACGCCGGGCCGAGCGCCGCGGCGAGTTCGGAGGTGGAACGGCCGAGTAGGCCGGGCAGCTCCACCGCGTCGTAGTTGACCAGGCCACGGGCTACCGGCGCGCCGGCGTCGTCGACCAGGTCCACGGGGTCGCCAGCGGTGAAGGTGCCGTCCACGGCGGTGATGCCGGCCGGCAGCAGCGACTTGCGCCGCTCCACGACGGCGGCCACCGCGCCCGGGTCCAGGTGCAGGCGTCCCCGGGGCGAGGTGGCGTGGGCCAGCCAGAACAGCCGGGCCGTCGGCCGTTGCCGCTGCGGGTGGAACAGCGTGCCGACCGGCTCGCCGGCCAGCGCCGGGGCGGCCAGGTCGGCGGAGGTGAGCACCACGGGGATGCCGAAGCCGGTGGCGATCCGGGCCGCCTCGACCTTTGTCACCATGCCGCCGGTGCCGACGCCGGACCGGCCGGCGCCGCCGATGGAGATTCCGGCGAGGTCCTCCTCGTTACGGACCTCGGCGATCCGCACCGACTGTGGACGGGTCGGGTCGCCGGTCCAGAGCGCGTCCACGTCGGAGAGGAGCACCAGCAGGTCGGCGTGCACCAGGGCGGCCACCAGGGCGGCCAACCGGTCGTTGTCGCCGAACCGGATCTCCTCGGTGGCGACCGTGTCGTTCTCGTTGACGATCGGCACGGCCCGCAGGTCGAGGAGTTTGCGCAGGGTGCGGTACGCGTTGCGGTAGTGCGCCCGCCGGGTCACGTCGTCGACGGTGAGCAGCACCTGCCCGACGGTGCGGTCGTGCCGGGCGAAGCTGGCCGCGTACCTGCCGATCAGCAGGCCCTGGCCGACGCTGGCGGCGGCCTGCTGGGTGGCCAGGTCGCGCGGACGTCGGGTCAGACCGAGCGGGGCGAGGCCGGCGGCGATCGCGCCGGAGGAGACCAGCACGACCTCGCGTCCCTCGGCGCCGAGCCGGCCCAGGGTGTCGACGAGCGCGTCGACCCGCTCGTCGGCGAGACCGCCGGTGGCGGTGGTCAACGAGGAGGACCCGATCTTGACGACGATCCGCCGAGCGGCCGTGACTGCGTCGCGCACCCGCCCATTCTGCGTGGTCACGCCCGCGTGGCCCGGTGGCGTTCCCATATGGTGGCGGATTGTGACTCCTGACGAGTACGTCGAGGCCGTGCTGGACCTCGTGGAGCGGATTCCCGAGGGCCGGGTGATGTCGTACGGCGCGGTCGCCGACGCGCTGGCCGAACGCTCGGGTCGCTCCTCCGCGCGCCTGGTGGGCGCCATCATGGCCCGGCACGGTGGCTCGGTGCCCTGGCATCGGGTGGTGACCGCGGGCGGCCGGTTGCCACCGGGGCACGAGCGCGAGGCGCGGGCCCGGCTGCGGGCCGAAGGGACGCCGTTGCGCGGCGCGGGGGTGGACATCGCGGCGGCGGGTTGGTCGCCCGGGGAGGGGATGTGACCCCCGCCATAACGTGAGTAACATTCGGCCCCATGAACCAGCCGCCGGGTGCTGCCGGCCTGCCCGCCACCGGACGGCTGCCCCGACCGGTGCACGTCGGATACGCGCTCGGCTCGCTGGCCACCGGCGCGTTCGGCACCGTGCCCGGCCTGCTGTTGCTGCCCTACCTGACCGACACGCTCGGCGTCGCCGCCGGGGTGGCCGCCCTGCTGGTGCTGCTGCCGAAGGCGTGGGACGTGCTGGTGAACCCGGTCGCCGGCCGGATCTCCGATCGCACCCGGTCACGCTGGGGCGCACGCCGCCCGTACCTGCTCGTCGCCGGTTTCGCGCTCGCCGCGCTCTTCGCGGCCATCTTCGCGGCGCCGTTCGACAAGGGGCCGGCCGCCGCGACGTACGTGGCGCTCGCCTTCCTGGCCACGGCCACCGCGTTCGCTTTCTTCCAGGTGCCGTACATGGCGATGCCCGCCGAGATGACCGACGACCACACCGAACGCACCCGGCTGATGACCTGGCGGATCGCTGTGCTGGCGCTGGCCATCCTGATCTCCGGCGCGGTCGCCCCGTTGGTGGTGACGGCCGGCGGCGACGGCGTGCCCGGACACCGCTGGATGGGCCTGTTCGTGGCGGCGCTCATCGGCGTCGGCGCGCTCGGCGCGTTTCTCGGCACCCGGTCCGCACCCGCTGGTGTGGTCGACGTCAGCGAACCGACGCTGCGTGCGCAGCTCGCCGTGGCCGGGGCCAACCGGCCGTTCCGGGCGCTGCTGATCTGCTTCGTGGTGCAGTCCGTGGGGGTGGCGACCATCCTCGCCGGGGTCAACTACTTCGCGGGGCAGATCCTGCGCGACGACCGGAACGGGCCGACGCTGCTCTTCGCCTGTTTCGTCGGGCCGGCGCTGCTGGTGATGCCGCTCTGGGCCCGGGTCGGCGCCCGGCTGGGCAAGCGGGCCGCCCTGGTCGTCGCCGGGCTGATCCTGGCCGCCGGGGCGTTCGCCCTGGTCGCCGCCCCGGTGCTGCCGTCGGTCGCCGTCTACCTGGTGGTCGCGGTGCTCGGCGTCGGGTACGCCGGGCAACAGGTGTTCGCGCTGGCCATGCTCCCCGACTGCATCGCGTACGAGACGGCACGCACCGGTCGACGGCAGGCGGGCGTCTTCACCGGCCTGTGGACCGCC
This sequence comes from Micromonospora sp. NPDC049801, assembly GCF_040656575.1. NCBI lineage: Bacteria > Bacillati > Actinomycetota > Actinomycetes > Micromonosporales > Micromonosporaceae > Micromonospora > Micromonospora sp. NPDC049801. The sequence goes on along the minus strand of NZ_JBFAMS010000025.1, from coordinate 42,192 downwards.
GGGGAGACCTTCGGCCTGGCGCTCGGCCCCGGCATCTACGGCCTGGTGCTGCAGGTCTCCGGCTACGTCTCCTCCGACACCGGAACCGCCGCCGCCCAGTCCGACACGGCGAGGCTCGGCGTCCTGCTCGGCTTCACCCTGATCCCAGCCCTGCTGATAGCTCCCCCCATCCTCCTGCTCCGCCACTACACCCTCCCCACCCCTGCCCCCACCCTCGGGGTCGATCATGAAGTTGTGGTGGGAGACAAAAGCCGTTAGCCGTTACTAGAAGGGCACCATGACTCCATGATCGACGAGAACACGCTCGGGGCGGGCGCGTTGTCCCGCGACGGGGTCAGCGCGGAACAGGCGCTGGACGAGGTTCGGCGGCTGCGCGCCGGTGACCGACCCACCCACGGTGGACGGCTGTTCGCCTACGTCTACGACCCGGCGGTGCCGGGGCTCGACGACCTCACCGCCGCCGCGCACTCCGAGAGCGCCCACGTCAACGGTCTCGACCCGACCGCGTTCCCGTCCCTGCTGGCCATGGAGAACGCGCTCGTCGGCGCGGCCGGCCGGGTGCTCGGCGGCGGCCCGGGGACGACCGCGCCGGACGTGGTCGGCAGCGTCACCAGCGGCGGCACCGAGTCGCTGATCCTCGCCGTCAAGGCGGCCCGGGACGCGCACCCGGAGATCGCCGCGCCCCGGATCGTGGTGCCGTCGACCGCGCATGCCGCGTTCGCGAAGGCGGCGCACTATCTGCGGGTGGCGCTGGACGTGGTGCCGGTCTCGCCGGACACGCTGCGTCCCGAACCCGCCGCGATGGCCGCCGCGATCGGGCCGGACACGGTACTTGTCGCCTGCTCCGCGCCCTCGTACGCGCACGGGGTGGTGGACCCGGTCGCCGAGATCGCCGCCGTCGCCGCCGAGGCCGGAGTGCGCTGCCACGTCGACGCCTGCTTCGGTGGCTGGTCCCTGCCGTACCTGCGTCGCCTCGGCGAGCCGGTGCCGGCGTTCGACTTCACGGTTCCCGGCGTCACGTCCATCTCGGTCGACCTGCACAAGTACGCGTACGCGCCGAAGGGCGTGTCGGTGCTGCTGCACCGGGACGCCACCGGACGCGCGCCGCAGTACTTCGCGTACGCCGACTGGCCCGGCTACACGATGATCAACCCGGTGATCGCCTCGACCCGCTCGGGCGGGCCGATCGCCGCCGCGTACGCCACCCTGCGACACCTCGGCGACGCCGGCTACCTGCGGTTGGCCGCCACCACCCGGGACGCGGTCGCTGCCCTGGCCGACGCGGTCCGCGCCGTCGACGGGCTACGGCTGATGGCCGAGCCGGAGTCCACGGTGGTCTGCTTCACCGCCACCGAGGGCGGCCCCGACCTGTTCGTCCTGGTCGACGAGTTGACCGCCCGTGGCTGGCACACCCAGCCCCAGCTGTCGTACGTCGATCTGCCGGCCAGTGTGCACCTCACGGTGACCGCCTCGGTCGCGCCCCGGGTGGCCGAGTTCGGCCCGGATCTGGCCGCCGCGGTGGCGGCGACCCAGGCGAGCGGCCCGGTGCGGCTGCCCGCCGAGGTGGCTTCCCTGGTCGGCGTCCTCACCCCCGAGGCGCTGACGCCGGAGGTGGTGGCCGGCCTGGCGGCCGGGCTGGGCCTGGGCGGCGGCGACAGTTCCGGTCCGCTGCCGGATCGGATGGCGGTCGTGAACACGCTGCTCGACGCCGCCCCGTCGGCGCTGCGCGAGAGGTTGCTGGTCGAGTTCGTGGGCCTCCTGCAACGCCCCGACTGGAGTTCGGGCGAGTGAACCCCGGTGCCCCACCCCGACGGGATGGGGCACCGGACATCCTCCTCGTCAGAACACGCCGGGGAGTTGCACCTTGTTGTCCTTCTCGTTGCGGTCGCGCCACTGCCGGTCCTGCGCGTCGTAGTGGGTCACGAAGAAGAACCGGGTGGTCGCATCGGTGCCCGAGCGGCTCGGCACCCGCTGGACGAACGTGTAGCGTCGCAACTCGCCGGCCGGCACCCCCGGCACCAGACACGTCCGGTGGTCGTCGGCCGCCGCGGCCGCCGGGTCACACCTGGACCAGTCACCTGTCGTCGGCGCACCCACGTCGAGGCCCCTGAACTGGACCTGGGCCGCGTCGACCGATCCCGCGTTGGTGACGGTGAGGACGATGGTCAGCTCGCGACCACCGGTGACGTTTACCAGTGTGTGCGTCATGGACAGGCGCAGGTCGGTGAGCCGGGGATCCTTCCCGAACTTCGTGGGGCCGCCTGTCTGCACGAACCGGCCACCCTTGAACCGGTAGGTACGCGTCTGTTCCTGCTTCCAGTACGTCGGGGTGTCGCAGCACGGCTGCAGGTCGGCCACCCGCACGTCGACCGTGCCGGCCGCGGTGAGGGTCACCCCGAGGATGTCCTCGACACCGTCGGTGGTCCGGACGACCCGGCCGAGCGTCACGATGCGCCCGTCGTCATCCCGGTCGAAGGCGACGACCTGCTTCGCCAACGCCTCCCCGTACCGGCAGGCGACGACGGCAACCGTCTCCTGAGCGCCGTCACCGTCCAGGTCGGCGTGGTCCACGGACAGGTCGGTGAGCAACGGGACGAAGCTCTTGTTCGAGGTGGTCGCCAGCCGCACGTTCGTCGTGATGCAGGTGGACGGCGCGGTCTGCGGCCACGTCGGCAGGTCGACACGGGCGGCGAGCAACTGGGCCCGGCTGATCCGGCCGTCCGGGGCGCCCGGGTCGGCAGTGGGTGTGGAATCTGGTGATTGGCTGACCGACGGTGTGGGTGGTGGCGGGGTCGTCGTCGGCGGGGGTGTCGGGTCGACGGACTCCGCCGGTACCGGTGGCGTTCGGTCGCCCTTCAGCGCGGCGTTGGCGACGACCGGCGCCAACACCAGCACGACCGCAGCCGCCGCGACCGCCACGACCCTCGTCCGCCGGCGACGGCGCAGGGTACGTCGGGCCTGGTCGGGACCGGGGCCGACGGCCCGGGCGGTGACGTCCGCACGGTACGCGGTCAACCGTTCGCGCAGCCGCGGGTCGAGATCAGACATCGGACACCCCCTCGGTGTTCTCGTCCAGCAGTCCGGCCAGGGCGGTCCGGCCCCGGTGCAGCCAGGACTTCACGGTGCCCTCGGCCACTCCTTCCTGCAGGGCGATCTGACTGACCGACAGGTCGGCCAGGTAGTGCAGGATGACGGCCCGTCGATGGTTGGGCGGCAGTTGCGTGAGCGCCGCGTCGATGGCCACCCGATCCGGCGTGGGGCCGTCCACCTCGGCTTCGACGTGTCGCTGCCGCAGGAGGTGGTTGCGTGCCGTGCGGAGCCGACGCCAGCGGCTGCGGGCCAGGTTCCAGGCGACCCGGCGGACCCAGGCCACCGGATCGTCGTAGCGGACCAGGCGGTCCCAGCGTGCCAGCGCCCGGCAGAACGCCTCCTGGGCGAGGTCCTGCGCGTGGCCCAGATCCCCGGTGTACGCACACAGTTGGGCCGTGACGCTCCGGAAGTGCGCGTGGTAGAAGTCGTCGAAGGCGATCGCCGCCGCGTTCGACCCTCCGGACGTCAGCACCGCCGGCGGTTCGTTGGCGCGGGCCCCCATCGTTGCTGTCACTGCCCCTCCCCGTTTGCCCGCTGGGCCGGTGCCCCTGGGCGCCGGTAACACTCCGCCGCGAGGCACCTGGTTGCGGTCCGCCCAGCCGCGAATCCGACAGTCGACGAGCGGGCCGCGGCGGACGGGCAGGCCGACGACGGCCGCGCTCGGGTGAGCGCGGCCGCCTCGTCCAGTCGATCCGTGTCCGTGTCCGGGAAGGGTCAGCGATAGCCGAAGGTCGACTCGTTGTCATCGCTGTTGTTGTCCAGCCACGGGTCCATGTCCGGGTCCCGGGACCAGGTCCAGAGTGTCGCTTTTCCCGGGGCCAGGCTGGTACCGGCGGCGACCCGCAGTTCCAGGGTCCGCCGCATCTCGCCGTGCGCAGGCACGGCGCTTATGTGGCAGGACACCAGCACGGTGCTCCCCGTCCCGATGTCGCAGCCCGACCAGCCGTCCCCGACGGGCTGCAGCGCCTTCGGCAGCTCGATGGTGAAGAGCACCCCGGGCGGCGTCCGATCCGCGTCGTTGCGGATCCGCACGGTGACCGTGCCCGATCGGGAGTCGTCCGCCGCAGGGGTCAACACCAGGTCGGTGGCGGTGATCGACAGGTCGGCCGATCGCGGGTTGGGGCCGAAGGTGCTCGGCCCGGACACCTGGTCGAACGCGTCACCGGTCCAGCGGTAGCCGCGCCACTGCCGTTGGGAGTTCTTCATCGGCCAGCCGCCGCCGGGCGCGACGTCGAGCACCTCGACCCGAACCTCGCCGTCGTCGCGTACGTCCAGGGCGGTCACCCAACCCGGCGTGGGCGAAGCGGTGCCGGCCACGCGGCCGAGGGTGACGACCCGGCCGGACGCGTCCCGATCGAAGGCGACCACCTGGAACGGCCCGCGGGTGCCGAACAGGCAGCGCACGAGGGCGACCGTCTCCGTCGCCCCGTCGCCGTCCAGGTCGCCGTAGTCGAGCGCGACCAGCTCGTTGACGCCTTCGCGGGCCGGTTCGGCACCCAGCCGCACCCGCCCAGTGGGGCATTCCGCCGGGGTGGTCCAGGCGGGCAGCGACACCGTCGCGGCGAGCAACTGGGCCCGGCCGATGCGGCCGTTCGGGGCGGCGACGGTCGGGCTGGCGCCGCCGTTCGACGCCGTGGCAGACGGGCTCGCCGTCGCACTGGCGGTCGCGGTCGCCGACGGGCTGGCGGACGGCGCGGACGTGGGATCCACGGGCCCCGGCTCGCGATCGGGGCCGTTCATCGTCGCGTACCCGACGGCGGCCCCGCCGAACAGCGCGAGCACCGTCGCGGTGGTGGTGGCGAACCGGCGACGGCCGCGGCCTCGCGCCGTCCGCCGCACGGCGGCCGGCCCGGGCACCTCGACCTCCTCCAGCACGGTACGGCGGTAGTGGGCGAACTCTTCGGCGAGGTCGAGGATCTCCTGATCAGACATCTCGCACCTCCTCGGTGGTGTCGCGCAGGTGCGTCGCGAGGGCCGCCCGTCCCCGGTGCAGCCAGGACTTGACGGTTCCCTCGGCGACCCGTTCCTGGGCGGCGATCTCGGCGACCGTCAGGTCGGCGAGGTAGTGCAGTACGACAGCCCGGCGCTGCTTCGGCGGCAACTTGGCCAAGGCGGTGTCGAGGGCGACCCGGTCCGGGCTCGGCTCGGCGACGTGTGTCTCCCGTTGCCGCAGCAGCCAGGCCTGCGCGGTCCGCAGCCGCCGCCAGCGGTTGTGGCCGAGGTTCCAGGCGACCCGGCGTACCCAGGCCAGCGGATCGTCGTACCGGGCGAGCCGACCCCAGTGGGCGTACGCCCGGCAGAACGCCTCCTGAACCAGGTCCTGCGCCTGCCCACGGTCACCCGTGTACGCGGTGAGCTGCACCACCAGCGAGCGGAAGTGAGCGTGGTAGAAGTCGTCGAAGACCAGTTCGGCGGTCGCGGGGAGAGGACTTCCCGGCGGGTCGGGGGGCGGTCCGCCCACCCGTACTTCTCCTGTCACAAGCACTCGTCCTCCCCGTGGTGGCCGCAGGCGGCGTGTTCGCCAGCACCGGTCACACACTCTGCTGCGCCCGCCGGTTGCGGTCGGACCCGGTGGGGTTGCCTGTCCGGTCCGTGACAGCCGGCTGTGATTCACTGTGGGGTGAGGAGAGGGGACGTCCGTGCAGCTACCGGCAGTGCTCGGTGAGCCGATCCGGTTCGTGCTGAACTGGGGGCGCCGCTACTCGCTCTGGGTGTTCAACTTCGGCCTGGCCTGCTGTGCGATCGAGTTCATCGCCACCAGCATGGGCCGGCACGACTTCATCCGGCTCGGCGTGATCCCGTTCGCCCACGGCCCCCGACAGGCCGACCTCATGGTGGTCTCCGGCACGGTGACCGACAAGATGGCCCCGGCCATCAAGCGGCTCTACGACCAGATGCCCGAGCCGAAGTACGTCATCTCGTTCGGCGCGTGCTCGAACTGCGGTGGCCCCTACTGGGACTCGTACTCGGTGACCAAGGGCGTCGACCAGCTCATCCCGGTCGACGTCTACGTGCCCGGCTGCCCGCCCCGCCCGGAGGCGCTGCTGCACGGCATCCTGCGCCTTCAGGAGAAGATCGCCGCCGAGCAGTCCGGGATCGGCGGAGTGCCGCAGCGGGACCTGCTCGCCGCGCCCGCCGAGGCTAGCGCCCCACGCTCGGTCGACTCCCTCACCGCCCCACCCGTACGCCCACCCGACGCGGGCTGACGAACGCCGGGGCCGCCGCCCGGACGAGTCCGAGCGACGGCCCTGCCGTGTGGTGATCAGCTGGTGGCCGCGATGGCCAGCGTGGTCTGGGCGGTGTTGTCGCTGGGGTCGGCGTCTGGGCCCGACGGGAACCAGGTGGTCGTCAACGCCAGGGTGATGACGTCCTGAGCGTCGGCCGGGTCGGTCGGCGGGGTGATCACCAATCCGAAGCTACGCACCTCGCCGGGCATCATCCGTTGCCCCGGTACCCAGGAATGGTCCGTCAGGACCGGCCCTTCTGACGGGATGGTGTATTCGATGCGCGACCCGGCGGGCAGCGGACTGGCCTTGATGTCGAGGCCGACGTGCGGCGCGTCCCCCTTGTACCGCACGGTCACCGGCAGGTAGAGGCGGCCGGTGCCCTCCGGGTCGAGGGTCACCGGGCCCACCGAGTCGATGGCGGCGTCCGGCTGGGCGTCCTGGACGTACGGCCGGGGGCGGATCAGCGACCCGGTCGTGGACCGGAACAGCGCGGTGAGCGACCTCTCCGCGATCAGGCCACCGTTGATCGAGGAGACCGCGATCCGGCCTCCGGTCATGCTCATCGGGTACGCCCGCGGGGTGGTCAGCACGTGGAAGTCCAGCGTGACCGTGCGGCTCTCGCCCGGGGCGAGGTAGGCCCAGTTGTTCGAGAGGGAGCAGTCGAACACCCGCCGGTTCTCCTCCATCGCCCCGAACCAGTCGCAGCGGCTGTCCGTGTCCTGGAACGCGCCCGGGACCGGCTCGCGCAGCGTCAGGTAGAAGTAGTCGGTCTCGCTGCCGGTGTTGGTGACGGTCACCGGGAGGCTGTCCAGGTAGCCCCGCTCGGTCGGCTCCAGGATCAGTCTGCCCACCGACACGGTGCCTCCGGCGGCGTCCGCCGGTGCCGCGGCGGCCGGTCCGGCCCCACCGATCGTGGCGGTCAGGCCGAGCAGTGCGGCGGTGAGCAGGGTCCCCGTTTTGCGGAACATGTGTGTCCGGTCCTCCGTGGTCGACGCCCGGCGAGGGACCTGCTGCCGCCCATGGCAGCAGCGATCGGCCGACGTGACCGTGGTGTCCGGGCCCCCGCGCGTGACGCAGACAGCATGATCGATGGGTTCCTGTTCCGCCACCCCGTTCTGCCAGCCCGTGGTGGACCCGGCCGGCTAGCCTGCGGACCATGACCAGCTCAGGGGACCGGCGCTCGGACCACATCACCGAGGTGCTCAGCGCGGAGTTCGGCGCGTCGATGGCGATCGATCCGGCGGCCTTCCGGCGCAAGTTCCGCAAGATGGCCGCGTCGCCGTTCGCCTTCTACCGGGGCAGCGCCGCGCTGTTCTACGCCGACCAGCGCGGCGACTTCGCCGACGACCGTTTCCTCGACGAGCGGACCGGCCGGGTGTGGATCCACGGCGACCTGCACGCGGAGAACTTCGGCACGTACATGAACGCGTCCGGGCAACTGGTGTTCAACGTCAACGACTTCGACGAGGCGTACGTCGGTCCGTTCACCTGGGACCTGCGGCGGTTCGTGGCCAGCGTGGCGCTGCTCGGCTACAGCAAGGCCCTCTCCGACACGGTGATCGACGAGCTGGTGACCGGCTTCGCCCGCGCCTACCTGACCGAGTTGCGGGCGATCGCCGCCGGTGGGGACGACGCGATCGGCTCGATCACCCTGGACAACGCCGACGGGGTGCTGCGTCGGGTGCTCCAGCAGGCCCGCCTCAACACGAGGGTCGACCTGCTCGCCGCGCAGACCACCGTCGACAACTACGAGCGGCGGTTCTCCGTCACCGACGGCGTCTTCGAGGTCGACGCCACGACCCGGGACCGGGTGCTCGCCGCCTTCGAGGACTACCTGGAGACCCTGCCCGCGGCCACCGCCCGGCTGCGTCCAGGGGCCGCCCGGATCAAGGACGTGGTGCTGCGCAAGGGCGTGGGCATCGGCTCGGCCGGGCTGCCGTCGTACAACCTGCTGCTGGAGGGGCACACGCAGGCGCTGGAGAACGACGTGCTGATCTACATGAAGCAGGCGCAGGTCCCGGCGGTGGCCCGCTACAGCACCGACGAGTCGGTGGCCGGCTACTTCCGGCACCAGGGCCACCGGACCGCCGAGTCGCAGCGAGCGTTGCAGGCGCACGCCGACCCGTGGCTGGGCTACACCGAGCTGGACGGGGCGGGTCAACTGGTCGCCGAGGTCTCCCCGTACGCCGGCGATCTGGACTGGGCCGACGTGAACGAGCCGGACGAGCTGACCGGGGTGCTGGCCGACCTCGGCCGGGCGGTGGCCCGGATGCACTCGGTCGCCGACGACGAGTCCAGCCACGACCTCGTGGACTACTCCACCGAGGAGGCGATCGTCGCTGCCGTGGACGCCGACGAGTCGGGGTTCGTCACCCATCTGGTGGACTTCGCGCACGCGTACGGGGTGCGCGCCCGGCAGGACCACCAACTCTTCGTGGACCTGTTCCGCAACGGCCGGCTACCGGGGATCTGACCGGTTCACGAGGCGAACTCGAGCACGACCTTGATGTCGTCCGGCCCGGCGGTGTACGCGTCGGCGTACCTGTTCACCGGCACCCGCCGGGTGATCAGGGAGGAGAGCCAGACCTGGTCGGCGCGCGAAAGAGCCTGCGCTGCCGAGTTCCAGTGCCGCCGGTTGGCGTTCACCGAGCCGAACACCACGTTGTTCTCCAGCACCAGCGCCCGGTTGAGCGCCCCGGCGTCGAAGTCGATGCTCCGGCCGCCGCTGGACACCCCGGCCAGGCAGACGATCCCGTTCGGCGCGGCCTTGCACATGACGTCCAGGACCACCGTGGGCGCGCCGGTGCACTCGATCACCACGTCCGGCTCGAAGGGCAGGTCGTTGACCGGCACCGCGTGGTAGGTGGCGCCCACCCCGGCGACCAGCTCCGGCTTCGGCCCGTCGGTGGCCCGGTCCAGCACGTGGACGGTGAGCCCGCGCTGGGCGCCGAGCAGCGCCGCCAGCAGCCCGATCGGCCCGGCCCCGGTCACCAGCACGGTCTGCGGCTGCCACTCGGCCCGGTGCCCGATCCGTTCGATGTGGTCCCATGCCTTGGCCACCACGCTGGTCGGCTCCAACAGCACGCCGACCTGGGCCAGCGCGGGGTCGAGCTTGACCGCGAACTCCGGTTCGATCCGCCAACGGTCCCGGGCGAAACCGGGCAGCGCCTTGATGCCGTGCTCGGTGTACTGACCGTTGCGGCACATGTCCCACTCGCCGACCGCGCAGTTGGGGCAGGGCACCGGGTCGGGATGCCGGACGATGCCGGCCACCAGGTCGCCGGCTTGCAGGGTGCCGGTCGGGTCGTCGAGCACCCGGCCCAGCGACTCGTGCCCGATCACGAGCCGATCGGCGCCCGGCGGCGCCTCGCCGTAGTCGCCCGCGATGATCTCGTGGTCGGTGCCGCAGATGCCCACGGCCAGGGCCTCGACCAGGACAGCGCCCTCCTCGGACGCCGGCTCCGGCTGATCCTCGACGAGGCTCAGCGAGTTGGCTTGCCCGGGTTTCACCGTCACAGCGCGCACGCCCTCATCTTTCCCCGTGGGCGGGACAACCGCCGGTAAAGCCACCAGATCACCGGAGGCCGGTCGCCGCCCGGACCTCGCCTCGGCTCGACCGCCCTCCTGAAACAGACCCTAGGATCAGCGGCATGACGTCAGAAGAGGTCGGCGCTCGGCTGGTCGCGTTGCTCGCGCCGGTCGAGGCGACCGCGTCGGTCTCCGGCGGGCAGCGGTTCGCCCGGGCCACCGTCGACGTACCGCCGGCGAGCTGGTCGACCGCCGTCCGCGCCGCCCGCGACGACACCGAGCTGGCCTGCGACTTCTTCGACTGGCTGTCGGCGGTCGACGAGTTGGCCGGGGGCTTCGACGTGGTCGCGCACCTCTGGTCGACGCGACTGCGGCACGGCGTGCTGCTGCGTACCCGGGTGCCCCGCGACGCGCCCTCGGTGGCCTCGGTGGTGGACCTCTACCCTGGTGCCGCCTGGCACGAGCGGGAGACCCACGAGATGTTCGGCATCGACTTCGCCGGGCACGGTGAGCTGCGACCGCTGCTGCTGCCCCCGGAGTTCGAGGGCAACCCGCTGCGCAAGGAGTTCGTGCTCGCATCGAGGGTGGCGAAGCCCTGGCCGGGCGCGAAGGAACCGGGTGAGTCGGAGGCCGGCGGTGGCCGCCGGCCGATCCGCCCGCCGGGCGTGCCCGCTCCGGGCGAGTGGGGGACGACGCCCACCCCGGCCGGCGCGGGTGGTGTGGGGGAGGGGCCGCGCGGCGGCACCCCGGCCCGACCGGCCGGTGACCGTCCGGCGCGGCCCGCGCCGGGGGCCCGTCCGGCGCGTACTCCCCGGGTTGCCGACGCCGCCGACGGCCCGGCGGGGTCCGCGCGGCCCGAGCCGGTCGCGGACCCGGCGGCGCGCGACGACGGCGACGACGACGGGGGTACGCGCTGATGCCGCTCTGGGTGGAGCTGGTGCTCCGGATCGGCGGCGTGGTGGTCGCGTTCCTCACCCTGCCACTGCTGGTCGGTCAGGCCGAGCACAAGGTGATGGCGCACATGCAGGGCCGGCTCGGCCCGATGTACGCGGGCGGCTTCCACGGTTGGGCGCAGCTCGTGGCGGACGGTGTGAAGTTCGTGCAGAAGGAGGACATCACCCCGCGCGAGGCGGACCGGGCGGTGTTCCGGCTGGCCCCCGCTGTGGCGCTGGTGCCCTACCTGCTGGTGCTGCTGGTCATTCCGCTCGGCCCGAACGACCTGGTCGGGCAGCCGTTGGACATCGGCCTGTTCTTCGTGCTGGCCGTCGTCGGCATCGGTGTGGTGGCGGTGCTCATGTCGGCGTGGGCGTCGGCCAACAAGTACAGCCTGCTCGGCGGGCTGCGCGGGGCCGCCCAGCTCCTCGGCTACGAGCTGCCGCTGGTGTTGGCCGCCGCGTCGGTGGCGATGGCGGCGGGCACGCTCAGCCTGTCCGGCATCGTCGAGGCGTGGCAGCCCTGGTGGCTGCTCTGGCAGGCGCCCGCAATGATCATCTTTTTCGTCGCCGGGCTGGCCGAGATCCGCCGGCCGCCGTTCGACATGCCGGTGGCCGACTCGGAGCTGGTGTTCGGCTACATGACCGAGTACACGGGTCTGCGGTTCGCGTTCTTCCTGCTGGCCGAGTACGTCGGCATCGTGGTCATCGCCGCGCTGACCACGGTGCTGTTCCTGGGCGGCTGGCAGGGACCGTTCGCCGACGACCAGCTCGGCTGGCTCTGGACCCTGCTCAAGATCGCCGCCGTGGCCTTCGTGATCATCTGGCTTCGGGTCTCCTACCCCCGCCTGCGCGAGGACCAACTCCAACGCCTCTGCTGGCTGGTCCTGGTCCCCGCCTCCCTGGCCCAACTGGTCCTGACCGCAGCAGTCCGAGTAGCCCTCTAACCCCGCCTCTGCCCCGCCCCGCCCCGCCCCCGCCTCTGCCCTGGCCTGCCCCCGCCCTGCCCGCCCTCGCCCCGCCCTCGCCCGTCGATCATGGAGTTGTGGTGGGTGACAAAGCGCCCGGCAACCCCCAAAACCGGCACCACAACTCCATGATCGATGAGGCCGGGCGATGGTCACCCGCGATCTTGCACTTACTGCGGCGGCATAAGGGGCATCCCACTCACATCGACGACAGAAAGTGCAAGATCGGCGGGGCGCGGGGCGCGGGGTGTGGGGCGCGGGCGGGCGGGGGCGGGCCGGGGGTTAGCCGAGGGGGGTGTGGGTGGGGTCTACTGGTTCGGCCGGGGGTGGGGGTGGGGTGCCGTCGCCGAAGGGGCGGCCGCCCAGGGCGTCCCGGCCGTGCGGGGTGAGCCAGTTCGACAGGTCGGGGCCGAGCGGAACGATCCCCGTCGGGTTGATGTCGCGGTGCACCTGGTAGTAGTGCCGCTTGATGTGGTCGAAGTCGATGGTGTCGCCGAACCCGGGGGTCTGGAACAGATCCCGGGTGTACGCCCACAGCACCGGCATCTCGCTCAGCTTCTGCCGGTTGCACTTGAAGTGTCCGTGGTAGACGGGGTCGAAACGGGCCAGGGTGGTGAACAGCCGCACGTCGGCCTCGGTGATGGTGTCGCCGACCAGGTACCGCTGATTGGTCAGCCGCTCGGTCAACCAGTCCAGCCGGTCGAACAGCCGGTGGTACGCCTTGTCGTACGCCTCCTGGCTGCCGGCGAACCCGCACCGGTACACGCCGTTGTTGACGTCGCGGAACACCACGTCGTTGACCTCGTCGATCTGCTGGCGTAGGTGTTCGGGGTAGAGCTGCGGGGCGCCCTCGCGGTGGTACGGCTTCCACTCGGTGGACAGGTCCAGGCTCATCTGCGCGTAGTCGTTGGTCACCACCTGCCCGGTGGGCACGTCCACCATCGCCGGCACGGTGATGCCCCGCTCGTAGTCGGGGAAGCGCGCGAAGAACGCCTCCTGGAGGCGCTCGATGCCGAGCACCGGGTCGCGCCCACCCGGATCGAGGTCGAAGGTCCAGCTCCGGGCGTCGTGCGTCGGGCCGGCGATCGCCATCGAGATGGCGTCCTCCAGGCCGAGCAGCCGTCGCACGATGACGAGGCGGTTGGCCCACGGGCAGGCTCGGCTGACCGCCAGCCGGTACCGGCCGGGCTCCACCGGGTAACCGTCCCGCCCGTCCGCGGTGATCCGCGTGGCGATGTACCGCTGATCCCGGGTGAACTCGCCACCCGGCTCGACGTACTTCCCGCCTGTCTGCGCCACGTCGTCCGCCCTCCGGCTCCGGTTGCCCTCACCGCCCATCCTCGCCGAAATCCGGGCCCTCGGCGCGGTACGGGCCAACCTCGGCTGCTCCCGGCGCTGGGCCGCATCTTTTCTGGCTACCCTGCCGTCATGACGGATGTGGAGACGGCGGCCCGGCGGCTCATCGCCGACGTGTGGAACGCGCGTCGGGAGGAGTCGGCGTACGAGCTGATCGCCGGGGAGTGTCCGGGGCTGGGCGGGACGGGGCCGGATGCGACGCTGGCCTGGCACCGCGAGCGCCGGGAGGCCTTCCCGGACCTCCGCTACAAGATCGTCGACGTGGTCGCCGCAGGTGGGCGGGTGGCCGTGCACTGGCGGGCGGCGGGCACCCACGCCGGGCAGTTCGGGCCGGTGCCGCCGACCGGGCAGGTGGTCAGCTACTCGGGGGCGACGTTCCTGCGCTTCGACACCGCCGGCCGGATCATCGACGTGTGGAGCTGCAACGAGCTGCTCCAGCTCCTTCAGCAGCTCGGCGTCGAGATGGTGCCGCCGGCCGGCGGCCTCAGCGGCTCCGCGGCGTGATCCGGCTGATCGGCAGGTTGATCGGGAACGGCTCGCCGGTGTCGACGAACTTCGTCCACCGCCCGGTCTCGGCGTAGACCTCGTTCACCGCGTCGATCCGGTACGTCACGACCTCCAGGTCGCCATCCAGGGTCTCGATCCGCCAGTAGTAGGGGATGCCGGCCTGGGCGTACAGCGCCGGCTTGAGTACCCGGTCGATCGAACGGGTACTCGGCGAGACGATCTCGATGGCGACGACCACCTCGTGCGGCTCGTACCTCGACGGCTCGCGAGCTGCCGCGGCAGCCGTGGTGATCAGCACGTCGGGGATGAAGGAGCGGGTGCGGTTGATCCGTACCTCGACCGCCTGGGTCACGTCGTAGCCGTCGGGGCAGTCCTCGTCGAGCGCGGCCATGAGCCGGCCGGCGATGCTCTGGTGGGTGCGGGTGGGGTGAGGGGACATCAGTAGCATTCCATCGAGCAGTTCCCGGCGACGGCCATCCTCGGGCAGCGCGTCCAGATCGTCAGTCGTCCATCCGCTCTCGGGCGGGTAGTCGCTCTGCAGCGCGGCGGTCATGGCGGGTCCTTCCAGGTGCGGTCGTCCTCCCCGCGGCCACGGTACCGCCGCGGACCTGTGGGTGGTGGTCGCGCGCGCCGGGGCCACAGGGCAGGATGGTCCACATGACCGATTCCAGCGAGCGCGGCGATCCGGCCGGCGGCGCCAGCGAGCGCGGCCTGCCCGGCGCCGGTCTGGTGAAGGGGCTGGCGGTCACCCTCAAGACGATGACCAGCCGCTCGACCACGCAGCAGTACCCGGACGTCGCTCCCGAGCTGCCGCCGCGCTCGCGTGGCGTGATCGCGCTGTCCGAGGAGAACTGCACGGTCTGCATGCTCTGCGCCCGCGAGTGCCCGGACTGGTGCATCTACATCGACTCGCACAAGGAGGAGGTGGCGGTGCCGGGCGCCGCCCGTCCCCGTCAGCGCAACGTGCTCGACCGGTTCGACATCGACTTCTCGCTCTGCATGTACTGCGGCATCTGCATCGAGGTCTGCCCGTTCGACGCGCTCTACTGGTCGCCGGAGTTCGAGTACGCCGAGTACGACATCAAGGACCTGCTGCACGACAAGGACCACCTGGGCCAGTGGATGGCGACGGTGCCGCCGCCGCCCGCGCACGATCCCAACGGCGAGCCGGCCAAGGAGGAGACCGCCGCCGCGCGCAAGGCCGCGCGGTCGATCGCACCGGCGGTACGCCCCGGCGACGAGGGCCCGACGTCGTGACCGCCCGAGCCGTGGGGACGGCCCGGTGACCGGCGCGGACCTGCTGCTGCTCGCGCTGGGCGCGGTGGCGGTCGGCGCCGGTGTGCTGGTGGTGACCACCAAGCATCTGGTCCGGGCGGGGCTCTACCTGGTGGTCTGCCTGGGCGCGCTGGCCGGTGACTATCTGGTGCTCGGCGCGGAGCTGGTCGCCTGGGTCCAGGTGCTGATCTACGTGGGCGCGGTGGTGGTGCTGCTGCTGTTCGCGGTGATGTTGACGCGGGCCCCGATCGGGGCGTCCGACGATCTGGACCGGCCCGGCTGGCCCGCCGCGCTGATCGGTGGCGGGGCCGGGCTGGGGCTGAGCGTGCTGTTGGTCGACGCGTACCGGTGGAGCGCCGTCGCGCTGCCCGGCGCGGGTACGGCGGAGCGGCTGGGGGAGCAGATCTTCTCCTCCTGGGTGCTGCCATTCGAGGTGCTCTCCGTCCTGTTGCTGTCCGCCCTGGTCGGCGCGGTCGTGCTGTCCCGGCCCGACATCGGCCGCCGTACCGAGGACAAGCCCGCGCCGGCAGCGGAACTGGCCTCCGGGGGGCGTCGGTGAGGCCGGTCATCCCGTACGTCACCGCCGCGCTGCTGTTCGGCCTCGGCGTGTACGGGGTGCTGCGTCGACGCAACGCCGTGCTGGTGCTCATGTCGGTCGAGTTGATGCTCAACGCGGTGAACCTGATCCTGGTCACCGCGGACGCCACGGTGCGCGCGGTTCTGCCGCACTCCGGGCAGGTGTTCGCGCTGTTCGTCATCGTGCTCGCCGCCGCCGAGATCGGGGTGGGGTTGGCGATCGTGCTCCAGCTCTACCGCCTGCGGTCCACGGTGGCGGTGGACGACGTGGCGTTGACCGAACCGGCCGGGGCCGTCGGGCGGGACGCGGAGGCGACCCGGTGACCGGGCTGCTCGGGGCGGCGCTGCCCGCCGTACCGCTGCTCGCCGGTCTGGCCGGTCTGCTGCTGCCGCCGGCCCCACGGCATCCCGGGGGCGCGGTCGGCGGTGGCCGGGCCCGAACGGCGGCCGTGACGATCGGGGTGGCCGGCGCCGCCGGCGCGCTGGCGCTGGCCGTGGCCCTGTTGGTGACTGTCGACGGTCCGACGGAGACGTCGACGACGTGGGTCGACTTCGGCGGGTTGGCGGTGACCCTGGGGGTACGCCTGGACGGCGCCGCCGCGCTGGTCGCGGTGGCGGTCGCCGCGGTGGCCCTGGCCGTGCAGGTCTACTCGGTCGGCTACCTGCGGCGCGGCCCGCACGACGACGTCGACGTCGACCACCGCTATCCGCCGTACGCCGCCCAGATCAGTCTCTTTACGGGGGCGATGCTGCTGGTGGTGGTCGCCGGCGACCTGATCATGCTGCTGGTGGGGTGGGAGGTGATGGGCCTCTGCTCGTACCTGCTCATCGCCCATGACCGCCGGCTCGCGGGCGCGCCGGCCGCCGCCATGAAGGCGTTCCTGGTGACCCGGGTCGGTGACATCGGCTTCCTGCTCGGCATCGCGTTGCTCGGGGTGTCGACGGGCAGTTTCCGGATCGCCGACGTGCTCGCGCACGATCATTCCGGCGCGACCCTGACCGCCGCCGGTCTGCTGCTGCTCGCCGGTGTGGCCGGTAAGAGCGCGCAGTTCCCGCTGCACACCTGGTTGCCGGACGCCATGGCCGGCCCGACGCCGATCTCCGCGCTGATCCACGCCGCGACGATGGTCGCCGCCGGGGTGTACGCGGTGACCCGGCTCTACCCGCTGTTCACTGCCGCTCCGGTGACGTTGACGGTGCTCGGGGTGCTCGCCGCGATCACCCTGCTGCTCGGGGCGCTCGCCGCCACCGCGCAGGACGACATCAAGCGGGTGCTGGCCTGGTCGACCGTCTCCCAACTGGGTTACATGACCGGCGCGCTGGCCGTCGGCTCGCCGTCGGCGGCGCTGTTCCACCTGCTCACCCACGCCGCGTTCAAGGCGCTGTTGTTCCTCGCCGCCGGTGCGGTGATCCACGCGGTGGGCACCACGCTGATGTCGGAGATGGGTGGGCTGCGCCGGGCCATGCCGGTGATGTTCTGGTGCACGGTGATCGGCCTCGGCGCGCTGGCCGGGGTGCCTCCGCTGGCCGGCTTCTGGAGCAAGGACGGCGTGCTGACGGTCGCCGAGTCGGCCGCGCTGGAGGGTACCGGCCCCGCGCCGTCGTGGGTGGGCTGGCTGGTCTGGCTGGCCGGGCTGCTCGGTGTGGCGATCACCGCCTGGTACGCCGGGCGACTGCTGCTGCGGGCCTTCTTCGGCGAGCCCCGGCTGCCGCTGGTCCACCCGCACGACCCGCCGGCGGTGTTGCGCTGGCCGGTGCTGCTGCTGGCCGTGCCGGCCGCGCTGCTGGGCCTGGCCGGGTTCGTCGGCGCGTTCGCCGACCGGCTGCGGTTCGCCACCGTGCCGGTCGCGGGCGCGGAGGACGGCCTGGTCCACGTGGGTCCGGGGCTGCTGCTGCCGCTGGCGCTGCTGCTGGTGGGCGCGGGGCTGGTGTGGGCGCGCTGGCGTCGGGACGCGGCCGCCGATCCGGCGACCGCGCTGGGTCCGCTGCGGCCGGTCTTCGCCCGCGCGTTCCGGCTCGACGATGTTCAGCACACCCTTGTCGTACGCCCCGTCCGGGCGCTGGCCCGCCTCGCGCGTACCGGCGACGAGGTGGTGGTGGACGGGGTCGTGGAGGGCAGCGGCCGGGCCGCCACGGGCCTGGGGGTCGGGCTGGCCGCGTTGCACCGGGCGGCGCTGCCCCGGGCCGCCGCCGGTGTGCTGGCCGGCGCGCTGCTGATCGGCCTGGCGGCGGCCGTCCTGGAGGCGGTCCGGTGAGCGCGAGGAGTGAGCCGGTTTTGCGAGCCCCGCAGTCGCGAAGAGAGGCGGTCCGATGACGTTCGGACAGGTGCTGCTCGTCGCCGTGCTGGTGGTGCCGGCGCTCGGCGCGGTCGCGGTGGCGGCGACACCCCGGGACCGGGTGGCGCGGATCGTCGGTACGGTCGCGGCGGCGCTGACCCTGCTGGCCGCCGTGGCGTTGGTGTCCGGTGGACGGGGCTGGTTCGCCTGGTCGGCCGGCACGCCGGCGGTGCGCCCCTGGCACGACGTGGACCTGCCCTGGGCGTCCGGCCTGGATCTGCGTTTCCATCTCGGCGTCGACGGCATCTCCTGGCCGCTGGTGGTGCTGACGGCGCTGCTCACGCTGCTCTGCTGCGCGTACTCGCTGTGGCGGGTGCCCGAGGGCGGCAGCGGCCGGGCGTTGGTGGCGCTGCTGCTGGTCGTCGAGGTGGGCATCCTCGGCACGTTCCTCGCGCTGGATCTGGTGCTGTTCTTCCTGTTCTTCGAGGTCGTCCTGCTGCCGATGTACGCGATCATCGCCGGCTGGGGCGGCGTCGACCGGCGTCGGGCGGCCCGCAAGTTCGTGCTGTACACCCTCGTCGGCTCGGTGCTGCTGCTGGTCGGCGTGTACGTCGTGGTCGCCGCCGCGGGCACCGCCGACATCGTGGCCCTGACCGGCGGGGCCGGGCTGTCCCGGAGCACCCAGTTGGCCGCGTTCACGCTGTTCGCGCTCGCGTTCGCGGTGAAGAGTCCCCTCTGGCCGCTGCACTCCTGGCTACCCGACGCGCACACGCAGGCCCCGACGGTGGGCAGCGTGGTGCTGGCGGGGGTGCTGCTCAAGATGGGCACGTACGGGCTGATCCGGGTCGCGGTGGGGGTGGCCCCGGAGGGCGCCCGCTGGGCCGCCCCGGTGCTCGGGGTGCTGGCGGTCGCCGCGATCCTGGTCGGCTCGCTGGTCTGCCTGGCCCAGGTCGAGGTGAAGCGGCTCATCGCGTACTCCAGCGTGGGGCACATGGGCTTCGTCCTGCTGGGCGTCGCCACGTTGACCGCCACCGGCGTCCAGGCGGCCCTGATCGGCAACGTGGCCCACGGGGTGATCACCGGCCTGCTGTTCTTCCTGGCCGGGGCCGTGAAGGACCGCACCGGCACGGGCGCGCTCGCCGAGCTGTCCGGGCTTCGGGAGACCGCGCCCCGCCTCGCCGGTCTGCTGGCGTTCGCGGCCGTCGCGTCGCTGGGCCTACCCGGGCTGGCCGGCTTCTGGGGGGAGGCGTTCGCGGTGGTCGCGGCGATTCAGGTGGGCGGCCCGCTGTGGCTGACCCTCGGGGTGCTCGCGGCGGTCGGTGGCGCGCTCACGGCCGCGTACTTCCTGCGGTTGCTGCGCCAGGTCACCCACGGCCGGCCAAGCCCTGCGGTGGGCGGCGTCGGCGCGGGTCTGGCCGGCGCGGAGCTGACCGCGTGGGCGCCGCTGGTGCTGCTCGCGTTGGCGATCGGTCTGGTTCCGGCGCTGGTCCTCGGCGTCGCCGAGGCGCCCGTCGACGCCCTCATCGAGGTGATCCACAGGTGAGCACGAGAAGCGCGCCGCGACCGGAGGCGGCCCGATGAGCGTCGTGCAGAGCGTGGACAGCATCGCGTTGCTCCCGGCGTACCTGGCCGCCGGCACCGCCGTACTCGTGTTGGTGGTCGACCTCGTGCTGGCGCGGCCCCGCGCCACGGTCGCGGTGGCCGCGCTCGGGGCGCTCGGCACGGCCGTCTTCTCGGCGCTGGTGGGCGCGGGCGGCGAGCGGCGGACGTTCTGTGTCGGCGCGGACTGCTCGTGGGTCTTCGGTGGCCGGGCGGCCCTGGTCGGCGCGGTGGTGGCGTTGCTCACCCTGGGCGTGCTCGGGCTGTCCGTGCCGGCGCTGCGGGACGGTCGGTCACCGGTGGGGGAGTACGCCTTCCTGCTCGCCTGTTCGATGACCGGCGGCGTGGTGCTCGGCGCGGCCGGCGACCTGATCACCCTGATCGTGGCGTTGGAGACGCTGACCCTGCCGCTGTACGTGCTGGTGGGCCTGCGCCGGGGCAGCCTGGCCAGCGCCGAGGCGGCGGTGACGTTCTTCGTGGTCAGCGTGGTCGCCACCACGCTGACGCTGCTCGGCGCGGCGTTGCTGTACGCGGTGACCGGCGGGCTGCACCTCGATCGGGTGGGCGCGCTGCTGGCCGAGCGACCGGAGTTGCGCGACCTGCCGCTGACCACCGCCGCCGTGACGCTGCTGCTGCTCGGGCTGGCCTTCAAGGTGGCGGCGGTGCCGTTCCACGCCTGGGCGCCGGCCACCTACGACGGCGCTCCGCTGCCGGTGGCCGCGTACCTGTCGACGGCGTCGAAGCTGGGCGGCCTGGTGGCGGTGCTGGCCGTGGTGCAGCGGGCGCTGCCGGCGGACCGGACCGGACCGGTGCTCGCCCTGTTGGCGGTGCTCACGATGACCGTCGGCAATCTGGTGGCGCTGCGTCAGCGGCGTACCGTCCGCCTGCTCGCCTGGTCGTCGGTCGCGCAGGCCGGATACATCCTCGCCCCGCTGGGCGCGCTTGCGTTGGCCGCCGGCCGCACGGGCGAGGCGCGGTCGGCCGCGTACGCCGCCGCCGTGGCGTACGCCGTGTTCTTCGTGGTGCTGGAGTTGGCGGCGTTCGCCGGGGTGACCGCGCTGCGCCCGGGGGGGGCGGACGGCGGCACGCTTGACGACCTGCGCGGGGCCGCGCGCCGGCACCCGTGGCGCGGCGCCGCCCTCGGCCTCGCGCTGGTGGGTCTCGCGGGACTGCCACCGGGCCTGGCCGGGTTGTTCGCGAAGGTGACGGTGGTCCGGTCGCTGCTGGACGGCGGCGCGGCCTGGTTGGCGCTGGTGGTGGCGCTGAACGCGGTACTCGGGCTCGCCTACTACCTGCGGGTGACGGCCGGCCTGTGGACGCCGCGCCCCGCGCCGGGCGGAGACGGCGTGGTGGCCGTACCCCTGGTGGGTGTGGTGGCGGTGGTGCTGGCGGTGGCCACGGTGGCCGCCGTGGTGCTCGGCGTCGCCCCGCAGCTCGTGCTGGATCTCGCCGCCCGCTGAGCGGGTCTCAGTCAACTCTCAGCGTTCCGACGGATGGTTGACGGGTATCGGGTTGTTGTACCGGTCAGCGGATCGAGGCGATCCGCGCACCGAAGGAGAGATCGTGCACCACAACCGTCTGAAGACCGCCGCGCTGCTCGGCCTGCTCACCGCGCTGATCCTCGCGGTGGGCTACGGGTTCGGTGGCAGTGGCGGCCTGGTCATCGCCGTCCTCATCTCACTGGTCATGAACGGCATTTCCTACTTCTACTCCGACAAGATCGCGCTGCGTTCGATGCGGGCGCAACCGGTCAGCGAGGCACAGTTCCCCGAGCTGTACCGAATGGTGCGCGAACTGGCGACCGAGGCCCAACAGCCGATGCCGCGCCTGTACGTCAGCCCGACCGCCCAGCCGAACGCGTTCGCGACCGGGCGTAACCCGCAGCACGCGGCGGTCTGCGTGACCCAGGGCATCACCGAGATCCTGGACTACCGGGAGCTGCGCGGTGTGATCGGGCACGAGCTGTCGCACGTCTACAACCGGGACATCCTGATCTCCAGCGTCGCGGCCGGCCTGGCCGGCATCATCACGTTCCTGGCGAACATCGCCTGGTTCATCCCGCTGGGTGGCGGGGACGACGAGGACTCGCCGAACCCGGCCGTCCTGCTGTTGACCCTGATCCTCGGCCCGATCGCGGCCACCGTGATCCAGTTGGCGATCAGCCGCAGCCGCGAGTTCCAGGCAGACCAGTCCGGCGCCGAGCTGAGCCGGGACCCGCTGGCCCTGGCCAGCGCCCTGCGCAAGATCGATGCCGTGGCCCGGCGACGTCCGCTGCCGGCTCAGGGCACGCTCACCAGCAGCGCCCACCTGATGATCGCCAACCCGTTCGCCGGTGGCGCGGTGGCCGCCCTCTTCTCCACCCACCCGAAGATGGAGGACCGGGTCGCCCGCCTGGAGCGGATGGCCGCCAACTCGGGGCCGGTGCAGTTCCAGCGCTGACCCGCCGAACCCCGTACTCCGCCCGCGTCCGCTCACGGACGCGGGCGGAGTCGTTTCCAGGTCACTCCGGTGCGGGCGGCCGATCCAGACGGGTCAGCAGCACGACGGCGAGCAGGACGACGCCCGCCGTCAGGTACGACGCGCCGGGCGAGAGCACGGCGGCCACGCCACCCAGCAGGAAGATGCCGATCCCCGAGGTGACGATGTTCGCCGCGACGATCGTCGCCTCGACCTGCCCCATCCGTTCCGGTGGGGCCAACCGGGCGAACGTGGCCTGCGCCCCGATCAACCAACCGCCGCCCGCGCCGATCAACGCGTTGCCGACCGTCAGCGCCCCCAGCGGCGCGTCGACGGCGACCAGGACACCGGTCAGCAACAGCGCGCCGGCCAGCGCCGCGGCGACGGCCACCTGACCGGCCAACCGGCCCAACCACCGCGACCGGCCCACCACCAGCACGAAGATGGCACCTCCCAACGCCGACGCCGCCAGCACGGCGGGACGCCAGGCCCCGCCGGCCAGATCCGGGGCGAGGGTCTCCGGGAGCGCGCCGGACAGCACCGTGGCCAGGGTGAGCAGGGCGACGCCCCGCAGCACCGGATGGCGGGCGATGATGCGCACGCCTGCGGTCGCCGGTGGACGCGGCCCGCGTACCTGGTGGGGGCGCTTCGGCAGTCCGGCCAGGACGACCGCGGCGATCAGGAACGACCCGAGGTCGATCAGGAGCGCCACCCGGGAGCCGAGGGCCACCGTCAGACTGGCCCCCGCGAGCAGGCCGACCACCTGGCCCGCCTGGTTGGCGAAGGCGCTGAGGCCGAACAGCGGCAGCCGCAGCGGAGCGTCCACCGCCTCGGCGGCGACGGCCACGTTGACGCTCGCGTAGGCGGCCCGTACCGCGCCCAGCAGGCCCGCCGCGACGATCGCCGGCAGCGGCTCGGGGACCGCCGCGGGAACGGCGATCAGCGCGGCGCCGGCCACCGACAGCCAGACCAGCAGGGTACGGCGGGCCGGCACGTCCAGCCAGCCGCTGAACACCGTGGCGACCAGCAGGGCCGGCAGGGTACGCGCGGCGTAGACCGCGGCCGGGCCGAGGACGGAGTTCGTCTGGTCGTACGCGAGCAGCAGCAGAGCGGCCAGGCCCACGAAGTCACCCAGCTCCGAGATGCCCCGGGCGATGACCAGACGGGAAGCGACCGGATGCCGGAACAGCGCTCGGTAACCGGGCGACGGCGTGAGCTGTGCGTCGGTGTCGGGCATCAGGTCGGCTGGTCCGCTTCCGCTACCCCGATCGGCTGGTAGGCGGCGTTCTCCCGCACCCGGCGGGCCTGTTCCCGGCGGTAGCTGCTGCGGATCTCCGGATCTTGGCGGCGGCGGCGCAGCGCCACGAAGTCCGACCAGACGTCCTCCGGCCATGCCGGCAGCCCTTCCCCGGTGACCAGTTCGGCCTGCCGGAAGGCCTCCAGTG
The DNA here is from genome assembly GCF_040656575.1 of Micromonospora sp. NPDC049801. Lineage (NCBI taxonomy): Bacteria > Bacillati > Actinomycetota > Actinomycetes > Micromonosporales > Micromonosporaceae > Micromonospora > Micromonospora sp. NPDC049801. Next base: position 18,956 of record NZ_JBFAMS010000025.1, on the reverse strand, counting down.
TCGACCGGTGCACCGGTTGCAGGCACATGAGAGGGATGTTCCGGTAGAAGCGCACCACCTGCCCCACCTCGGTGAGCCGCAGGATGGTGGGCAGCAACGAGGTGTACCAGTCGGTCTCGACCACGCCCTCGTAGAGCTGCACGCCGCGCTGAGCGGGCCAGTTCGGCACGCCCCGGGCCATCAGGCACCAGCCGGGGGACGTACGCGCCACCACGCCGGCGACCAGCTCGATCGTGTTGGCGGCGCGCGGGTCGGCGTCGAGGAACGGGATGCTCGCGCCGTACCTGTCGAAGATGTCCAGGTCACCGTGGAACTGCTCGGGCGCCGCCTGCAACTGGCCGGCCGCGTCCGGCAGCTTGCCGTCGTAGCCACCGGCGAGCGAACGCCACTGGGCCGGCTCGTTCTCCGCCAGCAGCGCCCACTCGGTGTCCTGCCCGTCCCAGCGCAGCGCGAAGTCGGTTGGCGGGTAGACGTACCAGCCGAACCCCGAGGCGATGGCGACCGGCGGGCACTGTTGGACAGCCCGGGCGGGCAGGGAGCCGCGCAGGCTGGGCGAGGCGGCCTCACTGGGCTTCGCGTCGCCGTACAGCGAATAGATCTCGACTCGCAGAGGTGCGGTGGTAGTCCCGGACATCGGACCTCCTGCCTCATCGTGCGGTGCCGGCGTATGGACCCAATTCGATCAGCAACCTACCCCCTTTGTGACCGCTCGGTCAGTCCCGGCCTCCGCGCTGCTGTGAGCGGATCGACCATCCATGGCCTGACCTCGGACGTTAGGGTCGACAGGGCTTCTACCCGTTACCTGTCCCAGCGGAGGTACACCTCGTGGCCGCACTGCGCCAGTACCTGGGTGTCTGGCGGATCCCCGGTGCGCCGATCCTGCTGGTCACCGGCATCATCGGCCGGCTCGGCATCGGCATGACGCCGCTGGCGCTGCTGCTCGTGGTCGAGCAGGTGACCGGGCGCTACTCCCTGGCCGCCATCGCGGGCGGCATCTACGCCGTCGCCGGCGCCGCGCTCAGCCCGGTGGCCGGACGCATCGCCGACCGGGTCGGTCCGAGCCCGGTGCTGCTGGTCACCGCCGTGGCCCACCCGTTGGCGCTCACCGGGCTGCTGCTGGCCAGCCGCTCCGGCGACGACGCCCTCGCCGCCATCTACCTGACGGCCGGCGTCGCCGGCGCGACGTACCCGCCGCTGACCGCCGCCATCCGCGGCGCCTGGAACGAACTGACCAGCCCCGCCTCCGGCCGGTACGCCCTGCGCAACACCGCCCTCGCGGCGGAGACCTCGCTGTTCGAGATCGTGTTCGTGCTGGGCCCGCTGCTCGTGGCAGGGTTCGTGCTGGTCGCCGACGCGGCGGCCGCGCTGATCGGGGCGGCGGTCGTCACCCTGGTCGGCACCACCGCCGTCGCCCTCGGCCGGGTGATGCGCGACTGGCGGCCCCACCCGCGCGAACACCACGCCCGGGGACTCGGTCCGCTACGGGTCGCCGGCTTCCCGGCACTGCTGCTCTGCGTCGCCGGACTGGGCATCGCGTTCGGCGCCGCCGGTGTCATCGTCCCCGCGTACGCCGGCAACGCCACCACCGACGACCCGGAGAGCCTCGCCGGGCTGCTGCTGGCGGTCTGGGGGGTCGGCAGCGCCATCGGCGGCTTCTGGTTCGGCGTCCGCCGCCCCCCGCCGAACATGACCCGCCAGTTCGCCCTGCTGCTCGCCGCGCTGGCCGGCACGTTCGTGGTGTTCGCGCTCATGCCCACGCCGCTGGCGTTGGGCGTCGCGCTGGTCGTCGGTGGGGCCGTCATCGCTCCGGCGCTGACCCTGGAGAACACCCTGGTCGGCCGGATCGCCCCGGCGGGCATGTTGAACGAGGCGTACACCTGGGTGGTCACGGTGGCCGTGGCGGCGAGCGCCGCCGGCGGCGCGGTGGCCGGCCTGATCGTGGACCACGCCGGCGGCGTGCCGTGGGCCTTCGTCTTCGCGGGCGCGGCGGTGGCCGTCGCGGCCGCGGTCGCCGCGCTGCCCGCCGGGCCCATCGCCCGAGCGGAAAACCAGGCGGTACGCGCCGACGCGCCCGTCCCGATCTGACCTTCTCCGACGTTTTCCGGCGATGTCGGTGGGGTGCGCCAGACTGAGCGTCGACGAGAGGGGAACCATGGCCAAGCTGCTCTACTCGGCAACCGCGTCACTCGACGGCTACATCGCCGGCCCCGGCGGTGACATGTCCTGGCTCACCGAACACCTCAGCGGTGAAAACCCGACCGCCGACCGTCTGCTGGCCAACATCGGCGCGATCCTCGCCGGCAACCGCACCTTCGGCGGCGACGACCCGAACCGTGGCACCGACAGCGAAGGCGCCTTCGGCGGCCGGTACCACGGGCCGGTGATCGTCCTGACCCACCGTCCACCCACCGAGCCGTCCGAAGGCGTCACCTTCGCCGACGACCTACACGTTGCCGTCGCGCAGGCCAAGGAGGCCGCCGGCGACAAGTACGTCAACGTGCTCGGCGCGGACGTCGCCAAGCAGTGCCTGCGGGCCGGTCTGCTCGACGAGATCCTGATCTTCTTCGCGCCGGTGCTGCTCGGCGACGGCGTACCCATGTTCGACGACCCGGGTGGCGCGCGGGTCCGGTTGACGCCGATTCCCGGTGAGACCGCCCACTGGTACCGCGTCGACCGCTGACGGATCGGCGCGGGTACGGGCGTTGCGGCCTCGCCACCGACCTTCGGTCGGTCACGGCCGACGTCGAGGGCTACGGCCTTCGGTCGGTGATCGCCGCCTCGATCCGTAGGCCGATGCCGGTCAGCACGAGGAGGAACGCGACGAAGTGCGGCGCCCGGCCGTCGTAGCCCGCTGACAGGGTGAGTAGCGAGGTCAGAAAGCCAACGACGAGCGACAGCGTGCCCAGTATTCGTCCGGTGTCCGCGCGCCGAGATCGAGGATCCACGATGCGACCGTAGCGGATGCGGGCCAGGCCGCCGCCCGCCCGTCGGGCGCTGAACAGCAGCGACCAAGGACGACCGTTGGCGACGACGTCCACCGAGGTCACAACAAGTGATCCACGATGGCACCGGCAGACGTGATCGGGTCTTACCGGTAGTTCGTGAACTGAAGGGCGACGCCGAAGTCCTCACCCTTGAGCAGCGAGATGACCGCCTGGAGGTCGTCCCGCTTCTTGCCGGTGACGCGCAGCTGGTCGCCCTGGATCTGCGCCTGAACGCCCTTCGGGCCCTCGTCGCGGATCTTCTTGCTGATCGCCTTGGCCTTGTCCGTCTCGATGCCCTGGATCACCTTGCAGTCGATCTTGAACACCTTGCCGGATGCGCGCGCCTCACCCGCGTCCAACGACTTCAACGAGATGTTCCGCTTGACCAACTTCTCCTTGAAGACGTCCAGAGCGGCGCGGACCCGCTCCTCGGTCTCCGCCTGAAGGCCGATCGCCTCCTCACCCGACCAGGAGATCTCCGCGCCCGTACCGCGGAAGTCGAACCGCGTCGCGAGCTCCTTCTCCGCCTGCCGGAGGGCGTTGTCGACCTCCTGGCGGTCGACCTTGCTCACGATGTCGAAAGACGGGTTCGCTGGCATGCTTCTGCTCCTGCTGTCCGGCGGTCTGGGACGTGCAGTCGGCCGCCCACCAGCGGCACGACCCCCTGACCGTACCCGGTTGCACCGGTCCCGGGGTGAGCCGCTATCCTTGCTTCCGCCGCCGCGTTGCGACGCGGTGGGGTGCCCTGGCGGGTTGCCCGAGCGGCCAATGGGAGCGGACTGTAAATCCGTCGCGAAAGCTACAGAGGTTCGAATCCTCTACCCGCCACCAGGTGCAGACACGGCCCCTGACCAGCAGAGATGCTGATCAGGGGCCGTTGTCGTTGATCTAGCCGAGTCCAGCCGATGACGACTGGTTGTGGGCAGATGGTGCGCAGGTCGATCTTGCCTGCTGAGGGTCCTCCTGGGGCTCTAAACGCTGCGGCTGGCGTCTGGTCCTCGCCTGGCGGAGTCCGTGCATGTGGCGATCGGCTGAGAGGTCTGCGGTGAGGTGTCGCCGGCGGCGGGAGAGGGACCGGGGGCAAGCCAGTCCCGGGGTTGGGCTGGCGCGGCAGTCGGAAGCCCTGATCTTCGACGAGGCCGACCCGCTCGGCTTCCGTACCGCCTGGCCGTGATCGTGTCGTCGGGCGGATCGACAGACTCGGGGCGGCGGTCCGGCGGCAGTCGGTGGCTTGCCGCCCCGGCGCCGGAGGCGGCCGGGGCGGCTTGCCGCCGGCCGGGTTACCGCCCCCGCGCCGTGCGGAGCCTTGATCCAATACAGAAGGAATCGGCAGCAGCGTTGGGGGGCGGACCACACGCGGGACGAGACATCTCGCTTAGTCAAGTGTCAGCCGGTCGGCGCATCGATGCGCCAGGCCAGAGCAGGCCGATCAAGGTGCCGACCAGAGCGCCCCACGCTCGCCCAGTATCACTCCCAAACCAAGAAACTGACCTCTAAAACGCATATATCTCCCGCGAAGCGCTCGCGGTCCTTCTCCGACTCGAGGAATTTCTCGCACATGCTCAACTTCGTTACCACTAGCTTGCCGTGGCGGCCCTCGCTGCTGCGTACGCAGAATGAGGAGCCTGCTCGTAGCTGCGATGCCGTAGCTAGCGATGACCATGCGTTGTTGTCGATTTGAGTGCATTCTTGCAATGTCGGTTGCCCACTCGGCGGTGACGCGAAGATGGTTCCGTTGACTCCACCAAGGGAGCCTTCGTTAAGCGCGAGATCCGTGGTGCCGGCTGCGGTATAGCGAATCTCGTTATCGTCCATATCCCAGTAGTCGGCATTCTGGAAATCATCATCTCCGTACTCGTTAAGGGTCTGGAGGCGGGGGCTGCCGCTGCTATGCACCACCTCTCGTTTCGGCTCCCCCGTTGAAGTGGGCGATGCATCACCGCTGCCCAGAGTCGCAGAAGACGTGGGTGTTCCCGTATTCGTGCTGTGAGTGGAGGAGGGGCTCAGGCTGTTGGTTGGCATGGCGGATGGATTGGGAAGCGATGAGGCTCTCGGGTCATCCTTCACGGGGAACAGCCATGCAAGCAGGGCGACAAGAGCGCTAAGAAGCCCAACGACAGCTCCGATCCCGGCCCATTCCCCTCTGCCGAGATGCTGACGAAGGCGGTCCTGGGACGGCTTCTCACGATCGCTCACGTTCAACCTCACTCCACACGCGACAGATCACACAACTTAGCGTCGCGCGGCCGTTACCGGCGCCCCTCGCGGACCCGGGTTCGAGTCGGACCGACGCATGAACCTGTTGGGTGCTGATCCTGCTCGCCATCGGCACCATGGCCGGCGCTGCGGCCTTCACCCATGTCCATGGCCTGACCGTCGCTCACGGCCAACTTGACTGGATCGGCTGGGCCAACGCCGTAGCCGTCGAGCTGATGGCCATCTACCTCGGCCTGGAGATCCGCGCCCGCCGCCAAGATGGCCGACCCGTCGGCCTGGTCGGCGTCCTCCTGATCGCGTTCGCACTGCTCTCCCTCGCCGCCCAGGTCGCCGAAGCCGAACCGTCCATCTGGGGCTGGATCGTCGCGGCCGTGCCGTCGCTGGCCTTCCTCGCCCTGGTCAAGGTCGTCCTGTCCAGCGCACCCACCACCCCGCCGGCCCCCGAGCCCGATCAGCCGCAGGGCGATTGGGACGACGAGCCGGAGACCGCCGAACCCGTGCCGCAAGCTCCGGTGATGCCGCCGGCATCAGTTGCGGTGCTGCCTCCAGCCGCTGTCGTCCAGCCCAATCGGCCCCAAGTCGTCGGGATCATCCGATGACGGCCACCCTCGCCGCCGGGTGGCGGCTACCGGAACTCGTGCACGACCTCGATCAGTCCGACGATGTGAGCGTTGAACTCGTCCAGCTCCTCGGCCGGCACCCACAGCTCCAGAATGGTCTTTCCGCCGGCCTGGCGGACCGGGTACCGACTCAGGAACTCCGACTCGACCCGGAAGCGGGTCACGTAGCCGACGCCGGACGCGGGCACGTTCCAGTCCCGGGCGATCATGACCGCGTAGTCCTCGTTCAGGACCGGGTAGAAGATCGGCTGATCCGGCAGGCGCGGCGGCCACTTCAGCCATCCGGACTCGCGGACGAGATCCAGCTCTTTCGGCCCGGTTGGGCGCCACAGCACCGTCGTACCGTCATCGCTGTTCATCTCGACCTCGCCGTTCGGATTCTTGGTGAGCCCGGGACAGTACCGGCGGACCTGCGCCCGGGACCACCGCATTCGCCTCGCTGTGGGGGTGGGCCGATGACGGCTCCCACCCTGCCCGGTCTCGAATCCGCCCCGACCCCGGCTGCTCCTCGGCCGGGGTTGCCGTAGCCGGCGGTTCATCTTGGCGCACGGCGGGCACTTGTCTTCGCGGGTCGCCGAACGGGCAGCTTCGGGTCGGCCGCTCGGCGCTCGGTCGGTGGCTCGGTGACCTGGAGCAGGACGCCGCGTGAAGAGCTACGAGGTCCAGATCTGGGAGATCGCCAAGCGCCGACCGGAAGGCTCGGCCCTGGCGGGTCCGCTGGGCGGTGAGCGGCCAACGCTTCGAAGACATGTTCCGTACCAAGGCCCTCGCGCACTCCTTCCGCGCCGAGCTGGTCCAGGCGGCCAACGCGGGGGAGCCCTTCGACCCGGCCACCGGCCGCCCGGTCCCCGAGGCCAGAACCAAGAACCCCACTACCTGGTACGCGCACAGCCGCGCGTACGTCGAGATGAAGTGGCCCCGGGCGGCGGCCAAGACCCGGCGCTCGATCGTCGAAGCGCTGACCTCGATCACGGTGACCCTGACCCGCCCGACCAAGCGGGGTCGACCGACTGACGCTCTGCTCCGCGAGGCGCTGTACCTCTACGGCCTCAACCCGCGCCGCTGGTCCGACGAGATCCCGGCCGACCACGCGGCGGCGCTGGCCTGGCTGGAAACCGCGTCGCTCCCGGTCGTCGAGCTGGACTCGCCCGCCATGGTCCGCCGAGTCCTGGACAGCCTGTGCGTACGCCTCGACGGCAAGCCCGCGGCTGCCTCCACCGTCCAGCGGAAGCGGGCCACCTTCTACAACGTCCTTGGGTACGCCGTCGAGCTGGAGCTGATCGCCTCCAACCCGGTCGACCGGGTCCAGTGGACCGCCCCCGAGGTCGCGCAGTCCATCGACCGGCGGGTGGTGGCGAACCCGGCCCAGGTCGCCACGCTGCTGGAGGCGGTGAAATCTCTCGGCAAACGCGCCGACAAGGTCACCGCCTTCTTCGGCTGCCTCTACTACGCGGGGATGCGTCCATCGGAAGCCGCGGACCTACGACGGGAAGACTGTGACCTTGCCGGCCCGGTGCGCCGACTGCGGGGCCGACTTCGACGACCTGGCGGCGGTCAAGCCTTCCCGGTCCTGCGACCACGAGAAGATCGAATACCGCTGGGGCCGCCTGGTGCTCGCCGGCACCTCCCCGCGGGCCGGCTCGCACTGGACGATGACGGCGGCTCCCACGAGCGGCGCGGACTCAAGCACCGGGGGAGGGCGGAGACTCGGACGGTCCCGATCCCGCCTCGGCTCGTCGAGCTGCTGTGCGCGCACGTCGAGAATCACGGGGTTGGCCCGGACGGTCGGTTCTTCCGGGGCCTGCACGGTGGGCCGCTCTCCGAGTCGGTCTACGACCGGTGGTGGAAGCTCGCCCGCGAGAAGGCGCTGACCGAATCGCAGGTGGCCTCGCCGCTCGTCCGGCGTCCCTACGACCTGCGGCACGCGGCGGCCTCGCTCTGGCTGAATGCCGGCGTCCCGCCGACCGAGGTAGCCCGGCGCCTGGTTCACGGCGTCGCCGTCCTGCTCCGCGTCTACGCCAACTGCATCGACGGCGGCGACGACACCATGAACGACAAGATCGGGGACGCACTCGGATGAGCGTCCATGCTTCAGTCCGTCTCGGCGGTCGTTGCGTGGCCGAGAAGGCGCCGAGCTTCGTCGACGACGTCCGCGTCGATATCCCTGGTTGCGGTGCTGGTGTGCGGTTGCCAGTCGTGGATGGCGGCTACGAGGTCGTAGGCGTTGTCCAACGCGATCAGTTCGGCTGCCAGCGGAGTGCCGTCATAGGAGATGAATCGGTATGCCCAAGAGGTGAGATCACGGGGCGCGATGGTCTGTGCGAGCAGTCGCCGGGCCATGATTCGGAGGGCTTCCTCCCCGCTCTCTCGGCTTCCCTCACCGTAGTAATCCAGAGAGAGTTCCGACAGTGCGCCTTCGAGCCAACGCCGCAGATCGTCATTCTCCTCGCCCTTCACAGGCGAGATGCCGGCGAGGATCCCGAGAGTCGGGCTGTCTATACCCGCGGTGAGGCAGTCGCAGGCGGCTTCGATCACCTGGGCCGCGGTGCCGGAACCGACGCTCCAGAAGACAGCGGCGTCCTGGAGTCGGGCGAGAGCGTCCTCTTTAAGCATCGGGACATGGTCCGCCGTCGAGTTGGCGTTGTCTCAGAGTTATCCAGCCGCGGGGATCGATGTACTCAGCGTCCGACTCCTTGGATGAGTGAGGGACTGGTGGAGGATGACGCGATGAGTACCGAGTCCGGCGAGGCGCTGGCCAGGACCCAACGTCTCGTGCTGCGGGAGGTCCGATCGTCTGACCTGCCGGTGCTTGAGCGGATGTGGCAGGACCCGGTGATGCGGCGCTACCTCGGCGGCCCGGTGTCTGACGAGGTGGCGGCCGACCGGCGAATGGGTGACCACACGGGCGGGCTGATGGTGACGAGGAGTTCCGGAGAGATCGTCGGTTGGTGCCACCTCGGCCGGTACCGGACGGGGGATCTGGAACTGTCCTACGTCTTCCTGCCGGAGTGGTGGGGACGTGGCTACGCCCGAGAAGGGTGCGCTGCGGCCGTCGGCCTTGCCTTCGACCGGTTCCCGGACGCACCCCGGCTGGTCGCCGTCACACAGGAGGTGAACCTTCGATCGGTCCGGCTCCTGGAAGCCCTTGGCATGGTGCGGGTCGACACGTTCGAGGAGTTCGCCGCACGTCAGGTGATGTTCGCAGTCGACCGTCCGCAGGCAGCAAGCATGAACCTCAATTGTCCGACGGTGCCCGAATGACGGAGTTGAGGACCGTCGGCAGACGGTCGGTACGGCGTGAGGTGCTTCCCCCGGTCTTCGCGGGAGTCGCCCTGGGGGTGGCGGCGTTTGCTGCCGACCTCGTGCCGGAAGCTGTGGGCAGGGTCCTCGTGCCAGCCTTCAGCTCGGGATTCGCCTGGGGTGTGGTGGCCCTCGTCGTGAGCTACTACGCCCCGACTTTCAGATCAGCTCTTGTCGCTGGGGTCGGCACACTCGCCCTGTCGACCCTGACCTACTACGGCCTCGTTGCCTCGCTGAGTCGGCAATGGCTCAGCGATTCGGCGCCACCACCGGACGGGCTCGGCTCCATCATGCGCGCGTCGGCCTTCTGGCTGGTTGGTTCGTTGGTTGGCGGATTGGTGCTTGGCTACCTCGCCCACGTCTTCAGGACGGGCACTACCCGCAACGCCGGCATCGCTCTCGGCGTAGCGCTCGGGCTGCTCGCCGGGGAGGCGGCCTACACCGTCCTCTTCATCGCGTTCGTCTGGGTCGGCCCCATGGATTTCTTCGTGTGGACGAGGCTGGGAGCGGCAGCGGTGCAAATTCTCCTTGCGGCTGCGGCCGCCCTCGTGGCGTTACGGCTCCGCCGGCCACCGGTCTCACCGCGGGTCTTCATGATGGCCGCTGCGGTGTCGACGGTGGCGAGCATCGCGAGTTGGCATCTCATCGAGTCGGTTCGGATGACGCTGTAGCCGCGAGGGGCGTCCTGGGGGCAAGTTCCATCCGTGGGCAGATGGTGGGCGGCTCTCTCCCGGACAGGCGATTGGACGGCAGAAACGGCAGCTCAGTGACTATGCCCAAGCCAAGATCGCGGACGCCCTGTAAATCCGTCGCGAAAGCTACAGAGGTTCGAATCCTCTACCCGCCACCAGGTGCAGACACGGCCCCTGACCAGCAGAGATGCTGATCAGGGGCCGTTGTCGTTGATCTAGCCGAGTCCGGCTGAGTCCAGCCATGTCGACAACGACAGGGTCGGCCCGGATGCGCGCTTCTTCCGGGGGCCTGCACGGCGGGCCGCCCTCCGAGTCGGTCTACGGCCGGTGGAGGAAGCTCGCCCGAGAGAAGGCGCTGACCGAATCGCAGGTAGCCCCGCCGCCCGTCCGCCGTCCTTACGACCTGCGCCTCGCGATGGCGTCGCTCTGGCTGCATGCCGGCGCCTCGCCGACCGAGGTCGCCGGCGTCTGAGCCACGGCGTCGCCGTTCTGCTCCGCGTCTACGCCAACTGCGTCGACGAGGAGGCGACACCAGGAACGACAAGATCAGCCACGGTGCCCGTCGTGGCGCTCGGCTGGTCAGAATGTTCGAGTGATGACAGGAATGGTCGGCCTCGTGCTGCTGTTGGCGCTGGTCGCCGCTGCGCTCTTCGCCCTGGTGTACGTGGCGGCGCTGCTGTGGCGGGCGTTGAGGCGTGGGGTTACCTCTCTGCCGCGTGCTCTGAAGTCCCTGACGGTCGAGCCACCTCCGGGAGGGGCCCTGAACGACTCCCGGGATGTGTGGCCGATGCCGAAGGACGACTGATCGGAGACGCTGCCAAGCCTGGCGTCGCCTTTCGAGATACCGGCTCGCCGGGCGGAGGTGCCCGGTGGTTCGCCGACCGAGTTCGTCCGGCGGTGGTGTGTGGTGGGAGCGCCACCCTTCCAGAGAATGATGCGGGCGTGTCCTCGCCAGCACCGGACCGTGACCCACCTGCCGGAGACCACCTCATCAAGGTCTGGTTCAGGTTCGTGCCGCAGGAGGGCTGCCGGCGGCCGCGGATTTCCCGGCCATCAAGGCGACCCTGCGACTCGGCGAGGCGGAGGGTTGGTGGAGCTTCGAGGTCGGTTGCGCGAGCGACAAGTGGGAAGCGGCCTGAACCCGCGGAGCCCGCGACTCCCCACGTCCTTTCTCTCGGACGTGCAGGACCCCTGGTTGTTGCTTCCTGGCCGGCTTGAGCTGCGGAAACGCGTCGCTTGAGGCGCTCGGACGTGCGTCGGGTCACCAGGATGGAATCCGACTCGGGGGCTGGCCTATTGGCGAAGACCCGGTATGGTGGTCGATGGCTGGACGCCGAACGCACGACGCGAACGCATCTCCTGGAGGCGTCACTCACAGTGACCAAGATGTCGGATCTGGTGCTCTGACGCGACAGCGCCGAATTTGTGGTGAAGGTCGTATTCGACGCTGTGTGAAGCGCTGACCTGCCCTGCACGGCCGTGATCTGCTCCGGTGCGGTGGGGGCGGTGGGCCGAACGGCGGGAAGTTACAGACGGTGGGGCCCATCGGGCTGTCCACCACTTCTCTGGCTGCCCGCACTGTGGCACGATCGTGGAACCTCCACCACCCCCACGACATTTTCCGACAGGAGCAATCATGTCTGGTCTTAGGTTGGGCCGGCTGCTTGGCTCACTTCTCACCCTCGCCGCACTCGTGAGCGGCATCGCCAGTGTTGATCTCGGCAGCAGCTCAGGGGGCGGCGCTCAGGCTGGCGACATCGTTTGGCAGACCGTGTCCACCGCCGACAAGCCCGTGCCGACGGCGCAGGCAGCTGACATCGTCTGGCAGTGAGGCGGTTGCCTCGGGGTGATCATCCTGTTTGCCCGTTCGGGTGGAAGGCACCATCGACGTAGTGACGGTATCGTGACCGCTCGGCGTCAATCCGAAGGAGCGCCATGAGCGGTCATGGTCAACCCCGGCGACGGTCATCCGAGGACGCGTGGATCATCACCGCGCCCCTCGCGCTGATCGCGGTCGTCTGTGCCACCGCCACCGGGTTGATCGCGAAGGAGCCCTTCGGCGACTGGCCCGAGGCAATGCTCCTTCTCGTCATCATGATCGTGGCGGGGTTGCCGCTGCTCAGTCTGGTGGTGCGGCGGCAGACGATCGGTGTCACGCTCACCGAGCTGCCGATGGTTCTCGCGCTGTACTTTCTGCCACCGCTGACGGTGGTGGTCATCTACACGTTGAGCTCCCTGATCACCCACACCAGGCAGCGGTTCTCGGCGCCGAAGGTGTGGTTCAACGTGGCGCGCGCCGCCGCGGGAACGTCGCTGGCTGTCCTGGTCCTCCAGGCGTTCCCTCCCATGGAGGGCGTCGGTCCGAGCACCTGGGGCAGCATCTTCGCCGCCGTGAGCATGGTGATCCTGATCAGCTACGCCAGCGTGGCGGCGGTACACACGTTGCTGCACGGTTGGCAGACCGGGCGCGGGACGTTGCGTACCGCCACGCCGGCGGTGCTCACCGCGGCGATCAACGTGTCGGTCGGCCTGATCGTGCTGATTCTGGTCCGTAGCACGTGGTGGTCGCTGCTCCTACTGGCAGCCCTCGGTGCCGGCCTTGCTCTGGTCTACCGGGCCTACGCCCAGTTCTTCCGCCAGCACCGCACCCTGACCGACCTGTACGACCTGACCCGCGCCGTGGTCGGCAGCGGGCACAGCGGCACGCTCGCCGACGCGCTGCTCGGCCGGGTCCGCGCGCTGATGCAGGTGGAGTACGCGACGCTGTGGCTGCCCGCCCAGGGAAGGCACCCCGAGACCCTGTTGACCGCGCGGGTGGACGACCCGGGCCTGCTCGACCTGGCGCTCACGCCGGCGATGATCCGCGAACGGGTCCAGGAGACCGGACGTACCGTTGCGGTGGGCCGTGGGGTGACGACCGACGGAGAGTTCCGCGCGGAGCTGGCCGAGCGGCGGATCAAGGACGCGGTGGTGGTGCCGCTGCGGTCGGGTGAGGTCGTCATCGGGACCCTCGAGGTTGCCAACCGGCTCGGCGACGGCAACAACTTCAGTTCTGCGGATATCGCGGTCTTCGAGACGGTGGCCGCGCATGCCGCGGTGGCGCTCGAGAATTCGCGTCTTGTCGACCGCCTGCGGCACGACGCGTACCACGACACCCTGACGCGGCTGCCCAACCGGCGGCGCATCACCGCCGCCCTGGACGAGTCAGTCAAGATCGGCGCGCCCGACGAGGTGGTGGCGTTGCTGCTGTTCGACGTCGACGGGTTGCAGCAGGTCAACGAGTCCCTCGGCCACGCTGCGGGGGACAAGGTGCTCGTCGAGGTCGCCAACCGACTGCGGGCGAGCGCTCCGTCGTCGGCTCTGGTCGGTCGTGCGGGCGGCGACGAGTTCCTGGTGACTCTTCGGTTGGAGAGCGCCGAGGCGGCACTCGAACTGGCCGAACAGCTGCGCGACCAGATCCGTGACGAGATGGTCTTCGACGCGCTCACCCTCGACGTGAACACCGCCGTGGGTGTGGCCGTACACCCGGAACATGGCAGCGATGCCGCGACCCTGCTGCTCCGGGTCGACCTGGCGGCGAACGCCGCCAAGTCGGTGCCGGGCAGCGTGCAGTTGTTCAACCCGGGCCTGGAGTCCCGGTCGTTGCGCCGGCTGGGTCTCGCCGGTGACCTGCGCCAGGCGTTGGACCAGGGCGAGCTGGAGGTCTACTTCCAGCCGAAGGTGACCTTGCGGGACCGGCGTCTGGTCGGTGTCGAGTGTCTGGCCCGCTGGGAGCATCCGACGCACGGCACCGTCGCTCCCGAGGACTTCGTGGCGGTGGCCGCGCACACCGGCCAGTTGAGTCGGCTCACCGAGGTGGTGCTCCGCGAAGGGCTGCGGCGCAGCCGGGACTGGGCCGAGGCGGACCAGCCGCTGCCCATCGCCGTGAACCTCGCCGCCCGCACGCTCACCGACCAGCACTTCCCGGACCGGGTGCAGGAGCTGCTGACCGAGTACCGGGTCCCGGCGCAACGCCTCACCCTGGAGATCACCGAGTCGGGGGTGCTGGACGGCACGGACCGGCCCATCCCGACGCTGCGTCGGCTCCGCGACCTCGGCGTCCGGCTGTCGGTGGACGACTTCGGCACCGGCGACTCCTCGCTGGCCCACCTGCGCCGGTTGCCGGTGCACGAGGTGAAGGTGGACCGCTCCTTCGTGCAGGGCATGGCCACCGACCCGGGGGACCTGGCGATCGTCAACGCGGTGGTGACGCTCTCCCAGCAGTTCGGTCTGGCCGTGGTCGCCGAGGGTGTGGAGAGCGAACTGACCCTGGAGCTTCTTCAGGACATCGGGTGCGAGATCGGTCAGGGCTTCCTGTTCAGTCGGCCGCTGCCGTACGAGCGACTGGCCGCCTGGTTCGGCGCTCAGGTGGACCCGGAGACGATCTCCGGCGGAGAGCTTCCACGCCTGCGTGTGGTGCCCTGAGCTGCGCAGATCCGGCCGCCGGGGATCCGATTTCACCTGCCGACCCCTGCCGTGTATTCTACTTCTGCGCGCCCCACGGGGAGATCGCGCAGGCCCCCTTAGCTCAGTCGGCAGAGCGTCTCCATGGTAAGGAGAAGGTCTACGGTTCGATTCCGTAAGGGGGCTCGAGGGTTCAGCTGGACCCACCGCGGCGGTGTAGCTCAGATGGCAGAGCAAGCGGCTCATAATCGCTGTGTCGCCGGTTCAAGTCCGGCCACCGCTACTCTCGTCTTCCGGGCTGGTTCCCGGTGGTCGTTGAGATGGGCGCCACTGGCGCCCACTTTGCATGTCCGCGCAGTCAGCGTCTAGGCTGACGCGTCGTAGTTGTTTCCGTTAGCGAGGAAGGCACTCCGCCGTGGCGAAGGCTACCGATGTCCGGCCGAAGATCACTTTGGCGTGTGTGGAGTGCAAGGAGCGCAACTACATCACGCGCAAGAATCGCCGGAACGACCCCGACCGCATCGAGATGAAGAAGTTCTGCCCGCGCGACGGCCGGCACACGGTTCACCGCGAGACCCGCTGACCGCCGGCCGGCACAGCCGGCCGTCGTCGAAGCCTTTCCAACCGCCGATCTGACCGGTCGGGCGCGGCATCGCCGCAGCCTGCCGACCAGATCGGCGGTTGTGCTTTCCGTGTAGGTTCGCGGCATGTCCCTGGACCCTTCCTTCGTCGGCCGCACGTACCCGCCGACCGCCCCCTACCAGGTGGGCCGAGAAAAGATCCGTGAGTTCGCCACGGCCATCGGCGCCACGGACGCGGCTCACCACGACCCGGCCGCGGCGCAGGCCCTGGGCCACCCGGACGTGGTCGCTCCGCCGACCTTCCCGGTGATCGTCACCATGGCCGCGACCCGTCAGATCATCGAGGACCCGGACCTGGGCGTCGACTACAGCCGGCTGGTCCACGGCGACCAGCGGTTCGCGTACAACCGGCCGGTGGTCGCGGGCGACGAGCTGGTCTGCGTCAACACCATCGAAGAGGTCAGCAACCGGGGCGGGCACGGCCTGCTCACCACCCGTACGGACGTGAGCACCGTCGCCGGGGAGCAGGTGGTCGCCGTCTGGGCCCGGTACGTCATCCGTGGAGAGGCCTGAGATGGAACTGCCAACCAAGACGTTCCGGGTGACCCGGGCGGACCTGATCCGCTACGCCGGCACCTCGGGCGACTTCAACCCGATCCACTGGAGCGACCGGGTCGCCACGAAGGTGGGACTGCCCGGGGTCATCGCGCACGGCATGTTCACGATGGCGCTGGTCGGTCGGGCGGTCACCGAGTGGGCCGGCGCGCCCGACGCGGTGGTCGAGTACGGCGTCCGGTTCACCCGGCCGGTGGTGGTCCCCGACGACGACCAGGGGACCGAGATCGAGGTGACCGCGCGGGTCCGCGAGGTGACCGAGGACGGCCTCACCCGGCTGGACGTGACCGCGACCTGCCTGGGCGACAAAGTGCTGTCGCAGGCGCGCGCGCTCATCCGCACAGCGCGCTGAACCGAGGCCGGACGCACGCGAGAGCACGGCGGCCCGGCCCGCTGAACCGGGGGCCGCGCGGCGCGCTGGATCGGCTTCGCCACGCGTGGCGGGGAGACCGGTTGGGAAAGTCGGGCACCTACCCGTACACTGGTCCGCCGTGGGGCAAGTGACCCCTGCACGGTCGTCTGTGACCGCGTGGGGCGAGTGTTGCCGCACAGGGGTGTAGCTCAATTGGCAGAGCAGCGGTCTCCAAAACCGCAGGCTGCAGGTTCAAGTCCTGTCACCCCTGCGCCTCAGGCCTGACCGTTCCCGTGGGTCGCGCCGCCGACAAGGCGGCGTCCGGCCCGTGGTGGTGGCATCGGCGGGGTGGTTCCGAGGCAATCGGGGCTCCCGGTCGGACCACCGGCCGCGGCCCGTCGCGGGACGGTTGGGTTCGGCCGGCGTGACCAGCGCCGCGTACGCCGCCCGGCGTGCGACCCGAGATTCCGCGACGGAGGGCGAAGTGGCCGACAACAAGCGGCGCGGCGAGGACGCCGGCGACGATCGTCTCGACGATGAGATCGTCGACGACGTAGCCGACGACGACGCCACCGGCGCGGACGAGCCGGTCTCCCGGGGCGGCACCGCGACGCGGGCCCGCGCCCGGGCGGAATCGGCCGACAGCCGGCCGACCACGAGGTCGGAAACCGGTCGGGTGGGCGTGTTCGGCCGCATCGCCCGGTTCTTCCGCGAGGTCGTAGCCGAACTGCGTAAGGTCATCTGGCCGACCCGCAAGGAGTTGCTGACGTACACCGCCGTGGTGGTCACGTTCGTCGCGGTGATGCTGACGATCGTGGGCGTGCTGGACTACGGCTTCGCCAAGGCCGTGTTGTTCGTCTTCGGCAACTCGGACTGACCGGCTGTCTCCAGCCGATAGTGACGGAAGTGAGCGAGCGTGCCTGAGTACGACGAGACCGCCGGAGAAGTGGACGAGCAGTCCACGGTCGCGACGGCGGCTGGTGACGAGTCGGTTGAGGCCGCCAGCGAGCCGGAGTTCCCCACCACCGAGCCCGCGCCGGACGAGGACTACGACCCGGTCGCCGAGCTGCGGCAGAAGCTGCGTTACGCGCCGGGCGACTGGTACGTGGTGCACTCGTACGCCGGTTACGAGAACAAGGTGAAGACCAACCTCGAGACCCGGATCACGAGCCTCGACATGGAGGACTTCATCTACCAGGTCGAGGTGCCGACCCGGGAAGAGGTCGAGGTCAAGAACGGTAAGCGTTCGCAGGTCCAGGCCAAGGTCTTCCCCGGCTACATCCTGGTCCGGATGGAGCTGACCGCCGAGTCCTACTCGTGTGTCCGCAACACCCCGGGTGTGACCGGCTTCGTCGGTGCGACCGACCGGGCCGACCGGCCCGCGCCGCTGTCGCTCGACGAGGTGCTGAAGTGGCTGGCGCCGGCCGTCGAGACCGAGCAGAAGAAGGCGAAGCCGGAGATCAAGGTCCTCGACTTCGAGGTCGGCGACTCCGTTACCGTCACCGACGGCGCGTTCGCCTCGCTGCCGGCCACGATCAGTGAGATCAACGCCGACCAGCAGAAGCTCAAGGTGCTGGTGTCGATCTTCGGCCGGGAGACCCCGGTGGAGCTCAACTTCAACCAGGTCGCCAAGATCTGATGGTCGTCGGCGGCGGGCTCAGCCCGCCGCCGACGTCGGCGTACGCCCTCCCGCTCGACCTCGGCGGACGAGCGGGCTGCGGCGTGCGCTACTCTTGAACGTCGCCGCTGTCGCATCGCGCTGACCGTGCGCGCCCAGCCGCGGCGGCGACGGCCGCATTTTCCCAGCTCCAAGCCCCAGGAAGTGACATGCCTCCGAAGAAGAAGCTCGTCAAGACGTTCACGCTTCAGCTGCCGGCGGGCCAGGCCACGCCGGCGCCGCCGGTCGGCCCCGCGCTCGGTCAGCACGGCGTGAACATCATGGAGTTCTGCAAGTCCTACAACGCGCAGACCGAGTCCCAGCGGGGCGACATCGTCCCCGCCGAGATCAGCGTGTACGAGGACCGGTCCTTCACCTTCGTGCTGAAGACCCCGCCCGCCGCCCGGCTGCTGATCAAGGCCGCCGGTGTGCAGAAGGGCTCGGGCGTTCCGCAGGCGACCAAGGTCGGCTCGGTCAGCCGCGCCCAGCTGCGTGAGATCGCCGAGAAGAAGATGGCCGACCTCAACGCCAACGACCTGGACCAGGCCGAGAAGATCATCGCCGGCACCGCCCGGTCGATGGGCATCACCGTCAACGACTGACGTCGGCCTCCGCCGACGACCCGATCGTGGGAGGGCTCGCGCCGAGCGGCCCGCCAGAGACCACAGGAGTAATCAGCAATGCAGCGCAGCAAGAGCTACCGCAAGGCCGCCGACGTCATCGACCGGTCGAAGCTCTACACCCCCGCCGAGGCCGTGAAGCTGGCCAAGGAGACCACCAACGTCAAGTTCGACGCCACGGTCGAGGTCGCCATGCGCCTCGGCGTCGACCCCCGCAAGGCGGACCAGATGGTCCGCGGTGTGGTCAACCTGCCGCACGGCACCGGTAAGACCGCCCGCGTGATCGTCTTCGCCAGCGGCGCGAAGGCCGAGGAGGCCGCCGCGGCGGGTGCGGACGAGGTGGGCACCGACGAGCTGGTCGCCCGTATCCAGGGTGGTTGGCTCGACTTCGACGCGGCGATCGCCACGCCGGACCAGATGGCCAAGATCGGCCGGATCGCGCGGATCCTGGGCCCGCGCGGTCTCATGCCGAACCCGAAGACCGGCACGGTGACCATGGACGTCACCAAGGCGGTGCAGGACATCAAGGGCGGCAAGATCACCTTCCGGGTGGACAAGCACTCCAACCTGCACCTGATCATCGGCAAGGCCTCCTTCTCGGAGAGCCAGCTGGTGGACAACTACGCCGCGGTGCTCGACGAGGTGCTGCGGGCCAAGCCGTCCGCGGCCAAGGGCAAGTACCTCCGCAAGGTCATCCTCACCACCACGATGGGCCCGGGCGTTCCGGTCGACCCGAACCTGGTGAAGAACCTGACCGAGGACTCGGCCGACGCCTGAGCCGACTCATCGCTCCACCGGGGCGGGGGGGCGCGGGGGGGGGGGCCCCCCCCCCGCCCGCGGGGGGGGGGGGCGCGGGGCGGGGGGACGTATGATAA